>NZ_CP014619.1:2045550-2727400 GCF_002074055.1 Frondihabitans sp. 762G35 | reverse complement strand
TTCGCCGTGATCCCCGCGAAGGCGGAGCCGTTGTTGTTCGCGGCGGAGGTGAACGCGTAGAGCACCTCGGTGAAGCCGTGGAGGCCCGGGTTCCAGATCGAGACCTTCTCGACGTTGTCGCGGACGGCGGGGATCGCGAAGCTGAGCGCGGTGCCGGCCAGGACGAGCGTCGGGGTGATCAGGATGTAGATCGAGGCGAGCTTGATCTCGCGCGGCCCGATCTTCTTGCCGAGGTACTCGGGCGTGCGTCCGACGAGGAGGCCCGCGATGAACACGGTGATGATCGCCAGGATGAGCATGCCGTAGAGGCCGGAGCCGGTGCCGCCCGGGGCGACCTCGCCGAGCATCATGTTGATCAGCGCCATCATCCCGCCGAGCGACGTGAAGGAGTCGTGCGCCGAGTCGATCGCACCGGTCGAGGTGAGGGTCGTCGACGTCGCGAACAGGGTGGAGGCCCAGACGCCGAAGCGGTCCTCCTTGCCCTCCATCGCGGCTCCTGCGAGCTTGGTCGCCGTTCCGGCGCCGTTCAGCTCGAAGAACGTCATCGCGGTGAGCGAGACGGCGTAGATGGTCACCATGACGGCGACGATCGCGTTGCCCTGGCGCTTGTCGCCGACGAGGCGGCCGAAGGTGCGGGGGAGCGAGAACGGGATCATCAGCATGAGGGCGATCTCGAAGAGGTTCGTCCAGGCCGTCGGGTTCTCGAAGGGGTGCGACGAGTTGGCGTTGAAGAAGCCGCCGCCGTTGGTGCCGAGCTCCTTGATCGCCTCCTGCGAGGCCACCGGGCCGCCGGGGATGCTGGCCGTTCCGCCCGTGATCGTCTGCACGTCGGTGAACCCGTTGAAGTTCTGGATCACGCCGCCCACGATCAGGACGACGGCCGCGACGATCGCCATCGGGAGGAGCAGGCGCAGGATGCCCCGGGTGAGGTCCACCCAGAAGTTGCCGAGCGTGCCCGACCTGATGCGGGCGAGCCCGCGGATGAGCGCCACGGCGACGGCGATGCCGACCGCGGCCGACACGAAGTTCTGCACGACGAGCCCGCCGAGCTGGACCGCGTAGCCCATGGTGACGTCGGGGGAGTACGACTGCCAGTTCGTGTTGGTCACGAACGACGCGGCGGTGTTGAACGCGAGCCCCTCGGGGATCGCGGGGAACCCGAGCGAGTAGGGCAGGACGGCCTGCATGCGCTGGATGACGTAGACGAAGATCAGACCCACGACGGAGAAGACGAGGACGCCGCGGAGGTACGCGCGCCAGGTCTGCTCGGACAGCGGGTCGACGCCGATGAGGCGGTAGAAGACCCGCTCGACCCTGAGGTCCTTCTTCGTCGAGTAGATGTGGGCCATGTAGTCGCCGAGGGGCCGGTAGAGCAGCACCAGGACGACGGCGAGGGTCAGGATCTGGAGGATCCCGGCGAGGGCGTCGGGCATCAGAACTTCTCCGGCTTCACGAGGGCGTAGATCAGGTAGACGAGGCTCGCCGCTGCGAGGAGGGCCGCGATGACGGTGAAGACGATCACAGCTTCTCCACCCCCGTCGCGACGAGGGCGATGACCGCGAAGACGGCCGCCACCACGAGCAGGTAGACGATGTCGAGCACTTCGACTCCATTCGGAGATTCCGGGGCCGAGCCGGTGGGGCTCGGGTGCCCGCGGGGGCACAGCAGATGAGTAGACACCTGCCGGGGCTCTCCGAACGGTCCCCTCACGACTTCCATACGGGTGCGAACGGATCCCTTACGGTTCCCTAACACCCCGGCTTCCGGGCGCGGAAAAGCCCGCCCGCGCGAGAGGCGCGGACGGGCTTTCCGGTGGTGCTGTGTGCGGTGCTGCCGCGTTACTCGGCGAGCGTCCGGCGGCGACGCGAGGCGACGACGAGGCCGGCACCGACGACGAGCAGGAGCCCGCCGGCGGCGAGGTACGGGCCGTCGTTCGAGCCCGTGAAGGCGAGCGTCGTGGGCGAGCCGTCGGCGGCCGTCGTGACGGTCGCGGCGAGCGTGAACGACACGGGGCCGGCGATGCCGGTCTCGATCAGGTTGCCGTTCTCGTCGGCCGCGGGCACGCCGTTCGGGTCGAGGAGGACGCCCTGCGCGAGGACGCTGTAGGCGCCCGGAGCGGCCTTGTACGTGACGCTCCAGGTCCCGTCCTGACCGACGACGATCGGTGCTGCCTGGTCGGCAGGAGCCGAGGGCGACGAGGCCTTGGGGGCGACGCGCGCACCCGTGGCCGGCGTCTTCATCGCGGCGACCGTGTCGGCGAGGATCTGCGAGATCTCCTTCGGGTCGCCGTAGACGAGGACGATGTTGCTGCCCGGGGTGCCGCGACCGGCGAACGTGATCGTCGAGCCGGTGAGCGCCTCGCCCTGGGTCGGCGACGTGATCGTCGGGTCGGCGATGAGGACGCCGACGCCGCTGGCGATCGTCTTGCTGGTCGCGCCGGTGATGGTGACGGCGTAGAGCCCGCCGGGCTTGCTCTTGGGGAAGGTGATCGTCGCGACGAGGTTGCCCGAGTCGTCGGTCGTGAGGCTCGAGGGGTCGATGGCGAAGGGCGAGCCGGAGCCGTCCTCGTTCTCGACCGTGATGGCGACCTGCTCGCCGCCCGCGAAGCCGGACGCGTCGACCGCGATGCCGACGGTCGAGCCGTACTGCACGCTCTGGATGACGGGGGTCAGGGTGACCTGCGCCTCTCCCTTGACGGGGGCCGCCGCGAAGACGAGCCGGCGCACGGCGGTGGCCGGCGCGGTGCCGGTCTCGGTGACGTGCACGAGGATCGAGGAGACGCCCTGCGGGAGCTTCGAGAAGTCCGTGGTCGCGATGGTGAAGGCGCCCGTGTTGTCGACGGTCGCGGATCCTGCGGTCTCGGTGCTGCCGGCGGTGCCGGTGTAGGTGACCGTGACGGTGTCGCCCGCGGTGCCCGTGCCGGTGAAGGCCGGGGTGGCGGTCGGCGAGGCGACGGTCTGGCTGGGCGTCGCGACGGAGAAGGGCTGCGAGACCACCGGGGCGGGAGTCGGGGCGACCTTCAGCGAGAAGGTGCGAGTGACGGCGGTGGCGGCCGGGTCGACGGCGTTCGACGCGTCGAGCGGGGTGACGGTCGCCGCGACGCTGGTGACTCCGGCGTCGAGGTTCGACAACGTGGCGTCGGTCGTCCAGGCGCCGGTGCCGTCGGTGACGGGGGCGGTGATCGTGGCGGTCTCCGCCGTACCCGAGCCGTTGTCGTAGGTGACGACGAGGTGGTCGGCGGCGGGGAGACCCTGACCGTCGAAGGTGACCTTCGTCGGCGCGGCCGTGTTGTCGACCGTCGACCCGGCGACCGGGTTCGTCACGGAGAACGCGTTCGGCGCGGCGCTGGCGGGAACCGCCGCGAGAAGCGCACCGCCGAGCGCGAGGGAGAGGACGGTGGGGACGGCGAGAGCCCTGCCCCGGGTGGATTTCAGCACGGATGTGATCCTTTTTCGGTAGCCGATCTGATCAGCGCGCTCCGCCGCAGCTCCGCGGCGAGAGGACCACACCCCCCAGATGCACCGGATGGCGACCGATGCGTGGAGAACGTACCAAGAAAGATGCGTTCCGTGCACGCGTAGCCGGAAAACGACTTCTGCGGCCTCCGGCCGAGCCCTTTCGGGGGCTCCGGTACCCTGGAGCCTTGCCTTCAGGAGATGCGATGACCGACACCCTTCCCCCGCGCGAGCCGAGTGCCGCGGACCTCCGCCGGTGGCGTCGCTACCTCGCCGACGAACGAGCCGAAGCCGCCGTCTACCGCGACCTCGCCGCCCGCCGATCGGGTGAGGAGCGCGACATCCTGCTCGCGCTCGCCGACGCCGAGGGTCGCCACGAGCAGCACTGGCGCGACCTGCTCGGCGACCGCGTCGGGCGACCGGCCGGGACCGACCTGCGCACGCGCATCCTGGGGCTGCTGGCCCGCCGCTTCGGCTCGATCTTCGTGCTCGCCCTCGTGCAGAGCGCCGAGGGGCGCTCGCCCTACGCGGACGACGACGACGCCACCGACGCGATGGCGGCCGACGAGCGGATCCACGGGGAGGTCGTCCGCGGTCTCGCCGAGCGTGGCCGCTCGCGTCTCTCCGGCACGTTCCGCGCCGCCGTGTTCGGCGCGAACGACGGCCTCGTGTCGAACCTCGCGCTGATCCTCGGTGTCAGCGCCAGCGGCGCGGCTCCGGCCGTCGTCCTCATCTCCGGCGTCTCCGGCCTCCTGGCGGGCGCCCTGTCGATGGGAGCGGGCGAGTACGTCTCGGTCACGTCGCAGCGGGAACTCCTCGCGGCGTCCGTCCCCGACCCGACCGCCTCGACCGTCCTGCCCAACCTCGACGTGGACGCGAACGAGCTCGAGCTCGTCTACCGCGCCCGCGGCATGGACGCCGCCGAGGCGGAGGCGCACGCCCGCGAGGTGCTCGCCGCACTGCAGGTGCGCACCGGGTCCGTTCCCGTGCAGGAGGCCCGGGCCGCCCTCGCCGCTCCCGTCGGCGCCGCCCCGCTCTCCGCCTCCGCGGCCGACGCGCCCGCCGACGACCACGAGGCCATCGGCAGCGGCATCGGGGCCGCCGTCTCGAGCTTCTTCTTCTTCGCCTCCGGCGCGATCATCCCGCTCATCCCGCTGTTCTTCCGGGCGACCGGGCTGACGGCCATCGTCCTCTCGTCTGTGCTGGTCGGGATCGCCCTCCTCGGCACCGGCGCGATCGTCGGACTCCTCTCGGGGACGTCGCCGCTCCGCCGCGCGCTCCGCCAGCTCGCCATCGGCTTCGGTGCCGCGGCGGTCACGTACGGGCTGGGGCTCCTCTTCGGCGTCGAGGCGGGCTAGTCGGGGATCCTGCGCTCCGCACTCGCCGTCGTGCCGACCTGACGGGGATCGCGATGTCAACGGCGGGCGGCCGCGGTGTCAGAAGCTACGGTCGAGCTTCCAGGCGAGCCAGCCGGCCGCGAACACTACGCCGGCCGACAGGAGGCGTGCCCCGGTCAGGACGCCGGGGCCCGTCGACATCGTGATCGACATGTCGGCGCCGATGCCGATGGCGAAGACGGCCCCGGCCGCGGCGAGGGTCGCCACCATGGCCAGCCCCAGCACGGCGGAGGTGAAGCCGTGGGCCTTGCGACCGACGGTGTCGCGGGGGTCCTTCGACCAGAGCGCTGCGGCCCCGCGGACGATCGCGAGCCAGAGAAACGTGACGGCGCAGGCCCCGCAGACGTCGCTCACGCGGTGCCACCCGTAGGCGACGGTCTGTTCGGCGACGAGCGCGGCGAACACCGTGCCGAGGACCATGACGAGCGGGCGCAGGTGCCGCCCGAAGGCGGTCGAGAGCGCGAGGACCCCGGCGATGGCGATGGTCACGTGCCCGCTCGGGAAGCTGTTGCTGAGGGTGAGGGTGGTCAACTCCGGCCGCGGGGCGACGGCCTTGATGACCTGCGTCGTGGCGATGGCTCCCACGATGAGCGCACCGGCCTGGACCGCGGCGCCGGGACGACGTCGGATGAACGCGATGACGACCACGACCGCGACCACCACGAGGATCGCGGGCATCGAGATCGCGTCGAGGGCGCGGCCCGACTTGAGCAGAGTGCCACCGTCGACGGACCGCAGGATGCTGTCCTCGATCTCCTGCCCCGGCTTCGTCAGCACCGCGAGGAGGTAGACCCCGCCGAGGGCGACGATCGACGCGACTCCCGCGAGTACCCACCGGGCCGGCACCTGACGGCGGACAGCCGTCGACGCGGAGACAGTGGTTGCGGGCACCCGTCAATCCAAGCGCACACCCCCTGACAAGTGGCTCAGTCCCGCCCGGCAATGCCCGGTGAGCGAACTCCCTGTCAGATCACAGGGGACCGCAGGATGCGCGGGATCCGCGTCGCGGCCCGGCACCTCGATTCGCGGCCGGCCCTCCGCTCGTGTAATGTTTCCTCTGGCCGTTCGCGGCTGGAAGACCTGCGCTCGTAGCTCAACGGATAGAGCATCTGACTACGGATCAGAAGGTTGGGGGTTCGAGTCCCTTCGAGCGCACACTGGTTGAGACAGTGAACGCCACCCAGGTGGAAGGTAGAGGCCCCGCATCGCAAGGTGCGGGGCTTCTGCTTTGTACCGGGGCCGTCGCCGTCCCCACGATCCGCCGAGGAGGACACGACCATGGCCGATGATCTCGACGCCCAGCTGGACGGCATCTTCGCCGCTCGCGACCGGGACGACATGGGCCCGACCATCGACGCTCTGCTGCCGCTCCACGCCGCGCACCCCGAGCATCCGAGAGTCCTCTACGAACTCGGCGGCGCCTACGACACCGCGGGTGACGAAGCGACGGCGCTCGGCTACTACGAGCGGGCCATGGAGCGCGGCCTGGCGGGGGATCTCCGCCGCCGCTGCTTCCTCCAGTACGGAAGCACCCTCCGGAACCTCGGCAGGATCCGGGATTCGCTGGAGGTCTTCGCGCGGGCACGGGCGGAGTTCCCCGAGTCCGTGGCGCTCGGAGCCTTCGAATCCCTGACGCTCCACGCGGGCGGACAGGCGAACACCGCTCTGGCGCGGCTCCTCACCCTCGTGGCCGACCACGTGGAGGCGCCCGAACTTGACAGGTACAGGCCGGCGCTGCGGGGCAACGCCGACTACCTGGCCTCCCTCGACGACGGGCCCGCGGGAGAGCCCTGAGATCCCCTCAGACCACGAGGACAGGGGAGCGGCGACCACCGTTCGGGGGCGAGAGAGACACCGGGTGCGGCCGATACGCTCGCACCATGAACGCGGGGCGGATCGTGATGGGGGTGTCGACGGCGCTGGCGCTGGTCGGGGCCGTGGGATTCGCGTTCCAGCTGCATACTTCCGAGCCGATCCAGGGTTCCAGCGTCGGCGTGTGCGGGTGGCCTCAGGTCAGACCGCTGACCTCCCCGTACTCGATGGCGGCGAGCTTCGTCATCAAGAACACGTCGGGGTCGCCCGTGACGCTCAGGGGACTTCACGCGACCAAGCTCGTGGGGCTCCGGTCCGCCGGCGTGACCGTGTCGGTGGGGGCGGACGCGGACGAGTCCGAGAACTACCGGGTCGAAGCCGCGGTCGGCGTGCCCGCCGACGAGGTCGCGAAGAGCACCCCCGTCTCTCTCGACGCTCCCCTCACCCTCACCCTCGCCCCGCACTCGTTCGCCAGGGTCATCACGAAAATGACTCTCGCCGACGGGGCGAGGGCGGGCTACGCCACCGACTTCGCCCTGGCGACCGACCGCCCCCTCGGCGGGATCGAGACCCAGACCCTCACCGCATCCGTCGGTCTCGGCGTCGACGGTGACGCCTGCTCCGCCCTCGGTCAGTAGGACGGGAGCGTCGTTCCGGTTCGATCGGCGTGAGATCGGACCTCTGGAGTGTGCGACGCCCGCGGCCGACGCGCCGCCGGTCTCCTCAGTAGTCGATCCGCCCCCGCCGATCGTGGAACTCGCCGGTCGGCCCGTCGGGCCCGACGAGAGCCAGCGCGACCGTCGCGTCGGTCCCCTCGGTCACCGTCTGGTGGCCGCCGTGGCCGTTGAAGTCGGTGGCCGTGTAACCGGGGTCGCTCACGTTGACGCGGAACGCGGGGAGGTTCTTGGCGTACTGGACGGTGAGGGCGATGACGGCCGCCTTCGACGCGGCGTACGGCACAGCGGCCACCGGGTACTCGTCGTGGCCCTCGGTGCTGAGCCAGCGCGGCCAGCCGACTCCGGAGGCGACGTTGACGATCACTGGCCGAGGGGACCGCCGCAGCAGGGGGAGCGCCGCCTGGGTCACGCGGACGATCCCGACGACGTTGACGTCGAAGACGTCCTGGAGCTTCTCGGGGGTGAGATCGTCGACGCCGAACGACGTGCCGAGGATCCCGGCGTTGTTGACGAGGACGTCGAGCTCGGGGAGCGAGGCCACGGTGGCGTCGACGCTCGCGGGGTCGGTGACGTCGAGCTGCACGGCGTGCGCACCGAGGGCTCGGACGGCATCGCCCGCGTCCAGGTCGCGCATCCCGGCGTAGACGGTGTGGCCGGCGTCGAGGAGGCGGCGGGCGGTCTCGAGGCCGAGGCTCTTGTTGGCCCCGGTGATGAGTGTGGTGGTCATGGCCCCATCCTGCGCCCGCCCTGGCCCCGTCACCCAGGCCCCGTCCGACGGGGGTACTCCGGGTACCACCGTCGCGGAGCCCCGGGGAGGGAGGATGGACGCATGAGCGAGTTCGCGAGCGTCCTGAGGTCGTGGCGTGACCGGGTGACCCCGGCCGAGGTGGGTCTTCCCGCCGGTTCCGGGCGCCGCGCGCGGGGCCTCCGGCGGGAGGAGCTCGCCGCCCTCGCGGGCGTGAGCGTCGACTACGTCGTCCGCCTCGAGCAGGGGCGGGCGTCGAATCCGTCGCCACAGATGCTCCGGGCGCTGTCGGTGGCGCTCCGTCTCAGCGACGACGAACGCGACCACCTCTACCGGTCGGCAGGAGCCGCGCCGCCGTCGGCGGGCATCGTCCCGCGGCACGTCGGCCCGGGCGTGCAGCGCATCGTCGACCGTCTCGGCGACGTGCCGCTCGCCGTGTTCACGGCGACCCACGACATCCTGCTCTGGAATCCGCTCTGGGCCGCGATCAACGGCGATCCGTCGCGGTTCGTCGGCCTCGAACGGAACCTCGTCTGGCGGCACTTCACCTCGGGGCACGCGGGCACCGAGTTCGACGCGCAGCACGAGGAGGACTTCGCCAGCGACCTGGCCGCCGACCTGCGGGCCGCCGTCGGGCGCTACCCCCGCGAAGCCTCGCTCACGCACCTCGTGGCGCGGCTCCGGGCGTCGTCGCCCGAGTTCGAGCGCCGCTGGGCCGAGGCCAAGATCGCCGAGCACCGGTCGAGCCGCAAGACCGTCACGTCGACGCCGGTCGGGCCGATCACCGTCGACTGCGACGTCCTCACCGCTCCCGGCAGCGATCTGCGGATCGTCGTCTACACGGCCGCCCCGGGCTCCGACGACGAGGCGCGCCTCGACCTGCTGCGGGTCACGGGCCTGCAGGAGCTCGAGTCACCCTCGCCGACGCGGTGACGGGGCGGCCGGACCCTTCGGAGTCGACGTCGCGAGGTGCGCGTCGAGGACGTCCCGCACGCTCGTCCAGGTCAGCTCGCCGTACCGGTCGTTGTCGACGTGCCGGAGCCGGGCCTCGCCGCTGAACATGCTGACGAAGTACTGCATGCCCTGCCAGGCCGGGAAGGTCGCCTCGGCGTTCTTCGACAGGCGCCTGCCGATAGTGCTCATCGCCGAGAGGGTGCCCGTCGTGCCGGCCCACTGGAGCGCGAAACGGGTGCCCGTGAGCTCGGTCATGATTTGGGCGACGTCGCGCGCCGACACCCGGGATCCTGCGATCTCGACGACCCGGGGGCTGGTGTCGTCGAGCGCCACGAGGGCGGTGATGCGGGCGACGTCGTCCTTCGTGGTGAAGTCGAGGAGCTGATCGGCGGACGACCAGAAGAGGACGCGTCGGCGGTCGAACAGGATCAGCGGCGCCTCGTCGGTGAGCAGATCCGTGAACATGCCGTTGAGGATCGAGGTCGCCCGGACGTCGGCGGCGTCCACGTCGGCGGCGAAGTCGCGTCGGAGCTCGAAGTTGCGGTTGCTGCCGGGGCGGATCCGGCGGTAGTCGGCCGAGTAGTCGGAGGGGACGAACCGGGGCACCCCGGCGGCGACCGTCGCCCGGAGGAGCGCCCGCTGGGCGTCGAGGATGACGGGCCGCGTCCCGCTGAGGGCCGAGACGACGACGTCGGCCCCCGAGACGGCGCCGGCCAGGGCATCGGGGTCGGAGTAGCCGGCTGTGACGACGTCGACACCCTCGTCGCCGTCGAAGAGGGTGGCGGCCGCTTCGTTCCCGGGGCGGGTGAGGACGCGGACGTGGACGTCGTGGAGCCGCAGCTCGCGGACGATGCGGTGGCCGAGATCGCCGGTGGCGCCGGCGACGAGGACGGTGCGGGTCATGGGGAGGGGGCTCGTTCCGTCGGTGGCCGTCAGTCGGCGAGGGCGATCGTCGACGAGAGCTGACTGGTGGTGGTCTCGAGGATCTTGACGAGGAGGGCGCGGGCGACGACGAGGAGGTCGGCGACCTCGGGGTAGGCGAGTCGGTAGACGACGCGGGTGCCCCGGCGTTCCGACTGCACCAGGTTGTGGCGGCGCAGCACCGAGAGGTGCTGGGAGACGAGCGAGGCTTCGAGCCCGGTCGATTCGATCACCTCGGCCACGGACAGCTCGGTCGACGCGACGAGGAGCTCCAGGATCCGGACGCGCGCCGGGTGCGAGAGGCCCTTGAAGAGGTTGGCCTTGATCTCGTTCAGCGGGCGTCGGGCGCCGTCGGAATCGTGCATCTGCTCAGCCTCGCACGGCCGTCGACGCCCATCAACTCGTCAGGAGGCGCGACGGCACCACGGCGGCTCCATGCCGGAGTCGTAATTGAGATAATTAGCAGATAGACATATGTCTGGATTCTGGTGCAGGATGGAGACGCACGACAGCGCCTCCCACGGCGATGCTCGTCCCGCGATACCAGGGGCCGCCCCGTGAAGGTGCCCCGTTTCCCCCATCGTGAGTCGGCACACCCGGGCGCGGTGTCTCGCGGACGGGCTTCGGGGCTCGGATCTCGCGAGGTGGGCGGCCGACCTCCCCGATCCGGGTCGGCCGTCCACCCAGCCGGGGCCGGCTCAACGGGCGGTCGACCACGCGCCGGTCGGCTCCGCGCGCTAGGTTGCAGAGCATGACAGAGCCCTGTTCCGCCCCGGTTGACCCGCCGATTCGCGCCGCGCTCGCCGCGGCTCCAGGCCCCCTCACGACGGCGGTGCAGGAGGCCCGGCCGACGTCGGTCGCCGACATCCTGTCCCTCGCCCCCGCGCTCGAGGCGACCCGGCCCTTCGTCGGCGAGGGGGCGACGCTCGACGTGTGGGAGGCGCTCGCGACGCTCGGCGCCGCGGACCTGTCGCTCGCCAGGGCGCTGGAGCCGCATCTCGACGCCGTGACGATCCTCGAGCAGGCCGGGCTCGCGCATCCTGCGGGCAGCACCTGGGGGGTCTTCGCGGCCGAGGGCGCCGGGATGCGGCTCACGGCGGCGCCCGACGGTGACGCCTGGCTGCTCGACGGGGTGAAGCCCTGGTGCTCGCTCGCGGGCGACGTGTCGCACGCCCTCGTGACCGCGTGGGTCGGCGACGAGCGGCGGCTCTTCGCCGTCGCGCTCCGCGACCCCGACGTCGTCGTCGATCCCGGCTGGACGGCGCTCGGCCTGACCGACGTCCCGAGCGGCCCGGTCTCGTTCGCGGGTGTCCGGGCCCTGCCCGTCGGCGAGCCGGGCTGGTACCTCCGCCGGCCCGGGTTCGCGTGGGGCGGCATCAGCGTCGCGGCCTGCTGGTTCGGCGGGGCGACGGGCATCGGGAGGACGCTGCTCGCGGCCGCGCGGGCTCGCGGCGCCGCCGACCCGATCCTCCGGATGCACGTCGGCCGCGTCGACGCCCGTCTCCACGAGGCCCGGACGGTGCTCGTCGCGGCCGCCGCCGACGTCGACGGCGGCAGAGCGGTCGGCGCGGCCGGGGAGCTCCTCGCGGCCCGGGTCCGCGCCACGGTGGCCGGAGCCGCGGAGGAGGTCCTCCGGAGCGCCGCCCACGCCCTCGGCCCCTCGCCCCTCGTCACCGACGTCGCGCACGCCGAGCGGGTGGCCGACCTGGAGCTCTACGTCCGGCAGCACCACGCCGAGCGCGACGAAGCAGCCCTCGGGCGGGCGGTGCTTCTGGCAGGAGCCCCGTGGTGAGGTCCGCGCCCGGGGTCTGATGCCTCCCGACCCCTCGCCCCCCTGCCCGCTCCGCCGCTGGCCCGCACGCCCGGCTCAGCCGGCCGCCCGCTCCGCCTGCGCCCCGACCTGCTCCTGCAGGTACATCAGGATCCGCCGGAGGTGCATGGCGCACAGCACGCCCGGCCCCATCGCCGTGCCGTCGTCGAGGGTGCGCGCGTCGACGACGACCACCAGCTCGCGCACCGCTCGGGCGGCGAGGCCCAGGGCGCGGTGCGCCTCCGCGGCCGCGGGATCCTGGAGTTCGAGGACGTCGGCGACGCGGTGGCAGGCGGCGCTGAGGGGCGTGACGAGCGCCGCGTCGAAGGTGAAGGCTCCGGGCCGGCCCCAGATGTTGTCGGCCAGTCCGCCGGAGATGTCGCGGAGGTGGAAGACGACGGTGTCGAGCATCTCCAGCCGCCGGAAGTCCTTCTCGACGTCGTGCTTCTGGAAGAGGGTCCGCGGGTTTCCCTTGCGGCTCTCGTCACCCTCGGCCAGAGTCTGCCGGACCGCCGTCGCCGTCTCGGCCAGGGACTCCGCGTTGCGCGACCACTCGGCGTGCTGCGGTGGCCAGGTCTCCTCGAGCGCGTAGCCGATGTCGTGGAGGTGCGCCGCGAGCTGCTTCTGGAAGGCGTCGACCCGGGCGGCGGCGGAGAGCGTCGTGATGGCGGGGGCCACGAGGAAGTTGACGGCGAGGCCGACGACGACGCCGACCCCCATCTGCACGAGGTAGCCGACGGAGTAGCCCTCGGCGTTCCGGCCGCCGATGATGAGGACGAACAGTGCCGCCGTGGAGACGTACGAGCTCCCGGCCCCGAACCAACCCGTGCCCGACAGCACCACGCCGACTCCGACGACGAGCGGGATGCTCCACCAGGTGGGCCCGACCGTCACCACGACGAGCGCTGCCAGGAGGATGCCCGCCACGAGGCCCAGGAGCGTCTGCAGGCCCGTCTTCGCGGATCCCATGAGCGTGGACGACATGCTGACGAGCGCTCCGAGCGGCGCGTAGTACGGGTACTTCTCGGTCACCCCGGGCATGTGCGGGGCGATGAACCAGGCGATCCCGACGGCCAGCGCGGTCTTCAGGGCGAGCAGGAGCCTCGGGCGAGCGCTCGCCTCGCGGAGGGAGCGCAGCACGGCTCCCGGTGCGCTCCTCGTGTCGGTCATGCCGGGAACACTAGCGGCACGGGAAGGCCGCCGCAGCCTGCGCTGCGACGGCCTCGTCGGACGACCCCCGGGGAGGATCGGACGTCTCCCTGTCAGACGATGGCGGCGCGGAGCGCGGCGGCGGCGGCGCCCACGTCGGGAGCGCCGTAGATGGCGCCGCCGGCGACGGCGACCTCGGCTCCGGAGGCCTGGACGGCCTCGATGGTGGAGACGGAGATCCCGCCGGCCACAGAGAACGCGACGCCGGACGCCTTGCCGTCGTCGAGCAGCGTGTCGAACGTGAAGCCGTCCTCCGCCTGCTCGTCGAGGCCGGCGTGCATCTCGACGAACTGGACGCCGAGGGCGGTGACCTCCTTGGCGCGCGCGACCTTGTCGGCGACGCCGATCAGGTCGGCGACGACGCCCTTGCCGTGCTTCTTCGCAGCCTTCACGGCTCCGACGATGGTGCTGTCCCCGGCGACGCCGAGGACCGTCACGAGGTCGGCTCCGGCGCTGAACGCGATGTCGGCCTCGAGCTCGCCGGCGTCCATGGTCTTGAGGTCGGCGAAGACGATCTTGTCGGGGTGGGCGTCCTTGATGGCCGTCACGGCGGAGAGGCCGGCGCTCTTGATGAGCGGCGTGCCGAGCTCGAGGATGTCGACGTGCGGGGCGGCCGCGGCGGCGAGTTCGAGGGCGGCCTCGGTGGTCAGGGTGTCCATGGCGAACTGGAGCTTCATGAGGGTGCCTTTCGTAGCGTGGGGGAGGGTCATTCGAGATTGGAGTGCGACGGCCACAGGTCGTCGGCGGAGCGGCCGGAGCGGCGCCAGAGCGCGTCGAAGAGGGCGTCGCCGGTGAGGACGACGAGCTGCTCGAAGAGGCCGCCGGCGTACTGGGCGCTGGCCGTCCCCGAGCGGTCGAGCTTCGCCGCGGCGGGCAGGAGCACCACCGTGTCGGCCGCCTCCGCGAGTGGGGAGTCGGCGTCGGTCGTCAGGGCGGCGACGCGGGCGCCGACGGAGCGCGCGGTCTCGGCGGCGCGCAGGATGCTCGAGGTCGTCCCCGACCCGCTGGCCGTCAGCAGGAGGTCGCCCGAGGCGATCGCCGGGGTCGTGACCTCGCCGACGACGTGGACGCGCAGCCCCAGGTGCATCAGGCGCATCGCGGTCATGCGGAGCGCGAGGCCGGAGCGGCCGGCGCCGAGGACGAACACGCGCTCGGCCCGGTCGAGGGCGTCCAGAGCGGCGTCGAGGTGGGCGTCGCGGACGACGGCCTCGGTGGCCATGGCGATCTCGCCGGCGATCCGGGCGAGGGAGTCGGCGGTGCGGGCGGCGGCGTCGGTCATAGCTTCAGCCTGCTCGCTCCGCGCGGGCCCGGACGCTCCCCGATCCGATGGTTCGACCTACCCGAAAGGGGAGGTGGGTGGGGAGGGTAGGTTGGGGTGATGACGACGGACTCGCAGGCCCTCACGCTGGAGTCGCTGCTCGCGGTGCTCCGGTCGCCTCAGCTCGACGATCGCGCCGCGCGCACGATCGCGCGCGACCTCGCCACCTCCTCGCTCGTAGGGCTCCGGGAGCGGACCGACCTGGAGAACGACGCGCTCCTGGAGCCGGTCGTCGGGGCCTTCGCGCGGCTCCGGAGCGACCTCCGGCCGCTGGTGCGGTTCGGCGACCTCGACGTGCAGTTCGTGGAGCCGCCCGTGTCCGGCCGCGCGCTCCCCGGCGAGGTCGCCCACGCGGCGCGCGCGATCGTCCGCAGCGCCGTGCTGGCCTTCGTCGACCAGGGCAGCAGTCGCCGGGTGCGGATCCAGTGGGACTGTGACGGCCTCAACCTCCTGATCAGCATCCGCGACGACGGCGAGGGCGAGCTGACCGGGCACGACGACTCCCTCGCGCCCATCGCCCAGCGGGTCACGGCGCTCAAGGGCACGTTCGGCGTCGAGTCGACGGCGGGATGGGGGTCCGAGCTCTCGGTGACGATCCCGCTCGATCCGCCCGCTCCTCCGACGCCGCTCGTCGACGTCGTCGACTTCAGCCCGCGGGAGCGGGAGGTGCTCGCGCTCCTCGTCGAAGGGGCGCGCAACCACGCCATGGCGACGGCGCTCGGTATCAGCGAGAACACCGTGAAGTTCCACGTCTCGAACCTGCTCCGGAAGACCGGCGCCGAGAGCCGCGCCGAGCTCATCTCGCTCGCGCGCTGACCACTCTCGCGGACTCCGCGCGAACGGCCCGGAGACCGTCAGGCGGTCGTCGCGGAGTGCCCGTCGACGAGGGCGGTGGGGGCGAGCACGTCCATCAGCAGGCCCTCGCGCAGGCGGTGCCCCCGGTCGGGGCGCGTGCTGTCTCCCTCGATCACGACCAGGGCCGAGGTGGCGCTGACGCGTCGCGCCGTCTCGACGAGGGGGCCTCGCAGGAGCCGGGTCCGCACGGCGAGACCGGGCGCGCGCGAGGTGGCCGCGGCACGGCCCCGGAGCAGCGACTCCTGCAGGTCCTCGCGCTCGTCCGCTTTGGCGTCGTCGTCCAGCACGGCGACGAGGTCGAGGGGCAGCGACCGCAGAGAGGCCTCGGTGCACGCGACGGCGAGGGCGGCCTGCGACGGTTCGCCGTCGTCGACCAGGAGGGTGACGTCGCCGTCCACGACGAGAGGGGGCACCACGAGGGTGCAGCCGACGCCGAGGAGCCAGAGTCGCTCGCCGAGGGTGCGGCGAAGGAGGTGCGGTTGGAGGCCGGACCCGACGACGACGACGTCGTCGTCACCGGCGGCCGACCGGAGGGCCTGGTCGACGCGGCCGGTGACGACCCGCGCCGTGATCGGGATGCCGGGGAGTTCGTCCTGTTTCGTGCGCGCCGTGGTCAGGAGGTCGTGGAGTCGTTCGTCGGTGCGGGGGGTCTCGCGGCCGTCGCGTTCGACGCGCACGAGTGTCAACCGGCTCGTGCCCCACGCCGATCGACGAGCCCGAGCGACCGCCCAGTCGAGAGCGGCCACCGACGTGGGCGACCCGTCGTAGGCGACGAGGACGCTCTCCCGTCGAGCGGTGCGGAGGTCGTGGACCATCTGCTCGTCCGAGGTGCGCCGATGCGGGGACTCGTCGACTCGATTCATGGCGATCTCCTTCTGGGGGGCGAGAGGGCCGTCGGGTCCGCTCGGACGTGGTCGCGTCTCGGGCGGCCGGGGACGGGAGCCCCGAGGGGTCGCGCTCAGAGCGGGACGGTGGCCTCGAGGTCGACGCGCTGCGGCTCGGCGTGGTCGTCGTCGTGCGCGGTCGCGGCGCGTGCCTCGGCGTCGTGCGCGTCCGAGTGGACGACGAGGACCGGGCAGGTCGCGTGCTCGGCGCAGGCCGAGCTGACGGACCCGAGGAGGAGTCCCGCGAAACCACCGTGACCGCGGCTCCCGACGACGAGCATCTCGGCGCCGCGGCTCGCCCGGAGCAGCACCCGCGCCGGTTGCCCCTCCGCGATTCTGGCCTCGACCCACGACGGGATCTCGCGGCCGAAGCAGCGGTGGAGGCCGGCCCGGAGGGTCAGCGTCGCGTCCTCGTCGGGTGCCCAGCTGGCGCCGATCGGGAAGCCGCCGTACGAGGTCGGATAGTGCCACGCCTGGACGACCTCGAGCTTCGCCTTCAGGAGCGATGCCATCCGGGCGGCGCTGCCGAGCGCTTCCAGGGCGGCG
This sequence comes from Frondihabitans sp. 762G35, assembly GCF_002074055.1. NCBI lineage: Bacteria > Bacillati > Actinomycetota > Actinomycetes > Micrococcales > Microbacteriaceae > Frondihabitans > Frondihabitans sp. 762G35. The sequence continues at coordinate 2,710,817 of NZ_CP014619.1, read as the reverse complement.
TCCGAGCCGTCGAAGCCCACGACGACGCGCGCGGTGGGGGAGGTGTCTGAGGTCATGCCCCGAGCATCCCCCGCCGCCCCCGCCTCCGCCAGGGCCCAACGTCCCGCCCGCCCCCGCCCGCCCCCGCCCCCGTCCGCCCCCGCCCCGCCCCCGCGAGACTCCACGACTCGCCACTCACTTTCGTAGAAGGCCGCACATCGTGGAGTCCCGCGCGGCGCGACGTCGGCGGGTCGGCGCCTGGCGGGACCTTCGGCACTCGGCACGGGGCTCCTGCGGGCCGATGCTGAGGCGGCAGGAGAGGGAGACGCATGTACGCACGAGACGACGCCGTGACGGAGCTGGCCCGGGAGGAGTGCTGGACGCGCCTCCGGTCGGCGGAGATCGGCCGGCTGGCGACGGGCATCGGGCGCGAGCTGGAGATCTTCCCGATCACCTTCCGGTGCGACGGCCGCTCGCTCTTCTTCCGCACGTCACCGGGGTCGAAGCTCACCATGATGAGCATCAACCCGTGGGTCGTCGTCGAGATCGACGGCTTCGACGACACGGGCGCCTGGAGCGTCGTCGCGAAGGGGACGGCGCGGTACCTCCGGAGCGCCGTCGAGCTGGAGGTCGCCGACTCGCTCGACCTCGTCCCGTGGATCCCCGGCGAGCGTCGCGCCATGGTCCGGATCGACGTCGAGCAGGTGACCGGCCGGACGTTCGTCCGCGCCGATCGCACCGACAGCGGCCATCGCGCGACGGCCGCGGCGTCGGATCAGACCCGCAGCCCGGCGACGTAGGCGGCCTGTCGGCGGGCCCGATCGCCGCCGTGCGGGTTCACTGGGCACATCCCCGATCACCCGGTCGTTCCGAGCAGACAGGCCCCCGCATGAGCTGGACTTTCAACGGTCTCCCGATCCACGTCCTCGTGGTCCACTTCGTCGTCATCGTCGTGCCGCTGACCGCCCTCGTCGCCGTCCTCGCGGCGTTCTGGCCCGCGGCGCGGCGTCGGATCGGCATCGTGGCGCCGATCCTGGCGCTCGTCGCCCTGATCAGCGTGCCGATCGCGACGCAGGCCGGCGAGGCCCTGCAGGAGCAGATCACGGAGACGTCGCTGAGCCGGATGCACACGCACAGGGGCGAGGACCTCCTGCCTTGGGCCGGCCTCCTCTTCCTGGGGGCCCTCCTGCAGTGGGGCTGGTTCCGATACGCCACCGGCGAGGGAGCGCTGGCGGGGCGCGTGACGTCGGAGCGGGCACGCCTGGTGATCCGCATCGTGATCACCGTGCTCGTGGTGGTCGCCGCCGTCGGCGCCTGCGTCCAGGTCTTCCTCATCGGGGAGTCGGGCGCCCGCGCCGTCTGGGAGTCGCGCCTCAACTAGGCGGCTCTAGGCCTTCTTCTTTGTCTTCGCGGCGCGGGTGCGATCGACGCTCTGCCGCAGCGCGTCCATCAGGTCGATGACCTCGCCCTCGCCCTTCCCGGAACCGGCGTCGGAGTCGTCGTCGCCGAAGGTCGCATCCGTGTCGACCGACTCGCCCTCCTTCAGCTTGGCGTCGATGAGGGTCTGGAGCTCGCGCTGGTAGTCGTCGCCGAAGTCCGCGGGGGCGAAGTCCTCGGAAAGGCTCTCGACGAGATTCGCCGACAGGGACAGCTCCTTCTCGGTGACCCGGATGCCCGCCTTCAGCGCCGGGAAGTCGGCCTCCCGCACCTCGTCGTCCCAGAGCAACGACTGGAGCATGAGCGTCTTCCCGCGCACGCGGAGGGCCCCGAGCCGCGTCTTCTGGCGGAGCGAGAAGTGGACGATCGCCGTCCTCTCGGTCGCCTCCAGGGTCCGCCGCAGCAGCACGTAGGCCTTCGCGGAGGACCCGTCCGGCTCGAGGAAGTAGCTCCGGTCGAACATGATCGGATCGAGCTGGTCGCTCGGCACGAACTCCAGGACGTCGATCTCGCGGCTCCGCTCCTCCGGAAGCGTCTTCAGGTCGTCCTCCGTCAGGACGACCGTGCGCTCGCCGTCGTCGTAGGCGCGGTCGATGTGCTCGTAGTCGACGACCCTGTGGCAGACCTCGCAGCGACGCTGGTAGCGGATCCTGCCGCCGTCCTTGTCGTGGACCTGGTGGAGCGCGATGTCGTGGTCCTCCGTCGCGCTGTAGACCTTGACCGGCACGTTGACCAGGCCGAACGTGATGGCGCCTTTCCAGATGGATCGCATGGCCCATTGTTCCGCGGCGGGACCTGTGGGGTACGTCCGCCGCCCGGACGGCGTTGCATGGGGCGGGAAGGGACACGACCGGGAGGTTCGACATGGCGACGCAGCGGCGCAGCGAGAACGTCACGGTGGGCGGTCACGTGCTCCGGCTGTCGAACCTCGACAAGGTGCTCTATCCCGAGACCGGGACGACGAAGCGGGACGTCCTGGCCTATTACGCGGCCGTGGCGGCGTTCCTCCTGCCGCACGTCGAGGGGCGCCCCGCGACGCGGAAACGCTGGGTCGACGGCGTCGACGGCCCGGTCTTCTTCGAGAAGAACCTGCCCGACTCCGCGCCCGACCGGGTCGCGCGGCGACGCGTCGAGCACCGCGACCACGGTAACGACTACCCGCTCGTCGACGATCTCGCGACGCTGACCTGGCTCGGTCAGGTGGCCGCTCTCGAGATCCACGTCCCTCAGTGGCGGTTCGGGACGGACGGCGAGCCCCTGAACCCCGACCGCCTCGTGCTCGACCTCGACCCGGGGGAGGGGGTGGGTCTGGCGGAGTGCGTCTTCGTCGCCCAGCAGCTCCGGGAGGTGGTGACCGGCATGGGCCTCGAGGTCGTGCCGGTGACGAGCGGGAGCAAGGGCATCCACCTCTACGCGGCCCTCGACGGGCGGCAGACGTCCGACGAGGTGAGCGCGGTCGCCCACGAGCTCGCCCGGGCGATGGAGGCCGACCACCCCGACCTCGTCCTCAGCACGATGGGGAAGCAGGATCGACGGGGCAAGGTCTTCCTCGACTGGTCGCAGAACAGCGCGAACAAGACGACGATCGCGCCCTACTCGCTCCGGGGCCGATCCCGTCCCACCGTCGCGGCGCCCCGCACCTGGCGCGAGCTCGCCTCGAGATCGCTCCGGCAACTGGAGTACCCCGAGGTCCTCCGCGCCCTGAAGCGCCGGGGCGACCCCCTGGCCGGGACGTCCGACGGCGCACGGCCCGACCGCCTCGCCACGTACCGATCGAAGCGCGACGCGACGAAGACGAGCGAACCGGTCCCCGACGAGCGGCCCCGCCGGACCGACGGTCACTCGTTCGTCATCCAGGAGCATCACGCGCGCGCCCTCCACTGGGACTTCCGCCTCGAGCACGACGGCGTCCTCGTCTCCTGGGCCCTCCCGAAGGGCGAACCGCAGGATGCCCGGACCAACCACCTCGCCGTGCAGACCGAGGATCACCCGCTCGAGTACGGCACCTTCGAGGGCACCATCGCCCGGGGCGAGTACGGCGCCGGCACGGTCAGCATCTGGGACGAGGGCTCGTACGACCTCGAGAAGTGGCGGGACGGCGAGGAGATCATCGTCGTGCTCCACGGGACGAAGCGCGGGACGAGGCGCCTGGCGCTCCTCCACACCGCTCGAGGCAGCGGGGCGTCGTCCGGTCGGGGCGCCGGCACGTGGCTCCTGCACCGGATGAAGGGCGACCCCGTCGCCCCCATGCTGGCCACCTCGGGCACCCCGGACCCCTCGGAGGCGTGGTCGTACGAGATGAAGTGGGACGGCCTCCGGGCGGTCGCGACGGTCCACGACGGGCACGTGTCGCTCGCGAGCCGCAACGGGCACGACCTGACGGCGTCGTACCCGGAACTCCAGGAGCTCGCGGCGCGGCTCCGAGGGGCGGAGGATGCGGTCCTCGACGGCGAGATCGTCGCCGTCGACGCCGGCGGGCGACCCGACTTCGGCCTGCTGCAGCAGCGGATGAAGGCGACCCGGCCCCGCGACCTCGCGCGGTTGAGGACGAGCGCGCCCGTGCGGCTCCTGCTCTTCGACGCCCTGGAGCTCGACGGGCGGTCGCTCCTCGACGAGACCTACGACGCCCGGCGCGCGGCGCTCGAGGGCGCGATCGAGCGGAGCGCCGTCATCGACGTGCCCCCGGCCACCGCGGGCGAGGCCGGCGACGACGGTGGACTCGAGGAGGCGCTCGACCTCTCGCGGACCCTCGGGCTCGAGGGCGTCGTGGCGAAGCGCCGCGACTCGACCTACGCCTCGGGGAGGCGCAGCAGGGCCTGGCTGAAGCTCAAGCACCAGCGCACCCAGGAGGTCGTCATCGGCGGGTGGCGACCGGGGTCGGGCCGCCGCGAGGGGTCGGTCGGGTCGCTCCTGATGGGGGTGCCGGAGGAGGGCGGCCTCCGGTACGTCGGGCGGGTCGGCACCGGGTTCACGGACCGGGCCCTCGACGACCTGCTCGGCGCGTTCCGGCGCTCGAGCCGGAAGACATCGCCGTTCACCGACGTGCCCGCGGCGGACGCGCGCGACGCGCAGTGGATCACCCCGTCGCGCGTGGGCGAGGTGTCGTTCGCCGAGTGGACCGCGTCAGGGCGGCTGCGGCAGCCGTCGTGGCGCGGCTGGCGGACCGACAAGGAGCCGGGCGACGTCGCGGTGGAGGGGGAGCCGGGGGAGGCGGCGCCGCGCTGAGCGGGGCATCCTGCGGTCCGGCCTGGCCCGGCGGTGTACCCCGCGGCTACCATCGACCATCCACCGCCCCCTCTCGCAAGGACTCCCATGAGCAGCAGGATCGCCGTCGTCACCGGAGGGACCGCGGGTCTCGGCCGGGCCATCGTCCGGGAGCTCGCGTCGCGAGGGTGGGACGTCGCGATCCTGGCGCGCGGCGCCGACGGTCTGGCCGGCACCGTGCGCGACGTGGAGGAGCTCGGTCAGCGGGCGCTCGCCGTGTCGACCGACGTGGCGGACAACGACCAGGTCGAGGCGGCGGCGACGCGCATCGAGGCGGAGCTGGGGCCCATCGACCTCTGGGTGAACGACGCGATGGTCGGGGTGTTCGGGGAGTTCCTCACGACCGACCCCCACGACTTCGACCGCGCCACCCGGGTGAACTACCTCGGGTTCGTCAACGGGACCCGTGCCGCCCTCAAGCGCATGGTCCCCCGCGACAGCGGCCACGTCATCCAGATCGGCTCGGCGCTGGCACACCGGGGGATCCCGCTGCAGGCGGCGTACTGCGCGTCGAAGCACGCCATCACGGGGTTCACGGAGTCGGTGACGACCGAGCTGATCCACAACCGGAGCGCCGTCCGTCTGTCGCAGGTCGACATGCCGGCCATGAACACGATCCAGTTCAACTGGGTCAAGTCGCAGCTGCCGCACCACCCGCAGCCCGTGCCCACGATCTTCCAGCCGGAGACCTGCGCCCGGGCCGTCGCCGACGTGGCCGACCACCCGCGCAGGCGGAGCTGGATCGGGGAGCCGACCGTCATGACGGTGCTGGGCAACCGGTTCGTGTCGCGGTTCCTGGACGTCTACCTGGCGAAGACCGGGTACTCGGGGCAGCAGGCGCCCGACAAGACCGACCCGATGCTCCCCTCCAACCTGTACGAACCGGTCGGCGGCGACCAGGGCTCGCGGGGCATCTTCAGCGACGTCGCCAAGGAGACGAGCCCGCAGATCTGGTACACCCAGAACCGGGGAGCCGCGGCCACGGCCGCGATCGGCTCGGTCGTCGTCGGGGTGGGGCTGCTGGCCGCCCGGCTCCGTCGTCGGGGCTGACACCCGTGGCCCGAGACCGGAGCGAGTACCACCGTCACCGTCACCGTCACCGCCACCGAGAGGAACCCGCCATGTCCGTCCGACACCGCTTCATCGAGGCGTCGCCCGAGAGGGTGTTCGACGTGCTGGCCGACGGGTGGCTCTTCCCGAGCTGGGTCGTGGGCGCGTCCCGGATCCGCGACGTGGGCGAGGACTGGCCCGCCGTCGACTCGAAGATCCACCACTCGTTCGGGGTCTGGCCGGCCGTCATCGACGACACGACCTCCGTGATCGAGTGGGACGCTCCGCGAAGGGCGGAGTTCGTCGCCCGCGGGTGGCCGCTGGGTGAGGCCCACGTGATCCTCGCGGCCAAGGCGCGGAAGGGCGGCTGCGTCGTCCGGATGGAGGAGTACGCCTCCGCCGGGCCCGGCACGGTCGTCCCGGCGCCCCTCATGGTCGCGATGCTGAACGTCCGCAACACCGAGGCGCTACGGCGTCTCGCCTGGCTCGCCGAGGGACGCGCCGGCGACTGAGCGGTCCCGTCAGTCCTTCGGCTTGAGCTTCGTGAGGGCGGAGCCCTTGTGGGCCGCTTTCGCGCCGGTCTTCTCGGACTCGACGATGAAGGCCGGCTCGTCGCTCGACGCCGTGAACTTCTGCCCGTCGAACTCGAAGTCGGACGTGTGGCGCTTGGTCACGACGCCGTGCGTCCTGCCCTGCGAGGTGCCCCACGAGACGCGGTCGTGGACGGAGATGGAGGAGGTCGACACGGGCGGTCCCTTTCATCGGACCCGGGGATCGGGTCGGTCCTGCCATCGTGCTCCCCGGCTCCTGCGAGCTCCGCCCGGCCGTACCCTGGGGCGGTGATCGAACACGATGCCCTCGGAGCCCTCGCCGCCGCCACCGCGGAGAGCCTCGCGCGCCGCATCGTCGACCGCGCGTCGACCACGACGGGCAGGATGCTCGTGGGCGTCGTCGGAGCGCCGGGCGCGGGCAAGTCGACGCTGACCGAGGCGGTGGCGGCGCTCCTCCCCGAGGGGCTTGCCGTCGTCGTGCCGATGGACGGCTTCCACCTCGGCCAGTCGATCCTCGACGGCACGGAGCTCGCCGCCCGGAAGGGCGCTCCCGACACGTTCGACGTCGGCGGCTACGTCGCGCTCCTCCGCCGCCTCCGACTCGCCGACGAGGACGTCGTCTACGCGCCGACGTTCCGTCGCAGCATCGAGGAGCCGGTGGCCGCGTCGATCGCCGTGCCGCGAGCGGTGCCGGTCGTCCTCACCGAAGGGAACTACCTGCTCGCCGACGTCGGCCGCTGGGGCGAGGTGCGGGGCCTCCTCGACGAGGTCTGGTTCGTCGACGTCCCCGAAAGCCTCCGGCGGGAGCGGTTGGTCGAGCGCCACGTCACGTTCGGAAGGACCCGCCGGGCCGCCGAGGAGTGGACGGACGGCCCCGACGCGGCGAACGCCCGGCTCGTGGCCTCGACCCGCTCCCGCGCCGACCTGGTCGTCGCCTGGTCGTAGCTTCGCCGCCCGTCGGACGGCACTCGCGAAAATCGTTACGCGAAAAGAGTTGACGGGGTCGCCACAATGATGGAACGATCTACACGCGTCAAGTTGATACGTTTCAAAAACCCGAAGGCAGCGCGTCGACGGGCTCTTACAAGGAGGTAAGAATGTTCTCTCGTCCCCTCGTGACCAGGATCGCGGGCGTCGGCACGGCCGCCGTCCTCCTGGTCGCACTGAGCGCGTGCTCGTCGGGCGGATCCGGTGGCGGCTCCGGCGACGGCAGCGGCGCCTCGATCACGTTCACCGTCGACAACAGCCCCGCCAGCCTCGCCTCCGGGAAGGCGCTGATCACGGCCTTCGAGAAGGCCAACCCGAAGATCACCGTCAAGCTCGGCACCCGCCCGGGCGGCACCGACGGCGACAACCTGATCAAGACGCGCCTCTCCACCGGCGACATGGACGACGTCTTCCTCTACAACTCCGGCTCGCTCCTCCAGGCGCTCCACCCCGACAGCACGCTCGTCGACCTGAAGGGCCAGAGCTGGACCGGGAGCCTGACGAAGGAGTTCACGACCGTCGTGAGCACCGACAAAGGTCTCTACGGTGCCCCCTGGGGCACCTCGTTCGGTGGCGCCGTCATGTACAACAAGGCCGTCTACGCGAAGCTCGGCCTGAGCGTCCCGACCAGCTGGTCCGAGTTCATCAGCAACAGCGAGAAGATCAAGGCCGCCGGCATCGCCCCCGTCATCCAGACGTTCGGCGACACCTGGACCAGCCAGCTCTTCGTCCTCGGCGACTTCGCCAACGTCCTCGCGCAGCAGCCCGACTGGGCCACGAGCTACACGGCGAACAAGGAGAAGTACACCTCGGCTCCCGCCGTCGACTCCTTCGACCACCAGGCCGAGGTCTACTCGAAGGGCCTGATGAACAAGGACTTCGCCTCCGCCACCAACGTCGCTGGCCTCAAGATGCTCGCCGAGGGCACGGGTGCCCAGTACCCGATGCTCACGAGCACCATCGCGACGATCCAGCAGAACTACCCGGACAAGGTGAAGGACATCGGCGTCTTCGCGATCCCCGCCGACAACGCCAGCGACACCCAGCTCACGATCTGGGAGCCGAACGCCCTCTACATCCCGAAGTCGACGACCGGCAACAAGCTGGCCGCGGCCGAGAAGCTCGTCGCCTTCGCCAACAGCAAGGACGGCTGCGCCGTGCAGAACGCCGAGCTGACGCCGGCCGGCCCGTACGCGACGAGCGACTGCACCCTCCCGAGCACCGTTCCGCCGCTCATCGGAGACCTGCAGAAGTACATCGACGACAAGAAGGTCGCCCCGGCGCTCGAGTTCCTGTCGCCCATCAAGGGACCGAACCTCGAGAAGATCACCGTCCAGGTCGGCTCCGGCATCTCGTCGGCGTCCGCGGGGGCGAAGCTCTACGACCAGGACGTGAAGCAGCAGGCCCAGCAGCTCGGCATCCCCGGCTGGTGAGCCGGCCGTAGCCCGACACTTATCCCCAGCGGGGCGGCGGCGAGACCGCCGCCGCCCCGGATCCTGCGCAAAGGAGCGTTGATGACAGCCACACTCACGAGGGCGGTCCCCCCGACCCGCACCCCGAAGGAGCAGTTCAAGCGCGGCCGGCGCAGTCGTGCCTCGTTCTACCCGTCGTGGTTCTACATCCCGGCCTCGGCCCTCTACGTGGTGCTGTTCGCGGTGCCGACGTTCGCCTCGTTCTACTTCGCGCTCACCCGCTGGACCCTCTTCGACGTCACGTTTATCGGCTTCCAGAACTTCGTCCAGTTCTTCCAGGATCCGCAGCTCACCCAGGGCTTCATCCACACCTTCGAGTACGGCTTCGTCACGTCCGCGGCCAAGGTCGTCATCGGGCTGGCGCTGGCGCTCCTGCTCACCTCGCCCATCCTCGGGCGCGGCTACCTGCGGGCCGTCGTGTTCTTCCCGGTGCTCGTGTCGACCATCGGCATCGGCATCACCTTCAAGGCGCTGCTCGACCCGTTCCACGGCATCGTCAACGGGGCGCTCGGGCTCGTCGGCCTCCCGCAGCCGGGCTGGCTGACCGACCCGAACCTCGCGCTCTGGTCGGTCGCGGCCGTCGACATCTGGAAAGGCGTCGGCATCGCGACGCTCATCTTCATCGCCGGCATCGTGGCCATCCCCCAGGAGTACGTCGAGGCCGCCAAGGTCGACGGCGCGGGCTCCTGGAAGGTGTTCACCTCGGTCACCCTGCCGCTCTCGCGGCCCGCGATGGGCACGGTCATCATCCTGTCGCTCATCGGCGGCCTCCGCTCGTTCGACCTCATCTGGGCGATGACGGGCGGCGGACCGGGCTTCACCAGCGACGTGATCGCGTCGGTCATCTACAAGCAGTACCAGTCCGGCTTCTACGGGCTGTCCACCGCCGGGAACGTGGTCCTGTTCGTCGTCGTGACGGCGATCATGGTGCCGCTCTCGGCCTTCCTCAACCGGAAGGGGAAGGACCTGTGAACCGCACCGCTCAGCGCTGGGTCATCGGCACCGTGGCCATCGTCGTCTCGTTCGTCGTGTTCCTCGTGCCGTTCGTCTTCATCATCCTGCAGGCCGCGAAGGACCCCGCCGAGGCGGCCGACCTCTCGTTCTCGCTCCCGACCAAGTGGGTCATCTGGCAGAACCTCGTCGACGTGCTCCAGTCGAACGACGGCCAGGTCGTCCGCTCGTTCATCAACAGCGGGATCCTCACCGTCGCGAGCGTGGCCGTCATGGTCGTCATCGCGGCGATGGTCGGCTACGTGCTGCAGCGGAAGCCCGGTCGGCTGAACCCCCTGATCAACTTCTTCGTCCTCGCGGGGCTCATCGTGCCTCCGGCGGTCGTCCCCACGATCTGGGTGCTGCAGGGCATCGGGCTCTTCAAGACGCTCCCGGGCATGATCCTGATCGAGGCGACCTTCGGCCTGTCGTTCTGCATCCTGCTGTTCCGCGCCTTCGTCGCGACGATCCCGCGCGAGCTGGACGAGGCCGCCGTGCTCGACGGCTCGGGCCCGATCCGGCTGTTCTTCACCGTCGTGCTGCCGCTGCTCCGCCCCGTCGTGATCACGGTGATCCTGGTGCAGTCGGTCGCGGTGTTCAACGACTTCGCCGGGCCGCTCTACTTCCTGCCCGGAGCGGACAACTCGACCGTGCAGCTCACCCTCTACAACTTCCAGAGCCAGACGCTGAGCCAGTACAACCTGCTGTTCATGGACGTGCTCCTCATCACGATCCCGCCGCTCATCCTCTACATCTTCTTCAACCGCCAGATCGTCGCCGGCATGACCAGCGGCGCGATCAAAGGCTGACCCCGTGACCTCCCCATCGATTGGATCGACCACCGCTATGACCTGGCACGCACAGATGATCTCGCCCGACCAGGACTTCGACGGAGCACCGCTGCTCCGCCGCGAGTTCACCCTCGACGACGGCCACGGAGACGTCGCCACCGCCACCCTCGTCGTCAGCGCGTACGGGGTCCTCGAGGCCCATCTCGGCGGGAAGCCCGTGTCCGACGACCTGCTCGCGCCGGGCTGGTCGAGCTACGAGTGGCGCCAGCGGTTCGCCCGCTACGACGTGACCGCGCTCGTCGGCGGGACCTCCGTCCTCGGCATCGCCCTCGGCAACGGCTGGTACCGGGGCCGTCTCGCCTGGTTCGGGCACGGCGCCCTCTACGGAGACCAGCTCGGCGCGTTCGCCGAGCTCGAGATCGCCTTCTCCGACGGGCACGTCCAACGCATCGTCACCGACGACTCCTGGACGGCCGGCCCGAGTGCGACGACGGCGAACGACCTCTACGACGGGCAGAGCATCGACGCCCGCCGGTACGACGGCTCGTGGCTCCTGCCGGGCTTCGAGGGCGACGGCTGGGTCGGCGTGCACACGCTCGACTTCGACACGGCGAAGCTGGAGCCCTACATCGGTCCCGCCGTCCGCCGGGTCGACGAGCGCGAGGTCGTCGAGGTGATCACGACCCCGAGCGGGAAGACGGTGCTCGACTTCGGGCAGAACCTCGTCGGCTGGCTGCGCCTGCGGGTGCGCGGCGAGGTGGGGGCGGTGATCACGGCCCGTCACGCGGAGGTCCTCGAGCACGGGGAGCTCGGCGTCCGCCCGCTCCGCTCGGCGAAGGCGACCGACCGGTTCACGCTCTCGGGCGGCGACGACGAGTTCGCACCCACCCTGACCCTGCACGGGTTCCGCTACGCCGAGATCGACGGCTGGCCGGGAGACCTCGCGCAGGAGGCCCGGACCGCCGTCACCGCCGTGGTCGTGTCGTCCGACCTCGAGCGCATCGGCACCTTCACGAGCTCCGACCCCCTCGTCAACCAGTTCCACGAGAACGTCGTCTGGGGGATGCGCGGCAACTTCGTCGACGTCCCGACCGACTGCCCGCAGCGCGACGAGCGCCTCGGCTGGACCGGCGACATCGCCGCGTTCACCCCGACCGCGTCGTTCCTGTTCGACGCGCAGAGCTTCCTCCGCGAGTGGCTGAAGAACGTCTGGGCCGAGCAGTCGCACGCCGACGGCATCATCCCCTTCGTCGTGCCGGACGTCCTCAAGCTGGGACCGGCCGTCGCGGACTTCCCCGACCCCGACTCCACAGCCGTCTGGAGCGACGCCGGGGTCTGGGTGCCCTGGACGCTCTACGAGGCCTACGGCGACGACTCGGTCCTCGAGGACCAGTGGGAGTCGATGACCGCACACGTGCGTCGCGTCCGCTCGCTCCTGTCGCCGTCGGGCCTCTGGGACACCGGCTTCCAGTTCGGCGACTGGCTGGACCCGGACGCGCCGCCCGAGGATCCTGCTCTCGCGAAGGCCGACAAGGGCGTCGTCGCGACGGCCTGCGCCTACCGGAGCGCCGACCTCGTCGCCCGCTCCGCGCGCATCCTGGGCCGCGACGCCGAGGCGGCCGAGTTCCAGGGCCTCGCCGACGACCTGCGCCGGGCGTTCCTCGACGCCTACGTCGACGCGGACGGCCGCGTGGAGAGCGACTGCACGACGGTCTACAGCCTCGCCATCGTCTTCGGCCTGCTCGACGAGGCGCGCGAGACGCTCGCGGGCGAGCGCCTGTCGGAGCTGGTCGAGCAGAGCGGCTACCGGATCTCCACGGGCTTCGCGGGCACGCCGTTCATCACCGACGCGCTCACGAGGACGGGCCACCTCGACGACGCGTACCGGCTCCTGCTGGAGCGCGAGTGCCCGTCGTGGCTCTACCCCGTGACGATGGGTGCGACCACCGTCTGGGAGCGCTGGGACTCCATGCTCCCCGACGGCAGCATCAACCCCGGCGAGATGACGTCGTTCAACCACTACGCGCTCGGCGCCGTCGCCGACTGGCTCCACCGCGTCGTCGGCGGGCTCTCGGCGCTGACCCCCGGCTACGCGTCCGTCCTGGTCGCCCCCCAGCCCGGCGGCGGCATCACCTCGGCCTCCACGAGCCTCGTCACGCCTCACGGCCGCGCGAGCGTCGACTGGGAGCTGGTCGACGGCACGCTCACGGTCACGGCGGAGATCCCCGAGGGGGCCGACGCGGTGCTCCGGCTCCCCGGCCGCAGCGACGAGCGGGTCGGATCCGGCCGCCACGTCGCGAGCGCCGAGGTCGGCGTCGCCGCGGAGGTCGGCTCGCACTGATCGGCGCCACCCGAGCGCGCCGCCCGTCCCGCCCCGTCAGGGCGCGGAAGGCGGCGCGCTCGAGCGTCGAGCGGAGAGGGTCGGCACCACCTGGACGTGCTCGGCCCCGACCCGCCCGCCGAGCCGCTCCAGGAGGAGCCGCACGGACCGCGACCCCATCTCCTCGCCCGACTGGTTCACTGTGGTGAGCGAGATCGCAGGATGCGAGGCCACGGCCACGTCGTCGTACCCGACGATCGACACCTCGGCCGGGGTCAGGCCCTCGTCGATCACCGCGCGCTGCGTGCCGAGGGCGATCTCGTCGTTGCCCGCGAAGATCGCCGTCGGCCGCGCCGACGAGCGGAGGATCTCGACGGTGTCGGCGTACGCCTCGTCCTCCGAGCCGCCGGTGCGGGCCACCTGCTCCAGGTGGCCGAGGCCGGCCGAGGCCATCCGCTCCCGGTAGCGCGCGTAGCGCACCGCGTGCGGGGTGCCGGTGCGCGGATCCGTCACGACGTCGGTGCGGGTCAGGTGCATGATCCGCCGGTGGCCGAGGTCGAGCAGGTGGTCCATCACGAGATCCGTCCCCAGGGCGTCGTCGCCCGTCACGGTGTCGTACGAGACGGAGTCGTCGTGACGACCGAGCATGACGAGGGGGGTGCGGCGGCCGAAGCGCTCGAGCCAGTCGAGATCGGCCAGGGGGGAGATGGCGATCAGCCCGTCGACCTGGCGGTCGGCCAGGACCTCGAGGGCGGTGTAGTCGTGCTCCACCTCCTGCATCACCGGGGCGACGATGAGCTGGTACTTCGACGCCGCGAGGGCTTCCGCGGCACCGGCGATGATCATCGAGAAGAACGGGTTGCTCATCCCCGGCATCTCGATGCCGAGCGTGAAGCCCGCCCCTCGGAGGGACCTCGCCGTGACGTTGGGACGGTAGTCGAGCTCGTCGATGGCCCGGGTGACTCGCTCGCGCATCCCGTCGCTGACCCCGTACGCGTCGCGGATGACCTTCGACACGGCGGACCGGGAGACGCCCGCGACGCGGGCGACGTCGACGATCGTGGGCTTGCCGCCACCCGCCGTCACGCTGTCTCCTCCCGAGCCCGAGCCTCCTGCGCCTCGTCTCGGTGCCAGCGTAATCGGGTCAGTCGACCTTGGCCGCGGCCTTCTCGATCAGGGCGACGTAGCGCTCGAGGGCGTAGGGCACGCTGAGCGGCGTGATGACGGTCGATGCCATGGCCAGCTTCTGATCGACGACGGGGACGTAGGAGCCGCGTTCGACGGCCGGGATCCGCGCGAAGAGCGGCTGCGCCTCGATCTGCTTCTCGTTCGCCTCGTCGTTGAACCAGGTGAACACGACGTCGGTCTTGTCGAGGAGGTCGGCCTTCTCGAGGCCGAGGTCGGTGAACGACGTGCCGGAGGCCTTCGGGAGGGCCGCGATCGTCGGGTCCTCCGTGAGCCCGAGCCCGGTCAGGAGGTCGATCCGCGGGTCGCCCTTCTGGTAGATCGACAGCGAGCCCGGCTCGGCGGCGTAGACGTAGGAGAACGACAGCTTCGAGAACTCCGGATTGGCGGCGGCGGCGTCGGCCATCGTGGTAGTGAGGTCGGTCACGAGCGTCGCGGCCTTCGCGGATTCGCCGAGGGCCTTGCCGATGATGCCGATCTGCTCCTGCCACGGGGTGGTCCAGGCCTTGCCGGGGTAGGCGACGGTCGGCGCGAGCGCGCTGAGCGTCTTGTACTGGGCGGCCGTGATCCCGGACTGAGGCGCGATGATCACGTCGGGGTCGAGGGCTGCCAGCGCGCTGACGTCGATGTCGGGGTAGACGGCGAACGTCTTGGGCAGGGCGTCGCCGCGCTTCTCGATGGCCGCGGTGACCCACGGGTAGTCCTTGCTGCTGTCGCCGCCGAAGGTGACCTCCTCGATGCCGACCGGGGTCGTCCCGAGGGCCACGACCGTGTCGGCCGACCCCCAGCCGATCGTCACCACGCGCTTCGGCTTGCTCGGGATCGTGACCGAGCCGAGCGAGCTCTCGATGGTGACCGGGAAGGCGCCGTCGGACGAGCCGCTCGGTGCGGCGGCCTCGGGCGACGACGTGCTGCAGGCGGCGAGCGACACGGCCAGGCCGGCGGCGACGGCCAGCGCCGTGAGACGGCGGAACAGGGGGCGAGTGGGCATGGCGGGCCTTCCGGGTGATGACGGCGGTGGTCTCGTGCGTGGTGCTTAGGTAAGCCTACCCTAACCCGTCGCGGAGGAAGTCCCAGGAGCGGCGGCGGCCCCGAACGGGTGGCCCCAGAAGGTGGAGGCGCGGGAGGCGGGTCGCCGTCCCTACGCTGAATCAGGCGCACGAACGCGTCGTGCCCGTGCATCGAACCGGAGGCCGCCCCCGTGATCCGCTCCCCACGCCTCGTCCCCGGAGTCCCGGCCTACGCCTGGGCCCTGGCCACCGTGCTCGCAGCGGCCCTCACGCTCGTCGGGCTCGTGGCCCTCGTCGGCGTCCTCTTCGCCGTCGCCGCGCGCAGCCTCGTCTCCTTCGACGCGGCCACCGGTCCGGCGCTCGTCCTCGCGGTCGGCATCGCGACCCTGCCCCTGTGCCAGGTCGCCCTGCCCCGCGTGATCCAGCGCGAGAAAGAGGCCGGCTACACCACCGTGCCCTTCCTCTCGGGCGATCTCGAGCTGCGCGACCCGCACGACGGCCGGGTGCTCCTGCCCGCCGGAGCCGAGGTCCCGTCGCGCCTCTACCGCGTGAGCCTCCGTCCCGCACGGCAGCTGGCCGGAGTCCGCGCGGCCGCCTGACCCGAGTCGCAGCGGGCCTCGGCTAGGTTCGCACATCCCCGTCTTTTCGGGTACGTTCACGTTCACGACCAGTGCCGCGAACGAAGGACTCCGTCATGCCCAGCACCACCCCTGCGCCCTCCGCGGCCGACCGACCCGCCACCGTCCACCCCCTCGACGACCTCCGGCCGGCACCGGGCGCGCTCCCCGCGGCCGCCGCCCTCCCGCGCGAGGACACCGTCGATCTCTCCGGCACCTGGCGCTTCCGGCTCTGGTCGCGACCGGGCGACGTCCCGCAGGATCTGGTCGCCCGCGTCTCCGAGGCGGCGCCCGCAGGCGACGGCGCCGGGTGGCCCGATCGCGCCGGCGACTGGTCCGACATCGTCGTCCCCGGCAACTGGCCGCTCCAGGGCCACACCCTCGGCGGCGACTCGGCGCCCGCCTACACGAACGTCCAGTACCCGTTCCCCATCGACGTGCCCGCGACCCCCGACCTCAACCCGACGGCCGTGCACGTGCTCCGCTTCGACGTCGGCCGGGACATCCCGCGCGCCCGCCTCCGCTTCGACGGCGTCGACGCCGCGGGAACGGTGTGGCTGAACGGCGTGCACCTCGGCGGGACGCGGGGCAGTCGCCTCGCGACGGTGTTCGACGTGGACGGCCTCGTGCTCCCGGGCGAGAACGTCCTCGTGGTGCAGGTGAGCCGGTGGGCCGCCTCCAGCTACCTCGAGGATCAGGACATGTGGTGGCTGCCGGGGATCTTTCGGCGCGTGACCCTCGAGGTCCGGCCCGAGCGGGCCGTGGAGGACGTGTTCGTGCGGGCCGATTTCGACGCGGAGTCGGGGGCGGGCATCCTGCGCGTCGACGCGGTCGCCGACGGGCCCGTCCTCGTCGACGTGCCCGAGCTGGGCATCACGGGCCTCGCCGCGGACGAGACCGTCACCGTCGCGTCCGTCGAGCCGTGGACGGGCGAGACGCCGCGCCTCTACGACGCCGTGGTGCGCGTGGCCCCCGGTGCCGACGGCGTCGACGACGGTGAGCGCGTCGCGCTGCGCATCGGGTTCCGGCGCGTCGAGATCGCGGGCGGCCGGCTCCTGCTCAACGGCCGTCCGCTCGTCTTCCACGGCGTGAACCGGCACGAGCACCACCCCGACCTCGGCCGCGCGGTGCCGCTCGAGACCGCGCGGGACGAGCTCCTGCTGATGAAGCGCCACAACATCGACGCCGTCCGCACCTCGCACTACCCGCCCGACCCGCGCGTCCTCGACCTCGCGGACGAGCTCGGCCTGGTGATCGTGCTCGAGTGCGACCTCGAGACGCACGGGTTCCACCTGACCGACTGGGTCGGGAACCCCTCCGACGACCCGCGCTGGGAGGAGGCGTACGTCGACCGTGTCCGCCGCACCGTCGAGCGCGACAAGAACCACGCCTCCGTCGTGATGTGGTCGCTCGGCAACGAGGCCGGATACGGGCGGAACTTCCGGAGCATGGCCGCCTGGGTGCACGAGCGCGACGCCTCGCGCCCCGTGCACTACGAGGGCGACCACGAGCTCGACTCCGTGGACGTGTGGTCGGCCATGTACACGCACCCGGACGACGTCCTCGCGATCGGGCGCCGCGAGGAGCCGCCGCTCGACGATCCCGAGCTCGACGCCCGTCGACGCGCCGCCCCGTTCATGCTCTGCGAGTACGCGCACGCGATGGGCGCCGGCCCCGGCGGCCTCGCCGAGTACATCGCGGCGTTCGAGTCGTCCGACCGCGTCATCGGAGGCTTCGTCTGGGAGTGGCTGGAGCACTCGCTCCGCCAGACGCTTCCCGACGGCACCGTCCGGCTCGCCTACGGCGGCGATTTCGGCGAGCGCGTGCACGACGGCGTCTTCGTGGTCGACGGTCTGGTGTCGTCCGACCGCGAACCGCGACCGGGGCTCGACGAGCTCAAGGCCGCCTACGCCCCGGTCGTCGTCACGATCGCGGACGACCTCTCGCGCGTGACGCTCCGCAACCGGCAGCACGTCCTCGACACCTCCGGTCTCGACGTCGTCTGGTCGGTGAGCGTCGACGGTGCGGTCGCAGCCTCGGGCACCCTCGAGAGCGCCGCCGTGGCCGCCGGCGAGACGGGCGACCTCGACGCCGGACCGCTCCGGGACGCCGTGCGCGCAGCGGGCGAGAAGCCCGTCGTGGCGACCGTCTCCCTCCTGCTGGCCGGCGATCGGCCGTGGGCTGCGCGCGGACACGAGGTGGCCTGGGGGCAGTGGGTCCCGGCTCCTGCCGCAGCCCGCCCCGCCGCCGAGGTCGCCCCGCGGGGCCCGAGCGCGCAGGAGGCCCGGTTCGACGACGCAGGGACCCTCACCTCCCTCGCCGACGTCGGCCTCGACGAGTTCGAGGCGACGTTCTGGCGCGCCGTCACCGACAACGACAACGGTTCCCTCTGGGAGCGCGAGGGCGACACCGAGGAGCGCACGCAGGCCCAGATGTGGCGCGACAGCGGGCTGCAGCGGCTCGAAAGCCGCGTGGTGTCGGTGGAGCGGGACGGCGACGACGTCACGGCCCTGCACCGCTGGGGTGTCCTCTCGAGCGACCGCTCGCTGGACGTCCTCACCCGCTGGCGCCCCGACGGCGACCGCCTCCGCCTCGACGTGACGGTGACGCCGCGCGGGACGTGGAAGACGCCGCTGCCGCGGATCGGCCTGCGATTCGCCCTTCCCGGCGCCCCGGCCGACGACCTCGTGACCTGGACCGGCCACGGCCCCGGCCCCTCCTACCCGGACGCACGCCTCGCCGCGAGGGCCGGCCGGTTCGAGTCGACGGTCGCCGGGCTCCAGGTCGACCATGTCAGGCCGCAGGAGAACGGTTCGCGCGGGGGCACGACGTCGCTCGCGGTCCCCGCGGGAGACGGCAGGAGCCTCGTGGTCGAGGGCGCGGACTTCGCGTTCGCCGTGCGGCCCTGGTCGGACGAGGCCCTGGACGCCGCCGCGCACGCCGACGAGCTCGTGCCCGACGGCGCCACGCACGTGACCGTCGACCTCGTGCGCCACGGTCTCGGCACGGCCGCGTGCGGTCCGGCGGTCCTGCCGGCGTACCGGCTCCTGCCGGAGCCGGTGTCCGCGACCCTCTGGTTCAGCGTGCGCTAGGCGCGCTTCTCCGGGACAGGGGCGGTGCCTCCGGCGCGCTGCTCGCGGTAGTAGGCGGCCGCCTCGTCCTGGCGGTGAGCCTCCGCGCCGGTGGCGATCGGAGCGCGGAGGTGCTCCGGCGCCAGGCCGAACGCCTCGACGAGGTCGAGGGCGTGCGGGCGGATCCGGGGCAGGAGCCGGTCGTCGATGTAGTCGGTGACGCTCTGCGCGCGCTTCGCCGAGAGGCGCCCGTTCATGAGGTACCAGGCCAGGTTCTTCTCGATCAGCGTCAGGCCGAACAGGTCGCGCAGCCAGGTCAGCACCGTTCGCGTCGGCTCGTCGTCGATCGTCGGGAGCGCCCGCGTGAACGCCTCCCACTGGAGCAGCTCGCCGTGCGCGCGGGCCGCCTCGATGAGCTCGTTCTGGTTCGCGTTGAAGAGGTCGGCCGCGGCCGCGGCGGGGAGCTTCGCGGCGGGACGGAGACGCCCGGCCACCTCCGCGACCATGCTCTCGACGCGGACCGTCAGGAGCTGGCGCTGCGACTCCTCGTCGCGCACGTGCCCGACCGAGCGGCCCGTGGAGCCGAGGTCGGTGACGTTCTGCGCGAGGCGCCGCAGGCCGGAGCGGTCGACGGACACGTGCGAGACCTGCCCGGCGACGTAGCCGGCCAGCACCCGCGCATCCGCCCCGCGGAACCGCTTCGAGTAGTCGGTGAGGAGGCGCTTGGCGACGAGCTGCAGCAGCACCGTGTTGTCGCCCTCGAACGTGGCGTAGACGTCGAGGTCGGCGCGCAGCTGCGTCAGGCGGTTCTCGGCGAGGAAGCCGACACCACCGCAGGCCTCGCGCGCCTCCTGCAGGATGTCGAGCGCGTTCCAGGTGCTCAGCGGTTTGAGGGCGGCCGCGAGGGTCTCGAGATCCTGCCGGTCGTCGTCGCTCGCGCGTTCGCCGGAGAAGACGCCGTCGAACGCCTCGAGGAGGTTCTCGTGGGCGAACGACAGGGCGTACGTGGTGGCGAGGCGGGGCAGGATCCGGCGCTGGTGACGCTGGTAGTCGAGCAGCACCATCTCGCGCTCGGGCTCCGCGGAGGCGAACTGGCGACGCTCGGAGCCGTAGGTGATCGCGATCTGCAGCGCCATCTTCGACGTGACGACGCTCGCGCCGTCGAGGGAGACGCGGCCCTGCACGAGGGTCCCGAGCATCGTGAAGAAGCGGCGTCCGGGGCTC
Source organism: Frondihabitans sp. 762G35 (assembly GCF_002074055.1). Classification (NCBI taxonomy): domain Bacteria; kingdom Bacillati; phylum Actinomycetota; class Actinomycetes; order Micrococcales; family Microbacteriaceae; genus Frondihabitans; species Frondihabitans sp. 762G35. Next base: position 2,690,869 of record NZ_CP014619.1, on the reverse strand, counting down.
GCGATGGGGGAGGAGTAGGTGCCGTCCGCGGCGACGTCGCCGTAGCGGTTGAGCAGGTTCGTGCGCGGCACGCGAACGCCGGAGAAGTGGAGTCGACCGTTGTCGATCCCGTTCAGGCCGCCCTTCAGGCCGTCGTCCTCGCCGCCGATGCCGTCGAGGAACCCGTCGTCGTCGCGGATCGGCACGTAGAACGCGTGCACGCCGTGGTTCACGCCCTTCGTCACCAGCTGAGCGAAGACGACGGCCGCGCGGCCGTCCTTCGCCGCGTTGCCGAGGTAGTCCTTCCACGCGGCGCGGAACGGGGTGTCGAGGACGAACTCGCCCGAAGCCTCGTCGAAGGTGGCCGTCGTGCCGATGGCCGCGACGTCGGAGCCGTGCCCCGTCTCCGTCATGGCGAAAGCGCCCGGGACGGCCAGGCTCATGATGTCGGGCAGGAAGGTGCGGTGGTGGTAATCGGTGCCGAGGTGGAGCACGGCGGCACCGAAGAGCCCCCACTGCACGCCGGCCTTGATCTGGAGCGACGGGTCGCCGATGACGAGCTCCTCGAACGACGCGATGTTGCCGCCGTGGTCGTCGTCGCCGCCGAGGGAAGCGGGGAACGCCCGGTGCACGGACTTCTTCTCGACGAGCACCCCGAGCTGACCGAAGACGCGGGCCCGGTGCTCCTGCAGCGACAGCCCGCCCTGGAAGTGCAGGGCCGGGTCGCGGAGCAGCTCGCGCGAGTGGAGCCGGGCCTCGGCCCAGCGACCGAGGAGGAGGGTGCCGAGGGCCTCCACGTCGATCCGGCCGGAACCGCCCGGCGCGGACGGCGAGGCGGGCGCGTCGCGGGTCGCCGAGGTCGCGGGCGCGGTGGCTGCGCTCGCCGCCGCGGAGGCGCGGGCGTTCTGGCGGGGTCGGTCGTCGAGGCGTGTCATCGTCGCTGATTCTCTCCACTCGAAGGGGTGTCGACGGCCACGGTAGATCCGCTCGGCACGCATCCGAAACCGCTCGTGGATCGGCCACGACGAATCGGCACGGGCCGGCCCCTCCCGTTGTCGGAATCGTGCAACCGCTGAGAACGGCCTGAACATCGGAGCGCAGGATGCCCTTCTTGGCGTCCTCTGGGAGAGCGCGGAGTTCACTCGATCCACCGACCACCACTCTCAGGAAGACCATGACGACTCTCGCCGCCGCTTTCTCGATCAGCAGCCTGCTGGATCCCTCCACCCTCCTCACCGGCGCCGGCCCGTGGGTGCTCGGGGTGATCGCGCTCTTCGTCTTCATCGAGTCGGGCGTGCTGTTCCCGTTCCTCCCGGGCGACAGCCTCCTCTTCACGGCGGCGCTCCTCGCGGGGCGCCTCGGCCTCCCGATCTGGCTGATCATCGTCGTCGCCGCGGCCGCCGCGATCGCCGGCGACCAGGTGGGCTACTTCCTCGGGAACCGCTTCGGCCGACGGCTCTTCCGCGACGACGCGCGCGTGCTCAAGACCAAGCACCTCGACCGCGCCGACGCGTTCTTCGTCCGCTACGGGCCGCGCGCCCTCGTCCTGGCGCGCTTCGTGCCCGTCGTGCGCACCTACGTCCCGCCGATCGTCGGCATGTCGAAGCTGCCCTACCGGAAGTTCCTCGTCTGGAACGTCATCGGTGCGGTCGCCTGGGTCCTCGTCGCGGTGCTGGCCGGCTACTTCCTCGGCGGCATCCCGTTCGTCGCCAACCACGTCGACATCATCGCGATCGCGATCGTCGTGGTGTCGCTCGTCCCGATCGTCGTCGAGGTCCTGGTGTCGCGCCGTCGCGAGGCGGCGAGCCCGGACGGGGACGCCTCCGGCACGGACGTCAGCGAGTCGGCTCGCCGCTCCTGAGCCGCTCCACGAGCGCGGCCTTCGACAGACGGGTGTAGCCGGTCAGGCGGCGCGACTTCGCGATGGCCCGGAGCTGGATCGTCGTCAGCTCGCCCAGATCGACCTCGGTCGTCGACCCGGAGTCGGAGGTCACCTCGGTCGTGATCGCGTGCGGGAGCGGGGGCGTGTAGAGGGCGTCGGGGCGCTTCCGGGTCGTGGCCTTCGTCTTGGCGGACGTCTTCTCGAGCTCCTTCCCGAGAGCCTTCGCCTTCGTTCGCGCCTTGCGGTCGACCTTCTTTGCGGCCTTCCGAGCCTCCTCGACGGCCTCCTTCGCCTTCTTGTAGGCCTTGTCGGCGTTCTTCTCGAGATTCTTCTGACTGGGCACGGGGTGCCTTCCTGTCGGCGGGCTGGGTGGCAACACCGTGGCACCGCCACCTGGGGAATCCGTGATTCGTGGATGTCGGCGGGTCGTGGAAGGCTCTGTCCGTGACCGACGCAGACACGAACCCCGTCCCCGACGCCCCCGCCTGGTGGACCACCGCGGTCGTCTACCAGGTGTACCCGCGCAGTTTCGCCGACTCGAACGGCGACGGCGTGGGCGACCTCGGCGGCATCCGACAGAAGATCGACCACTTCGTCGACCTCGGCGTCGACGTCGTCTGGCTGTCGCCGATCTACCGCTCGCCCCAGGCCGACAACGGCTACGACATCAGCGACTACCGCGCCATCGACCCGCTGTTCGGCACGCTCGACGAGTTCGACGCGCTGCTGGCCGAGCTCCACGAGCGCGGCATCAAGCTGGTCATGGATCTCGTCGTCAACCACACGAGCGACGAGCACGCCTGGTTCGTCGAGGCGTCGTCGTCGCCCGCCAGCCCGAAGCGCGACTGGTACGTCTGGCGCGACGGCGTCGACCGCGGGCCCGGCGCTCCGGGCGAGCCCAACCTCTGGCGGAGCGCCTTCTCCGGTCCCGCCTGGAGTCGCACCCCCTCGTCCGACGAGTACTACCTCCACCTGTTCGCGGCCAAACAGCCCGACCTCAACTGGGAGAACCCGGAGGTCCGCGACGCCGTCTTCGAGATGATGACCTGGTGGCTCGACCGCGGCGTCGACGGGTTCCGGATGGACGTCATCAACTTCATCGCCAAGGTCCAGGGCGACCTCCGCGGCGACAGCGAGGCGTTCACGACGGGGCCGCAGATCCACGACCACCTGCGCGAGATGCACGAGCGCGTGTTCGCGGGGAGAGACGCCGAGCTGATCACGGTGGGCGAGATGCCCGGTGTCACCGTCGACGACGCCCGGCTGTTCACCGATCGCGCGCGGCGCGAGCTCGACATGGTGTTCCAGTTCGAGCACGTCGACCTCGACCACGGTCCCGCGTCCAAGTTCGACAACACCGCGCTCGACCTGCGCGACCTCAAGCGGTCGCTCGCGCGGTGGCAGGAGGGGCTGGCCGACGCCGGCTGGAACAGCCTCTACCTGGCCAACCACGACCAGCCGCGGTCCGTGTCGCGCTTCGGCGACGACGCCGGCTTCCGCGTGGAGTCGGCCAAGCTCTGGGCGACGCTCCTGCACCTCCACCGCGGCACGCCCTACGTCTACCAGGGCGACGAGATCGGCATGACGAACGCGGGGTTCACGTCGATCGACCAGTACCGCGACATCGAGTCGATCAACTGGTTCGCCGAGCAGCGCGCCCTCGGTCGCCCGGAGGCCGAGCTGCTCGAGGCCCTCCGTATCCGGTCGCGCGACAACGCGCGGACGCCCGTGCAGTGGACCGCAGGAGCCTCGGCCGGCTTCACGACCGGCACGCCGTGGATCGCCGTCACGCCCAACCACGACACGATCAACGTCGACGCCGCCCGGTCGGAGCCCGGCTCGATCCTCCAGCACTACCGGGCACTGATCGCCCTGCGGCACTCCTCGGAGGTCGTGGCGCTCGGGCGGTTCGAGATGCTGGAGCCCGAGCATCCTGCGCTCTACGCGTTCACGCGCACGCTCGGCGACGACCGGATCCTCGTCGTCGGCAACGTCTCCGGCGACAGGCTCGACGTGCCGCTGCTCGAAGACGCGCCGTGGGCCTCGGGGGAGCTGCTCATCGGCACGCACCCCGGCGCCGTCGGCTCCCGCCTGGCGCCCTGGGAAGCCCGCGTCGTCGCGGCATCGGCCCCGCAGGCGGTGTCGGGCGACCGCCGAAGCTGAGCGCGACCGGAGCGTGCGCGGCATGCTGGGGGGCATCCCCGTTCCCGAAATCAGGAGACACCCATGACATCCATTGCCATCGTCGGCGCCGGACACGGACTCGGCAAGGCGGTCGCCCGCCGCTTCGGCCGGGAGGGCTTCAGCGTCGGCCTCCTCAGCCGCCGCCAGGAGAGCGTCGACGCGCTCGCCGAGGAGCTGCGCGCCGAGGGCATCGACGCCCGCGGCTTCCAGGCCGACGTGCGCGACCCCGCCTCGCTCGCCGGGGCCCTCGAGCAGGTCGCCGAGACCCTCGGCCAGGTCGAGGTGCTGCAGTACAGCCCGCTGCCGCAGAAGGACTTCATGCGGCCCGTCCTCGAGACGACCGTCGCCGACCTCGTCGGCCCGATCGAGTTCTCCGTCTACGGCCCGGTCGCGGCCGTGCACCAGGTGCTCCAGGGCATGCGCTTCATCCCCGGCGGCGGCAAGCCGTCGATCCTGTTCGTGAACGGCGGATCCTCGATCACCCCGGGCGTGAAGCTGACCGGCACCTCGATCGCGTTCGCCGGCGAGACCGCCTACGCGCAGCTCCTGCACGAGGCCCTCGCCGACGAGGGGATCCACGTCGCGCAGCTCGTCATCCGCGGTGGGATCAACGCCGACGACCCCGAGAAGTCGCCCGAGACGATGGCGGAGCACCTCTGGGATCTGCACTCGAAGCGCGACCGCTTCCGTCACATCGTCGAGAAGGAGTAGTCGTTCCGGCCCTCCACTATCCGCAAAGCGCTCTCTTCGCGCTCTCGAATAACCGATCAGGGTCCTGACCGGCATAATCCAGAGGAAGAGAGAGGTTGGCCGTGTCCACACAGCACGACGCGGGCGACCGGATCCTGGGGGGCCGCTACCGGCTGGTCGACGTGATCGGCCGGGGTGGCATGGCCGTGGTCTGGCGCGCGCACGACGAGTCGCTCAACCGCGCCGTCGCGATCAAGATCTTCCACGCCGGAGCCGTCGATCCCGCCCGCCAGGAGGCGGAGCTCGGCGTGCTGGCGAGTCTCGACCACCACGCTCTCGTGAACCTGTTCGACGCGGGCGTCGACGAGGGCCCCCGCGGGCTCGACCGCTACCTCGTCATGGCGCTCGTGACCGGCCAGAACCTCGACGACCGGCTGCGCTCCGCACCGATCGCGCCGCGTCACATCGCCGAGATCGGCTACGACATGGCCGAGGCGCTCGACTACATCCACGCGCACGGTGTCGTCCACCGCGACATCAAGCCGTCCAACATCCTGCTCGTCGACTACGGCTCCCGGGCCCCTCGGGCGCGCGCCAAGCTGACCGACTTCGGGATCGCCCTGGCGGAGGATGTCGAACGACTCACCGCCGAGGGCGTCACCACCGGCACGGCCGCCTACCTCAGCCCCGAGCAGGCCCGCGGTGCCGAGGTCGGGCCCGCGAGCGACGTCTACTCGCTCGGACTCGTGCTCCTGCAGTGCTTCACCCGCCGACGGGAGTTCCCGGGTTCGCTCGTGGAGTCCGCCGTGGCCCGGCTCTCGCGCGATCCCGCCGTCCCCGAGGCGCTGGCGCCGCACTGGGTCGACCTGCTGCGGGCCATGACGGCGCAGGAGCCCCGGGACCGTCCCGGCCGCGCCGAACTCGTCGCCCTGCTCCGCCACATCGTCATCGCGGAGAGCAGCCGCCACCGCGACGCCGTCTTCACGCTGGAGGGCGAGGATCGCCGCCTCCCCGAGGACGCCGACGTCCTCGACACCCTTCCCGGCCAGGCCCTGAAGCACGCGACCGCGATGGCAGCGCGCCTCTTCTCGGCGCCCATCGCCGTCGTCAGCATCGCCGACCGTGATCGCCCCTGGTTCCAGGCTCACTACGACGAGTCCGTGTCGGCCGAGGTCCGGGCGGTCGATCTCTCCCGAGCCATCGTGAGGCAGCCGGGGACGGTGGTCCTCGAGGACGCCCTCGCCGACCCGCGCGCCGTCGACAGCTGGTTCGTCACCGGTCCGCTCGGCGTGCGCTTCTACGTGGGGATCCCCCTGACGAGACGCGACGGGGAGCTCATCGGCACCCTGTCCGTCCTCGACGTCCGGCCGGGCACGGCGACGCGCCAGCAGCTCGAGAACCTCCGCGACCTCGGAGCGCTCGTAATCTCCCAGCTCGAACTCCGCCAGGAGAGCCGCCGCCGGAGCGAGTCGAGCGGGTCCATCCCCGTGCACCATGCGCTGGCCGAGACGGAACCGTTCGACGCGTCCCTCTGAGGCGGCGGGCGGCGCTGTCGGTGCTAGCCCTTCGTCGCGGTGGCCGCGAGGTCGCGACCGACCCGCTCGAGCAGACGGCGGCTGAGCGCAGGATCCCGCGCGGGGTCGTCGGTCGTGAGGCCCGCGATCGCCGTCACCCCCGCGAGGCCCAGGGCCGCCGCCTCTCGGGCGGCCACGGTGGAGCGCCCGACGACCGCGACGACGGGCGTGCGGCCGGCCCGCCGCGCGACGACCTGGACGAGCTTGCCGGAGGCGGTCTGCGCATCCAGCGAGCCCTCGCCTGTCACGACGACGTCGGCGTCCGCTGCGCGACCGTCGAAGCCGACGAGATCCAGGACGAAGTCGGCGCCCGAGACGATCGTCGCCCCGAGGAGGAGCGCCGCGAAGCCAGTGCCCCCCGCCGCGCCGGCGCCCGGGGTCGCCGCGGCGTCGGGAGCCGCGAGGAGGCCGCCCGCGACGCAGGCGTCGACGAGGGCCGCGAGAGCGGCGTCGAGACGTTCGACGTCGTGCGGCAGGAGACCCTTCTGAGGTCCGAAGACGTGCGCCGCCCCCGTGAACCCGGTAAGGACGCTGTCCACGTCGGTCGCCGCGACGAGCTCGAGGCCGTCGAGGTCGATCATCCCGGAGGCGTCGACGCGCCGGATGCTCGGCACGGTCTCTCCGGACGGCTCGAGCTCCGCGCCTCGCGCGTCGAGGAACCGCACCCCCAGGGCCGCCAGGAACCCGGTGCCGCCGTCGGTGCTCGCGCTGCCGCCGAGCGCGAGGACGATGCGGCGCGCGCCGGCGGCCCGGGCGGCGAGGAACGCCTCGCCGAGGCCGCGGGTCGAGGACGACAGCGGGCGCAGGTCGCCCCCGAGCGCCGCGAGGCCGCAGGCGTCGGCGAGTTCGACGACGGCCGTGTCGCCCCTGAGCGCGAAGGTGGTCGCGTGCAGGTCGCCCCGGGCATCCTGCGCGCGGGCGGAGCCGGGGGAGAAGCCGGCCGCGAGCAGGGCGTCGACCGTGCCCTCTCCGCCGTCGGCCAGCGGCAGGAGCACGACGTCGTGCTCGGAGCCGATGCCGCGGCCGATCGACTCCGCCACCTCGCGGGCGGTCAGGCTTCCCTTGAACGAGTCGGGGGCGATGAGGAACCTCATGGCACGACGGTAGTGCGTGTCGGTGGCGGGGTATACATTGGGGCCTGAATCGGCGGCCGATCCTGCGGAATCGGTCGGCTGTGTATACGGACGGCTGTTCGGACGGACGGTTGCTCAGACGAACGGCTGTCTGAGCGGACGGCCGTGTGGGCGGACGGCTGTGTGACTGATGGCGTCCGAAGACGGGATCGAGGAGGCGGGCATGGCGAAGGCGGGAGACATCGCGTACGCCACGCTGCGCCGCGACATCCTCGACTGGACCCTGGCTCCCGGCGCCCTGCTGGCCGAGGTCGATCTCTCCGCCCGCCTCGGGCTGTCCCGCACTCCGGTCCGGGAGGCGCTCGCGCGACTCGTCGCCGACGGGCTGGCGGAGCCGGTCGGAGGGCGCGGCCTCGTCGTCGCGCCGCTCTCGCGGGCCGACGTCCTCGGTCTCTTCGAGCTGCGCGAACCGCTCGAGCGGCAGGCCGCGGCCCTCGCCGCCGAGCGACGGACACCGGCCGTGTTCGCCCGGCTCGCCGACGAGCTGCGCGACGTCTCCTCGTTGCTCGGGGAGGCGGATCCTGCGCAGACCGCCTACTACGAGCTCGTCGCCCGCTTCGACGCGGCCGTCGACGAGGCGGCGGGCAACGCGTTCCTCTCGGCGGCGCTCCAGAACGTCCGCCTGCGGGTCTCGCGCATCCGACGCCACTCGCACGACCGGCCGGCGCGGCTGCTCGAAGCCGCCCGCGAGCACCTCCTCGTCGTCGAGGCCATCCTCGACGGCGACGCGCGACTCGCGGCCGACGCCACGCGCGTCCACCTCCGCAGGAGCCTCCACTCCCTCCTCCGGGGGATCGACGACACCGCCGCGCCCACCGCGGCCGTCCTCCAGCCCGCTCCTCCCTCGCCGGTCCCCCCGGCCTCGAACCCGGCGGTCACCGCCGGAGAACGGACACCCCGATGAAGCTCCACGACGTCCGCGTCCACCGCAGCGACGAGAACCTCCCGCGGGAGGGCCAACTCGCCTGGTCGCTCGCCCGCGTCGCGAGCGAGGCGCCGGAGCCGACGGCGGAGGTCACCGACATGGTGATCAACCGCGTCATCGACAACGCGGCCGTGGCCACGGCGTCGCTGTCGCGAGCACCCGTCGTCGCGGCTCGGGGCCAGGCCGAGGCCCACCCCGTCGCAGGAGCCGGCGGGTCGACCGTCACGGGCATCCCCGGCCGCTTCGGGGTCGAGTGGGCCGCCTGGGCCAACGGGGTCGCCGTCCGGGAGCTCGACTACCACGACACCTTCCTCGCGGCGGAGTACTCCCACCCCGGCGACAACATCCCGCCGATCCTCGCCGTCGCCCAGCACACCGGGCGCACCGGCGCCGAGCTCCTCCGCGGCATCGTGACGGGGTACGAGATCCAGATCGATCTCGTCAAGGCGATCAGCCTCCACGAGCACAAGATCGACCATGTGGCGCACCTCGGCCCGAGCGCCGCGGCGGGCATCGGCACGCTCCTCGGGCTCGACCAGGCCACGATCTTCCAGGCGATCGGCCAGGCCCTCCACACGACGACGGCGACCCGGCAGTCGCGGAAGGGCGAGATCTCCTCCTGGAAGGCGTACGCGCCCGCGTTCGCCGGCAAGATGGCGGTCGAGGCCGTCGACCGGGCCCTCCGCGGCCAGACCAGCCCCACCCCGATCTACGAGGGCGAGGACGGCGTCATCGCCTGGCTGCTCGGCGGCGCCGACGCGCGCTACAGCGTGCCGCTGCCCGAGGCGGGGGAGCCGCTGACGGCGATCCTCGACAGCTACACGAAGGAGCACTCCGCGGAGTACCAGGCGCAGGCGTGGATCGACCTGGCCCGGCGACTCGGCCACGAGCATCCTGCGCTCCGCGACCCCGCCGCCGTCGAGCGGGTCGTGCTGCACACCAGCCACCACACGCACTACGTGATCGGCTCGGGGGCGAATGACCCGCAGAAGTACGATCCGACAGCCAGCCGCGAGACGCTCGACCACTCCATCCCGTATATCTTCGCGGTGGCCCTGCAGGACGGCGAGTGGGATCACGAGCGGTCCTACGCGCCCGAGCGGGCATCCCGTCCCGACACCGTGGCCCTCTGGAACCGGGTGACGACGGCGGAGGACGCCGAATGGACGAGGCGCTACCACTCGCTCGACCCCGCCGAGAAGGCCTTCGGCGGCCGGGTCGAGATCGACCTCGCCGACGGGACCCGCATCGTCGACGAGATCGCCGTCGCCGACGCGCACCCGCTCGGCGCCCGACCGTTCGCCCGCGACCACTACGTCGCGAAGTTCCGCGGCCTCGCCGAGGGCGTCCTCGCCCCCGACGAGATCGAGCGCTTCCTCGAGACCGCCCAGCGGCTCCCCGAGCTCACGGCCGACGAGCTCGCAGGCCTCACCGTCATCGCCCCTGACGTCGTCCTGGCGCCGGCCGGGCTCTTCTAGGAGGCACCGTGCTCTACGCCACCACCAGCGCCGCCGACAAGCGCGTCGCCTTCCGATCCGGGCTCGCCTCCGGGCGCATCCTGCGGGTCCCCGGGGCCTTCAACCCGCTCAGCGCCGCGCTCATCCAGGAGAAGGGCTTCGAGGGCGTCTACGTCTCGGGCGCCGTGATCGCGGCCGACCTGGGCCTTCCCGACATCGGGCTCACGACGCTCACCGAGGTCGCGGCGCGGGCGCAGCAGATCGCCCGCATGACCGACCTCCCGACGCTCGTCGACGCCGACACCGGCTGGGGCGAGCCGATGAACGTGGCGCGGAGCGTGCAGACCCTCGAAGACGCCGGCGTCGCGGGTCTCCACATCGAAGACCAGGTGAACCCCAAGCGCTGCGGACACCTCGACGGCAAGGCCGTCGTCGACGAGAACACGGCGGTGACGCGCATCAAAGCGGCCGTCGACGCCCGTCGCGACCCGAATCTCGTGATCATGGCGCGAACGGACATCCGTGCGATCGACGGGCTCGACGCCTCCCTCGACCGCGCCAGGGCCCTCGTCGATGCGGGAGCCGACGCGATCTTCCCGGAGGCGATGCGCGACCTCGCCGAGTTCGAGGCCGTGCGCGCCGCTGTCGACGTGCCGATCCTGGCGAACATGACCGAGTTCGGCAAGAGCGACCTGTTCACGGTCGACCAGCTCGAGGCCGTCGGCGTGAACCTCGTCATCTTCCCGGTGAGCCTCCTGCGGCTCGCGATGGGGGCGGCCGAGCGCGGCCTCGACACCATCGTCGCCGAGGGCTCGCTGACCTCCCGGGTGCCCGAGATGCAGACGCGGGCCCGGCTGTACGAGCTCCTCGACTACGAGGCGTACAACTCGTTCGACACCACCCTCTACGATTTCACCCTCTGACGGCCCTCCGTCGTCCGACCACCCGAGCACGAAGGAGTGCAGCATGACCGATCCGCAGATCCACAAGGGCCTGGCCGGCGTCGCCGTCGACTACACGGCGGTGTCGAAGGTGAACCCCGAGACCAACTCGCTCCTCTACCGGGGCTACCCGGTCCAGGAGCTCGCCGCGAACTGCAGCTTCGAGGAGGTGGCCTACCTCCTGTGGTTCGGTGAGCTCCCCGACGCCCAGCAGCTCGCCGCGTTCGAGACGCGCGAGCGCTCGGGCCGCGCGCTGTCTCCCGTCGTCAAGCGCGTGGTCGACGAACTGCCGGTCACGGCTCACCCGATGGACGTCCTCCGCACCGCGGTCAGCGTCCTGGGCGCGTCCGACCCGACGGCGGCGGCCACCGGAGCCGAGGCCGACCTCGACAAGGCGCAGCGACTCCTGGCCGCCCTTCCCGCCGTGATCGCCTACGACCAGCGCCGTCGCCGCGACCTGCCGCCGGTGGAGCCGCGAGACGACCTGGGATTCTCGGCGAACTTCCTCTTCATGACCTTCGGCGAGCTCCCCAGCGAGGTCGTCGTCGACGCGTTCGACGTGTCGATGGTGCTCTACGCGGAGCACTCCTTCAACGCCTCGACGTTCACCGCCCGCGTCGTCACCTCGACGATGAGCGACCTCTACTCGGCCGTGGTCGCCGCGATCGGCGCCCTCAAGGGGCCCCTGCACGGCGGGGCGAACGAGGCCGTCATGCACGTGTTCGACGAGATCGGGACGGCCGACCGCGCCGAGGCCTGGCTCGACGGAGCGCTCGCGGAGAAGCGCAAGATCATGGGCTTCGGCCACCGGGTCTACAAGAACGGTGACTCGCGCGTGCCGACGATGAAGGCCGCCCTCGACACCCTCGTCGAGGAGTACGGGGCGCACGATCTCGCGGCGCTGTACGAGGCGCTCGACGGAGCCATGCAGTCGCGCAAGAACATCAAGCCGAACCTCGACTACCCGTCGGGCCCCGCGTACCACCTGATGGGCTTCGACACGGAGATGTTCACGCCGTTGTTCGTGGCGAGTCGCGTGACCGGCTGGACGGCGCACATCCTGGAGCAGGCGGGGTCGAACGCGCTCATCCGACCGCTGAGCGTGTACTCGGGGCCCGACGAGCGGCACGTGACGGCGGCCGAGACGGTCGCCTAGCGAGACTCCACGACTCGCCGCTCACTTTCTGCCGGCGTGGCCAAACGTGGAGTCTCCTGGACCCTGTGCGGCGCGCGCCGGCGCGCCCCGGCGCGCGCTGGCTCGCCCCGGCGCGCGCCCGGCGAGACTCCACGACTTGCCGCTCACTTTCTGCCGGCGTGGCAAAACGTTGAGTCTCGCGGCCGCTGTGCAGCGCGCCCCGGCTCCCGCCCGGCGAGACTCCACGACTCGCCGCTCACTTTCTGCCGGTGTGGCCAAACGTGGAGTCTCGCGGCCGTTGTGGGGCGCGCCCCGGCGCGCGCCCGGCGAGACTCCACGACTTGCCGCTCACTTTCTGCCGGCGTGGCAAAACGTGGAGTCTCGCGGCCGCTGTGAAGCGCGCCCGGCTCGCGCCCGGCGAGACTCCACGACTCGCCGCTCACTTTCCGCCGGCGTGGCGAAACGTGGAGTCCCAGGCGGCCTCAGCCAGCCGCAGCAAGGCGGGCCAACAGCCCGGCGGCGACGGCCGGCCACTCCTCCTCGACGACCGAGAAGTACGCCGTGTCGCCGCGACTCCCGTCGGCGGCCACGCGATGCGCCCGCAGGATGCCCTCCGGAACGGCCCCCAGCCGCCGGATCGCCGCAGCGCTCCGCGTGTTCCGCGCGTCGCACCGCAGAGCGACCCGGGCGAGCCCGAGCGTCTCGAACGCGTGCCGGAACAGGAGGTACTTCGCCGCCGGGTTGGTGCGACCGCCCCAGGACGCCCGGCCGTACCACGTGCTGCCGATCTCGACGCGGCGCTGGGGGATCGAGAGGTCGTAGAGGGAGGTCGAGCCGAGGATCCTGCCGTCGGTGTCGTCGATCACGGCGAACGCCAGCATCCCGGGGGTCTCCTGCTGCGTGACGATGTGCCGGGCGTAGTCCGCGGGATCGGTCGGGCGCGGTGTCGTCATGCCGGCCCAGAGCTCGTCGTCGGTGAGGGCCCAGAGGTCCGACGCGTGGTCGGCGGTGACGGGCTCGAGGCGGATGCCGAAGCCGTCCAGGTGAATGTCGTGCTGCACGTCGTCTCCTCCTGCCGGACGCCGATCGCGACACGTCGACGCGACCCTGACGAGAACACTAACGACCGCCGGAGGCAGGCAGCGGGAACGAGTGAACGCGAACGAGTGAACGTGAACGTTTGTGCACGCCTGTGCCCCGGCGCAGCCCTCGCGGGGGACCCGTGCGGGCTCAGACGGTGCACATACGTGCATTCACATCTGGAGGAGGTGCAGATGCCGCTACATTCCGAGTGGCCGGTCTCGAAGAGGCCGCGCCAGCGGGAGCGACACCCGGTCGCTGCTCGCCCTCACGTCAACAATGGAGTTCATTCAGTGAGCGACTACGTCATCGCAATCGACCAGGGCACCACCAGCACGCGCGCGATCATCTTCGATCACGCCGGCTCGATCGTCTCCACGGGTCAGCTCGAGCACGAGCAGATCTTCCCGAAGGCCGGTTGGGTCGAGCACGACCCGCTGGAGATCTGGAACAACACCCGCGAGGTCATCGGCCAGGCCCTGTCCAAGGCGAACATCACGCGGCACGACATCAAGGCCGTCGGCATCACGAACCAGCGCGAGACCGCCGTCGTCTGGGACAAGAACACCGGCAAGCCCGTCTACAACGCCATCGTCTGGCAGGACACCCGCACGCAGTCCATCGTCGACCGTCTCGCGGCCGACGGCGGCGTCGAGCGCTTCAAGCCGACCGTGGGCCTGCCCCTCGCGACCTACTTCGCCGGCACGAAGATCGTCTGGATCCTGGAGAACGTCGAGGGCGCGCGCGCCAAGGCGGACGCCGGCGACCTGCTCTTCGGCACGACCGACACCTGGGTCCTCTGGAACCTCACCGGCGGCGTGAACGGCGGCGTGCACGTCACCGACGTCACGAACGCCTCCCGGACCCTGTTCATGGACCTCGAGACGCTCGACTGGCGCGACGACATCCTCGAGGCCTTCGACGTGCCCCGCTCGATGCTCCCCGCCATCAAGTCGTCCTCCGAGGTCTACGGCCACGTCTCCGACTCGAGCCTCCTCCGCGAGGTGCCGATCGCCGGCATCCTCGGCGACCAGCAGGCCGCCACGTTCGGGCAGGCGGCGTTCGACCAGGGCGAGTCGAAGAACACCTACGGCACCGGCAACTTCCTCATCTTCAACACGGGCGAGGAGATCGTCCACTCGAAGAACGGGCTCCTCACGACGCTCGGCTACAAGCTCGGCGACGCGGCACCGCACTACGCGCTCGAGGGCTCGATCGCCGTCACGGGTTCGCTGATCCAGTGGCTCCGCGACAACCTCGGCATCATCAAGTCCGCCCCCGAGGTGGAGACGCTCGCCAAGACCGTCGACGACAACGGCGGCGTGTACTTCGTGCCCGCGTTCTCCGGCCTGTTCGCGCCGTACTGGCGCTCCGACGCCCGGGGCGCCCTCGTCGGCATGACCCGCTACGTCAACAAGGGGCACATCGCCCGTGCCGCGCTCGAGGCGACCGCGTTCCAGACCCGCGAGGTCCTCGACGCGGTGAACGCCGACTCCGGCGTCGACCTGACCGAGCTGAAGGTGGACGGCGGCATGATCGCCAACAACACGCTGATGCAGTTCCAGGCCGACATCCTCGGCGTGCCCGTCGTGCGTCCCGTCGTCGCGGAGACGACCGCGCTCGGTGCCGCCTACGCGGCCGGCCTCGCGGTGGGCTTCTGGAGCGACCTCGGCGAGCTGCGCTCCAACTGGCAGGAGGACAGCCGCTGGACCCCGTCCATGGACCAGGCCGAGGTCGACCGCCAGCTCCGCAACTGGAAGAAGGCCGTCACGAAGACGTTCGACTGGGTCGACGCCGACGTCAACTGACACCCTCGTCGCCCATCGCCTCCCACCCGGGCGCGGTATCGTTCCCTCGACCCGCGGCCGACCGCCGTCGGTCGGGAACGCTTCGGAGGGGTGGCGATGGGCGACGACGAGGGCTCCCGCACCTTCTTGCGCGAGAGCGTCCTCTCCCGCCTGACCTCGGCGATCCTGGACGGGACGCTGGCCCCCGGAACGCGGCTCCGCGACGACGAGCTCACCGAGTGGCTCGGCGTGAGTCGCGCCCCGATCCGCGAGGCCATCGATCGGCTCTCCGACCTCGGCCTCGTCGAGCTCTCGCCGAAGCGGTTCACGCGGGTCGCCAGCGTCTCGCCGCGTCTGTACGTGGACAGCGCAGCGGTCTGGGCGGCGCTCGTCGCCCGGGGCATGCAGCGGGGCATCCTGCGGTTCCCCGTCGACCGGATCGGCGACCTCGAGGCGATGAACGCCGAGCTCGCGGTGACCGACCCCCGCGACTTCCCACCCGGGCCGACCGTGATCGACCGCTTCGTCGCGGCGATCCTCGAGCACTGCCCGAACGAGGTGCTGCTCGAGAGCATCCGCGTGCACGACCCCGTGCTGGCCCTCGGCGTCAACCGGTTCAAAGCGGCGATGGACACCGCGGCCGTGCACGCGTTCTTCACCGACGTGATTCGGCGGTGTCGCGATCACGACGTCGACGGCTTCGCGACGGGGCTCCGCGCGTTCACGTCGGGTCCGATGCGCGCCTGGATGTCCGCCCTGGACGACCCGGCGGAGGGGACGGCGTCGGAGGACGCGGTCGTCCCGAGCGGAAGGCTGCAGGATGCCCGTCCCGACGCGTGAATCACCGGCGATCCCGACGCGCGACCTTCGCAGCGACCACGTGTTCGACCTCCTCCGCGACGACATCGTGCGCGGCCGACTCGCCCCTGGGGAGCGCCTCCACGACCAGGAACTCGCCGCCCGGCTGGGCTTCTCGCGCGGCACCGTCCGCACGGCGCTGCTGCGGCTCCGCCACCTCGGCCTCGTGGAGTCGGTGCCGAACCGCTTCACGCGCGTGACACCGCTCGATCTCGACCGCTACCTCGACACGCAGGAGGTGGCGCGGGCCCTGTACATGTTCGCCGTGCGCTCGGCCACGCCCAAGCTCCGCGACGACGAGATCGCCGCGCTCCGACGGTGGGCGACGAAGCTCGGTCACGGCCGCCGTTCAGTCGACGGCGAGGCCATCTTCTCGGGCGCGTTCGCGGGCGGGTTCCTGCGCGTCTTCGTCCGGGCCGCCGACAACGTGCCGCTCGAGCGGACGCTCGACCGTCTGACCCCGCACCTGGAGCGCATGAGCGGGATCCACGCGCACCTCCTCCCCGTCGACCTCGTGGACGCCTCGTTCGCGGCCGTCGTCGAGGCCGCCGCCCGGCGGGACGCCGACGCTGCGGCGGACGAGATGGAGGCGTTCCACGACGGGGCGCTCGCCGTCTTCCGCGAGCGACTCGCCGAGCTGCCGGAGTTCGCACGGGCATGAAGCCGTGGTTGGCTCGCGGTATGACGCAGGAGTCGACCCTCGCCAACCTCCGCCCCGTCGGAGACCCCGACCTGCAGCGCGGGCGGCGCCGCACCGTGTTCCGGTCGAACACCGGCGACGTCGATCCGGGCGCCTATCCGTCCACGGTCGCGCACGTCGTCGACCTGCGGCGACAGGACGAGATCGACGTCCTGCCCCATCCGCTCCGCGACCGGGCGGGCTACCGTGCGGTGCCGTTCTTCGACCCCGCGCAGTCCGTCGAAGGGCCGACCGACCTCGAGCTCGAAGGCCAGTACGACGACTGGATCGACCGGCACCGTCGCACCATCGCCCTCGTCTTCCACGCGCTGGCCGAGACCGACGGCGACGTCGTCGTCTGCTGCTCGGCGGGAAAGGACCGCACCGGGGTCGTGAGCGCCCTCCTCGCGCGACTCTGGGGCGCCGACCTCGACGTGATCGGCGTCGACTACGCGCGCACGGGGCCGGCGCTCGCGGACCGTTTCCGGCGCGAGCTCGCCGAGTCGGACGATCTCGCGTACACGCGGCGCATGCACCGGTGCGTGCCGGAGACGGCGCAGCACCTCGTCCGCGAGGTCGAGCGGCGCTTCGGCTCCGTCGCCGGGTACCTGCGGTCGCTGGGTCTGGCGGACGCGGAGATCGCGCGGCTCTGAGCCCGGCGCACGCCCACCCGAGCGCCCCGCGCGGTCGGCGTGCCAGCATGGGGTCATGCAGCCAGTCGACGACGACGCCTCCATCCGCATCGACTTCACCGGGCGGGTGGTCGTCGTCACGGGCGCCGCGCGCGGCATCGGGCGGGTGATCGCGGAGGCTTTCCTCGGGGACGGCGCGACCGTGGTGGCCCTCGATCTGCCGAGCGCCGAGCTGGAGTCGTTCGCAGCGACGTCGGGAGCCGCGGGCCGAGCGGACACCGCGGAGTGCGACGTGACCGACGGGACGGCCGTCGACGACGCCGTGTCGGGCATCCTGCGTCGCCACGGACGCATCGACGTCGTCGTCAACAACGCGGGCATCAACGCGGAGGGCTACGTCGAGGAGGTTCCCGAGGCGGCGTGGAAACGCTGCTTCGACGTGAACGTGGGCGGCATCATCCGGGTCGTCCAGGCCGTGGCGCCGCACCTCCGTGAGCGCGGGAGCGGTCGCATCATCAACGCCGCGTCGTTCGCGGCCATCGTCCCGAGCGTCGGCGGCGGTGTCTACGCCGCCTCCAAGGCCGCCGTGGTGCAGCTCACCAGGTCTCTCGCCGGGGAGCTCGGCCCCGCAGGAGTCACGGTGAACGCCTACGCGCCCGGCATGATCCCCACCTCGATCAACGGCTTCGCCGAGATGGCGCAGGATGCCCAGGACGTCCTCCTCGACACCCTCACCCTGCGCGAGTGGGGGTCGCCGTCGCACGTGGCCGATCTCGTGCGTTTCCTGGCGAGCGACTCCGCCGGGTACATCACCGGAACGCTCGTCGACGTGAGCGGCGGGAAACTCGCCACGCAGATCCCCTCGAAGGCCTACGACAGGGCGGCGACCTCGTGAGCGACCGGCTGGTGTGGATCTCCGGAGCGGGAAGCGGGATCGGCCGGGCCGCCGCGGTGCGCGCCGCGGCCGCCGGCTACGACGTGGCCCTCAGCGGTCGGCGCCGCGAGGCGCTCGACGAGACGGCGCGGCTCGTGACGGAGGCGGGCGGGAGCGCCACGGTCCTCCCGGTCGACGTGACCGTCGACGGGGCGGTCGAGGAGGCGGCGGAGTCGCTCCGCGCCTCCCGCGGCCCGGTCACCGATCTGGTGCTCGCCGCCGGGCTCAACGCCCCGGCGCGCACCTGGGCCGACCAGAGCCTGGCCGACTTCACCGCCATCGTCGACACCAACCTCGTGGCCACGGCGCGCTTCGTCGACGCGGTGCTGCCGGGCATGCGCGCGGCCGGCGGCGGCACGGTCGTCGTCGTGTCGTCGTTCGCCGCGTGGTCGTTCCAACCGGGCGCAGGAGTCGCCTACTCGGCGAGCAAGACCGCCCTGGGGTCACTCTGCCGCAGCCTCAACGACCAGGGCGCCGCCTCCGGCGTGCGCGCCTGCCACCTCTGCCCGGGCGACGTCGACACGGACTTCCTGTCGCAGCGACCGAGCGTCCCCGACGCGTCGCAGCGGCTGGCGATGCTCACCGCCGACGACGTCGCGCGGACCGTGCAGTTCGTGCTGGAGTCACCGCCGCACGTGCGCATCGACGAGCTGGTCGTGTCGCCCGTCGGTCTGCGCTGACGCGGCGGCCGCGCGGCGTCGCCGGTGCGAGACTCCACGTTTCGCCACGCCCACCGAACGTGAGCGGCGTGTCGTGGAGTCTCGCGGGGTGGAGCCGGAGCGCGAGCGGCTCGGGCTAGGCGCGGGCGCGTCGGGCGCGGACGAGCCGCACGGCGACGACCACGGGGTACGCCAGGAACAGCGCCGCCACGAGAGCCGACCCGACGATGCCGACCAGGGCCTGGCTCCCCGCGCCGTCGACGGCGGGCTGGGACGACTGGGCGGCCACGGCGACGATGGTCGCCACGAGCTGCACGACGGCGAGGACACCCAGGACGGCGAGGACGAGGGCGAGCGCGAGGCGGGTGACGCGGCCCCGGGCATCCTGCGGTCGAGCGTCGTCGTCGTGATAGTGCCGAGGAACCTCCGGAGCCTCGTAGGGCAGCCCCGTGCCGTAGTTGGTGGTGGGTCGGTGCGGTGCTTCCGGGCCGTACTTGTTCGCGCTCATGGGAACCCCCTGCGGTGCCTTCGTGTCGCCTCACACTACGACTTCCGGATCGCCGGAGGAAGAGGCGCCTCCGGCCGATTCGCGAACGTGCCCGGACAGGAGAATGATGTTCTCGTGACTCACGATCTGATGACCCCCGAGAAGAACCTCCAACGCATCATGTGGACTGGCACGCTCTGGTTCGGGGCGGCCGTGGGAACCGTCGCGATCGTGCTGGGGCTGCTTCTTTCGTCGGGGTGGCGTCCGGCCGTGCTCGCGGGTGGGCTGCAGATCGTGTGGTGGATCGGCTCGTTCCTCGTCGCCCTCAGCATCGGGTTGATCGGGTGGTCGGGATGCCCGGTCCTCGAGGTCTCCGTGCCGATCGCCGACCGCAACAAGACGCGCACCATGCA
Organism: Frondihabitans sp. 762G35; assembly: GCF_002074055.1. Lineage (NCBI taxonomy): Bacteria > Bacillati > Actinomycetota > Actinomycetes > Micrococcales > Microbacteriaceae > Frondihabitans > Frondihabitans sp. 762G35. The sequence goes on along the minus strand of NZ_CP014619.1, from coordinate 2,671,440 downwards.
GCTCGGCACGCTGCTCTACATCGTCGGCGGCGCCGTCGCGCTCTTCGCTGTGCTGCTCGGCCCCGCGCGCTGACGCGGGTTCGCCCGCGCGCTGCGCTGCTCCGCTCCGCTCTGCGCTGCGCCGCGTCGCGCCGCGCTGCTCCGCGCTGCTCCGCGCTGCGCGAGACTCCACAACACGCCGCTCACTTTCGTGAAACGTCGCACTTCGTGGAGTCTCGTGCGCGTGCGTGCGGCGGCTCCGGCCCCGCGCGGCGTGTGACTCCACAACACGCCGCTCACTTTCGTGAAACGTCGCACTTCGTGGAGTCTCGCCTCCGTGTGACCGGCGGCTCCCGCCCCGCGCCGCCACGCAGGAGCCACGAAACGGGTACGAGCCACGGCGTGACGCGCACCCGCGCGAGGGCGTACGCTCCCCACGTCGGCATCGGGGCCGACTCCGATCACAGAAATCAGGTTCCGACGATGAAGTCGATCCGTTCTCGCCGCGCGGTCGTCGTGCTCGCGGCCTTCGCTCTCGGGGTGACGTCGGTCACGGGGCTGGCGTCCGCCGCCTCCGCTGCACCCACCGCCGCCCATCCCACCTCAGCCGCACCTACCTCGGCCGCACCCGCGGCGTCCACGAAGCAGCACCCGGTGAGCGACCCGCGTCGACAGGACCTCGGCCCCAACGTCGTCGTCTTCGACCCGAGCATGCCGATCGCCGACATCCAGGCCCGCGTCGACGCCATCGCGGCGCAGCAGGTCGACAGCGAGGAGGGCACCGGCCGCTACGCGCTCCTCTTCGAGCCGGGCGTCTACGGCACGCCGACGAATCCGCTCGTGTTCCAGGTCGGCTACTACACCGAGGTCGCCGGCCTCGGTCAGTCGCCGAAGGACGTCACGATCAACGGCCAGGTCGACGTCTTCAACCGCTGCCTGACGGCCGACAACTGCATCGCTCTGGACAACTTCTGGCGCTCGATGTCGAACCTGACGATCGCCCCGGCAGGAGGCACGGGCTGCCGTGCCAATACCGAGTTCTGGGCCGTCTCGCAGGCCTCGCCCCTGCGGCGCGTCGACATCGTCGGGGGTCCGCTCACGTTCATGGACTACTGCACCGCGGGCCCGCAGTACGCGAGCGGTGGTTTCTTCGCCGATTCGCGCGCAGGAGCCGTGACCAACGGTTCTCAGCAGCAGTTCCTCACGCGGGACAGCCAGGTCGGCAGCTGGTCGAACGGCGTCTGGAACCAGGTCTTCTCGGGTGTCGTCGGGGCGCCGGCCCAGTCGTTCCCGACGCCGCCGTACACGACGCTCGCCGCGACTCCTGCGAGCAAGGAGAAGCCGTACCTCTATCTCGACCAGAAGGGCGCCTGGCGCGTCTTCGTGCCGACCGCTCGCACCAACTCGTCGGGCACGACCTGGGCGGCGGGCCAGACCCCCGGTCGCTCGCTCTCGCTCGACTCCTTCTACGTCGCGAAGCCGACGGACAGCGCCTCGACCATCGGCCGCCAGGTCGCCCGCGGCAAGAACCTGCTGCTGACGCCCGGTGTCTACTCGATCGACCGCAGCATCCGGATCGATCGGGCGAACACCGTCGTCCTGGGCCTCGGCCTCGCGACGCTGACGGCCGAGCGCGGTTCCACGCCGATCGTCGTCGGCAACGTGCCCGGCGTCGACATCGCGGGGATCATGATCGACGCAGGATCCGTCAACTCGCGCTCGCTCCTCCAGGTCGGTTCCGACCGGGGTCGTGACGACCACGGCCGTGACGACCACGGGAAGAAGGGCAGCGACGGCCGCGGACACGACGACCACTCGAGCAGCGCGTCGAACCCGACCGCCCTGCAGGACGTCTTCTTCCGCATCGGCGGCCCGCACGTCGGCAAGGCCACGACGAGCCTCGTCGTCAACAGCAGCCACGTGATCCTCGACGACATCTGGGCCTGGCGGGCGGACCACGGCAACGGCGTCGGCTGGACGGTCAACACGGCCGACACGGGAGTCGTCGTGAACGGCGACGACGTCACCGCGACCGGCCTGTTCGTGGAGCACTACCAGAAGGACAACGTCGTCTGGAACGGGGAGCGCGGCATCACGATCTTCTTCCAGAACGAGCTGCCCTACGACGCCCCGAACCAGGCGGCGTGGCAGCACGACGGGATCCTCGGCTACGCGGGCTACAAGGTCTCCGACCGGGTGAAGACCCACACGCTCTGGGGCGGAGGGTCGTACATCTTCACGAACGTCGATCCGACGATCCACGCGACGCACGGGTTCGAGGTGCCGGTGACTCCGGGGGTCCAGCTCCACGACCTCCTCACCGTGAACCTCGGTGCGGGCACGCTCGACCACGTCGTGAACGACACCGGGGCTCCGGCCACCACGCAGGCCGTCGGCACGCCGGTCAGTCTCGTCTCCGGCCCGTAGGGAACGCGCGTCCGTGGCCCGTCGTCCGTGAGGCGGCGGGCCACTCCGCGTTCGGGTCAGGATGCGTCCGCGTCGAGAGGGGGGCGGCTGAGGCCGCGGACCCGTCAGCGCGGGATGAGACCGAGGTCGGCTGCGGCGGGCTGGATCCGGCGGCGGGAGCGTCCCCGGGCCCAGACGACGAACCCCGTGAGGGTGAACGCCCCGTAGACGATGTACATCAGGCCGGACGCGTAGTACCCAGCGCCGAACAGCAGCGGCACGCCGACGATGTCGACCGCCACCCAGATCAGCCAGAACTCGACCCAGCCCTTCGCCATCCCGTAGGTGGCGAGGAGCGAGCCGGTGAAGATCCAGGCGTCCGCCCAGACCGGCTCGTACGAACCGAGGGCCCGGAACAGCGGGGTCAGCGCAGCGGTGCCGCCGACGAGGGCGACGGCGAGCAGGATGCGAGAGCGCGCTCCGGCCCAGCGCGGCTCGATCGCGGTCCCGTCGTCGGTCCGGCTCTGCCGCCAGCGCCACCAGCCGTAGATCGACACGACGATGAACATGATCTGCCGGCCGGCCTGGCCGAGCAGGTTGACGGGGTGAGGCGTTTCGAACACGGCGCCGAGGAACACGGTGAAAAGAAGAGCGTTGCCGACGATGCCGACCGGCCAACCCCAGACGCGTCGGCGCATGCCGCCCAGCGCGCTCGCGAGGCCGAACACGTTGCCGACTATCTCGCGCCACAGGATCGTCTGATCACCGATCACGAGCTGCGCGTCGAACAGCCACCGGATCACGTTCACCAGAGCCTCCCTCGTCCTCCGCTGCAACCTCGCCGGGGCGGCGGGCATTCCACGGGGGAGTCGGGGCGTCGGACGATGCGACTGTTGGCGACAGGGTGTCACACGACCGTGCGATCAGTCGCCCCGATGACGCGGCGAGCCACACGGTGAGAGTCCGGCCTCCGCGACCCGGCAGATGACTCGCGGATCGATGGTCAGGAGGCGTAGCCTGCGCGGTATCGGAGGAGCAGATCATGGCGACAAGGATCGGCAAGGCGTTTGCCTGGGGGATGCGGCTCGTGGCTGACGCGCTCACGCAACTCGGTGGGGGAAACGGCGGGCACTCCCAGGATCCGTCGGCCCGGAAGCTCTACGAGGAACCCGAGAAGTACCGGCCTTAGTGGATATCGAGGACTACGAACCACGGAACCAAGTGCGCTGACGATCTCTCCAGTTGTCCACCCTCGCTGGAGCGCCGATGTGGCGCTGTTCTCGGGGTCTGCCATCATCGGGCCATGTCTCGTGAACCGATCGACCTCGAGTTGACGGTACTTGAACGCGGTGTGCTTTCTCGCGGCTGTGACGAATGGAACGGGACTGCTCGGGGCAATGACGCGATAGCGCGAGCATTCGGCTTCGAGAGCGCAAGCTCTCTTCTCGTCGACGGACGGCGACTATCTCGGTCGGTCTCCCAGGGTTTGCCGTTGACCAGGTCCGATTGGACTCGGGCCCTCCTGTCGCTTGAAGTGCTCTTCGCGAGTGACGTGATCGGAGCCGGAGTCGAGTGGTCGACGATCACCGGCTTCACGGATGGCGAGACCATCACAGCCCTTCGAGGAATTCAACGAAAGCTTGGCGGCGTCGTCATTCGGCCTGATTACCGTGAGGACCTCGACGACTCCGCCGAATAGTGTTGCCCGGCGGTTGCCCTCGATCAATCGTCGAGCGTTGTCGCCTGGTAGAGGTCCGGCTTGCGGGTCATCACCTCGGACGGTGCGCGTGTCCGTAGAACTCGACGGATAGAGAGTAGGGCGCTGAGGCGAGATGGTGTCGGAATCATCCTCTCGAAGGAGGGTCGCGCTGTCGAGATGTGGAAGTCTCAAGGTATTTCGTCGGAAGAGTGGGTAACTATGTCGGGTTCCCCGTCCGTCTCGGCCGAGCGTTCCGGCATTGCATTGTTTCGACACAACCATCTGATGGGGGACCATGAAACGGCACCTCAACTCTTCGCAAACAGTTGTAATTATCGCGGTGATTCTGTCCTTGGGCGTCGCGGGCTGCACCTCCGAGACGACAACATCGACTCCGACATCGAGCAGGACGACCCCGAACCAGGAGTCATCCCCGGTCACGTCAACCGCTGCGGTGAACCCACCGAAAACCGCTCCCGCCGCGACATCGACGTCGGTTCCGGCCTGGAACGTGGCAAAGGACACCGGGCCCGCAGAAGGCGCGAACGGCCGAGTCACCACGAATGCAGAAGGCATTCCAGTCCAGTACCTGGTCGCGAGCGGAGACACAGCCGGTGCGGTGTGCAACCGCCTCCATGTCCGCTGGTGGCAACTCACATCCGGAGGCCGATTCCTGGGGACCTACCCCGAGCTAGCAGTCGGCGAGATCATTCACATCGTCGATGTACCTCGATCGGCCGCGGGCGGTGTGCAATCAAGCAATGCTCTCTGCTGACACGCAAGAGACCTGACGTCGCCCTTGGGGTTCATGATGCGCATGCCGAGAACACCATGGTCTGGACTGGCCGGGGCCGACACTCATCATGGTTCGCCACCTGGCCGCCACGGAAACCGCCTCCACCATGTGACAAACGATTGATCGTTCAGCGGACCCGACGCGCACGAGTAAGGAAGTCTCGGCCGGGACTACCCTTTTCCGATGGGACACACTCTCGTCCGTCCGGCGCGTGCCGCTGACGCCGCCGGGATCGCCGCCGTCCACGTGCAGGCGTGGCGTGAGGCATACGCACACCTTCTGCCTGGAGACTTCCTCGCGTCGCTCGATGTTCAGCGACGCGAGTCCGGGTGGGCCACGATCATTGCCGATGGGGTCACAGAGGTGTTCGTCGCGTTGGATGGAACGAGGATCATCGGCTGGGCATCCGCAGGTCCGGGACGGGATCGGGACGCCGTACGCACGCGCGAACTCGAGGGTATTTACGTAGTGGCTTCCGCTTACGGTTCAGGTGCGGGGCAGCAACTCCTGGATGCGGCGGTCGGGAACGCCGCCGCCTATCTGTGGATGGCTGCGGACAATCCTCGTGCGGAAGCGTTCTACCGCCGGAACGGTTTCGAACGCGACGGCGAAGTCAAAGACGAATTGATCGGACCAGCCCGTCTCGCCGTCGTCCGGATGACTCGCTGATCAGCCCTCAGCGACGCCTCCGGACGAACCCGACGGAACGGCTGCTGAGCTGCGCGCTTTTGGGTCCCTCGTCGTGCCCTTCGTGAGCGCTCCGAACGATAGCACCGATGCCAGAAGCCGACCCGTCCACCGCCTCGATCACGAAGCCGGGGGAGGCCCCGACGAGGCGCCGCGGAACCTCGCAGACGAGCCGCCCTACTCGCCCCGCAGCAGCGGCGGATACCCCTCGCGGTAGCTCGGATAGGCGAACATGAACCCCGTCGACCGGAGGAGCGCGTTGCTGCACCGCTTGTCACCGGGACCACCGGCACGCCCGCCCTCCGCCGCCGACTCGCGGAACGGCTCGGGCAGGTCGAGCTCCCGGGCGATGAAGGCCAGCGTCTCGCCGACGTCGGCGGGGTCGTCGTCGACCCCGAGGTACAGGGGCGCAGGATCCTCGACCCGCGTCGTCAGGTGCACGATCGCCTCGGCCGCGTCGTCGCGGTGCAGGTGGTTGAGGTGACGCGGGACGGCCGGGATGCGCGCCCGCCCCTCGCGCACCTGCGTGAAGGTGCGGTCGCGACCGGGTCCGTAGATTCCGCCCAGCCGGAGGATCACGCCGCCGGGGGCGCGCTCGGCGAGCAGCTCCTCCGTCTCGCGCAGCACGGTCGCGGTCGGTGCCGCGGAGGTCGCGGGCGTCGACTCGTCGACGACGCTCCCGTCGTCGACGTCGTAGACGGCGGTCGACGACACCAGCAGGATCCGCGGGCTCACCCCCGCGCGCTCCACCCCGTCGAGCACGTTCCGGAGCCCGTCGAGGTACGTCGCCCGATAGGCCTCGGCGCTCCGCTCGCCCGCCGCCACCGCGACGACGACGATGCCGACGTCGGGCGTCACCTCGGGGATCTCCCGACGCAGGTCGATCGAGACCCCGTGGAGCGGAGCGGGGATCTTCGACGCGTCGCGGCGGAGGCCGACGACCCGGTGCCCGAGCGCGGCGAACCGGCGGCCGGTCTCGATGCCGAGGTCGCCGCATCCTGCGATCAGCACGGTGGGGAGGGTCGGGTCTGTCATACCTCCAGCCAACCACGGCCCCGCTGGCCGCCCGCCCCGGAACCCGCTCGAGCAGGGCGCGACCGCGGAGACCGGCCCGCGAGAGCCCGACCGCCCGCTACCGTCGCGCCAGGAAGTCCAGCGACCGCGCGAGGAGCAGCGTCGCCGCCTCCTCGCGGTATGACGGGAGCGTCCGGTCGGCGAAGTAGTGCTGGTCGCCCTCGTAGACGAAGAGCTCGCCGTCCTCGGCCTGGGCGACGAGGTCGCGCGCGGCGTCGATGTCGCCCTCCTCGGCGAAGAAGGGGTCCCTGTCCATCCCGTGCACCTGGACCGGCACCGCGGCGGGCCAGGAGTCGCCGAACTCCGTCACGGGGACGCACGAGTAGTAGAAGAGGGCGCCGGATGCCCCGGCCCGCGTCTGCGCCAGGTACTGCGCGGGCACGACCCCGAGCGAGAAGCCGGCGTAGACGACGTCGACGGGCAGGTCGTCGACGAGCTCCGCGGCTCGATCGATGACCGTCGAGAATCCGATGCCGTCGACGTAGGCGAGGCCCTCGTCGATCGAGTCGAAGGTGCGGCCCTCGAAGAGGTCGGGGGTGCGCACGAGGTGCCCGGCGAGGCGCAGCTCATCGGCGAAGGCGATCACGCCGGGGGTGAGCCCGAGGGCGTGGTGGAAGAGGACGACGTCGGTCAAGGCCACTCCTGGTCGAGAGGGGGAACTGCGGAGGCGCAGCACCGCAGCACTGCGGTCCGCTTCACCCTAGGAGAGTCGAGCCCGAGGGGCTAGACCCTGCGGCAGACCCTGCGGCTAGACCCTCGCCGCCAGCTCCCGTGACGCGCGCGCGGCGGCCTCGGCGAGCAACCCCTCGTCGGCGCCGGCGAGCGCACCCCCGTCGACCACCGTCTCGCCGCCGACCCAGAGCCGCGCGACCGGCGGCAGCGCACCGAGCCCGAGAGCGGCCACGGGGTCGGCGATGCCGGCGAACTCGACGCCGTCGATCCGCCACAGGGCCAGGTCGGCGAGCTTGCCGACCTCGATCGAGCCGAGGTCGCGCTCGCGACCGAGCACGCGCGCGCCCCCGATGGTCGCGAGGCCGAGGCCGTCGCGGACGGAGAAACCGTCGGCTCCGGCGCGCAGCCGGTTGAGGAGAACGGCCTGCCGGATCTCGCTGCCGAGCTGCCCCGACTCGTTCGAGGCGGACCCGTCGACGCCGAGACCGACCGGGACACCGGCTCGCAGGAGCTGCGGCACCGGCGCGATCCCGGCCGCGAGTCGCGCGTTCGACGACGGGCAGTGGGCGACGCCCGTGCCCGTGGCGGCGAATCGGGAGATGGCGTGGTCGTCGAGGTGCACGCAGTGGGCCATCCAGACGTCGTCGCCGAGCCAGCCGAGATCCTCGAGGTACTGGGTGGGCGTCCTGCCGAACCGTTCGAGGCAGAAGGCGTCCTCCTCGACGGTCTCCGAGCCGTGCGTGTGGAGTCGCACGCCGAGCGAGCGACCGAGGACGGCGGCCTCCCGCAGGAGGTCCGACGTCACGGAGAACGGCGAGCACGGGGCGATCGCGATCTGCACGCGGGCGTCGGCCGACGGGTCGTGGAAGCGCTCGACGGCGTCGGCGGAGGCGAGGAGGGCGGCATCGGTGGTCTCGACGGCGAAGTCCGGCGGCAGGCCGCCCTGCGAGGAGCCGAGGTCCATGGAGCCGCGGGTGGCGTGGAGGCGGACGCCGACGGCTCCTGCCGCCCGGACGATGCCGGCGAGGATGTCGCCGGAGCCCTGCGGGAAGACGTAGTGGTGGTCGCCGACGGTCGTGCACCCCGAGCGGGCCAGGACCGCGAGGGCGGCGGCGGCGCCGGCCTCCACGAGGGGCTCGTCGATGCGCGCCCAGGTCGGGTAGAGGGCGACGAGCCAGTCGAACAGGATGCTGTCCTGCGCGATCCCGCGGGTGAGCCACTGGTAGAGGTGGTGGTGGGTGTTGATCAGGCCGGGCGTCAGCAGGTGGCCGCGGGCGTCGACCCGCTCGACGGAGACGGAACCGGAGACGGAGCCGGAGCCGGAGCCGCCCCCGGGCATCCTGCCCTCCACGGCCCAGGCCGGTGCCGGCCCGTCGCCCACCGCGACGATGCGCGAGTCGTCGACGACGACGTGTCCGCCGTCGAACTCGCGGGAGGACCGGTCGACGGTCGCGACGTACGCCCCCTCGACGACCAGGCGCCGCATCACAGCTCCAGGGCGACGGCGGTCTCGAGCGCGACCTCGATGGAGCGCATCCAGCCCTCCTGGAGCTTCTTCTTCGTGTCGCCGTAGACACTGGCTCCGGTGACGAGGTTGCTCGACGCGGCGCAGATCATGCCGGCGCGGACGCCGCGCTGCCGGGCGACGACGTAGAGGGCGCTGCTCTCCATCTCCACGTTGAGGATCCCGAGGCGGTTGAGCTCTCCGATCCACTCCGGGCCTTCGGCGTAGAACGCGTCGTCGCTGGCGTTGAGACCCGAGTGGACCGACCAGTCGGCTCCTTCCGCCATCGCGCGGGCGATCGTGTCGAGCGACATGGTGATGCGCAGGTCGGGGACGGCGGGGTAGCCCGGGTGCACGTAGGCCGCGGTCGTCCCGTCGTTGCGGAGCGTCCCTTCGGAGACGAGCAGGTCGCCGGGTTCGACGCCCTCCTGGAGCCCGGCCGACGAGCCGACCCGGATGAGCGAGGTGACGCCGACGCGGATCAGCTCCTCCGCCGCGATCGCGGTCGACGGGCAGCCCATGCCGGTGGAGGTCGCGGTGATCCGTCGGCCCTTGTAGGTGCCGACGAGGGTGCGGTGCTCGCGCTGGTGCGCCACCTCCGTCACGTCGGTGAGGAACTCCGCGACGAGCGGCACCCGGAACGGGTCGCCCGGCAGCAGCGCCACGGTCGACACCTCGCCCGGGGCGACGCCGATATGGTACTGGCGCTCGCCCAGGCCGACGGCGGACTTGTCGACTCCGGCGAACCCGTCTCCGCTCACGCGAGCCACGCCGCGATGTCCGACTTCGCGCGCTCCTTGAGCGCCGCCGAACCGCCGCCGCATTCGACGGAGCTCCACGCGCAGGCGGCGAGCTCCTCGTCGGTGAGGGCGAGGACGTCGCGGGCGAGCTGGTACTCGGCCAGGATGTTCGGGCCGAAGAGGATCGGGTCGTCGGCGTTGATCGAGCACCGCACCCCCGCGTCGAGCAGCTGGCGCAGCGGGTGGGCGTCGATCTCGTCGATCACCGAGAGCAGGAGGTTCGAGGTCGGGCAGACGTCGAGGCAGATCCCGTCGCGCGCGAGGCGCGCCATCAGCTCGGCGCTCTGGACGGCCGTGACGCCGTGCAGGATCCGGTCGGCGCCGAGCGCGTCGAGGGCCGCCTCGATCTGGTCGGGCCCGGCGAGCTCCCCGGCGTGGGGCGTCGAGAGGAGGCCGGCGTCCCTCGCGATCCGGAACGCCTCCTCGTAGCGCTCGGCCGGGTTGCCGCGCTCGTCGTTCGCGAGTCCGAGGGAGACGACCCCGCGGCCGGCGAAGGCGGCGGCGAGGCGGGCGAGCTCGTTCGCGTCGGCGACGCTCTCGGTGCGGTCGACGGTGATCATGAGGCCGACCTCGACCCCGAGGCGGTCGCCCGTGGTCCGGCAGCGGTCGATCATCGCCTCCAGGGCCTTCTCGGCGGACCCGAAGGTCTCCGTGTAGAACTGCGGGCTCGCCCCGAACTCCACGTAGACGACGCCCTCGCGGGCGCAGTCCTCCAGCGACTCGTCGATGAGCCGGTAGAGGTTCTCCTCCCGGGCGAGGACGGCGAGCATCCCGCGGTAGGTGTCGCTGAACTGCGTGAAGTCGTCGAAGTCCTTGATCATCGGTACGACGATGCCGAGCTCGTCGCCCATGGCCGTGAGGGTCTCGGGCCGGATCGCCGCCTCCATGTGGAGGTGGAGGTGCGCCTTGGGGAGGGCGGTGAGGTCGCGGACGACCGTGTCGGTCTCTGTGCCGGTGGTCAAGCGGGGGCTCCTTGGATCAGGCTGTCGAGGAAGGCGGGGAGGAAGCGCGCGGTGTCGACCGCCGTCACGGCGATCGTGTCCGGGGTCTCGTCGATCGGCCACGCGACCGGGTCGCCGGAGGCGGTGCGCATGACGCGCGCTCGGGTCGCGAACCCGTCGTGGGTGATGTTCACGGGGCCGGTGACGCTCGCGGCGATCCACTCGGGGTGGAGCATCAGGGCCGCGGCGAGACCGTCGTGGACGGGGCTGATGCGTCGGCCCCACGCGAGCTGGTAGAAGTCGTGGTAGGTCGCCAGGATGCGCGCGGCGAACTCGCCGGTCGGCGTCCCGGACGACGTCAGGGCCTCGACGGCACTCTCGTCGGTGATGGCCGTCGCCGTGGCGTTCACGCCGACCATGAGCCTCCTGGTCGCCTCCGCAGCGAACACCTCGCGCGCCGCGGGCCCGTCGTTCTGGATGTTGGCGTCGATCATGTCGGTGAGCCCGGGCCGGGGGAAGGGGCCGGAGCCGCCCATGACGGTGATCGAGCGGAAGAGGGTCAGGAGGCGCGGTTCGATCCTGAGGGCCGTGGCCACGTTGGTGAGGGGGCCGAGGGTGAGGAGGTCGATCTCGCCGGGGTGCGTGCGGGCGACGCGGACGAGGTGGTCGGCGGCGGTCTCGTCGAGCAGGTGGTCGGGCATCCTGCGGTCGTCGATCACGTCGCCGAGGCCGTCGTGACCGTGGACGTAGTGCGCGATGTGGGCCTCGGACTCGAGCGGTCCGGAGGCGCCGCGCGCGACGGGCACGGAGGCGCGACCGGTGAGGCGGAGCACGTGACCGATGTTCTTCAGGGCGTCGTCGATCACGCAGTTGCCGTAGACGGCCGTGATGCCGACGAGCTCGACGTCGGGCTGGGCGGCCAGGTAGAGCAGGGCCAGCGCGTCGTCGATCCCGGTGTCGGTGTCGACGAGGATCCTGCGGGTCACTTCGCCGCGGCCTTGCCCGCGTTCGGCCCCCACTTGGCCAGGACGGCCGCCTCGATGAACGTCGTCACCGTGTAGAGCAGGATCGACACCAGGGTGATGAGCACGACGATGGCCCAGATCTGCCCGTACTGCGACTGCGACTTCGCCGTCGTGATGGCGGCGCCGAGGCCCTGGTAGGTGAAGAGCCACTCGTAGAGCATCGCTCCGGTGATGGCGCCGGGCACGGCGATCCGCATCGACGCGAAGAAGTAGGGCAGCGCGGTCGGGATGGCGACCTTGCGCATGATCGTCCAGCGGCTCCCGCCGTAGACGCGGATGAGGTCGACCGACTGAGCGCTGACGGACCGGAAGCCGAGGGTGAGGTTCACGAGCAGCGGGAAGAACACGACGACGCCGCCGATGAAGCCGGCCGTCACGAGGCCGTTGCCGAAGACGAGATAGATGACGGGAGCCATCGCGAGCAGCGGCACCGTGCGCATCAGCATGGCGATCGGCATGAACATGAACTCGATCGGCCGGATCAGGGTGAAGACGACCGAGATGACGATCGACGACCCGACGCCGAAGACGAAGCCGATGGCGGCGTGCCCGAGGGTCACGCCCAGGAGGCCGAAGATCAGGGTGCGGTTCTGCGCGGGCGTCGTGAGGCTCAGCGGGTTCTGCACGAAGAACCACCGGTAGACGTCGAGCGGCGTCTTCGCGATGAAGGCGTTCGCGTGGAGCACGACGATGGCGAGGTTCCAGAGGATCACCAGCACGACGACCGAGATGGCGATCGTCACGAGCGAGGTCAGGATGCGACGGCCGATGTACTTCGCGGTCGAGCGCGCCGACGTGCTGACCGCGGGGGCCGCGCTGCGGGGGCGGGAGACGGGGGCGGTGGTGGCCATCAGAAGCCTTCCCCGGCGCGGCTGTCGCCGGCCGACCACGGGGTGACGAGCCGTGCGATGCGGCCGATGACGAAGTAGGCGATCCCGGCCACGCCGCCGCAGATCAGGGCTAGCGCCCAGAGCTTCACCGACGAGGCGGTCGCCTGGGCGGCCTGCAGCAGGATGCCGAGACCCGAGTCCACCCCGAGGAGGAAGTACTCGCCGAGCACGGCCCCGAGGAACGCTGCCGGAGCCGCGAGCTTGAGGGCGGCCAGGATGCTCGGGAGCGCCGCGACGAAGCGGACCTTGATGAGCTGGGTCAGCCGCGAGCCGCCGTAGGCGCGGATCACGTCGAGCTGCGTCTCGCTGGCCGCGTTCAGCCCGAGCAGCGTGCCGATGACGGTCGTGAAGATGACGCTGAGGGCGGCCAGGAAGATGGAGGTGCTGCGGCTGCCGGCGGGCGACATGAGGGTCACGATGGGCGCGATGGCGGTGAGCGGGATGCAGGAGCAGACGACCGCGAGCTGGGTCGACATGCCCTCGAACCACGGCAGCAGCAGCACGAGGAAGGCGAGGAAGAACGCGATCAGGTTGCCCCAGAGGTAGCCCCAGACCGCCGACATGCCCGTCACGCCGATGGCGCGCCAGTACACGAGGTCGTTGAGGTCGTGCGCGAGCTGGACGAAGACGTCGAGGGGCGGTGGCACGGAGCCGGTGACCCGGAAGAACGTCACCGCGACGATCTGCCAGGCGACGAGGATGACGACGATGCCGAGCAGGGCCCCCGCCCAGGCGGGCATGGCGTGGAGGCTGCCGAGGAACGAGCGCCTCGCCGGCCCCCGCGCGGTCTCGGCGTCGAGCGCGATGCTCTCGCCCAGCTCGCGCTCGGTCTCGCTGCGGAGGTCAGTCATCGGTCGCCGTCCCGTGAGCCCCGAAGAGGATCTCCGAGATGCGGTCGACGTAGGCGTGGAACTCGGGCGTGCGCGTCAGCTCGGGCAGGCGGGGTCGGGGGAGGTCGATCTCGACGACCTCGGCGATGCGGCCGGGTCGCGACGACATGACGGCGACGACGTCGGAGAGGAAGACGGCCTCGGAGATCCCGTGCGTGACCATGAGCGTCGTCGCGGGCTTCTCACCCCAGATGCGCAGGAGCTCGACGTTCATGCGCTGACGGGTCATGTCGTCGAGGGCGCCGAACGGCTCGTCGAGGAGCATGATCGTCGGCTGCACCGCGAGGCACCGGGCGATCGAGACGCGCTGGCGCATGCCGCCGGAGAGCTGCGCCGGCTTGGCGTTCTCGAAGCCCTTGAGGCCGACGAGGTCGATCAGGTCGTCGATGAGCCCCGCGGGCGGGGTGATGCCGGCCACCTCGAGCGGCAGGCGGATGTTCTTGGCGACGCTCCGCCAGGGCAGGAGCGCGGAGTCCTGGAACGCGATGCCGGTCTCGTGGCCGCGCTGCACGTCGGCGGCCGACTTGCCGTTGACGACGACGGTTCCGGAGCTCGGGTTCTCGAGGCCCGCCAGGATGCGGAGGATCGTGGACTTCCCGCATCCCGACGGGCCCAGGAGGGTCAAGAAGGAGTCCTTCTTGGTGCCCAGGTTGATCTCGGACAGGGCCTGGACCGACTTGCGTCCCAACTGGAAGGTCTTTGTGAGCCCCTGGATGTTGATGCCGGTGGCGAGCTCCGGCTGGGAGGCCGGGCTGCTCGTCGCTGTCGTGAGGATCGTGCTGGGCGAGGGTGTCATGGTGTCAGGCCGTCGGGATCGTGAAGGTGGTGATGAGGTCGGGGTTCTCCTTGTAGACCTCTTCGATGATGCTCATGTCGAAGAGCTTGTCGGCCGTGATGGTCGTGCCCATCGCCTTGAGGGAGGAGATGTTCTCGGCGATGAGGGCGTCGGTCATCGTGAAGAGACCGTTCTTGTTCACGTCGTCCGTGAGGATCAGCGTGTTCTGCGCGGTGGCCTCGGCGACCTGCTCGGACTTGTCGAGGTCCTGGTCCTTGCCGTACTTCGACACGGCGTACTCGGCGGACTGCTCGGGGCTCTTGACGGCGTCCGACCAGCCCTGGATCTCGGCCTTGAGGAAGGCCTTGAGCACGTCGCGCTTGTTGTCGATGGAGTCCTGGGTGACCGTGAAGGTCTCCGCCACGAACGGGAGGCCGTTGTCGGCGAACCCGAGGACGACGGGCGTGAAGCCGTCCTTCTTCGCGAGGATCGGCTCGTTGGTGATGTACGACACGTGCGCATCGTACTTCCCGGCCTCCAGGGGCGCGATGTCGTACTGCGTCGCGACGAGGGTGACGTCGCTCGCGGAGAGGCCGTTCGCCTTCAGGAAGCCGGCGAGGATCGTCTGGTTGCCGCCGGACTGGACGCCGATGCGCTTGCCCTTGAGGTCGGCGACCGAGCTGATCGGCGTCTTCTCCTTGAGGGAGAGGAGGCAGAACGGGTTCTTCTGGAAGGTCGTGCCGATGATCTTCAGGGCGGCGCCCTGGGCGATCGACGGGGCCGTGATGGAGGGCGACGAGAGGCCGACGAGCGCCTGGCCCGCGAGGAGGGCCTCCTCGGCACCGGTCTGGCCGCCGCCGGCGAGGAGGGTGACCTCCTTGAAGCCCGCCTTGGTGTAGTAGCCCTTCTCGGTGGCGAAGTACTCGCCGGCGAACTCGATGTTCTTGATCCAGGAGAGCTGCAGGGCGATCGTGCCGAGGCTGCCCGCGGCCGCGGGGCCGGAGGCGGCGGCGCTCGACGAACCGCCGGTGGCGGCGGAGTCGCTGCAGGCGGCGAGGAGCGCCGTGGTGCCGGCGACGAGGCCGACGGTTCCGCCGAGGCGGAAGAAGGCGCGGCGGTCGAGGTCTTTCTTCAACACGGGCGGGGCGGAGAACGCGCTCATGGACACTCCAGGTGGGATCGGGTGGGGGAGGCGGACGACGGCGGTGAACGAGAGAGCGTTTCGCCAGGTCATCCGTGGACTGTGATGCCCGCAAAACTAGACCGCGATTGTTACCCCCACATTTCGGGGGTGTTGCCTTCAGCGCATGGCCGTCCGACCCGTTACCGTCGAGCGCATGACGCGAACAGTTCCGGCCGACACCGTCGACCGTCGCGAGCGCCTCCTCGAGCAGATCGTCGACTACGTGCTGGAGAACGGGATCGCTCAGCTCACCCTCCGGAGTCTGGCGACGGCCGTCGGGTCGAACAACCGCATGCTGCTCTACTACTTCGGCAGCCGCGAGGAGCTCGTGGTCGAGGCGCTGCACGGTGCCGAGACGCGGTTCCCCGGGATGGCGTCGCTCTTCGTGGGGCTCGACGACCGGGCCGTGCCCCTCGGGGACCGCCTCGACCGCGTCTGGCGGGTGGTCTCGGATCCTGCGAATCTGCCCTTCCACCGTCTCTTCTTCGAGATCTTCGGGCTGGCGGGGTTCGAGCGGGAGCGCTTCTCGACGCTGCTGGGCCTGATCGGCTCCGAGTGGGTCGACGCGGTCGCCACCGCGTTCCGCGTCTCGGGAGTCGGGCCGGAGCGTTCGCTCCTGCTGGCCCACGAGACGGTCGCGATGTGGCGCGGGTTCCAGGCGACGCTCCTCACCGGCGGAGACGCAGGAGTCGTCGGCCGGGTCGCGGACGACGCGCTGCGGTCGATCGTGGAGCGCGCCCGAGTCGACTAGGGAACGGCTGTGTTAAGAGTCTGTTTCGCGCCTGGTCGACGAGTGAACCATTTGGTTCACTGAGGCCATGAAGCAGATTCACTTCGGCGTCTTCGAGGTCGCCGGTCCCCAGGTGGGCGGCACGTTGAGCTGGTCCCACCCCCGCAGCGACTCCCTCCGCTACCACGAGCTCGATCTTTGGATCGGGATGGCCAAGCTCCTCGACCGGGCGGGATTCGACTTCCTGTTCTTCGCGGACGGCTTCGGCTATCCGACGATCGCGGGCGACCTGCCCGAGATGGCGGCGCGCGGCGGCATCAACTTCCCGGGCATCGACCCGGCCGTCATGATCCCGACGCTGGCGCGCGAGACCGAGCGGCTCGGCTTCGTCGTGACGTCCTCCACCGGGCTCGACCACCCGCTCCAGACGGCGCGGCGGTTCGCGACCCTCGACCACCTGACGGACGGCCGGATCGGCTGGAACATCGTCACGGGAGCGTCGCAGAACACGATCGCCGAGCTCTTCGGGCACGGGACGATGCGCAGCCACGACGCGCGCTACGACCAGGCCGACGAGTACGTCGACCTGGCCATGACCTTCTGGGAGGGCTCCTGGGAGGACGACGCTTTCCGCGGCGACCGCGAGGCCGGCGTACTGGCCGATCGCGACAAGAT
This sequence comes from Frondihabitans sp. 762G35, assembly GCF_002074055.1. Classification (NCBI taxonomy): domain Bacteria; kingdom Bacillati; phylum Actinomycetota; class Actinomycetes; order Micrococcales; family Microbacteriaceae; genus Frondihabitans; species Frondihabitans sp. 762G35. Next base: position 2,654,714 of record NZ_CP014619.1, on the reverse strand, counting down.
CCACCGCGTCGAGTTCGAGGGCGAGCACTTCCGCTCCTCCGGCTACTTCACCGTCACCCCGTCCAAGCAGCGCACCCCCGTCCTCTTCCAGGCGGGGACCTCGGCCCGCGGCCGCGCCTACGCCGCCCGGAACGCGGAGTGCGTCTTCGTGCAGGGGACGACCATCCCGCACACGAAGGCGAACGTCGCCGACATCCGCGCCAAGGCCGCCGAGAACGGCCGCGACCCGCAGTCGATCAAGATCCTCGTGGGGCTGACGGTGGTCGTCGCTCCCACCTCGGAGGAGGCCCAGGCCCTCCGGAAGTCGTTCGACGACCTGCAGACCGACGAGGTCGTCTCGGTCCTCTACGCCGGCAACACCGGCATCGACCTGCTCGCGCTCGACCCGGACCGCGACCTGACGCAGCTCCAGGACGACGGCGGCCCGGTGGGTCAGATGGGTCAGACCAACATCGAGCGGTTCCTGCCAAAGGACGGCAGCGCCGCTCCGACCGTGCGCGAGATCCTGGACGATCTCCGGGGCAAGGGCACCCGCGGTCTGCAGCTGACCGGCAGCACCACCGAGGTGGCCGACGCCCTGGAGCACCTCGTCGACGAGACCGATCTCGACGGATTCCTGCTCGAGCCCCTGTTCGGCACGGCCGACCTTGAGGACTTCGCCACGCTGGTCGTCCCCGAGCTCCGTCGCCGCGGCAGGATGCCCGCGGAGGCCGCGACCGGATCGCTCCGCGAGCAGATGCTCGAGAGGCCCGGCCCGCACCTGTCCGAGGACCACCGGGGTCACGCGTTCCGCGTCACCCCGGCCCAGGAGGCGATCGCCGGGTAGAGGCCCTCGATCGTCGGCGCCCGGAACGTGGGCGTCGCGCCCGCAGGAGCCGCGAACCGCTCGATCAGGGCGGTGACGGAGCCCTGCGCGAACGCGGGCTCGAGGTCGTTGCGCCAGATGTCGCCGACGCTGAGGAGTCGCTCGGGGCGGGCGGGCGGCTCTTGCTCGGCCCGGAGGCCCTCGAGGATCGGCCCCATGCCGGCGGGCTTCCCCGCCGACGCGACGACGCGGAGGATCACGCCGTCGAGTCCGAGGTGCGCGAGCTGCTCGCGGACCCCGGTCTCCGGGGCGTTGGTCACCAGCACGACCTCGACGTCGCCGGGCAACGACGCCAGCAGGTCGGCGAGGCCGGGCGGCGCCCAGGTCGGGACGGCCCCCGCGGCGAGGGCGTCGCGGCTGCCCGCGTAGGCGGCGGACAGGTCGGCGTCGGTGACGCCCAGGGCGCGAGCCGCCCGCTCGGCGGCCGCGTAGCCGTCGGCGGAGCCGTCGACGGCCGCCACGAGGACGTCGTCCGGGATGGCGTCGGTCTCGCCGAGGAACCAGCGCAGGGTCCGGCCGACACCGTTCGCGCGGCCCTCGCGGGCGAGGGCCGCGTCGAGGAGCTCCGCGTAGGCGAGGACGGGGCCGTCGCCGAGGCAGACGGTCCCGTCGAAGTCGAGCACGAGGATCGGGTGCGCCGGGGTCATGCCCCCATCTTCCCGCGTCGGCGGGGCTCGCCCCGGACGGGTCGCGGGGGAGGTCGCTCGATCGCGGCGGCCGCGCGCTATCCGTGCGCGATCCGTGCGCTTTCCGGACAGCGCTCGGCCCCAGTGAGGGGGCGAATCCCCCTCCGGACGCCGCGGGTGCGGGAAGATCGTCCTGGCGGGACACCGGCACGGATGCCGTCCTGCCGCTCCGACCCGACCACCTCGGAAAGATGAAGAACGTGCAGACCACGGACGGTGCCACCCCCGACCTCGACGCCCTCGTCGCGGCGTACTCCGCGCTGCAGCGGCAGAACGTCCGCATTACAACGATGGCGGCCGAGCACTTCTCGATCGGGCCCACCGACCTGCGCGCCCTCATGTACGCCGCCTGGAACGTCCACCTGACGCCGAAGCAGCTCGCGGACTCGCTCGAGCTGACGACGGGGGCGACGACGAGCCTCATCGACCGGGTCGACCGGGCCGGCCTCCTGGAGCGGAGACCGCATCCCACCGATCGCCGGAGCGTGACGCTCGAGCTCACCGACCTCGGGCGCGAGGCCGTCGACTTCGTCACCCAGACCTACCGCGCCGCCTTCGTGGACGCCCTGCCCGCGTCGGACCACGTCGCGATCGCCCGCGCCCTCCGACTCATCGCCGGCTCCCTCGAGACGATCCTGACGACCGCCCCCGGCGACGTCCGCGCCGAGGGAGAGGGCTCCTGAGCTCCACCACCCTCAGCACCGGCGGCGCGGCGCAGCGCTTCAGCAGCGTCGGCATGGAACGCATCCTGGCGCGCTCCATCGCGGTGATGTGCGTCGTCTTCGGGGCGCAGGGCATCCCCTTCGCCCTCATGCAGGTCCCGGTCACCGTGCCCCTGTGGTCGTGGGGCACGATCGTCCTCCTCTACGGCGGCTTCGTCGCCACGGCCGCACTCGGTCTCCTCGGCCGTTCGGTGGGTCTCGTCGGTCGCCTCGTCCCGATCGTCTATCTCGCCGCCCTCATGACCTGGCCCCTGGCCGTCCGCTCGCAGGATGCCCTGGGTCACGACACCCCGTGGCTCTGGTACGTCTGCAACCTCGTCCTCGCCGTGGCCGCCGTCGCGTACTCCCGACCCGTCGCGACGGCGCTGCTCGTCGCGGTCCCCGCGTTCTACGCCCTGATCCGCACGACGGCCGTCGGCGGGGGAGTCTCGCTCGGGGACGCCGCGCTCGGCAGCCTCTACGTGCTCCTCCTCGGTGGCGGCGTCCTCATCCTGGTGACCCTGCTGCGTCGGGCGGCCACGGAGGTCGACGGCGCCCAGAACGCGGCGGTGGAGCGCTACGCGAGCGCCGTCCGCGAGCACGCCATCGAGGTGGAGCGCCTGCAGGTCGACTCGATCGTGCACGACAGCGTCCTCACCTCCCTGCTCTCCGCCTGGCGCGCGGAGACGCCCCGGCAGCGGGTTCTCGCCACGGTGATGGCGACCAACACGATGGCGCAGCTCGACGAGTCGATCGGGCAGGCGCCGTCGGCGGGCCCGGCGACGCTCTCGTCGCTCCGCGAGCGTCTCCTCCTCGTGGCGGAGCAGATGGACGTGGAGCTGCGGTACGACCCCGGCTCCCTCCCTGCGACGGAGATCCCCGTGGACGCGGCCGAGTCGATCCACTCGGCGACGGTCCAGGCGCTCGTGAACAGCTTCCAGCACGCGGGCGGACCGGAGGTTCCGCGCTGGATCGCGCTCTACGCGCGGGCCGGCGGGATCCTCGTGGAGGTGGGCGACGAGGGCGCGGGCTTCGACCTCGACACCATGACCGAGGGGCGCCTCGGGGTCCGCGTCTCGATCCAGGCGCGCCTCCGGAACGCGGGCGGAGAGGCCGACGTGCAGTCGTCGCCCGGCCTCGGCACCGTCATCTCGCTCGCCTGGCCCGCCTGAGCACCGGCCGCCTGAGCACCGGTCGCCCGAGCACCGGCCGCCCGAGAGCCGGCCACCCGAACGTCAGGCCGGGGGAGCCGCCGCGCTGTCGCGCACGACGAGACGCGTCGGGATGAGCGTCGACCGGGGCGCCTCGCGCCCGGCGATCTCCTCGAGCAGCACCGTGATCGAGTCGCGGCCGACCTCGTCGAACGACTGGTGGACCGTCGTGAGCGGCGGCCAGAACGAGTCGCTCTCGGCCATGTCGTCGAAGCCGACGACGCTGAGGGTGCGGGGGACCTCGCGGCCCAGTTCGTGACAGGCCCGCAGGATGCCCAGGGCGGTCTGGTCGTTCGCGGCGAAGACCGCCGTGATGTCGCTCCGGCGGGCGATCTCCAGGCCGACGCGGTACCCGGTCTCCGTCGACCAGTCTCCCGGGAACGTCGGGGGCACACGTCGACCAGCGGCCTCGAGAGTCTGTCTCCAACTCGTCTCGCGACGCTGCGCCGAGTAGGAGCCCTGCGGCCCGGTGACGTGCCAGACGGTCTCGTGACCGAGGTCGAGCAGGTATTCGGTGGCGAGGCGGGCGCCCTGCGCCTGGTCGGTGTCGACCACGGGGCGGTTCGCCGCGCCCGTCGAGTCGAGCACGACGACGGGGATGTCCGAGGGGAGCACGACCTCGCTCTCGTCGACGATGTGCGACTCGATGACGATGACGATTCCGTCGACGGCCTGCTCGCTGAGGCGGTCGAACGCGGTGCTGACGTCGCCCTGGGTCCAGCGGCGGACCGGGAGGAGCGTGACGGTGAAGTCGGCCTCGGCCGCGGCTCCGGCGATCGCCTCGAGGGTACGCGTGTTCCCGTACGACGACAGCGAGAACATGATCACGCCGATGGTGTGGAAGCGGCCGGAGCGGAGGGCGCGGGCGGCGCGGTTGGGGCGGTAGCCGAGCGTCGCCATCGCGTCGCGGACGCGCGCCGCGGTGTCGGGCTGGACGTTGTCGAGTCCGCGGACCACCCGGGAGACGGTCTGCATGGAGACGCCGGCCGCGCGGGCGACGTCGGAGGCGGAGACGGCCCGGTGGGGCGTGCCGAGGACGTTCTCGACCATCTTCTCTCCGCTCGGCTGGACGATGTTGACGTTGACATGCTAGCGTCCCTCCCGAGATGTTGACGTCAACATCGACGGAGACAAGGAAGTTTCGATGAGTTCGAACGCACTACCCGGCCTGAACGCCACCCGAGGCGCGGCCACCTCGACCCCCGGCGGGCGACGCCCCCGGAAGCGCAGCGGCCGGACCGGCGTCGCCGGCTGGATCTTCGTCGGCCCGTTCATGGTCGTGCTGGTCGCGATGCTGATCGTCCCGATCGGCTACGCCCTCTACCTCAGCCTGTTCCAGGACCGCCTGATCGGCGGCAACCAGTTCGTCGGCCTCGCCAACTACCTGCAGCTGTTCCAGGACACGAAGTTCTGGGAGAGCTTCCTGCGGGTCCTCGTCTTCCTCGTGATCCAGGTTCCGGTGATGCTGCTCCTGGCCCTCGCCGCGGCGCTCGCCCTCGACAGCGCGAGGGTCCACTTCGCCGGGTTCTTCCGCATCGCGATCTTCCTGCCCTACGCCGTTCCCGGTGTCGTCGCCGCCCTCATCTGGGGCTTCATCTACGGCCCGCAGTTCGGCCTGACGGGCGCCTTCAACCAGGCCCTCGGCAGCGACCTGCTCCGGCCGTTCACCTCGGGCTGGATCCTCACCTCGATCGGCAACATCGTGACCTGGGAGTTCCTGGGCTACAACATGATCATCTTCTTCGCGGCCCTCCGCGTCGTGCCGACCGAGCTCTACGAGGCCGCGGCGCTCGACGGCGCGGGAGCCTTCCGCACGATGCTCTCGATCAAGCTCCCCGCTCTCCGCGGCGCCATCGTGATCGCGACGATCTTCTCGATCATCGGCAGCTTCCAGCTCTTCAACGAGCCCAACCTCCTCAAGTCGCTCGCCCCCAACGTGATCGGCTCCTACTTCACCCCGAACATGTACGCCTACAACCTCTCGTTCGCGGGCCAGCAGTTCAACTACTCCGCCACCGTCGCCATCGTGATGGGCGTCATCACCGCCGTGATCGCCTACGTCGTGCAGGTCCGCGGAACCCGATCGGAGAACCGATGACCACGCTCACCAGCCGCACCGCGACTCCGGCCGGAGCCCCGCGCCCCGCGTCGAAGCGTCGCCGCCCGTTCTCCGGCGTCCAGGGCAAGAAGTCGCTCCCGCTGACCGCCGTCATGGTGATCTTCCTCGTCTACTCGCTCGTTCCCCTCTTCTACCTCGTCGTGAACTCGACGAAGTCGCAGGCGAACCTCCTGTCGTCGTTCGGCCTCTGGTTCGCGGGCGGGTTCGACCTCTTCGCGAACGTCCACGACGTCTTCACCTACGACGGCGGCATCTTCCTCCAGTGGTTCGGCAACACGCTGCTGTACGTGGTGGTCGGCGCCGGAGGCGCGACGTTCCTGGCCACGATCGCCGGCTACGGCCTCGCGAAGTTCCGCTTCGTCGGTCGACGTCTCGTCTTCGCCGTCGTGCTCGGCTCGATCGCGATCCCCGGCACCGCGCTCGCCGTGCCGACGTTCCTCCTCTTCAGCAAGATCGGCCTGACGAACACGCCCTGGGCGATCATCCTGCCGTCGCTCGTGAGCCCGTTCGGGCTCTACCTGGTCTGGACCTATGCGGTCGACGCGATCCCGACCGAACTGCTCGAGGCGGCCCGGATGGACGGCGCCAGCGAGGTGCGGATCTTCTTCACCATCGCGGTCAAGCTGCTCACGCCCGGCATCGTCACCGTCCTGCTCTTCTCCGTCGTCGCCACCTGGAACAACTACTTCCTGCCGCTCATCATGCTGAGCGACCCCCGGTGGTACCCGCTCACGGTCGGCCTCAACCAGTGGAGCGCCCAGGCCCAGGGCGTCTCCGCCGACCCGATCTACAACCTCGTCGTGACCGGCTCGCTGATCACGATCGTCCCCATCGTCGTCGTCTTCCTCCTGCTGCAGCGCTACTGGCAGTCGGGACTCGGCGCCGGAGGCGTGAAGCAGTAGCGCTTCCTCTCCCACCCGGGCGTCCTGCCCCCAACTCCCCAGCACACACAACGAAGTGAAAGGACACCTCATGCACAAGCGCTTGAGGACCATCGCGGCGGCGGCCGTCGCCACGATCGCCGTCACCGCGGCCCTGGCCGGCTGCTCCAGCGGAGGCTCGACCTCCGGAGGCTCCGGCGGCAACGCCGCACAGGTCGACGAGGCTCTGAAGAAGGGCGGGACGCTCACCTACTGGTCGTGGACTCCGTCCGGCGCCGCGCAGGTCGCCGCGTTCGAGAAGGCCTACCCCAAGGTGAAGGTCAAGCTCGTCAACGCCGGCACCGGCAACGACGAGTACACGAAGCTCCAGAACGCCGTGAAGGCCGGATCCGGCGCTCCCGACGTCGCGCAGGTCGAGTACTTCGCCCTCCCGCAGTTCGCCCTCGCCGACTCGCTCACCGACCTCACGCAGTTCGGATTCGACTCGCTGAAGAGCAAGTACACCTCCGGCACCTGGGGCTCGGTCGACCTGGACGGCAAGCTGTACGGCCTGCCCCAGGACTCCGGCCCCATGGCGATGTTCTACAACAAGACCCTGTTCGACAAGTACGGCATCGCCGTGCCGAAGACGTGGGACGAGTACATCGCGGCCGCGAAGAAGCTGCACACCGCCGACCCCTCCGCCTACATCACCTCCGACACCGGCGACGCCGGCTTCACGACGAGCATGATCTGGCAGGCCGGCGGCCGTCCCTTCTCGGTCGACGGCACCAAGCTGACCGTCAACCTCCAGGACGAGGGCACCAAGAAGTGGGCCGACACCTGGAACGAGCTCGTCGACGGCAAGCTCCTCGCCCAGACGCCCGGCTTCACCGACGACTGGTACAAGCAGCTCGCCGGTGGACAGATCGCAACCCAGATCTCGGGTGCCTGGATGCCCGGCGTGCTCGAGTCCGGCGCGAAGGGCGGCAGCGGCAACTGGCGCGTCGCCCCGATCCCGACCTACGACGGCAAGACCGCCGTCACCGCCGAGAACGGCGGCGGGGCTCAGGTCGTCATGAAGCAGAGCAAGAACCAGGCCCTCGCGGCCGGCTTCGTGAAGTGGCTCAACTCGAGCTCCGGCAGCGTCGACACGTTCCTCGCCTCCGGCGGCTTCCCGTCGACCACGGCGACCCTCACGTCGTCGTCGTTCCTCGCCACCAAGCCCGACTACTTCGGCGGTCAGGCGATCAACGAGGTGCTCCAGGGCTCGTCCGACTCGGTGGCGTCCGGCTGGAACTACCTCCCGTTCCAGGTCTACGCGAACAGCATCTACGCCGACACCGTCGGCCAGTCGTACCAGAACGCCGGCGACCTGAACTCGGGCCTCAAGGCCTGGCAGGCTGCCATCGTGAAGTACGGCAACGAGCAGGGCTTCACGGTCAGCAGCAAGTAGCTCCACCACGACGGACGGGTGCGGTCGACGACGGCCGCACCCGTCCGCACGTCCCCCCACGAAACGAGACACCATGACCAGCCGCTTCACCGTCGGCGACGACGACTTCCTGCTCGACGGGCGGCCCCACCGCGTCCTGTCCGGCGCCCTGCACTACTTCCGCGTCCACCCCGACCACTGGGCGGACCGGATCGAGAAGGCGAAGCAGCTGGGCCTCAACACCATCGAGACCTACGTCCCCTGGAACGACCACGAGCCCGTACAGGGCACCTGGGTCGACGCGGGGATCCTCGACCTCGCGCGGTTCCTCGACCTCGTCGCCGAGGCGGGCCTCCACGCCATCGTCCGCCCCGGGCCCTACATCTGCGCGGAGTACGACAACGGCGGGCTGCCGGCCTGGCTGTTCTCGGACCCGACCACGGGCATCCGGCGGTCGGAGCCCCGCTTCCTCGACGCGGTCGGGAGCTACCTCCGACGCGTCTACGAGATCGTCGTGCCGCGGCAGATCGACCGCGGCGGACCCGTCGTCCTCGTGCAGATCGAGAACGAGTACGGCGCCTACTCCGACGACCGGGCCTACCTCGAAGCGCTCGTCGCCCTCACCCTCGACGCGGGCGTCACCGTCCCGCTGACCACGGTCGACCAGCCGGAGGACCGGATGCTCGAGAACGGCAGCCTGCCGGGGCTCCTGCGGACCGGCTCGTTCGGGTCGCGCAGCCGCGAGCGTCTCGCCACCCTGAGGCAGCACCAGAGGACCGGGCCGCTGATGTGCTCCGAGTACTGGAACGGCTGGTTCGACCACTGGGGCGACGAGCACCACACGACGCCGGCGGCGGAGCAGGCGCGCGACCTCGACGAGCTCCTGGCCCTCGGCGCCAGCGTCAACCTCTACATGCTCCACGGCGGGACGAACTTCGGCTTCACGAACGGCGCCAACGACAAGGGCGTCTACGAGCCGACGGTCACGAGCTACGACTACGACGCGCCTCTCGACGAGGCCGGGAACCCCACCGAGAAGTTCTTCGCCTTCCGGGAGGTCTTCGCGAAGTACGCCGACGTCCCGCCGCTGACGCTCGAGCGCTCCGAGCAGCCCGTGCCGACGCCGGAGCTGCGGGTCGCAGGAGCCGCGTCGCTCCTGCCCGCGCTCGACCGGCTCGGCTCCTGGCAGACGTCGCCGGAGGGCGACCCTCCCCTCTTCGACGATCTCGGGCACTACCGCGGCTACCTCGTGCTGCGCGCCGACCTCGGTGCCGCCTTCGCCGGGGGAGAGCTCGCCGCGGCCGAGGTGCGGGATCGCGCGAGCGTCTTCCTCGACGGCGTGCGCGTCGGCACCCTGGAGCGCATGAACGGCGACCGCGCGCTCGCCCTTCCGGCCGGCCGCGACCTGGTGATCCTCCTCGAGGACATGGGTCGGGTGAACTACGACCGGCGGATCGGAGAGCGCAAGGGGCTCGTCGGACCGGTCACGATCGACGGCGACGCCGTCGCCTGGTCGGCGCTCCCGCTCGAGGTCGAGGGACTGCTGGCGCTCGTCGGCTCGGGCGCCGCGGTTCCCGCTGCTGCCACCGGTGCGGACGCCGTCGCCGAGCCGTCCGGCCCCGCCGTGGTGCGGTTCGCGTTCGACCTGGCGGAACCCGCCGACCTCTTCCTCGACACGGAGGGCTGCGGCAAGGGCGTGGCGTTCGTCAACGGCTTCCCGCTCGGTCGGTACTGGAGGGTCGGTCCGCAGCAGACGCTCTACGTGCCCGGTCCGGCCACGCTGGCGGGGGTCAACGAGCTGGTGCTGTTCGAGGTCGAGGACGGGCATCCTGCCCCGGTGTTCTCGCCCGCGGCGCGCCTCGGCCCCGTCGCCCTCGACGCGCTCGCACGGCAGGGCGCCTGACGCCGGAGCGACCCGAAAGTGGGGGATGCTCGAAACTCAGGAAGTCCCTAGGATCGGTGCCATGTACCTCGTCGTGTCGGTCGTCTCCTTCATGCTGCTCGTCGTCGCGCTCGTCGACATCATCACGCGCGACGAGTCGCAGGTGCAGCATCTGCCGAAGATCGTCTGGATCCTGCTGGTGGTGTTCCTGCCCCTCGTCGGCAGCGTGATCTGGTTCGTCGTCGGGCGCGAGCACGGGTCGCCGATCGGCCGCTTCGGTGGCGCGGCGCCCCGCCGGGGCAACACGATGCCGCTGGCGACGACGCACGTGGAGTACGCCGCCGCCCGGGCCCGGACCACCGAGCAGGAGCTCGCCGACCTCGACCGTGAGATCGAGTTCTACGAGAAGCAGGCGCAGCTGAAGCGCCTCCAGGCCGAGGTCGACGGCTCGAAGGACGCCGTCGAGTGAGCCACGGCCACGGCGACGGTGACGGTGACGGCCACTCCGGCCACGGCCGTTCCGACAGCGCCCGCCCGGGACACGGTCCCGCCGCCGACCACGACACGGGGCTCGCGGAGCTCCTCGACCTCGATGCCGCACTGGGGGCGCCCGTCCTCGACGCGGCGCTCGACGCCGCCGCCGAGGCGCTGGGGCGACCGCCGCTGGCAGTGGCCGACCTGGGGGCCGGCACCGGCACCGGCACGTTCGCCGTCGCCCGACGCTTCCCCGACGCCGTCGTCCACAGCCTCGACGCCTCTCCCCGCATGCTCGAACTCCTCGCGGCAGGAGCGGCGGAGCGGGGTCTCGGAGACCGCGTCACGCCCCGCCTCGTCGACCTCGACGGCGACTGGCCCGCAGTCCTGCCCGGTGGCATCGACCTCGCCTGGGCGGCGCTCTCGCTGCACCACGTCACCGATCCCGCCGAGGTCCTCCGTCAGGCTCTCGGAGTCCTGAGGCCGGGCGGAGTGCTGGTCGTGATCGAGATGACCCGCTCGACGGTCTTCTCGCCCGCCGACCTGGGAACCGGGATCGACGGTCTCGGAGAGCGCCTCGTGGCGGCGCTCGCCGGCGAGGGATACCCCGTCACGGGCGAGTGGTCGGAGGCTCTCGAGGCGGCCGGTTTCGCCCGGGTCGACCGGCGCGAGACGTCGTTCACCGCGTCGTCGGAGACCGACGCGGGCGCCCGCTACCTCGAACTCCAGCTGACCCGGAACCGCGACGTCGTCGCGGACGTGCTCCCGCGGGCCGATCTCGACGGCCTCGACGCGACCATCGCCGCGCTCGCGGCGGGGGACGCCTCGCTCGTCCTCGCCGCGGGGCGGGCCGTCTGGGTGGCGGTCCGATGAGCGTCGACGTGCCGCCCGGCCGCTACCGCCACTTCAAGGGCGGCGCGTACGAGGTGCTCCTCGTCGCTCGTGACACCGAGACGGAGGAGCGGGTCGTCGTCTACCGCGCGCTGTACGGCGAGCGGGGGACCTGGGTGCGGTCGCAGGCCGATTTCACCGCCGAAATCCATCGCGACGGCTATCGCGGACCGCGTTTCGTCCGGGAGTAGCATCGCCGCATGCCGACCTTCCGCACCGTCATCGAACAGGCCCGACAGAACGCCACGGGCATCCCGGTTCCGCCGGAGGCGATCGACGCCCTCGACGCAGGGAAGCGACCGGCCGTCATCGTCACGATCGGTCAGTATTCCTATCGGAGCACCGTCGGCGTCATGGGCGGACGGTTCCTGATCCCCCTCTCCGCCGAGCACCGATCGGCATCGGGTCTGAGCGCGGGCGACGAGGTCGACGTCCACCTGGAACGCGACACCGAGGCGCGCGAGGCGGTCGAGCCGGCGGAGTTCACCGCCGCCCTGGAGGCCGAGCCGTCGCTCCGACGGTCGTTCGACGCGCTGTCGTCGAGCCGGCGTCGCGCCCTCGTCGATCCCCTCGCGCAGGCGAAGACGGCGGAGACCCGGCAGAGGCGCCTCGACAAGGCGCTCGAACAGCTCCGCGGCTCCGCCCCGGTCGCCGACGGGTCGTAGGGCCGGCCCATGGGGTTGGAGTGGGAACAGGTCATCGTCCACGCGCAGGATCCCGCGGCGCTCGGCACCTGGTGGGCCGAGGCTCTCGGCTGGGTCGCGGTGTACTCGACGGCCGACGAGTTCGAGATCCGACAGGATCCCGATCGGATGCCCGGGATCGATTTCGTCCGCGTCGAAGAGCGCCGGCGCACCCCGAGCAGGCTGCACCTGGACTTCCGTCCTGACGATCAGGACGCCGAGGTGACGCGACTGCTGGCTCTCGGTGCGCGCCGGGCCGACGTCGGTCAGGGCGATGTCCCGTGGACCGTCCTCGCCGACCCCGAGGGCAACGAGTTCTGCGTGCTCCAGGCAAGCCCGACCTGACACCGTCCGGCGCCCCTTGCGATCGGAGCCGCGGCGACGCACGCCGGCCGGGGGCGTGCCGGCGTCGCCCTCGTCGGCTCACCCGAACGGGGACTTCTGTGCCCCGGAGCCCGGCCCCTACGGTGTGGGGATGACTGATGTGGCAGCCACGACCGACCCCGCTCCGACCCCGCCCCAGCTCGCTGCCAACCGCGACCGCCGCCTCCACCTCGCCGACGCGGCCATCGCCGTCCTCCGACGGCGGGCCTTCCACGAGGTCGACCTCGACGTCGTGGCGCACGAGGCCGGTGTCTCCGGCGAGGAGATCCGTCTCCTCTTCCCCACCTGGCACGATCTGCTGGTGGCGACGATCGACGTGTGGAACGGCCGGCGCATGCGACCGCTGTTCCCGATCGCCCAGCGCTTCGGGGCGGTGGCGTTCCTGCGGAGCATCGTGCAGGCCAACATCGAGGATCCGTCGCTCATGCGCGTGCTCTCGGCCACGGTGAACATCGCCGCGACGCCCGGGCACCCGATGGCCCCCTACCTGCAGGATCAGTGGCACCACTTCCACGCGTTCGTCATCCGGCAGCTCGCCGTCGACGTCACGGCGGGCCGAGAACCCGACACGATGCTGCCGGCGCGCGGAGCGGAACAGCTGATCGCGCTCTACGAGGGCCTCCAGCTCCAGTCGATGGTGCGGCCCACGATGGACCTCCTCGACGCGTACGAGCGGGGGGTCACACGGCTGCGCGACGGTTGGTCCCGGGCCTACGCCCCCGCCGTGTGGGATCTCGACGTCGCCTGAGGCGCCTCGGCCGGGGCCTGCTGGTCAGGCGGCGGCGACCAGCGCCACGATCAGCCAGGCGAAGACCGACGTGGCGACCGTCGTGACGACGACGTAGCGGCGTTGTCCGGCGACACCGGCCGCGGCGCGGCCACCACCGCCGGCGGCATCGTCGACGGGGGCGACGCCCGCGCCCACCTCGCGCCAGTGGAGCACCGCCGTCGTGAGCGCCGCCGCGAGCGTGGCCAGCGTGAGGGCGACCACGAGGGGCGGCGCCGCGGATCCTGCGATCATCCCGCCGACCTCCTGGAACGCCACGACGCCCCAGGGGACGATCCCCAGGGCAGCTGCCACCATCAGGGGCGACCGGGAGCGCCCCACCCCCGGCTCTCCTCGCTGCGGCAGGAGGGCGAGGAGCACCACACCGTTGGTGATCGCGTAGAGCGGCACGAGCGACGTGACGTCGGCGATGCCGTTGAGGCGAGCCACGACGAACAGGGTGATCGCGGAGGCGAAGCCGTACTCGAGGAGTCGGCGCCCTCGACGTCCCGCACCGAGGGCGGCCGTGTGTCGTTCGAACGCTCGACGGGGCACCACGGCCAGCCGGCTCACGGCGCCCAGGACGAGCAGTACGAGGGCCGCGATCCCGGGGTCGAGTGCGGCCACGACGACCCGGTCCGCCACCGCACCGGGAGCCGTCGGGAACCCGGCCACGATCGGCAGCGACAGGCGCGACCCCAAGTCACCGAGAGCGACCGCCACCAAGACGGCCTCCAGGGCGAGCAGGATCCCCGCGCCGACCTCGATCGCTCGGAGACGCCCCGCGGCGGGCGTGCCGACCCGCGGTCCGGTCGGTGTCGGAACTGTCATGTGTCCGAGTCTGCTCCCGGCGCGGGATACTGGAGGGGCCGGCCGGGTGGCCGACCCAGAAAGGACCCGCGCGCATGAGCAGCACCCACGCAGAGACACCGTCCAGAGCCGCTGAGGAGACCCGTCCCCGTCGCTACGGCTGGGGGCTCGGCCCCGCGCAGGGAGCCGCCGTCGTCGCGGGCATCTCGTTCCTCCTCCTCGGGATCGGCGGCTTCGTCCCCGGCGTCACGAAAGACCTCGGCGGCCTCGCCTTCGCCGGCCCCGGATCGAACGCCCTCCTGCTCGGCGTGTTCCAGACCTCGGTGCTGATGAACGTCGTCTTCATCCTGCTCGGGCTCGCCGGCCTGGGAGCCGCGGGCAAGAGCCTCCCGTCCACGCTCTACCTCTTCGGCGCGGGCTCGGCCCTCTTCACCCTGTGGCTGTACGGCGCCGCGTCGGGCAACATCGACAACTTCTGGAACTTCCTGCCGACGAACAGCGCCGACGAGGGGCTCCGCTTCTCGCTCGGGCTCCTGCTCTACCTGGCCGGTGCAGCGACGAGCCAGCTGGCCATGAAGGGCACGCGCTACGACGAGGGCTGAGCCCCGCCCGGCGCTCTCAGCGCCCGGCCGCGTACCCCTGCGAGCCGCGGGGGTTCGCCGCCGCCTCGAGGAACCCCGTCGACCGGTCGACCCCGACCATCGACAGCCTGCCGAGCGACCAGTCGCCCGCGCGCGTGATCACGTGTCCGCGCTGTTCGAGGCCTGAGACGACGTCGTCCCCGAGGCGGTCCTCGACGACGAGTCCCGCCGGCTCCCAGAGCCGCGGCCAGAACGATCCGGCGAGGTGCGTCGTGTGGAACGCCGGCGCGTCGATCGCCTGCTGCGGGTCGTACCCGCCGACGAGCGTGCGGAGCAGGTAGAGCAGCTGCCACTGGTCCTGCTGGTCGCCGCCCGGCGTGCCGAGGGCGGCGACGGGGGCGCCGTCGCGGAGGAGCAGGGTCGGGCTCAGCGTCGTCCGCGGCCGTCGACCGGGCCGGAGCCGCGAGGGCGACGTCTCGTCGAGCCACGACATCTGCAGGCGCGTGCCCAGGCAGAACCCGAGCGACTCGATCGTCGGCGACGACTGCAGCCAGCCGCCGGAGGGTGTCGCGGCGACGATGTTGCCGAACCGGTCGACGACGTCGAGGTGACAGGTGTCGCCCCGGGTCTCGCCGGTGACGCGCACCGTCGGCTCGCCGGTTCCCGCGGCCGGAGCGACGTCGCGGTCGACGGCGAGCGGCGGCACGTACGGGGTCCGCCCGGGCACGACGCCCGGCCGGAACTCCGTCGAGGCGCGCTCGCCGATCAGCGCGGCCCGCTCCCGGGCGTAGGGGGCGGAGAGCAGGATGCCCAGCGGGACCTCGTCCTCGTCGGGTGCCGGGTCGCCGTAGTACGCGTCCCGGTCGGCCAGCGCGAGCTTCAGCGCCTCCGTGATGGTGTGGACCCCGAGCTCGGTCGACGGGTCGAGGTGGACGTCGTCGAAGGTGTCGAGGATCGCCAGGGCCTGCAGGAGCACCGGCCCCTGCCCCCACGCACCCGTCTTGGCGATCGTCACGCCGCGGAACGTCGCGGTCACCGCGTCCTCGATCGCCGGCTCCCAGTCGCGCAGGTCGCTTCCGCGGAGGACCCCGGCGTGGTCCGACCCGGTGGAGTGGCGGTGCGTCGACTCCATCGCCTCGTCGATGGCCCGAGCGACGAAACCCGAGCGCCACGCCTCGACGGCTCCACGGATGCGCGACTCCCTCGATCCTGCGCTGCCCGCCGCCTCGCGACCGTCGCGCAGGAGCCGCTCCAGGGTCGACGCGTAGGCCTCGTTGACCACGATCGAGTCGGCCTCGGGCAGCTCGCCGTCGGGGAGCCAGCGGCGCGACGAGGTCGGCCAGTGCTCCTGGAACAGCTCGCGCACGGTCGCGATGGTCCGCGCCGCGGACGGCAGCAGCGGCACGCCGTCCCGGGCGGCCGAGATCGCGTAGGCGAGCACGTCGTCGAGCTCCCAGGTGCCGCGCTCCTCGAGCAGCATCAGCCACGACGGCACGGCCCCCGGAACCGTCGCCGCGAGGGCTCCGGCGCCGGGCACGAGGTCGAGCCCCTCGGCGCGGAAGTGCTCCGGCGTGGCGCCCCGCGGCGTCGCGCCCTGGCCGGAGACGACGCGCGGCGTCGAGTCGTCCGCCGTCGCGAAGATCAGGGAGAGGTCACCGCCAGGACCGTTGAGGTGGGGCTCGACGACGTGGAGGACGAACGCGGCCGCCACGGAGGCGTCGAACGCGTTCCCGCCGCGCTCCAGGACGGACTGCGCCGTGCCGGTCGCGAGCCAGTGCGTCGAGGCCGCCATTCCGAAGCGTCCGCGGAGGACGGGGCGGGTGCGGTCGGGGCTGGGAGGCGTGAAAGGCATGCCATCCATCGTGCCCCTTCCGTGCGGAGCCCGTCATTCCGTGGCGTAGACCCGCAGATTCGTCTCTAGACTGGAAAGTGCGCCGCATCCTCGGATGCGTGCTCGTCCCCGACTCGATTCCCACGAGAGGCGTCCCATGAGGTCCCCGTTCCGCACCGCCGCACTCCTGACCCTCGGTCTCGTCGCCACCGTCGCACTCGCCGGCTGCTCCGGCGGGGCCGCAGCGCCCGCTCCGGCGTCGTCCTCGGGCGCTGCGTCCGCGACGCTCTCCGGGTCGATCATCGTCTACGGCGCGGCCTCGCTCACGTCGGCGTTCACCGAACTCGCCGCCGACTTCGAGAAGGCGAACCCCGGCGTCACCGTGAAGACCACCTTCAACGGGTCGTCCGTCCTCGTGACGCAGCTCGAGGCGGGAGCCCCGGCCGATGTCTTCGCGTCCGCGGACACGAAGAACATGACGAAGCTCCAGCAGGCCGGCCTCGTCGCGGGGTCGCCGGTCGACTTCGCGACCAACACGCTGGAGATCGCCGTCCCGGTCGGCAACCCGAAGAGGATCGCGTCGTTCCGGGACCTCGCGAAGTCCGGCGTGAAGACCGTCGTCTGCGCCGCAGCCGTCCCGTGCGGCGCCGCCGCGCTGAAGGTGGAGAAGGCGACCGGGGTCGCTCTCCGGCCGGTCAGCGAGGAGACCGCCGTGACCGGCGTGCTCAGCAAGGTCGCCACCGGCCAGGCCGACGCCGGGCTCGTCTACGTCACCGATGTGAAGGGCGCGGCCGGTAAGGTCGACGGCGTGCCCTTCGCCGACAGCTCCGAGGCCGTCAACACGTATCCCATCGCGACGCTGAAGGGCGCCCCGAACACCGCTGTCGCGCGGGCGTTCGTCGCCTTCGTCACGGGCGCGTCCGGGCAGAAGGTGCTCGCCGGCAAGGGCTTCGGCGCACCGTGACGCGGTGACCGGGAATCGCGGCCTCGGGGGCGTTCCTCGCTGGGTCGTGGGCGTCGCGCTCGTCGGAGCGGCCTTCATCCTGCTGCCCCTCGTGGCCGTCGTGGCGCGCGTCGACTGGGCGCACCTCGTTCCGCTGATCTCGTCCGACTCGTCGATCGCGGCTCTCCTCCTCAGTCTGCGCACCTCGCTCGCCTCGACCGCCCTCTGCGTCGCGCTGGGCGTGCCGATCGCGCTGGTGCTGGCGCGCGCCTCGTTCCCGGGGCAGCGCATCCTGCGGTCGCTCGTGCTCCTGCCGCTCGTGCTGCCGCCGGTCGTCGGGGGCATCGCCCTGCTCTACACCTTCGGGCGGCGCGGGCTGCTCGGGTCGACGATGCAGTTCCTCGGCATCGACATCGCCTTCTCGACGACGGCCGTGGTGCTGGCCCAGACGTTCGTCGCGATCCCGTTCCTCGTCCTGAGCGTGGAGGGCGCCGTGCGGACCGCGGGGTCGCGCTACGAGGCGGTCGCGTCGACGCTCGGGGCGCGTCCGACGACGGTCCTCCGCCGGGTCACGCTGCCGCTGCTCGGGCCGGCGCTCGTCTCCGGCGCCATCCTCTCGTTCGCGCGCGCCCTCGGCGAGTTCGGGGCCACGCTGACCTTCGCCGGCAGTCTGCAGGGGACCACGCGCACCCTGCCCCTCGAGATCTACCTCCAGCTCGAGACGAACCCCGACGCGGCCGTCGCCCTGGCTCTCGTGCTCGTCGCGGTGGCGGTGTTCGTCGTCGGGCTGGCGTACCGGTCGAGCTCGGCGACGAGGAGCACTCAGTGACCGTCGAGTTCGACGCCCGGGTCGCGGCGCGGGGTCTCGACGTCGCATTCCGTATCGCCCCGGGGGAGACCGTGGCGCTCGTCGGACCGAACGGCGCCGGCAAGTCGACGCTCCTCGCCCTGCTCGCCGGCCTCCTCCGCCCCGACGAGGGCCGCGCCACCCTCGACGGCACCACGCTCTTCGACGTCGGCCCCGGGCGTCGGGCGTTCGCGGCCCCGCACACGCGGGAGGTCGCGCTCCTCGCCCAGGACGCCCTGCTCTTCCCGCACCTCACCGCCCTCGACAACGTCGCCTTCGGTCCGCGGAGCGCCGGCAGGAGCCGCGCCGAGGCGCGTCGCACCGCCGAGCGCTGGCTGGCCGAGGTCGAGGCGGCCGACCTCGGGGGCCGGCGGCCGGCCGCTCTCTCCGGGGGGCAGTCGCAGCGGGTGGCGGTGGCCCGGGCGCTGGCGGCGGAGCCGCGGCTCCTGCTGCTCGACGAGCCGATGGCGGCGCTCGACGTCGCCGCGGCACCGGCTCTCCGCAGGATGCTCCGCCGCGTGCTCGCGGACCGCACCGCCGTGATCGTCACCCACGAAGCCCTCGACGCGCTGCTGCTCGCGGATCGCGTGCTCGTCGTCGAGGGCGGCCGCGTCGTCGAGGAGGGGCCGACCCGGGAGGTGTTCGCGAGGCCGCGGACGGCCTTCACGGCGGGGCTGGCGGGGCTGATCCTGCTGACCGGCACGGCGACGGAGCGCGGATTCGTGACCGACGACGGCGCCCGGATCAGCACCCTCGGGGTCGGGTCGCACCCGGTCGGGACCCGCCTCGGAGCGGTCGTGAGACCCGCGGACGTGTCGATCGGCGAGACCGGTGCCACCGTGCTGGAGCAGGTCGTGCTCGACCTGGAGCCGCGCGGCGACATCGTGCGCGTGCGGGGGCCGATCGTGTCGGCGGACGTGTCACCCGAGCGGGCGGCCGATCTCGACCTGGAGCCCGGCGACCGGGCCGCCTTCGCGTTCGACCCGCTCGGGGCCTACCCGCTCTGACGCGGTCGCGCCGACGCGGGCCTCTCGCTCAGCGCCACCAGGTGTCGGAGGGCGTGACCGGGGTGGCGCGCTTGTGACGCGTTGCGAGGAAGCGCGCTTCGAGGGCTTCGGCCACGTCGTCGGCGACGTCCTCACCCTCCAGATAGGCGTCGATGTCGGCGTACGTGAGCCCGAGGTTGGCCTCGTCGGTCTGCCCGGGGTTCTCGTCGAGGAGATCTGCCGTGGGGTCCTTGAGGTAGAGGCGCTCGGGCGCCTTAAGGTGCTGCAGGAGGCGCTTCCCCTGCCGCTTCGACAGCCCCGTGAGCGGGATGACGTCGGCCGCCCCGTCGCCGAACTTCGTGAAGAACCCGGTCACGGCCTCGGCGGCGTGGTCGGTGCCGACCACGAGCAGGCCGTTCTGCCCGGCGAGGGCGAACTGGGCGACCATGCGGCTCCGGGCCTTGACGTTGCCCTTGGTGAAGTCGGAGATCGGGGTCCCGGTGGCGTCCTGGTACTCGGCCTGGAAGCCGTCCACGGAGCGCTTGATGTCGAAGACGACCGTCTCGGCGGGCCGGATGAAGGAGAGCGCCAGCTGGGCGTCCTCCTCGTCGGCCTGCACGGCGTACGGCAACCGGACGGCGATGAAGCGGGCGGCGCGGCCGGAGGCGGCGAGCCTCTCGACCGCGAGCTGGCAGAGGCGCCCGGCGAGCGAGCTGTCCTGCCCGCCGCTGATGCCGAGGACGAGCCCCGCCGCTCCGGTCGCCTCGAGGTAGTCGACGAGGAACGACACGCGCCGCTCGACCTCCTCCGCCGGATCGATGACGGGCCGGACGTCGAGTTCGGCGATGATTCGGGACTGCAGATCGCGCATCCCTGAAGCGTAGCCGGAGTGCAGCGCGCCGGGCCGGGTCGGGGCCGGCGACGGATCGTCGGCGACGGATCGCCGGCGACCGGTCAGCGGCCGCCGGCGCCCATCACGACCGCGGCGCCCACGATCGCGAGGGCCGCGAGGGCCCCCACGACCGTGGCGACACGGCGCAGGACGGTGTCGACGCGGGCGTCACGGAGGGCTTCCCGCCGGCGCGCCAGGAAGGTGCGTCCGGGGGCCTCGATCGCTCGCTTCGCGTCGGCCAGGTCGTGGAACGTGCCGACGACCCGCCCGTAGGCGTTCGAGGCGATGAAGGAGCCGAAGCGGTCGATCGTCCCGACGACGGTCGTGTCGATCGAGGCCTCCCAGTGGCCCTCCGTCGAGCTGCTCCAGTGGAGCACCCCGGGGGCGGGGGCGACGTCGTCGGTCACTTCGTGCTCCCTCTCCGGACGGGCATCCTGCTGTTTCGCTGCCGGTCGGATCAGCTGCGGGCGCTGCGGCCGGCGAAGCGGGTCCAGAGGAAGAGGACGATGATCGCGCCGATGATGGAGCCGATGATGCCGGCCGGCTGGAGGAAGCCGCTCGCGGGGTCGGTGTGGAAGATGAGGAAGCCGAGGAAGCCGCCGACGAACGAGCCGATGATCCCGAGGAGGATCGTCATGGGGATGGAGATGTTCTGGCGGCCGGGGATGACGAGGCGCGCGACGGCGCCGGCGATGAGGCCGACGATGATGAGGCCGATGATGAATCCGAGCATGGTGTGATCTCTTTTCGTTGCGCACCGGGGTGGGTGCCGTTCGCACCCGGGTTCGGGCACGGATACGACTCAACCACCCCTGGAGGTGTGCCGTCACACCCCTCGGGGTGGGATGGTGGGGTCATGACCTCCTCGACGACCCGCACGCGCCCCCTCCTCGTGACGCTCGTCGACGACTACGACGTCGTTCTGATGGGGCTCGCGCACCTCTTCGACGAGTACCGCGACCGCATCCTCATCTCGGAGATCGACGCCAACGCGACCCTCGACGACGAGATCGACATCGTCCTCTACGACTCCTTCGCCCAGCCGGAATCCGACCAGCAGGAGCTCGCAGGCCTCGTGGCGAACCCGCGGGCCCGGAAGGTCGTCGTCTACACCTGGAACTTCCACCCCGACCTCGTCGCGGGCGCCCTCGGGCAGGGCGTGCACGGCTACCTCTCGAAGACGCTGTCCGCGCGCGAACTGGTCGAGGCGCTCGAGGCGGTGCACGCCGGCGAGAAGGTCGTGAGCGAGCCGTCGCCCCGGGCGTCGCGCTCGCCGAGCCTGGACTGGCCGGGCAAGGCCGAGGGGATCACCGACCGCGAGTCGGAGATCCTGGCGCTGATCACGCAGGGGAAGAGCAACGCCGAGGTCGCGACCCTGACCTACCTCAGCCCGAACACGGTGAAGTCGTACATCCGTTCCGTGTACCGCAAGATCGGGGCCGCGAGCCGAACGCAGGCGGTCCTCTGGGGCGTCGCTCACGGCTTCACGCCCGATCACCACCGGATCGACCACTGGCTGGGCGGGCCGTAGCGGGAGGTCTCGCAGGATCCGCGGGGTCGATGACTCCGCCGGGCCACGTGTCGGGGGTACGGCCGAGGGCCCGTCGCGGTGTGCGGCGGGCCCTCGGGTGGTGCGTGGTGCTGGGTGGTGCGTGTGGTGGGGTGTTGTTACTTGATCTGGGCGGTGATGGTGGCGACGCCGACGAGGAGCTGGCTCTTGACGGCGTCGGTCTTGAACGTGGAGTTCAGGAGCTTGGCGGCGTCGGCGGAGACGTGGACGGTGGTGCCGGTGAGGACGGCGTTGTTGCCTTCGACCTGGAGGGGCTTGAGGGTGCCGCCGTAGAGGTTGAAGAGGTCGGCCTGGACGACGGCGACCTTGCCGTTGACGGAGACGTCGCCGTAGAGGATCGAGTTGCCGGGGTTGATGGTGAAGTTGGAGAGGGTGACGGTGGTGCTGCCGGCGGTGAGGTTCAGGCCGGATCCGTCGTGCTCGACGATGCCCTGGACGTAGGGGCGGTAGTTGTCCTTCGGGTTCCAGTAGACGACGCTTCCGCCGGTGATGGGGAAGGAGATGTCGCTGCCGGCGAGCTTCGCGGTGCCGGCGGTGGAGGGGGTGAGGCCGAGGGTCTTCAGGGCGCCGAGGAAGCCGGAGTCGAGGGCGACGGAGGTGTCGCCGCCGAGGAGGGCGGGGACGGCTGCGGCGGGGGCGGGGATGGAGGACGACGACGACGCGGCGAGGTGCACGGTGGGGGCGGCCTGGGCGGCGGTGAGGCTGGCGCCGGTGATGCCGGCGACGAGGATCCCGGCGGCGGCGAAGCTGAGTCCGGTCTTGGTGGTCTTGCGCATGGTGTGTCCTTACGTTGTGTGGAACGTGACGGTTGTGTGGGTGTTGCCCCGGTGTTTCCGGTGTGTGGGGCCGGTGTTTCCGGGGTGTTGACCCGATGTGATGTGTTCGCCGCGGGGCGGGGGAGGGTTTGGTCCGGGGTGGCCCCGTTACCGATTCGTGACCGAACGGGTCACTGCGCAGCGCGCGTCAGATGAGACGACTCCAGGCGTGATCAGGCATTTTCACTGCGCCGACGCGTCCGGAGGCAAGAAGGCGCCCCCGTCGTCCTCCCTCCGGCTGTCAGGCCCGGACGGCCTCGGCCCTGTCCGCGCGGCCGGCCCGCGGAACGGGTCGGCGTGCGTCGGGACCACTCGGGATCACGCGCGCGGGGAGGGTCACGAGGAACGCGGCTCCTGCGGTCCCGCTCGGAACGACCTCGCAGACGAGGTCGCCGCCGTGGGCGCGGGCGATGCCGCGGGCGATCGGCAGACCGAGGCCGGCGCCCCCGCCGGACCACTCGCGACCCGCGTCGAGGCGCACGAGGCGGTCGAAGATGCGCTCGCGCTCCTCGGCGGGCACGCCCGGCCCGTCGTCCGTGACGGTGAGCCGCGCGAGGCGGCCGCCGTCCGACGCGGAGGAGGTCGTGACCCGGAGTTCGACGGCGCCGCGGCCACCGGTGGCCCGGGACGCGTTGTCGACGAGGTTGCCCACCACCTGGGCGAGTCGATCCTGGTCGGCGTCCACGACGACGGGACCCTCGGGCAGCGTGATCACGAGGTCGAGCGACGGGTGCCGGAGACGGTGGCGCTCAGCCTCGGCCGTGACGAGGCGTCCCAGGTCGACCGACGTGAGGTCGAGTTCCAGGCCGCGGTCGACGCGCGCCATCATCAGCATGTCGTCGATCAGGCGAGACGCCCTTCCGGCCTCCCGCGCGACGTGCGACGCGAGCCGTTCGCGCTCGGCGGGGCCGGAGGGGACCCGCACCAGGGTGTCCGCGGCGGCCCGCATCCCGGCCACGGGCGTCCGGAGCTCGTGCGCCGCATCCGAGACGAACGCCCGGACCCGCGCCTCCGCCTCGAGCGCTTTCCGCTCGGCGCCCTCGACGGCGTCGAGCATCTCGTCGAACGCGAGGGCGACGCGCCCGATCTCCGTGCGGTCCCGGGTGGGCCGGAGTCGCCTGCCGCGGTCGCCGCCCGCGATCGAGCGGGCCACGCGCGTCATCCGGTCGAGCGGCCGGAGGGCTGCGCGGACCACCAGGACGAGCCCGAGGGCGGCGACCAGGAGGAACCCCCCGGAGGCCGCGAGCATGACCCAGCGGAGCTGCGTGAGCGTCTGCCCGACGGAGCTCGCGTCGGCGGTGAGCACGATCGTGGAGCCGTCGCTGAGGACGGAGTCGAGCGTGATGATCTGCTCGTCGGCGACGATCCTGGACGACGTGATCGTGACGCTCGCGGCCTTGGCTCCCGGGGTCGCCGGTGTGGAGCCGCTCGTGCTGGCCCCCGTGCCGGCGGAGCCGCTGGAGGCGGAGGGCTTCGTCGCTCCCGGTCCGTCCACCGGCCCGAGACCCTTGGGGCCCTTCCGGAGCTGCTCGGGTGACGGCCCCGCGACGGTCGCCTGGCCGTCGGCGTCGCGGATCAGCACGGAGAGGCCCTGTGCGGAGAGGCGGTCGGCGAGGTCCGCGGAGTCGACCGTGCCGACGAGCGCGGCGGCGGCGGAGGCCCGATCGTGCAGGCGGTCCTCGATCTGGGCGCGCAGCCGGCCGCCGAGCGTGGCCTCGACGGTGATCGCGAGGGCGCCCAGCAGGACCACGAGGAGGGCGAGGATCGCGACGACGGTCCGCACCCGGAGGGACCCGGTGCGCAGGCCCGCGCCCGCGGGCCTCATCGGGAGACCGCCATCCGGTAGCCGAGGCCGCGGACGGTGTGGATCAGCCTCGGTCCGTGAGCCTCCATCTTCTTCCGCAGGGAGCTGAGGTGGACCTCGACGAGGTTCGGGTCGTAGTCGTCGTAGCCCCAGACCTGGGTCAGGATCTGGCCCTTCGACAGCGTCCGGCCCCGGCTCGACGCGAGGAAGGCCAGCAGCCGGAACTCCGTCGCCGTCAGGTCGAGCGTGGCTCCGGCCCGACGGGCCAGGGAGGCGTCGGGGTCCACGAGGAGGTCGCCCACCTCGACGACGGCCGGCACGCGGCCGCGCCGCCGCAGCACGGCCGTGACCCTCGCGACGAGCTCCGCCATGGCGAACGGCTTCACCACGTAGTCGTCGGCTCCCTCGGAGAATCCGCGGAGTCGGTCGTCGACCTCGTCGCGCGCCGTCATCATGACGACGCCGGCGTCGCTCGACGTGCGGACCGCCGTGGCCAGCTGAATGCCGGAGGGCCCCGGCAGCATCCAGTCGAGGATCACGAGGTCGGGCACGAACGACTGCAGGGCGGAGGCGAGCTCCCGGCCGTCGTGTTCCTCGCGCACGCTGAAGCCCTCGGCGTCGAGGGCCGTCGCGACGGCGGTGCGGATGGTCTCGTCGTCGTCCACGAGGAGGATGCGGGCTGGGCTGAGCATGTCGGCCACGGTACGGGCGCCGAGCCGGGCGCGCCTATGAAACGGCTGCGCGGAAGCTGTCCTTAAGTGATGCTTCAGATTCGACTTCGACTCTGATCGGACCGGCTGATCCGCCGGATTCCGAGACGGAGACACCATGACCCACGACGACGACAACCGCTTCGACCCGTTCCGCAAGCCCGGCGACGAGCCCGACACCTCGAGGAACGACGCCGACGACGCAGCGACGCGCTCTCTTCCCACGACGCCGATCGGCGAGCCCTCCTGGGCGCACGCTCCCGCCCCTCAGGGCGCCCCCGGGCTCGACGGCGCAGACCCGACCGGGGCGCCTTCAGCCGCGACGGCCACGACGACGACCGATCGTCCGCGCTTCGGCAAACGAGTCGCCATCGGCGCGGCCGTGGCCGTCCTCGGCCTGGGGCTCGCAGGAGTCACGGCCGCGGTCGCCGCGGGCTCCAACGGCTCCAGCGACGGGACGTCCTCCGTCTCGTCGTCCGGAGGGAACGGCGGCAGCGGGGCCGGTTCGACCGCCGCACCGACGCCGACCGGGACGGCCTGCGCCGCGGCTCCTGCGCCGACCTCGACGGCGGGGCCGACGGCGCCGGGCGAGGGCACCGCGCCGACGGCGCCCGGTGAGAAGGGTGCCGCTCCCGCGGCGCCGGCCGACGGAACGGCCCCGAAGGCCGGGAAGGACGGAGCTCCGAAGCCCCCGGCCGACGGAACGGCCCCGAAGGCCCCCGGGAAGGACGGACCCGCCCCGAAGGCCCCGGCCGACGGCACGGCCCCGAAGGCCCCGGCCGCCGGTGAGGCGCCCAAGGCCACGGGTGCGCCGAAGGCGCCCACCGAGGGAACCGCTCCGACGCCTCCGACCGGCGGCCCGGCCGCGGGGGAGAAGCGCGCGAAGCAGGCAGCCCCGAAGGGCGACGCCCCGAAGCCGGCCGCGCCGAAGGGTGACGCGCCGAAGGCCGGAACCGCGCCGAAGGCCGGCACCACCCCGAAGGAAGGCGCTGCGCCTCAGGCCAGCGGCGCCCCGACGGCGCCGACGACGGGCACCTGCGCCTCGTCGTGACGCGCGCCGCGGCTCCCGACCGGAGTCGCTAGCTCGCGGCCGGAGTGCGCGCGCCCGGGAGGCCGTGCAGCGCTTCGGTCGCGAGCTCGGCGGCGATGCCGTCGCCCTTCTCGGTGGCGGCTCGGAGGTCGGTGAACCAGGACTCGTAGTGGGCCCAGTCGAGCATCTCCTGGATCTCCGGCACGCGGAGCTTGAACGCGAGGCCGTCGGTCGTGCTGCGGCACACGTCGATCAGGAGCGGGTTGCCGCAGTTCTCGACGTAGGTGTCGTAGAGGCGGACCGTGTCGAAGTTCAGGGCGGCGGCGTCGCTCCGGCGCACGTCGTCGATGGCGGCGTCGATGAGACCGTAGACGACCTTCTTCGTGGCGTCGTCGAGCAGTGGCACGGCCAGTCGCACCGCGCCCCCGAAGAGGACGCCCAGCGTCTGCGTGGCGTTGACGATGTCGCCGACGGTGGGGAGGGCGACTCGGGTGTAGCGGTTGGGGGCCATCTCGACGAGGCCGGCCCGCGTGAGGTCGTTCAGGGCCTCTCGCACCGGGGTGCGGGAGACGCCGAGCCACGCGGTCAGCTCGTCGTCGTGGAGGCGCTCGCCCGGCAGGAGCGTGCCGTCGAGGATCGCGGTGCGGATCTTCTCGCGGACGGTCGTGCGGAGCAGGGTGCGTTCGGCCGGGGGCAGGAGCTGGGGGACGGGCACGGGTTGCGGCTTTCTCGAGGGGTCATCCGATATGAGGAGTGCTGCGCACGAGAATACCAGTACATGCGGGTCGGTCCAAGGGTCGCTCAGGCGGAGTTCTCGAGCCAGGCCCTGGCACCGGGAGTCGCTCGTCCGCCACCGGTTCCGTCGAAGGCCAGCACGTCCACGTCCCACTCCGAGGTGATGCGATCGAGGTCGGCGTGCGAGCCGGCCATGACGGCCGTGGCCAGGACGTCGGCGGTCACGATGTCCGCCGCCGCGACGGTGGCCTGGACGAAGGGCGCGTCCTCGCCCCGGGTCCAGATGTGCTCGCCGCGCTCCGCGGTCCCGGAGGTGGCGACGGCCCGGCGGCCGCTCCCGAGGGTGACGAGAGCGGCCACGCGTTCCCGGTCGTCGGGGTCGACGACGCCGACCCGCCAGGGTGCGGGGCGGACGTCCCCGCGCGCGAGCACGTCGCCGCCGACGGTGAGCAGCCAGGAGTCGGAGTGCTCGTCGAGGACGGCCCCGGCGTCGCGGATGGCGAACGCCTTGACGACGCCGGAGAGATCGACGACGCCGTCGGGACGGTGGGGCGTGAAGGCTCCTGCGGTCCTGTTCCGCCAGTCGATCGCGACCTCGTAGGCCCGCAGGATGCCCGGCCCGGCGTCCGCCAGCGTCGACTCCCCCCGTGCCACCCGGCTCAGCGGTGACGCCGCGTCGTAGAGGCTGAATGTCCGGTCGTACTCGCCGAACACGGCCTCGATCCGAGCGATCGCGCTGTCGGGCACCGTGCCCTCGTCGATCCGGAGACTCGCGACCGTGCCCATCGTCTCGAAGACGTGGACCGTCACAGGTGCGCCGCGTCGATGGCGGACTGGAGCGACTGCTGGTAACCCATGCTGGTGTAGGTGGCGCCCGAGATCGACTGGATGTTCGCCGACTGGGCGCTCAGCGCCTCCGTCCGGAGGAGCGGTGCCGCGTAGTTGCTGATCTGCACGCTCCGGCCGCCCATGTTCGTCAGCTGCAGCGCCTTCACGTCGGTGATCGTGCTGTTCGACACGACGATCTCGACCTGCACGGGCCCGAACTGCGTCTGGGCCGTGCCGCCCTGGAAGGTCCCGCTGACGGTGGCCTTGGTCGGGGCGGGCGCCGGAGTGGCGGACGGAGCGGGCGCCGCGGCTCCTGCCGACGGCGTCGCGGACGGCGTCGCCTGCGCCGACGCGGACGGGCTCGGAGAGGCCGACGGCGTCGTCGCGGGGCTGGTCGCAGGAGTCGTGGCCGGAGTGAGCGGTGCGGTCAGGGGGACCTGCGACGCGAGCACCTGCTCGGAGCCCAGGTGCCAGCCGACGACGAGGACGGCGGCGGACGACACGACGCCTCCGGCGACGATGCGGAATCTCACGAGTCGAACCTCTCCTGGTGGATCTGGTGCTCCGGGATGCCCGCGAGGCGCGCGTCGCGGACCACGAGGTCCGACCACGCCTGCGGGCCGCAGACGTAGAGGTCGGACTGCAGGAGGTGCGGGAAGGCCGAGGTCAGCGTCACGCGCCGCTGGTACGATTCCTCGGACAGCCAGGTCTCGGCGGTGCGGGCGCGCGGGCCGACCATCGCGTAGACGGTGGAACCGGTGCTCCTGCCGAGTTCCGCGACCTCGTTCCAGAGGTAGCGCTGCACGTCGTCGGAGCCGCGCAGGAGGATCGTGGCCTCGCCCGGTCGGAGGTCGGCGTCCTCGAGCAGGGAGCGCACGGGGGTGATCCCGATGCCGGAGGCGACGAGCGCGAGATAGCGGGCGGTGCGGGCCTTCGCCGTGAACAGGCCGTACGGTCCCTCGAGGGAGACGAAGGCGCCGCGGCGGATCCGGCCCAGCCGCGCGGATCCTGCGCCGAGATCGCGCACGGTGATGCGGGCGCGGTCCTGCCCGGGGACGGCCGAGAAGGACACCGGGTGGGCGTGCCACCAGGTCCGGAACGTCCAGAAGCGCCAGACGCCGTACTGGCCGCCCTGCACCCCGAGGCGGTCCAGGTCGCGCCCCGAGAGGTGGATGGAGACGACGCCCGGGGCGATCTCCTCGATGTCGAGCACGCGGATCCGGTGCCGGAACGTCACGACGAGGGGCAGCAGGAACCGGTAGACGGCGATGAGACCCAGGGCGAGGACGTAGAGCGCGATCCAGTAGACGCGCTGCCAGGTGCCCGAGACCATGACGGTGCCCACGCTGAGCTGGTGCGGCACGGCGACGAGGACCGCGCCGTAGCTGGCGAGGTGGACGAGGTGCCAGAGCTCGTAGGGGAACTTCCGCCGGATGGAGACGAGAGACGTCACCACGACGACGAGGAAGAGCCCGAGGGCGAGGTAGGCGAGCGGCATGTCGGAGACGGTCGTGAACAGCGTGATCGTCTCGCCGACGGGATTCGTCCGGTCGGCGAGCCCGTAGCCGATGGTGAGCAGGAGTCCGTGGGCGAGCAGGAGGTAGAGGACGGGCTTGCCCAGCGAGCGGTGCACGGCGATCGCGCAGTCGGTCCCGAAGACCCGGTCGACGAGGGGGACGCGCGCCGCCAGCACGAGCATCACGAGCACGAGGTCGGTGGCGACGAGCCCGGCGACGATGCCGACGGCGGTGACCCAGCCGGAGACTCCCGCGATCGTGTGGGATCCGGGGGAGGCGAGGTAGAGGGCGACGGCGACGGCCGCGGAGAGCCAGCAGAGGATGCCGAGGCCGTCGACGGTGGCCTCGCGGCGTCGACGATCGCGCCGTCGACGGCGGGCGGCGCTCTGGAGGGACTCCGCCGGAGCACTGCGCAGCACGGGCGCCGTGCGCACCGTCTCTGTCGTGTGTGTCATCGGGTTGTGCCTCTCGTCCGGTATCGATCCCCAGACTGAGTGGATCACCTATGGGATTCCTATGCCCACGACTCGAGGACGACTCGAATGCTCACATCCGGTTCGAAGGCTCACACGCGCGGAGGTGGCCGCGTCGGGCGGAGGCGACCGGGCCGGGCCGGGACGGCGTGCCGGGCCGAGGGTCAGACGCGGGGCAGGACGACGAGGGCCGCGGCTCCGGGCCCGTCTTCGCGATTCCGGATCGTGGCGACGCCGCCCGCCCGCTCGGCGATGGCTCGCACGAGCGCGAGGCCCAGGCCGCTGCCGCCGCGCACGCGTCTCCGCGACTCGTCCGCCCGCGAGAAGCGATCGAACGCGATCGGCAGGAAGGACTCGGGGAGGCCGGGGCCCTCGTCGGCGACGGTGAGCCTGAGGGCGCCGTCGGGCGTCTGCCGGAGGTCGAGGCGGACGACACTGCTCTCCGGGCTGAAGGTCACGGCGTTGATGACGAGATTGTCGACGACGCGGCCGAAGGCGGCCGGCGTCAGCGCGTAGACGGCGGGGACGACGGCGAGCAGCTCGATGTCGTAGTCGACGCCCACCGCGGATCCGGCGGCGCTGCGCCCCCGGTCGACGGCGCTGTAGAACTCGGTCACGAGGTCGGCGGCCGGGGTGCGCTCGGTCGCAGGAGCATCGGGGTCGGCTTCGTCGAGCCGCGACAGTTCGAGCAGCGTCGCCGCGAGCTGCGTCAGCCGCGCCACGGACGTCTCGGCCGCGAGCAGCTCGCGCTCGAGGGCCGGCGCGTCGCCGAAAGAGCGGTGCGCCAGCTCCAGGCGGCTGGTGAGGACGGCGAGCGGTGTCCGCAGCTCGTGGCTCGCGTCGGAGACCATCCGCCGCTCGTGCGCCGCGCTGTCGCGGAGACGCCGGATGAACGCGTTCAGCGTGGAGGCGAGGGCGTCGAGCTCGTCGCCGGATCCGCCGACGGGGAGGTCGCCCTCGCTGGTGCCCCGGCTGAGGTCTTCCGCGGTGCGTCGCATCCGCGTCACGGGTCGGAGGGCGAGGCGGGCCAGGAGCCACGCGGCGCCGGAGAAGGCGAGGAGGGCGAGGAGGGTGCCGATCACGAGGGAGCGGTCGACCGCCAGGATCGTGAGATCGCCGGCGGCGTTGCTCCGGGCCGCCCAGACCCCGGCTCTGCCGTCGGGGGTGGCGACCGTCTTGCCGACGATCGTGAAGGTCGTGCCCTCGGCCGCCGCGCGGAACGTCGTGTCGGCCGGGGCGAGATCGCCGATCCGCTCGCGGAGGGCCTCGGGGAACGTGTCGATCAGGGTCTCGCCGTCGGCCGTGCGCAGGGCCACCAGGACCCCGGAGGACGGGGGATCGGGATGCTCGTCGGGATTCTTCATCAGGTCGGTCGCGAACGGCGCCAGGTCGCTGCTGGCGAGCGTCTCCTCCGAGCGCATCGTCACGGCGCGGATCTGGAAGTGCAGGATGAGAGCGACCGTGACGAGGACCACGGCGCCCACGACGAGACTCCCGAGGGTGATGCGGGCCTGGATCGACAGCGAGCGGAGCCGCTTCACGCGGGAGAGCCCCCCGAGGCTCCAGCCGCGATCTCCAGGCGGTAGCCCACACCTCGCACGGTGACGATGGAGACGTCGGCGGAGACGGCGCCCAATTTTTTGCGGACGTAGCTGACGTACTGGTCGACGATGGTCGGGTCGAAGTTCTCGGCCGACCCCCACACCTCGCGCAGGATGTCGGTGCGCGACTGCGTGTCGGGTGCGCCCTGGATGAGGAAGCGCAGGAGCGAGAACTCCTTGACGCTGAGCGGGAAGTCGCGGCCCCGTGCCTGCGCCCGGACGGTGAGGGTGTCGAGACGGATGACCCCCGCCTCGACGATCGTGCTGGCTCCCGACGCCTGGCGGCGGAGCTGGGCGCGGATGCGGGCGTTGAGCTCCGCGATCGCGAACGGCTTGATGAGGTAGTCGTCCGCGCCCGAGTCGAGGCCGAAGATGCGGTCGTCGACGGCGTCGCGCGCCGTCACGAGGATGACGGGCATCATCCTGCCCATCTGGCGGAGGCGGCGGCAGATCTCGAAACCGCTCATCTCGGGCAGCATGACGTCGATGGCGGCCGCGTCGAAGTCCTTCGACCCGGTGGCGATCAGGGCGTCGATCCCGTTCGCGACCAGGGTCACGTCGTGACCCTCACCCGTGAGACCGCGCTGGAGCAGGGTTCCCATCTCGGGGTCGTCCTCGACGACGAGGATGCTGGCCATCATGCCTCCTGGAGCGCTCGATCAGCCGGCTCAGGCGACCGCCCCGCTGGTGTGGAGCAGCATACCGATGAGGAATGTGGCCGCCAGGGCGACGGCACCGCCGATGACGACGCGCACTGTCGCGCGGGCGATGGAGCCCCCGCCGATCCGGGCGCCGAGGGCGCCGGTGAGGGCGAGCGCGATCAGCACGACGGCGAACGTGACGGGGACGCGCATGGACGCGGGCGGCAGGAGGATCGCGAGTAGGGGCAGCACGGCGCCGAGGGTGAAGGCGAGGGCCGAGGCTCCGGCGGCGTGCCAGGGGCTCACGACGTCGTCCTCGTCGATGTTGAGCTCCATCGCGAGGTGGGCCCCGAGGGCGTCCTTCTGCGTGAGCTCCGCGGCCACCGTGGCGGCCGTCTCGCGCGAGAGGCCGCGGGCCTCGTAGAGCTGCGTCAGCTCCTCGAGCTCGGCCTCGGGATCTTCGGCGAGCTCGCGGCGCTCCTTCTCGATGAGGGCCTTCTGGCTGTCGCTCTGGCTGGAGACGGAGACGTACTCGCCGAGGGCCATGGAGATCGCCCCGCCGACGAGACCCGCGGCGCCTGCCGTGGCGATGGCTCCGGAGTTGGTGGAGGCGCCTGCGACACCGACCACGATGGCGGCGACGGAGACGATGCCGTCGTTCGCACCGAGCACGCCGGCGCGCAGCCAGTTCAGGCGCCCGGACAGGTTGGAGGCGTGCGCCTCGCCCTTGTGGGTCTGCGGGATCTCTGCGGAAACGGTCATGGGAGCAACTGTGACACCGGAATGGGTGCTCCGCTAGCTTGGATAGGCTGCCCTGACCTGGGGTTTCCGGTCTTCCGGGACGCTCCGTGAGAGCTTTCGAACGCGGTCGCGCGCTAGAGGCGGGCCAGGCGCGCGCGGGCGAAGCTGTAGACGCCGTAGGCGATGAGCCCGATGCCGACGGCGGTCAGGATGGCCTGCCCGAACGGCAGCGTCGCGAGCGACTTGAGCGCACCGTCGAGCCCCGAGCCCTTCGCGGCGTCGGTCGTGACGGCCGCCACCACGAAGAGGATCCCGACGACGACGATGGCGATGCCCTTCGCGACGTAGCCGACGACTCCCAGGACGACGACGGGGCGCTCTGCCGGCCCGGACGGGATCGCGATGTCCTCGCGGAACTTCTGCCGGACGCCCTTCGCGATCAGGTAGACACCGATGCCGGCCGCGGCCAGGCCGACGATCGTGAGGAGCACCTGGCCGCCGGGGAGGGCGAGGATGTCGGCGCTGGCCTTCGTCGACGACCCCTTCGAGTCGCCCGACCTGCCGGCACCGCGTGCGAACGACAGCGCCGTCGCGGCCAGCGCGAGATAGGCCAGGGCCTTGCCGGCCGAGACGAGGCTCCTGACCCAGCGCTTCTTCGACGACGAGCCGACCCCGAGGAGCGCCTGGATCAGGAGCCAGAGGCCGAGCGCCGCGAACGCGACGACGGTGAACCAGAGGAGGAACGTGCCGCCGGGGACCTTCGTGAGCTGCGAGAGGGCACCGGACTGGTCGGTCTCGCCGGCGCGGTGGAACGCCACGCCGATCGAGACGGCACCGAGCAGGAGGTGCACGATCCCGCTGGCGGCGAAACCCGCGCGGGCGAGGACGGTGAGGGCTCGGCTGTTCCCGGCTCGGCCGGCGGCCTGTCGTACGTCGGCGGTCATCAGGTTCCGTCCTGTTGCGGTTGCGAGTGCGGACCCGTGACGGGTTCGCCGGGCTCGAGGGTGGTGCGCGCCGTGTCGACCGCGATGACGACCCCGAGGATCATCATCGAGAGCGTCAGGGAGGCGGTGGTGTCGCTGATCCAGTGGTAGCCGAGGTAGAGGCGGCTGGCCATCTGGATCAGGATCATCGCGATCGCGACGACGAAGGCGCCGATCGCGAAGCGGCGGCTCTGGACGCGGCTGGCGAGGAGGAACGCCGTGATCAGGAAGAAGTCGCAGACGCCGAGCACGTGCCCGGACGGGAACGAGAACGAGTGGTCGGGACCCACGAGCATCAGTCCGATCGGCGGGCGCGGGTGCCGGACGATCGGGGCGAGGACCTGCGCGAGGACGACGCCGGTGGCCATGCCGACCGCGAGGACGAGCGGGCGCCAGGCGTGCTTCGCCGCGACCAGCCAGACGACCGTGACGACGAGCACGATGATCGGCATCCCCACCGGCCCGAAGACGACGGCGAGGAACGCCATCACCCCGGTCATGCCGCCGGAGCGCTGCTCGTTGAACCACAGCTCGACGGGGCGGTCGAACCGCTCGAACCCGGTGTGCGTCAGGACGCCGACGAGCAGCCCGGTGAAGAAAACGGCGCCGAGCAGGATGAGGGCGGCCGCGGTGGCGAAGAGGCGGCGGCGGGTCGCCCGGGGGAGGTGGCGCTCCTCGACGACGAATTTGTCGCGGAAGCGCCTCCCGGACGCGCGGGAAGTCGTCGAAGTGGTCATGAGGGACGATCCCAACGGTCAGGAGCCAAGAACCCGCCAAGATTATCCGAAGCGTCAGCCGGAGGTCGGCCGATAGCCGCGATGCGTCGCTCGAACCCTCACACCGTCGAGATTCGGCACGATGCGCGGTCTACTTGTTCTTGCCGTTGCCGTTGCCGTTGCCCTTGCCGTTCCCGGGACCCTTGCCGTTGCCGTTACCCGGGCCGTTCCCGGCGCCGGTCCCGGGTGCCGGGCCCGTCCCCGGGGTGTCCCCGCCGCCCACGGTCGGAGCGACGGGCGTGGAGGGCACCGGCGTCGAGGGCGCAGGAGTCGTCCCCACGGTCTCGGGAGACGGCGCGGTCGACGCGGGGGTCGTCGCCACGGGGGCCGTCGACGCCGAGCGCGAGGGCGAGGGTGCCGGTGCGGCCTCGCGCCCGGCATCCTGCAGGGCCATCGACGTCCCGACCACCAGGGCGACGGCCGCGACGGCTCCGACGACCGCGAGCCAGACGAGCGGTCGCCGGCGTCGGCGGGACTTCGGGACGACGGGAGCCGGAGAGGCAGGGAGGCGTCGCGTCTCGGCGAGGCCGTCGTCCGGGAGCGCGCGCGTCGCCGCGGTCGCGTCCGAGGGGGCCTCAGCGGGGAGGCCCGGGAGGGTGAGCGCCGCCGTCGCCCCGGCGCCGTCGCGCTCGAGGCCCTGGAGCCGGTCGAGCACCTCGACGGCCGTGGGACGAGCCTCCGGATCGCGCAGCGTCATGGCGCCGAGCAGCGACTTCCACCGGTAACCCAGGTGTCCCGGTACCTCGGGATCGCGCGCCAGCCGCGCCCCGAGGGTCTCGACGAGCGTTCCCGGGAAGACCCGTTCGCCCGTCAGGGACTCGATCAGCACGAGCCCCGTCGCGTAGATGTCGGAGGCGGTCCCGGCCGGTCGACCGGCGGCCTGCTCCGGGCTGAGGTAGGCGGCCGTCCCGACGACGGTTCCCGTCTGCGTGATCCGCGTCGAGTCGAGGAGGGAGGCGATCCCGAAGTCGGCAAGCCGCGCGGAGAACGGCCGCCCGGGTCGCCCCGACGGCGCGAGCAGGACGTTCGCGGGCTTGATGTCGCGGTGGACGATGCCGCGCGCGTGCACGAACGCCAGCGCCTCCGCGAGATCGGTCAGCAGGAGCCGCGCGTCGGCTTCCGAGAGGGCGCCGCCCCGCAGCCGCTCACCGAGGCTCGGCCCGTCGACCAGCTCCATCACGAGGTAGGTCCGGTCGGAATCGCCGAAGCGGGCCGTGTCGGCGTCGTAGAGGGTGACCAGTCCCGCGTGAGCGAGCGACGCGAGCAGGCGGATCTCGGAGCGTTCGCGCTGGGGTGTGGTCGGGTCGGTGGATCCGGCCGAGAGGACCTTGACGGCGACGCGCCTGCCCAGCGTCTCGTCCACGCCCCGGTACACGGTCGACATGCCGCCCGACCCGAGGACCTCCTCGAGGCGGTACCGCCCGGCGAGAGTGACGGGGAGCTCGGGTCGGGCGCCGCCCGCAGCGGGTGCGGTGTCGTCCACGCCGCTGTCGTCCGGGCCGGTCAGAGGACCGGGCCGTCGCCCTCCGTGGAGCGACGGGTGACGCGCTCGCCGGAGACGGGGTCGATGCCGGTGCGGGAGGTGGAGGTGACGCTGCGGCGACGCGCCAGGAGCGCGATGCCGAGGATGAGCCCCAGGACTCCGGCGGCCATGAGGATGTAGCCGATGAGGTGGATGTCGACCCCGGCCACGGTGAAGTTGACCGCGAACGCCAGGATGGCGCCGACCACGATGAGGAAGATGCCTCCGCCGATGCTCATGAGCCGTACCTTTCGTCGTTGTGTGACCCCGAGCGGTGCGCCGGGAGCGCCTCACCCTATCCCCGACGCGCAACCCGGTGTCGGTAGAGTGCGCGCCGTGACCACGCGCGGAGGGCTCCTCGCGCGCCGACTGACCCTCGGCGACGCCACCGCGATCGGCCTCGGCTCCATGATCGGAGCCGGTGTCTTCGCGGCTTTCACCCCCGCCGCCCGCGCCGCCGGTCCGCTCCTGCTCGTCGGTCTCGTCGTCGCCGCCTTCGTCGCCTACTGCAATGCCACGTCGTCCGCGCAGCTCGCGGCCCGCTACCCGACGTCCGGCGGGACGTACGTGTACGGGCGGGAGCGCCTCGGGGAGTGGCCGGGCTTCGTCGCCGGCTGGAGCTTCGTGATCGGGAAGACCGCGAGCTGCGCCGCCATGGCGCTCACCGTCGCCGCGGCGCTCGTCCCCGCCGCGTGGCAGAAGCCCGTCGCGGTGCTCGCCCTCCTCTCGATGGCGGCGCTCAACTGGTTCGGCATCACCCGCACCGCGAGGCTCACCCGCGTGATCGTGGTCGTGGTGCTGGTCGTCCTCGGCGTGGCGGTCGTCGCCGCGCTCGCGGGTCAGCACCGGGGGTGGGGCGCGGGCGGGGCGGGCGGGTCGTCCGCTGCGGGATCGGTCCCGGGCATCCTGCAAGCCGCCGGATTCCTCTTCTTCGCGTTCGCCGGCTATGCGCGTGTCGCGACGCTCGGCGAGGAGGTGATCGACCCCCGCCGGACGATCCCGCGCGCGATCCTGCTGGCGCTCGCGATCACGGTGGTCGTCTACGGGGTGGTCGGCGTCGTGCTGCTGGTCGTCGTCGGCGCCGACGGCATCGCTCACACGGCCACGCCCCTCGTCGACGCCGTGGCCGCCGGTCGCTTCGCAGCGCTCGCCCCGATCGTCCGCGCGGGCGCCGCGCTCGCCGCCCTCGGTGCCCTGCTCGCCCTCCTCGCGGGCGTCTCCCGGACGACCCTCGCGATGGCCAGGAACCGTGACCTCCCCGGCTGGCTCGGTCCGGTCCACCCCGTGCACCGGGTCCCGCACCACGCCGAGATCGCCGTGGCCGTCGCCGCGTCGGTGCTGGTGCTCACGGTCGACCTCCGCGGCGCGATCGGCTTCTCGTCGTTCGGCGTGCTCCTCTACTACCTCGTCGCCAACGCGTCGGCCCTGACGCAGGGGCCGCGCGATCGGCGGTATCCGAGGGTGCTCCCGATCGCGGGCATCGCAGGATGCGCGGTCCTCGTCATCGCCCTGCCCCCGGCGTCGATCGTCGGCGGGGTCCTCGTCGTCGCGATCGGGATCGGGTACCGGCTGGTATCCGGAAAGCGCGCGTGACGCGGGCGCCGCACGGCTGAACGTTCGCGGGCGCGCCGGAGCCGATAGTGTTCGCAGCCTGGGACGCAAAGGAACTCGATGACCGACACCACCGCAACACCGACCCGCCGAGCCGCGGTCGTCTACAACCCGATCAAGATCGACCTCGAGAAGGTCCGCGCGGCCGTCGCGAAGGCCGAGCAGGAGGCGGGCTGGCTCGAGACGTCGTGGTTCGAGACCTCGAAGGAGGACCCGGGCCAGGGCGCTGCGCAGAAGGCGCTCGACACGGGCGTCGACATGGTGATCGCCGCGGGCGGCGACGGCACCGTGCGCGCGGTCGCGGAGGTCGTGGCGGAGAGCGACGCGTCGCTGGGGCTCCTGCCGTCGGGGACCGGCAACCTGCTCGCGCGGAACCTCAAGCTCACCCTCGACGACCTCGACAACTCCCTCCACGTCGCCTTCTCCGGCGACGACCGGGCGATCGACCTGGGCCGCATCGAGATCTCGCGCGAGGACGGCGAGACGTCGAAGCACTCGTTCGTCGTCATGGCCGGGCTCGGCATCGACGCGAAGATGCTCGCCAACACCGACGACGACCTGAAGAAGCGCGTCGGCTGGCTGGCCTACGTCAAGGCGATCGTCGAGACCCTCCGCGACAAGAACCAGCTCCGCTTCCGCTACCGCTTCGACGACGGCGAGATGAAGTCGATCCGCGCGCACACCGTGATCGTGGGCAACTGCGGGGCGCTGCCCGCCAATATCGTCCTGCTGCCGGACGCCGCCATCGACGACGGCGTCTTCGACGTCCTCCTCATGCGTCCGGACGGCCTCCGCGGCTGGATCGAGGTGCTCGTGAAGGTGTTCTGGGAGAACGGCATCGTCCGTCGCCTGCCCCGGGGCGAGCGCCTGGCGACGAAGGAGGTCGAGTCCATCCGCTACCGCAAGGTCGCGAAGATGGAGGCGACCCTCCGCGACCCCGAGGACATCGAGATCGACGGCGACGGCTTCGGGCAGGCCACCGGCTTCACGACCTGGATCGAGCCGGGCGCACTGACGGTGCGGGTGCCGCAGGCCTGACGCGGGTCGGCGGGGCGGAAGCCCCTTGCGGCGCGAGCCCGGGAGGACGCCGCCCTGCTGGTGGCCATCGTGGACGAGTCGCGCTACACGGTCGACGTCGACGAGAGCGGGCGGGTCGTGTCGGCCCCGGTCGACCCCGACGGCGAGGACGAGGGGTCGGGCATCCTGCTCGCCCATGTCACGGAGCGGGCCCGCTGGGCCTCCGAGACGACGGGGGTCGCCGCCGAGGCGCATCTCCTGGCGGGCGGGGTGCCGGAGGCCCTGGCCGATCTCGCGAAGCGGCGCGATGCTGCACTGCTCGTCGTCGGCACGAGCGACACCTCCTTCCGCTCCGGGATGCACGCGTTCTTCACCGGGTCCGTCGCGACGCACCTGGCGCACCACCAGGAGCGGCCGATTCTCGTCGTGCCCTCCGCGCGCGCCTGAGCACGAACGGGCGCGCCTGAGCGCGAGCGTGCGTGACGACGCCGGCGGCGCCCCGTGGGGCACACTCGTGTCGTGACCCGTTCCGCAGGCAGCCCCTCCGACCACCGTCTGCTGCTCCGCCGCGGGGTCGTGCTCGAGGGCGTCACGCTCGCATGGAACGTGGTCGGCGTCGGCGTGCTGGCCGTCCTGGCGCTGACCACGTCGTCGGTCGCCCTGGCCGGCTTCGGGTTGGACAGCCTGATCGAGATCGGCGCGTCGACCGTGGTGCTCTGGGAGCTGTCCGGAAGCGGAGCGGCTCGGCAGGAGCGCGCGCTGCGGCTGATCGGCGTCGCGTTCGTGCTCCTGGCGGCGTACCTGCTGGTGCAATCCGGGTTCGCGCTCGCGACGGGGCACCGGGCGACGCCGTCGTGGCCCGCCCTGGTGTGGACGGGCCTCACCGCGGTCGTGATGCTGGTGCTGTCGGTCCTCAAGACGTCGACGGGTCGCGCCCTCGGCAACCGGGTCCTCCTGACCGAGGGCCGGGTCACGCGGATCGACGCGCTGCTCGCGGCGGCCGTCCTGCTCGGGGTCGCCCTCGACCTCGCGCTGGGATGGTGGTGGGCCGACCCCGTCGCGGGTCTCGTGATCGTCTTCTACGCCGCGCGGGAGGCTCGCGAGATCTTCCGCTGACGCGGCGAGGAGGCGCCGCCGGTGCTGGCGCCGCCGGTGCCGTCGCCGTCGCCGCCGTCCGGAACGCCCGTGATGGCCGCGCGGCCGATCCGCTTGCGGAACACCCAGTACGTCCACGCCTGGTAGGCGAGGACGACGGGGAGGTCCAGCTCATCGCGGTGAGCGTGTAGGGAGTGCTGGAGGCGTTGGCGATCGTGAGGCTGTTCGCCGGGTCGTTGCTCGCCGGCATCACGTCCGGCGCCAGGGCGGCGAAGAGACTCGCGACGGCGAACAGGACCGTGAGAGCCGTAAGGGCGAAGGCGCGGCGTTCGAACCCGAACAGGTTCGCGAGCACGGAGCCGATCAGGAGGACGGCGGCCGCGGCGGCCAGCAGCCAGTAGACGGGGTTGCCGTGGACGAGGCCCGTCCAGAGGAGGAAGGACGCCGCGGCGACGATCGTCGCGGCCCCGCTCCAGAGGGCGAGTCGGCGCGCCCTGCTCCGGACCTCGCCCTCGGTCGTCACGGTCAGGAAGACCGCGCCGTGCGTGAGGAAGAGCAGGAGCGTCGTGACACCCCCGAGGAGCGCGTACGGGTTGAGCAGATCGAAGAAGCCGCCGGTGTAGGTGTGGTGCACGTCGAGGGGGACACCGCGCACGATGTTCGCGAATGCGACGCCCCAGAGCAGGGCCGGAACGATCGAGCCGACCACGATCATCCTGTCGAAGGCCCGGCGCCAGCGCGTGTCGGTCCCGTGGTGGCGGTCCGCGCCGCGGTGGACGACCTCGCCGTCGAGGTCGAGTCGGGGTTCGGTCAGCCGGATGCGGGCAGGGCGCCTCCCGGGGCGCCCCTCGAGGCAGTCGACGTCGGTGTTCCTCTCTGCGCAGAGGACGGCGACTGGTGCGCGGTCGGTCTTTCGCGTCCACTCGACCGCCCAGTCGCGGTCGGCGTCGGCGGCGGGGGAGAGCCGTTCCAGCCGACGACGACACGGCCGCTCACGGGCGACCTCCGGCGACCTGGGCTACTCTCGGGGACATGCCGAGGAGGTACCTGTGAGGGAAGTCGACGAAGTCGATCTGCTTATCGACGCGTGGGCCGGTCAGCTTCCCGAGATCGATTTCTCGCCGCTCGACGTCATGTCGCGGCTTCGCCGGGTCGCCCACCGCCTGAACACGCTCCGCGCCGAGGCGTTCAAGAGCGCCGACCTCGCCATCTGGGAGTTCGACGTCCTCGCAGCCCTCCGGCGAGCGGGCGAGCCGTTCCAGCTGAGTCCGGCCCAGCTGGTCAAGGCGACCATGGTGACCAGCGGCACGCTGAGCAACCGGCTCGACCTGCTCAGCGAGCGCGCGCTCATCGAGCGCCACCCCAACCCCGTCGACGGCCGAGGTGTCCTCGTCTCGATGACGGAGCAGGGGCGCGAGCTCGTCGATCGCGCCATGATCGCTCTCGTCGGACACGAGGAGAAGCAGCTGGAGCCGCTCACGCAGGCGCAGCGCGCCGAGCTCATCGAGCTGCTCCGTCAGCTCGGCACGTCTTCGCGGCCCGGCGACTCCGCGTAGCCGCTCGGCAGGCGACTCCTGCCCTTCGCGACCGCAGGAGCCGGCAGCTCCCGCAGGAGCCTCAGAGCAGCGCCTGGACGTCCTGCAGCGTCGCCCGGACGATCTGCTCGATCTCGTCGAACTCGGCCTGCCCGGAGATGAGCGGCGGTGCGAGCTGGATCACCGGGTTGACCCGGTCGTCGGGGCGGCAGTAGAGACCGTTGTCCATCAGGGCGCCGGGGAGGTACTGCTTGATGAGGAACTCGCGCTCGGCGGCGTCGAACGACTGCTTGGACGCTTTGTCCTTCACGAGCTCGATGCCCCAGAAGTAGCCGTCGCCGCGCACGTCCCCGACGATCGGGAGGTCGAGGAGCTTCGACAGGGTGGAGCCGAAGGCCGCCTCGTTGTCGAGCACCCGCTGGTTGAGCCCCTCGCGCTCGAAGATGTCGAGGTTGACCAGGCTCACGGCGGCCGACACCGGGTGTCCGCCGAAGGTGTAGCCGTGGGGGAAGAAGTTGGTGCCCTGGAGGAACGGCTCCATGATCCGCTCGTTGGCGATCATCGCGCCGATGGGGCCGTAGCCGCTCGACATGCCCTTGGCGCAGGTGATGATGTCCGGCTCGTAGCCGAACTTCTCGCAGGCGAACGTCGTGCCGTGACGGCCGAAGGCGCAGATGACCTCGTCCGAGACGAGGAGGACGTCGTATTTGTCGCAGATCTCGCGGACGCGCTGGAAGTAGCCGGGCGGCGGCACGAAGCAGCCGCCGGAGTTCTGCACCGGCTCGAGGACGACGGCCGCGACGGTGTCCGGCCCCTCCTGCAGGATGGCCTCCTCGATCCGGTTCGCGGCCCAGAGGCCGAACGCGACGAGGTCGTCGCCGTGCTCGGGGGCGCGGAAGAAGTCGGTGTTCGCGGCCCGGAACCCGCCGGGCGTGAGCGGTTCGAAGGCCTGCTTCATGGCGGGGAGGCCCGTGATCGCCAGGGCTCCCTGGGTGGTGCCGTGGTACGCCGCCGTGCGGCTGATGACCTTGTGCTTCATCGGCTTGCCGGTGAGTTTGAAGTACTGCTTGGCGACCTTCCACGCGGTCTCGACGGCCTCGCCGCCGCCCGAGGTGAAGAAGACGCGGTTGAGGGAGCCGGGAGCCGCGGCCGCCAGGCGATCCGCCAGTTCGATCACGGGCTCGGTCGCGATACCCCACGCGGGGAAGTAGGCGAGCTTCTTGGCCTGCTTGGCCGCCGCCTCCGCCAGCTCGTCGCGGCCGTGGCCGACCTGGACGACGAAGA
This sequence comes from Frondihabitans sp. 762G35, assembly GCF_002074055.1. NCBI lineage: Bacteria > Bacillati > Actinomycetota > Actinomycetes > Micrococcales > Microbacteriaceae > Frondihabitans > Frondihabitans sp. 762G35. Next base: position 2,612,579 of record NZ_CP014619.1, on the reverse strand, counting down.
GCCCGGAGAGGCCGTCCAGGATGCGCTGGCCGCGGTCGTCGAAGAGGTTCACCCCGTCGGCGTGATCGATGATGCGCATCGGCCGCTGCTGGAACGGCGCCATCCGCGAGAAGTGCATCCAGAGGTGGTCGCGCCCGGCCGCCTGCAGGGGGGAGAAGGAGACGGAGGGCTCGGCCTGGACATTCGCGGTGGTCGTCATCTCCACATGGTGCCCGGTGACGGGGCGACCCGAAATGGACGAACTGTCAGAAAAGGCCGTACCGGCTGACGGTTCGGAGCGTGGGCCGCGGCCCCGGTCGACTGCCAGGATGGCCGCATGACGACCTCACCCCTCCGCAACTTCATCGACGGCGAGTACGTCGAGGCGCACGGCCCTTCGACGTTCGACCTCGTCGATCCGGCGACGGAAGAGGTCTACGGCGTCTCGCCGGTCTCCGACGCGTCCGTCGTCGACCGGGCCTTCGACGCGGCCGAGCGGGCCTTCGAGACGTGGGGCGAGACGACGCCGGCGGAGCGGCAGCTCGCGCTGTTCCGGATCGCCGACGCGATGGAGGCCAGAGCAGAGGAGTTCGCCGACCTCGAGTCGCAGGACACCGGCAAACCGCGGCACTCGCTCGTGGAGGACGAGATCCTGCTGTCCGTCGACCAGATCCGCTTCTTCGCGGGCGAGGCCAGGCACCTCTCCGGCATGTCGGCCGGCGAGTACATGCCGGACCACACCTCGTTCGTGCGGCGCGAGCCCATCGGCGTCATCGGGCAGGTGACGCCCTGGAACTACCCGCTCAACATGGCCGTCTGGAAGTTCGCGCCCGCGCTCGCCGCCGGCAACACCACGGTGCTGAAGCCCAGCGACACCACGCCGCTCTCGACCCTCCTGCTCGCCGAGGTCGCCGCGGAGTTCCTGCCGAAGGGCGTGCTGAACGTGATCACCGGCGACCGGACGACCGGCGCCGCGATGATCGCCCACCCGACCCCGCAGATGGTCTCGATCACGGGCTCCGTCCGCGCCGGGATGGCCGTCGCCCGCTCGGCCGCCGACGACCTCAAGCGCGTCCACCTCGAGCTGGGCGGCAAGGCGCCCGTCATCGTCTTCGACGACGTCGACGTCGAGAGGGCGGTCGAGGGGATCGTCGCCGCGGGGTTCTTCAACGCCGGTCAGGACTGCACGGCGGCCACGCGGCTCCTGGTCCAGAGCGGGATCCACGACGAGTTCGTGGCGGCCCTCGCTGCCCGCGTGCGGAGCAGCGCCCGCACCGGGGCGCCCCGCGACGAGGGCGTCCTCTTCGGACCGGTCAACAACGCGAACCAGCTCGCGCAGGTGCAGGGGTTCCTCGAGCGGCTGCCCGACTCGGCGACGATCGAGGTGGGCGGGAGCCGGCAGGGCGACGTCGGCTACTTCCACGAGGCCACGGTGGTCTCGGGTCTCGCCCAGGACGACGAGGCCGTGCAGAACGAGATCTTCGGCCCGGTCATCACCGTGCAGCGTTTCTCCGACGAGGGCGAGGCCCTCCGCCTCGCGAACAGCGTCCGCTACGGGCTCGCCTCGAGCGTCTGGACGACCGACCACGCCCGCGCCCTGCGGTTCGCGAAGCGCCTCGACTTCGGCTGCGTCTGGATCAACACGCACATCCCGATCGTCGCCGAGATGCCGCACGGCGGGTTCAAGCACTCGGGCTACGGGAAGGACCTCTCGTCGTACGGCTTCGAGGACTACACCCGCATCAAGCACGTGATGTCGTTCATCGGCTGATCAGCAGGAGCCGCGGCTCCCGGCTCCTCCGCATCCTCCGCGAGGCTGATCATCCGTTCATCCTCTGCAACGATCTCGGCACGACACGTCGGCGCGGTGTTCCGCAATCGCGGGGCGACGCTTACCGTTGACGCGTGTCTCTCTCTCGTGCCCCGAAGGTCCTCGGCTCCCTGATCGGCTTCGTCGGCCTGTCCGCCGTCGCCGGTCTCCTCGTCGGGCTCGTCTTCGTGCCCTCCCTCGCGGTGGCGGGCGAGGGGGTCGTGACGGGCGTCGACACGTTCAACTCGCTTCCCAGCTACCTGCAGATCGAGCAGCCCGCGCAGGCGTCCGCCGTCTACGCGAAACAGGGCGGCAAGGACGTCAAGATCGCGTCGTTCTACGTCCAGAACCGCACGGACGTCGCGTCGAACCAGATCGCCGAGGTCGTCAAGCAGTCGACCATCGACACCGAGGACCCCCGGTTCTACAAGGAGGGCGCGATCGACGTGCAGGGGACCATTCGCGGTGCGCTCGCGACCGGTCTCGGGCACAACGTGCAGGGCGGCTCCTCCATCACGCAGCAGTACGTCAAGAACGTCCTCGTCCAGCGCTGCGCCCAGCAGGGCAGCAGCCAGGGCACGACGAAGGAGGCCCTCGCCGCCGCCGACAAGTGCTACTCGCAGGTCACGGCGACGACGCCGGCCCGCAAGCTCCGGGAGATGCGCTACGCGATCGGCATCGAGAAGCGCTACTCGAAGGACGACATCCTCCGCGGCTACCTCAACATCGTCGGCTTCGGCGGCACCGTCTACGGCGTCCAGGCCGCCTCGGAGTACTACTTCGGCGTGCCGGCCAGGAGCCTCTCGATCGTCCAGGCGGCGACCCTCACCGCGATCATCAACAACCCGGCGAACCTCCGCATCGACAGGCCGACGAACGCCGACAACGGGGCGAAGAACCACTACGCGCTCACTCTGACTCGCCGCAATTACGTGCTGAAGCGCATGGCCGTCGCGAAGGACATCACCGAGCGGCAGTACCTCCACTACGCCTCGCTCCCCATCCAGCCGAAGATCACCCCGCAGTCGAACGGCTGCAGCGCTGCGGTCGCCTACGACGCCGCCTACTTCTGCAGCTACGTCCAGCAGTCGGTCCTGACGGATCCCGCGTTCGGATCGACGTCGCAGGCGCGAGTCCAGAAGCTGACCGAGGGCGGCCTCAAGATCTACACGACCTTGAACCTCGACCTGCAGAGGACCTCGCAGGCGGCCCTCAGCGCCTACATGCCGACGACCGTCCCCGGACTCTCCCTTGGTGCGGCCAACGTCGCCGTGGAGCCCGGCACCGGGCGAATCGTCACGATGGTCCAGAACACGACGTTCGACGAGACCAGCACGGCGGCGGCCGGAGCGACGTCCGTCAACTACAACACCGACCACGCCTACGGCAACTCGCAGGGCTTCCAGACCGGCTCCTCGTTCAAGCCCTTCACCCTGGCCGCCTGGCTCGAGGCGGGGCACACGCTCAACGAGACCGTGTCGACGACCCAGCACAAGCTGCCGTTCTCCGAGTTCACCGACACCTGCAGCGGGCTCGGCAACGACGTCTGGGATGTCTCGAACGCCGATCCGGCCCCGGCGAGCATGTCGGTGATGGCGGCGACGGCCGAGTCCGTCAACACGGCGTTCGCCGACATGGGCACCAAGCTCGACCTGTGCGGCATCGCCGACTCCGCGTTCGGCATGGGCATCCACCCCGCCGAGGGCACGAAGGCGACCAACTTCCACATCGTCCCGTCGATGATCCTCGGCACCAACTACATCTCGCCGCTGACCATGGCGACGGCGTACGCCGGCATCGCCAACCACGGAGTCGTCTGCACGCCGATCGCCATCGACCGCATCATCGGCGCCGGCGGCAAGGCGATCGCCCCGACGAAGACGAGCTGCACGCAGGGCATGCCGTCCGACGTCGCGGCCGGCCTCGCCTACGCGCTTCAGCCGGTCCTCAAGGCGGGCGGTACGGGAGCGCTCGCCAACCCGGGCGACGGCATCCCGACCCTGGCGAAGACGGGCACCACCGACGCCGCCGTGCAGAACTGGCTCGTCACCTCAACGACGAAGATCGCCCAGGCGACCTGGGTCGGCAACGTCCAGGGCAGCGCCGGGTTCTACCGGACCTACGTCAACGGCGTGTACGGCTACAACCTCAAGTTCCTGATGGACAAGACGATCCTGCAGGCCCTCGACCAGGCCTACGGCGGAGATCCGTTCCCCCTGCCTCCGGCGTCCATGATCGGCGCCGTCAAGCCCAAGCCGGTGAAGACCGTTCCGGGCGGCGCCGGCGTGCCGACGACCGGGCCGGGGACGACCGTGGGCGGCACGGGCACGGGCCCGGGCAACGGCAACGGCAACGGAAACGGCAACAACAAGGGCGGGGCTCCCGCCAAGCCGTAGTCCACCCCGAGGGGTCCGCAGGAGCCGCGTCGCCGCTCTCGCCGTCAGCGCGAGCGGCGCAGGGTGTCCGTCGGGTACTCGTGGAAACGCGTCACGTAGGCGGCGGCGAACCGGCTGGGATGCGCGAAGCCCCACTTCTTCGCGACGTCCGAGACCCGCGCCTCCCGCGGGGAGAGCTCCAGCAGCTCGGCCCGCACGCGGTCGAGGCGGACTCCCCGCAGGTACTCCATCGGCGTCACGGCGAGGAGCTGTTGGAACGACTGCTGCAGTCCGCGGAGGCTCAGGCCGGCCGCGACGGCGATGTCGGTCGCCGAGAGCGGACGGTGCGCTTCGGCGTGGACGAACTCCACGGCGGCGCCGAGACGGGCGTTGCTCGCGAGGAGCGCGGCGTCGGGCCGTGTGGGGCCGGAGTGGGGGAACGTCTCGAGGAGGGCGATCGCCGCGGTGCGATTCACCTCGGCGCGCAGGAGGGGGCCGTCGTCGTCGCCGAGGACCGTCTTCGCGACGGCCGTGATCGTGGACTTCCAGCGCCGGAGCCGGTCGACGTCGGGGATCGCGGAGTGGTCGAAGTGGACGGGGCCCACGACCGTCCCGTCGTGCTCGGCCGCGATCCGCTCCAGGAACCGCGCGTCGAAGTGCACGAGACTCTGCCGGTAGTCGGCCATCTCGAAGCGGAATCGTCGCCCGGTCGGGAACATGAAGGGGCGCCCGACGACCATCGGAGCTTCGTCCTGGCCGACGTCGAGGAGGCCCTCGCCGACGGTGAGCCAGGACACGACGTACTCGTCCTTCGGCTGGATCCCTCCGGCGATGGAGCCGAGGAACGTCGAGGTCCGGAGCGTCATCTCGTCGTTCCCGCGGACGGTGTAGCGGTACTCGAACGGCGAGTCCGTGAGCTCCGTGACGAAGTCGTCGCCGTTGTATCCGGCCTCGTACATCGCGCGCGCCTCGTCGAGGTCGCTGCCTCGCTGCTCGGCGGTGCGCAGGGGCGGGAGGTCCGAGTTCATCGCCGCGATAATCCCAGCCGACGGACGATTCCACCAGGGGTTCCCAAAGATCGGCCGATCTGCTACCCATCGGCCTTCCGACGGCCCGGGTCAGCCGACTTCCTGCTCGTCCGCCTTCGTCACCAGGAAGTCCTCGTAGTGCGGCTCGTCGGCGCGTCCGGGCAGGATGCTCCGGCCTGCGTCGGTCGACGTCGGCCGCGCCCCGCGCGACGCCCGCCGCTTCGGATACGTGACGATCCTCGCCGCCCGGATCCCGGGGAGCGAGTGGTAGTGGCTGTCGCCGTCGATGTCAGTCATGGTGGTGTGCCGAACCTACGTCCGTCCCCGTCCCGGGTCGAAAAAGTATCCGGAAAACGCGGCGCCGGAGCCGATTCCCAGGAGGTTCGCCAGGTTGAACGTCCAGGCTAGGAGGAGGAAACCTTCAGCCGAGGAGCAGTCATGACGAACGACCCGAACATTCCGGGGCAGCGCCCCGACCGTCCCGCCTACGGCGAGTACGCGCCTCCCGGGGCCACGCCGCCGCCGCAGGCCTCGCAGCCCACCGTCTCCACCACGGGATCCGCGGCCGAGTCCGCCGGCGGTGTCGGCGCCTTCGTCGGCGGCGATCAGCCGCAGGTCGTGGCCTCCTACACGAAGTACGAGGACGCCCAGCGGGCCGTCGACGCCCTCTCCGACAACGGCTTCCCGGTGCAGAACGTCTCGATCGTGGGGCACGACATCCGGACCGTCGAGAACGTCTCCGGTCGCTTGACGAAGGGCAAGGCGGCGGTTCGCGGCATGGCCAGCGGTGCCTGGTTCGGTCTGTTCGCCGGACTCCTCCTGTCGATCTTCGTGCCGGGCATCAACGGCCTCGGCGTCATCATCGCGGGCATCTCGTTCGGTGCGCTCTGGGGTGCCCTCTTCGGCTTCGTCGGCCACGCGGCGACGCGCGGTCAGCGGGACTTCTCGTCGGTCAAGACGATGGAGGCCGGTCGGTACGAGCTCATCGTGCGCGGCGAGTTCGCCGCTCGCGCGAGCCAGATGCTCGCGGAGATCGTCTACAAGTAAGGGTGGTTCCGAGAGTTGAGTCGAGGACGCTCAACTTCTCGGTCCGGGCGGGAATGATCCCGGGCCTCCTGCGTTGACCTGAGTCGAAGGCACTCACGTTTTCCCAGGAGGTCTCATGCCCGACATCACCCGGCTCCTCAGCCGCCGCACCCACGAACTCGTCGCGGAGGCCGCCCGGTTCGCCGCGTCGCACGGCCACGCCGAGGTCGACGCCCTGCACATCCTGCGCAGCGCCCTCGCGCACTCGCCGGCCACCGACCTGGTCCGCTTCGCCGGAGCCGACCCGGGGGCCCTCGTCGTCGCGGTCGACGGGCGCCTCCCCGGGCCCTCGTTCGACGCGCCCGAGCGTCCGGGACTGTCGCCCGCCGCGCAGCGACTCCTGCTGGAGGCCGCCCAGGCGGCTCGCGCCTTCGGATCGACCTACGTCGACCCCGAGCACGTCGTCTTCGCCCTGGTCGTCTCCGACGGCACCGTCGCCGGCCAGCTGCTCCGCGCCGCCGGAGTGACCCCCGAGGCCATGCAGGAGTTCGCCCGCCAGGCGGCCGAGGGTCGGTCTCCGGAGGCGACGATCGGGGAGGGCGCCGAGGCGTCCGCGTCGTCCACCCCCACGCTCGACACGTACGGCACCGACCTGACGGCGCGTGCTCGCGAGGGCGGCATCGACCCGGTCATCGGGCGGGCGTCCGAGATCGAGCAGACCGTCGAGATCCTTCTCCGCCGAACCAAGAACAACCCCGTCCTCATCGGCGAGCCCGGCGTCGGCAAGACCGCCGTCGTCGAGGGGCTCGCGCAGGCGATCGCCGACGGCGACGTGCCGGAGTCGCTCCGCGGCAAGCGCGTCGTGGCCCTCGACCTCGCGGCCATGGTCGCGGGCACCCGCTACCGCGGCGACTTCGAGGAGCGCCTGACGAAGGTCGTCGACGAGATCGCCGCGCACAGCGACGAGCTGATCGTCTTCGTCGACGAGCTCCACACGCTCGTCGGCGCAGGAGGCTCGGGCGAGGGCGGCATGGACGCCGGCAACATCCTGAAGCCCCGCCTCGCCCGCGGCGAGCTGCACCTCGTCGGCGCGACGACCCTCGCGGAGTACCGTCGCGTCGAGAAGGACGCCGCCCTCGAGCGCCGGTTCCAGCCGGTCCAGGTGCCCGAGCCGAGCGTCGAGGACGCCGTCGCGATCCTCGCCGGTCTGGCGCCCCGGTACGCCGAGCACCACTCGGTCACCTACTCCGACGAGGCTCTCCGGGCCGCGGTCGAGATGTCGCACCGCTACGTCGCCGACCGCTTCCTGCCCGACAAGGCGATCGACCTGATCGACCAGGCCGGCGCTCGTCGTCGACTCCGTCTCGGCGGGACCGTCGACACGGCTGCGCTGCGGACGGAGCTCGCCGACCTCGAGTCCGCGAAGGACCAGGCCGTCGCCGCCGAACGCTACGAGGACGCCTCGTCGCTCCGCGACCGGCTCGTCGAGGTCCAGGCGCGTCTCGACGCGGCGATCTCGACGCCCACGGTCCCGGTATCCGTCGACTCGATCGTGGGGGAGGAGGACATCGCCGAGATGATCTCCCGCAGCACGGGCATCCCGGCGGCACGCCTCACTCAGAGCGACCGCTCCCGGCTCGCGGCGCTGGAGCACGACCTCCACGAACGAGTGGTCGGTCAGTACGCCGCCGTCACGGCCATCGCGAAGGCCGTCCGCAGGAGCCGCACCGGCCTCGGCGACGCGAGCCGGCCCACGGGGAGCTTCCTGTTCCTCGGCCCGACGGGCGTCGGCAAGACGGAGCTCGCGAAGGCCCTCGCCTCGTCGCTCTTCGGCGACGAGGGGGCGCTCCTCCGCTTCGACATGAGCGAGTTCGGGGAGCGCCACACGGTCTCGCGGCTCGTCGGTGCCCCTCCCGGCTACGTCGGCTACGACGAGGCCGGTCAGCTGACCGAGCGCGTCCGTCGCAACCCGTACTCCGTGATCCTGCTCGACGAGATCGAGAAGGCCCACCCGGACGTCTTCAACCTGCTGCTGCAGGTGCTCGACGACGGCCGGCTCACGGACGGCCAGGGCCGCACCGTCGACTTCCGCAGCACGGTGATCATCATGACGTCGAACCTCGGCTCCGAGTTCCTCGCGTCGAAGAGCGGCGCCCTCGGGTTCACCCCCGGCGGGCCCGTCGGCTCGGAGAGCGACGCCGGCAACGGCTTCGGCTCGGAGAAGGCGCTCCGCGACCGTGTCCTCGGCAAGGTCCGGGAGGCCATGCGGCCGGAGTTCCTCAACCGGATCGACGAGATCGTGCTGTTCCGCAAGCTCGACCGCGAGCAGCTCCATGACATCGTGTCGCTGCTGCTGCTCGACACCGCGACCCGCCTGGGCGTGCAGGACATCGACTTCACCGCCGACGCGAGCGCGGTCGACTGGCTCGCCGAGCACGGCTACGAGCCCGAGTACGGGGCGCGACCGCTCCGCCGGCTGATCCAGCGGGAGGTCGACGACCGGATCGCCGAGCTCCTGGTTGCGGAGGAGCTCCACCCCGGGGACCGCGTCACGGTGGCGGTGCACGGCGAGGGCCTCGCGGCCTCGGTCGGGCATCCTGCGGTCGTCGCCTAGCGGTCCCGTCGACGAGTCGGCCCCGGCATCCCCTCGGGGACGCCGGGGCCGCTACAGTCAGGCGTGCCCCCTGGTAGCCCCGCAGCCGAGAAGAGTCAGAGATGACGAGCACCACCCCCACCGCCTTCGTCGTCGGAGAGGCCCTCGTCGACATCGTCGTGGACGGCGACGAGCATCGCGAACACGCGGGCGGCAGCCCCATGAACGTCGCCTACGGTCTGGCGCGACTCGGTGTCGACACGGCGCTCCGCGCGCAGCTGGGGCAGGATGCCCGGGGTCGCGCCATCGAGGAGCACCTGGCCGGAGCCGGCGTCCACCTCGACCCGGCCACCTTCCACGACGGTTCGACGTCGACGGCCGTCGCCACGATCCAGGCCGACCGCACTGCGCGCTACGACTTCGACATCGCCTGGGACCCGGGCGCGATCGAGGTGCCCGCCGGAGTCCGCCTCGTGCACACCGGCTCGATCGCCTCGGCGCTGGCCCCCGGATCCGCGGCCGTCCTCGCCCTCTTCGAGGCGAACCGCGGCAGCGCCCTGCTCAGCTTCGACCCGAACGTCCGCCCCAGCATCACGCCGTCGCGCGACGACGTCCTCACGACCGTGGACGCCCTCGCCTCGCTCGCCCACGTCGTCAAGATGAGCGACGAGGACGCGGAGTGGCTCCACCCGGGAGTCTCGCTCGACGAGGTGCTCGACCGCTACCTGGGCCTCGGCGCGGTCGTCGCGGCCATCACCCGCGGGGGCGAGGGCTGCAGCATCGCGACGCGCGAGGTGCGCCTGACGCTGCCCTCGCTGCCGGTCGACGTGGTGGACACCATCGGCGCCGGCGACGCGTTCATGTCGGGACTCCTCTTCGCGATCCTGTCGCGCGGGCTCGACGGGCCGCTCCGCGAGGGCGTCCTCGGCGAGGACGACCTGCGGGCCGTCGCCGCCACCGCGCTGGCGAGCGCCCGGGTCACGGTGTCGCGCGCCGGCGCCAACCCGCCGACCCCCGCGGAGCTCGCCGCCTGACGGTCGGCTGCCTTCGGCCCGTCAGGCGGAGAGCGCGGCGACGAAGGAGCGAGCGCGCCGGGTGATGCCCGACCAGTCGCGCGCGTCGATGAGCGCGGGGGTGACCACGCTGGATCCTGCGGTCACGGCGTAGGCGCCGGCGTCGAGGAAGGCCCGCGCGTTGCCCTCGTCGATGCCGCCCGACGCGATTAGCTTCACGCCGGGCAGGGGGCCTCGCAGGTGCGAGAAGAACCGGGGCCCGGCGCTCTCGGCGGGGAAGATCTTGACCGCCTCGGCGCCGTGCTCGAGCGCCTGCATCACCTCGGACGGGGTGAAAGCGCCCATCGCGAGGGCGACCCCGGCCTCGTCGGCCGCGCGTCCGATCTCCGGCAGGATGCCCGGGGTGACGAGGAACCGCGCCCCGGCCTCCACCGCCGTCAGCGCCTGCTCCCGCCGCAGGACCGTGCCCACGCCGATCACCGCGAGGGGCTCCGCCGCGACCGCCGCCCGGACGTGCCGTTCGACGTCGGGCGTCGTGAAGGTGAACTCGATGCCGTGGATCCCGCCCTCGACGAGAGCGTGCACGAGGGCCGCGGTGTCGGGGATGGTGTCGGCGCGGATGACGACGACGGCGCGATCGCGACCGATGACGTCGAGCGAGGAGGCGGTCACTGCTTCTCCGTTGCATATGGTGCAACGCCCGTTGCGTCGCGTGTTCCTGCAGGCTACCCTCGCGGGTGTGAACACCGCAAAGGTCGTCTGCGTCGGCGAAGCCCTCACCGTGCTCGTCCCGACCGTCCCCGGGCCGCTCGAGGAGGCGGAGACGTTCCGCCGCTCCGTCGGTGGCGCAGAGCTCAACGTAGCGATCGGGCTCGCCTCGCTCGGGGTCCCCGCGGCCGTCCTGACGCGGGTCGGCGACGACGGCTTCGGCCGGAACATCCTGCGCGAGGCGGCACGGCACGGCGTCGACGTGTCCGCGGTCGAGACCGACCCCGTGCGGAGCACCGGCGTCTACCTCAAGGAGGTCGGCAGCGGCTCGGCGCACCCCTCCGATCTCGCTGCAGGGGCCAGCAGGATGCACTACTACCGCGCCGGGTCCGCCGGCAGCGCCCTCGATCCCGCGCTCCTCGAGCGCCCCGGGGTGCGCGCCCTCCTCGACGGAGCCGCCCTCGTGCACACCACCGGGATCACCCCGGCGCTCTCCGACGGAGCCCTCGAGTTCTGCCGGGCGCTCGTCCGCGCACCGCGGGCGGGCCGCCTGGTGAGCTTCGACGTCAACTGGCGTCCGGCGCTCTGGACGGGCCGCGAGGAGGAGGGGGTCGCGATCGTCACGGACCTCGCCCGGCGAAGCGACGTCGTCCTCCTCGGCGCCACCGAGGCGCAGGTCGTTTTCGGGACCGCCGACCCGGGGGAGCTCCGCGCTCTCCTGCCGGATCCGCGGATCCTGGTGGTCAAGAACGACGGCAACGCCGCCACGGCCTTCGACGGCGACGAGCGGGTCGACGTGCCGGCGCTGCGGGTCGAGGTGGTCGAGGCGATCGGCGCGGGCGACGCGTTCGCGGCGGGCTTCCTAGCGGCGCTGGTCACCGACCGGGGCGACGACGTCGTGCGCCGGGCGCTCGAGGCGGCGCACCGCCTCGCCGTCATCGCGCTCTCGTCGGACGGCGACCACGTGGGCGCCACCTCGACCGCGCTCGCGCCGTGAGCCAGAGCCTGGCGCGGGCGCTGCGACTCCTGCGCGCCCTGGAGGACGGCCCCCGGACGCTCGACGAGCTGGCGGCCGTCGACGACGTCCACAAGACGACCGTGCTGCGCCTCCTCCGGACCCTGGAGGACGACCGCTTCGTCCGCCACGACGAGCAGCACCGCTACTCGCTCGGCAGCGGCCTCTTCGCGCTCGCCGCCGCGGCGCTCGACCAGCGCGACGTCCGCGCAGCCGCTCGGGGGCACCTCGAGCGGCTGAGCGCCGAGACGTCGCAGACGGTGCACCTGGCGACGCTCGAGGGCGGGGAGATCGTCTACGTCGACAAGATCGATGCTCCGCAGGGCGTCCGGATGGCGTCGCGCATCGGCCTGCGTGCGCCCGTCCACTGCACGGCAGTCGGCAAGGTGCTGCTCGCGGCGCTCCCGCCCGCCGCGCGGCGCGAGAGCGTGGCCGCCCTCGGGTTGGAGCGCTTCACCGCGCGCACGATCACGGACGCCGAGGAGTTCGAGCGCGAGCTCGACCGGGCGCAGGAGTCGGGCTTCGCCGTCGACCACGAGGAGCACGAGTCGTTCATCAACTGCGTGGCCGTGCCCGTGCGCGACGGCACGGGCGCCGCCGTCGCCGCGGTGTCCGTGTCCGTGCCGACCGTGTCGCTCGACCACGACGGCGTGCTCGCGCTGCTGCCCGCGGTGAGGCGCGCGGCCGACGCGGCCTCGGCCGATCTCGGCTGGGAGCGTCGCGCCTCGGGACCGCTCGCGGGCTGACGGGGCGGCCGCCGGGACTAATCCGGGAGGAAGCTGGGTTGCAGTCGTGGGCGTCGTACGCCCGGCACTCGAGCCACCTGAGACATCGGAGAAGAGACCGCGTGACAAGCACCGCCGACGGCGTCGGATTCCGTTCCGACCGAGGCCCCATCCTCATCGCCCTGATGCTGACGACGGGCCTCGTCGCCATCGACTCCACGATCGTCGCGACGGCCGTCCCGTCGATCGTCCACGACATCGGCGGGTTCTCGTCGTTCCCGTGGGTGTTCTCGATCTACCTCCTCGCGCAGGCCGTGTCGGTGCCCATCTACGCGAAGCTCGCCGACACCGTCGGGCGGAAGCCGATCATCCTGCTCGGTATCGGGCTCTTCCTCGTCGGCTCGATCCTCTGCGGCGTGGCGTGGAGCATGCCCGCGCTGATCCTGTTCCGGGTCGTCCAGGGGCTCGGCGCAGGCGCCGTCCAACCGATGGCCATCACCATCGCGGGCGACATCTACACGCTCAAGGAGCGCGCCAAGGCGCAGGGCTACCTGGCCAGCGTCTGGGCGATCTCGTCGGTCGTCGGCCCGACGCTCGGCGGCGTTTTCTCGACGCTCGGCATCTGGCGCGGCATCTTCTTCGTCAACGTGCCGCTCTGCCTCCTCGCGGCGTGGATGCTCCTGCGGACCTTCCACGAGAAGATCGAGAAGACGCGCCACCGCGTCGACTACCTCGGGGCGGGGCTCCTGACGGTGTCGCTGTCGCTGCTCATCCTGGCGGTGCTCGAGGGCGGCCAGGCCTGGGCGTGGAACTCGCCGCAGAGCATCGGGGCGTTCGCGATCGGCGGGATCCTTCTGCTGGTGTTCCTCGCCGTCGAACGGCGCGCGGAGGAACCCGTGCTGCCGCCGTGGGTGTTCTCCCGGCGCCTCCTGCTCACGACCTCGCTCATCTCGTTCGGGGTCGGCGCCGTGATCCTGGGACTCACGTCGTACGTGCCGACCTACCTCGAGGGGTCCATCGGCGTCTCGCCGATCTTCGCCGGTCTCGCGCTCGCCGCTCTCACGCTCGGCTGGCCGATCAGCGCCTCCCAGTCGGGGAAGCTCTACCTCCGGATCGGGTTCCGCTCGACGGTGCTGATCGGCGTGGCGCTCGCGGTCGCAGGAGCCGGGTTGCTCGCCCTCATCGCCTCATCGCCCAACGTCGTGCTCGTCGGGGCGGCGTGCTTCGTCGTCGGACTGGGCCTCGGGCTCGTCGCGACGCCCAGCCTCATCGCCGCACAGTCGAGCGTCGAGTGGAACGAGCGCGGTGTCGTGACCGGGACCAACCTCTTCTCCCGGTCGGTCGGCAGCGCTCTCGGCGTCGCCGTCTTCGGCGCGGTCGCCAACGCGATCTACGCGGGCACCGTGAACGGCGACCAGGTGCCGTCGGTCATCGTGCACGCGTCGAGCGCGGTGTTCGCGGCGGTCGTCGTCGTGACGCTGCTGCTCGTCGGCGCCGTGCTCGCGATGCCCCGGTCGCGGGTGGCGTCGGGTTCACCGGCGACCGGGCCGGTGACGGCGGTCCCCGCGGGGGAGTAGCCGGGTCGGGTCGGGTCGGATCGGCGGCGCCCGGCCGGGGTCGGCTGCGGTCGGCGCTCGTGACTCCACGATTGGGGCATTTCTGCGAAAGTGAGTGGCGAGTCGTGGAGTCTCGCGGGAGCGCGGGAGCGCGGGCGCGGGAGCGCGGGAGCGCGGGAGCGCGGGAGCGCAGGCGCTCGGGCGTGCCGCTAGGCTGAGGCCACGCCTGCGCAGCACGCGCGGGTCCCGCCCAGGAGGTGACCACGTGACCGCCATCACCGACCGGCTCCGCGCCAAGTCGCAGACCGAGCCGCAGACGGCCGCTCAGATCCGTCTCCGGGTCGTGCACCTCGGCGTGTGGACCACCACGAAGCTCGCGTTCCTCATCGGCGTCATCGTCGGCATCATCACGATCGTGGTCGTCTACCTCCTCTGGCAGACGCTGCACGGCTCCGGCATCTTCGACCAGATCGACGCCCTCCTCGCCTCCGACCAGATCGGCAGCGGCAAGACGAACGTCGCGTCGATCCTGACGCTCGGCCGGGCGATGCAGGTCGCCGTGGTCCTCGCCGTCCTCGACGTCGTGGTCATCAGCGTCGTCGGCGCCGTCGCCGCGATCTGCTACAACGTCGCGACGAAGCTCGTCGGCGGGCTCTTCTTCGGCTTCTCGCCGCGCTGACGGCGGAACGAGTCAGACGGCGAGCCTCGCGAGGTACTCCGCTTCGCGCCGGTACATCGAGGCGTGGTCGTGGAGCTCCGGCTTGCCGAGCTCGTCCGCCTTGTCGTCCGACAGGACGGCCAGGTCGTGCAGACGGATGATCGCCACGCGCAGCACCGCCTCGAACGTCTCGTCGGACCCGTAGGCGTCGAGCAGGAGCCCGACGCGCCGCCGCGCGTCGTCCATGCCCGGTGCCTCGTCGGGGGTGTCGTCGGTCAGCGGCACGATGCGGGTGGCGTAGTAGGCGAGGTCCCAGAGCCGTGGGCCGGGCGACGCCATGTCGAAGTCGATGGCCCCGAGGAACTCCCCGTCCACGAAGGCGAGGTTGTGCGGCGAGAAGTCGTTGTGGCAGACGACCTCGGACGGGACCTTGGCCGGCGACTGCCAGACCGCGCCGTCGAGGGCAAACCCGATGCTGGCGTCGTGGAGCTGCCGGAGCCGCCGGGCGCCCTCGACGAGGATCTCGTCGCTCCAGATCCACGCCGGGAGCGGATAGACCGGCACGTCGCCGTCGAGGAAGGACAGGCGCTCCCGATCGCCCTCGACGCCCAGCGGCCGCGGCGCCCAGTCGACACCCGCCAGCCGGAGGTAATCGAGGTAGCGGTGGATCGTGGGCGTCCACGGGCCCGCGGTCCGGGTCACGGTGTCGCCCTCGCGGCGGACGACGTTCATGTTGCCGCCGACGAGGAGCGCGTCGTGGGGCCCGGTGGTGGACGAGCGGTCGGGAGTCGCTTCGTCGTCGGTCACACTCCCAGTCTGGCGATGCGGGGCCGATCGTGCCAGCCGCGCTGGCTCGGGGATCCTGCGATGATCGAGCATTTTTCAGAACGTGACGGTTCGGGCATGGCCTGGCTGACAATTGTTTGATACTTTAAGCATGCCCACGACAGGATCAGGGTCGTGGGGAAGACGAGCGCGAGAGTGCCGTCTGCGGAGGGGTCGGCCGCGATGGGCAGGTCGATCCCTCCCTTTTTTTGTCTGTCCGTTTAACGAAACCTTTCGGGGTCGGTCGTGTCGTCGCAGTACGGTGATTCGATGGACCCCAGGGTGCGACGGAGTCGTCAACGTCTCCACAGCGCCGCACTCGAGTTCGCCGCCGCGGGGCGCATCGACGACGTCAGCGTCTCCGAGCTCTCTCGGTCCGCCGGGCTCACGCGCGACACGTTCTACCGGCACGCGGCGACCGTCCCCGATCTCGTGGCGGAGGCTCTCGCCCTGGAGCTCGAGGCGCTCGCGGCTCCCTACAGCGACTCGCTCTCCGACCGGACCACGCTCGCGGAGTCGCTGAGGCGCGCCGAGAGGGACCTCCTCCGTCACGCGGCCGACCGGGCCGCCGTCTACACGACGGCTCTGGGGAGCCGCAACTCGGCGTCGGTCAAGGTCATGCTGACGGCGTTCCTCAGGCAGAGCTCCGAGGTGCTTCTGGCCCTCTATCCCGAGATGGTGCCGCTCCCGGCGTCGCAACTCGACGCGCTCACCGTCGCGATGCTCGCCGAGCACGCGGCCGCCGGTACGGTCGGCGCCATCGAGATCTGGCTCCGGTCGGGCGAGGTCGACGACCTCGACCGCGCCGCCCGGGTGATCCATGCGGGGGCGCCGACGTGGTGGACGCGGCTCCTGTACCCCGAAGGCTGCACGGTGTGCACATCCGAAGGAAAATCGGGCCCTCACCCCCTGGATAACCGCACAGACGACTCTTAGAATCGAGACGGAAGCGGTAAAGGTGCCGGTCGAGCGAGGTTGCACCCAGCCCCGCTCCGGGCGATCCGTCCCCTTCCGTCACTGTCCGAAGTCCGAACAGTGGCCCTGCGTCAAGAAGGGGCCGAGCATGTCCATGCCCGATCTGAAGATCGAATTCGTCGTCCGCGACCGTTCCGGAGCCGTCGCCGCCGTCGTCACCTCCCACGGGGTGGTCGACGCGCAGTTCGCGACCGAGCAGATCGCCCGCGGCGAGGCGCTCTACTACGCGGGCCCCGACTCCTACGTCCGAGCGCGCGTTCGCGCCGTGCCCTCTCTCGGCGGACCCTACCTCTACGCCAACTGGGACGGCACGAAGCGCAACAACCTGCACGATCTCGCACGCGGCCTCAAACGCATCGACATCCGCTCCCGCGCGGAGGCCGTCCGATCCACCCGCCCCGAGTGGCTGAACCGCCTGCTCGGGCGGGCGAAGGCCTACCTGGCCGCCTGAGGGCCGCCGATCCGAGACGGCTAGAATCGAGCCATGAGTCTCTTCGCGGTCTTCCTCGCCATCGTCGCCGGGGCCATGGCGGTCGCCCTCGTCGCCCTCGTGGTCACGCTGGTCGTCCTGGCCGTGCGCTCGCGTCGCCCGTCCCAGCCGCGGGTCACCTACCGCAACGACTAGGCCTCGACCACGAAGGCGCGGTGCCGTGCCGGGAGGTCTTCCCACCCGGCACGACCCGGCGTCACCGGACGGTGAGGCTCGTCTCGACTCTCTGGCGATCGCCGTTCTGAGTGGCGAGCACGGTGAACGACCCGCGCGGATACGCGCGTGCGGACTCGACAGCCCATCGTCCGTCGGTGCCGACCGTGGTGGTCAGGTACTCGGGGAGGCCGGGTACCGCCACCGTCACGCTGTCACCGGCCGTACCCGTTCCCGTGAAGACCGGGCGTGATCCTGCTACGAGGTGCGTGGGCGACGTCACGCTCAGGGCTGCGGGCTCGGCGTAGACCGGATCGGCACCTCGCAGGAGGTCGAAGCTCACTCTCCGGCGGTCGCCCTCCTGGATGGCGACGTTGCCGACGTAGTTCCCGCTGGTGAACGCGGTCGGGCTGGTCACGGACCAGGTGCCCGCCGTGCTCACGGTGGTGTTGAGGAAGAGAGGTCGGCCCGCGATCGAGACGAGGACCGACTCCCCGGGCGTGCCCGTCCCCGTGATCGTCGGGCTCTCTCCGGGGACGTAGTGGTCGCCGGAGGTCACCGTGAAGGCGGACGCCGCCGACGTGACGGGAGAGCCGGCTCTTTCCGATCCGCCGAAGGTCACCGGCTCCGACGTCTGTCCGTTCTTCGACTGGATGACGCTGAAGCCCGGCCGCAGGTCGCTCACCGCGACGAACCAGAACCCGCTGGAGACGGCAGCGGACCGGGATGTGCCGGTCGCGTCGGTCACTCGCACGACGGCGCCCTGGGTCCCGCGACCACCGAGTCGGCCGTCGGGCGCGATGTGGAGGTCCGTCACGGGAGCGACGACCGAGCCGTCGGCATCGCCCCAGGTCACCGCTTGGGAGTCGCGGCCGTCGACGGACTGCGAGACGCTCAGGGTGGGACGGAGATCCTCGACGGGGACGAACCAGAAGCCGCTCGCCCCGACCGAGGCGGTGGCGCTGAGGCCGTCGCGATCGGTGACCGTGACGAGGGCGCCGGTGAGACCGCGACCGGCGAGCCTGCCGTCGGGGGCGATGTGCAGGGAGTCGACGGGGGCGACCGTGGACGGCGACCCCATCGTGCTCACGGTCGGGGTCGGGGCGGCGGATGCCGCCGTCCCCGATCCGAGGAGTGCCGCGAGACCGACACAGGCGGTGACGGAGCCACGGAGGACGAGGGTTCTGGAATGCATGGGGATCCTTTCATCGTTTCGTATGAAACATTCTGGATCTCAGAATTCCACGGTCCACCTGGACGAATCGTGTTCGTCGTGCCCTCGACGCTCAGGGCCGCCGCGGCTCGTCGCGCGCCAGCAGCTGCGCCATCCGCAGCTCGATGTACTCCTGGAGCACGATGGACGTCGAAGTCCGCAGGATCCCCGGGATCCGCATCATGTGCTGCGTCACCTCGAAGAGGTGGGCGTTGTCGCGCGCGATGACCTGGCAGACGATGTCCTCCGCGCCGGAGACGGCGACGCACTCGATCACCTCGGGCAGATCGACCAGGGCGCTCATCGACCGCTCGAAGGAGTTCTGCTCCACCGAGGCCATGACGAAGGCGCGCGTGCCGTAGCCCAGCGACCCCGGCCGGATCCTCGTCGAGTGGAGCCGGAGCCGCCCGTCCTCCCGGAGCCGGGCGAGGCGCGACTGGACGGTGCCGCGGGCCATCGCGAGGCGCTCGGCGAGCAGCGCGACCGGCCTCCGCGGGTGGTCGTCGAGCGCGGTCAGGAGCCGCTGGTCGGTCAGGTCGTAGTCGGTCACTCTGGTGACTCCCGGGTGTGAGCGGGCGGATTCGTTGATCATTCTGCACAGTGCACGACAGGTCGCTTGTGCAGGCGACCGAGTCGATGATCTCATTTCCGCATGACTGCCCCCTCGACGACACCCGCGACGGTCACCGTCGGCCAGTACCTCGCCACCCGCCTCGGCCAGCTGGGCGCGACCCACGTGTTCGGCCTGCCGGGCGACTACAACCTCAGCCTCCTCGACGAGATGCTGACCGTTCCGACCTTCCACTGGGTCGGGTCGACCAACGAGCTGAACGCGGCCTACGCGGCCGACGGCTTCGCCCGGATTTCGCGCCGGATTGGGGCGCTCGTGACGACGTACGGCGTCGGCGAGCTCTCCGCCATCAACGGCGTCGCGGGCTCGTTCGCCGAGGACGTCCCGGTCATCCAGATCACCGGGGCACCGCGCACGGCGGTCGCCGCCGCCGGCGCCAAGGTCCACCACACGCTCATCGACGGCGACTACGGCCACTTCTCGCGCGCCTACGACGAGGTCACCACGGCCTCCGCGACGCTCCGCCGTCAGAACGCCGGCCAGGAGATCGACCGCGTTCTCGTCGCCGCGCTGGAGGCGTCGAAGCCGGGCTACCTGTCGATCCCGGCCGACGTGGCGGTCGCCCGGATCCCGGCCGGCAGCCTGGCGACGCCGCTCCGGCCCCGTCGGAGCGACCCGGACTCCCTGGCCGCGTTCGAGGCCGATCTCCGGGTCGCTCTGGCCGGGGCGACCGACCTGACGGTGCTCGCGGGCCCGCGGGTCCACCGCAAGAACCTCGAGTCGTCGATCCGCTCGCTCGCGGAGGTCTCGGGAGTGCGCATCGCCTCGCAGGCCGGGTCGCGCGCGATCATCGACGAGTCGCACCGGAGCAGCCTCGGCATGTACAACGGCGCCATGACGAAGACGCCGGGAACACGGGAGGCCGTCGACGGCGCGACGCCGCTCGTCCTCGCCGGGGTCGTCATGAGCGACTTCCTGACCGGCTTCTTCTCGCACGGCTTCGACCCGGACGACTCGATCGACCTCGACTTCACGACGGCCCGGATCCGCGGCGCGAGCTACTACGGCGTCACGATGGCCGACTCGCTGGCGGCCGTCGAGCGCGTCGCCCGCGAACTGGCCCTCGAGGCGGCGCCGAACGCGGAGGTCGTCTCCGGCGTCCCTCGCGTCGAGGGGCAGGATCCGCTGAGCCCGCTCTCGCAGGACGCCTTTTGGGCCGAGATCCAGGCCTGGCTCCCGCGCGACACGCTCGCCATCGCCGAGGCCGGCACGCCCTTCTACGGGGCGCTCGAGCTCTCGATGCCGGACGGCAGCGACCTGCTCGGCCAGCCGGTGTGGTCGTCGATCGGATTCACGCTGCCGGCGATGCTCGGGGCGGCGATCGCGGCTCCGGACAAGCGCGCCGTGCTCTTCATCGGCGATGGGTCGGCCCAGCTCACGATCCAGGAGCTGGGGACGGTGCTGCAGCGCGGCCTCGCACCGATCGTGTTCCTCGTCAACAACGAGGGCTACACGGTCGAGCGGGCCATCCAGAGCCCGGACGCGCCCTACCAGGACATCGCGACGTGGAACTGGACCGCGATCCCGGCGACGCTCGCGCCGAACGTGCCGTCGGAGACCGTCACCGTCCGGACCGTCGCGGAGCTGCGCGGCGCCCTGGCGCTGGCCTCCTCGGTCACGGAGCGGCTGGTGTTCGTCGAGGTGATCGTGCCCCGGGACGACAAGCCGAGCCTCCTGGTCGAACTGGCCCGCGGCCTGACAGCGGCCGACGAGGCGTAGCGCTCTCGTCGGCCGCGGCTCGCCCCGACTCTCGTCAGGGCGCGGGGTGGGTCAGGATGCGGGGGTCGCCCGGACGGCCTTCGCCAGGTTGTCGATCAGCTCCTGCTTCGTCTGCGGGACGACGTAGGCCGGCTGGTCGCGCTCGACGCGCCAGCTGTCGCGGAGCGGGCCGACGTTGACGGTGTCGAAGCCGAACTCGTCGTAGAGCTTCGTGACGAGCTGGGCGGCGTCGTCGAAGTCGCTCGACGTGGCGAGGGCGCGACGACCCTCGGTGCCGGCGGGCTTGCCGTCGGTGAGGATCTGGGCGGCCATGATGTGGTTGAAGCCCTTGGCGACGCGGCTCGTGGGCAGGTGGCGCTGGAGCATCTCCGACGTCGTGTCCTGGCCGTCGTCGAGGGCCTGGATGTGGCCGTCGCGCTCGAAGTAGTAGTTGTTGGTGTCGATCACGATCTTGCCGGCGAGGGGCTCGACGGGGACGGCGTCGACGGCCTTGAGCGGCACGGTGACGACGGCGAACTCGCCGGCGTCGGCGGCTCCCGCGGCGGTGGCGGCGGTGGCCTTGGGGCCGAGCTCCTCGATGAGGTCGGCGAGCGTCTCCGGTCCGCGCGAATTGCTGATCACGACGTCGTAGCCGCTCGCGATGGCCGCCTTCGCGACGGCGGTTCCGATGAAGCCTGCTCCGATGATTCCGATTGTTGTCATGGGAGGGCCAACGGTCGAGGGCGTCACGATGTTCCGTCGGCGGCTGAGAGAATCCTGGCAGCTCGGCGTCGGGACGATTGCCAGCGGCACGATTTGCGGCTCGGCCGAGACGTGTCTACCGTGGTCGAGTCGCTCCCCGAGGGGACGACGGTGTCCGCCAGAAGGCGGACCAGCATGCACGGCGCTGCACATCGCCTCCGGCTGCCCAGCCTGCAGACGCCGACCTGACCTCTATCGGCAGGGGTGGGCAGCCGTATCGCGACCCGTCTCCGGGTCGCTTTGGCGACCCCGTGGAGCATTCATCGCAATGAAGTCATTCACCCGTTCGCGCGCCCTCTTCGGAGGCGCCGCTCTCGTCGCCCTGACCGCCGGAGGGCTCACCCTCGCGGCGGCACCCGCCAACGCTGCTCCCGCCTCCACCTGGGACGCCCTCGCCCAGTGCGAGAGCGGCGGCAACTGGGCCATCGACACCGGCAACGGTTTCTCCGGCGGCCTCCAGTTCACGCAGAGCACCTGGGCCGCCAACGGCGGGACCGGCTCGCCTGCGGCCGCCAGCCGCGCGACGCAGATCAGCGTCGCCGAGCGCGTCCTCGCCTCGCAGGGCTGGGGCGCCTGGCCGGCGTGCTCGGCCAAGCTGGGACTCAGCGGGACCGCAGGAGCCGCGCCCGCTGCTCCTGCGCCCGCTGCCCCCGCGGCGCCCGCGCCGCAGGCCGCACCCGCGCGGCAGCAGGCCGCCCCGGCCCCGACGGCCCGTCGTGCCGCGCCCGTCGCGACGAGCGGCAAGACCTACACCGTCGCCTCGGGCGACACGCTCGCCACCATCGCCGGCAAGCTCGGCGTCTCGGGTGGGTGGGAGAAGCTGGCCGACGCCAACACGTCGACCGTCAGCGACCCGAACCTGATCTTCCCGGGTCAGGTCCTGCAGCTCCCGGCGTAGTCGGGCCCCGAGGGCCCCGGCCGGGCGCACCACCGCACCGTGGAGCGTCTCGGCCGGGGCCTTTCGTGCGTGCGGAGCCGTCCTCGTCAGCGGCGGTGGCGCCAGAGGAAGGGGATGAAGAAGGCGAGGTTCGCGCTGCCGCCCATGCTGGAACGCATGATCACCTCGACCTCGTTGTCGAAGGCCTCGGGCTCCTCGGAGCTCTTCTCGCATCCGTCGGCTCCCGGAGCCGGCTCGTCGATCCACGAGCACTGCTCGATGAGCAGGCGGCTCTCGCGTCGCGCCTCGCGAATGAAACGTCTCGTGTCGTGATCCATGGTCGTCGTCGCCTCTCTGCGCCGCATCCCTCGCCGTCGACTCCGCTGTCGACGACCGCTCTCACTCTACGGCGGACGGCCCCGGAACGCTGCGCTCCCGGCGAGCGAGGACGGCGACGAGCACGACGATGACGGCGAGGAGCGCCAGGCTCACCGGGCCCGTGCCCCACGCGAGACCGCCGCGCGCGTGCGAGACGCCCATCCAGTCGGCGAACGACGCGCCGAGGGGCCGCGTGACGACGTACGCGAACCAGAAGGCGGCGATCGGCCCGAGCATCCTGCCCCGGTGGAGAGCCGCGGGAATCGCCATGACGACGGCGAACAGGAGGCCCGACGCCAGGTA
Source organism: Frondihabitans sp. 762G35 (assembly GCF_002074055.1). Lineage (NCBI taxonomy): Bacteria > Bacillati > Actinomycetota > Actinomycetes > Micrococcales > Microbacteriaceae > Frondihabitans > Frondihabitans sp. 762G35. The sequence continues at coordinate 2,589,788 of NZ_CP014619.1, read as the reverse complement.
GCCGAGATGGAGGCTCGTCGCCGTCAGATCGCCGACCGCGGTCCCGAGGGCGAACGTCGACAGGACGGTGAGCCAGTAGAAGACCTCGCGGCGCCTCGTCGTGATGCTGTGGATCGCGAGCGTGCCCTCCGTGCGGCGCCAGACGAGGAAGACCGCGGCGAGGACGACCGCGAACCCGACGGCCGACGCGACGTAGGGCACGCCGATCACGACGTGCAGGACGTCGGCGCACATGGTGCCGAAGACGCTGACCATCACGACCGCGAACCAGTAGACCGCCGGGACGTACCGTCGGGCGCGGAACTGGAGCACCATGGCGACGACGAATCCGACGAAGCCCAGGCCGACACCGGCCACCGGATCGACGTGGGTCACGAGGAAGTCGCTCGTCGTCTCGCCCGTGCCGGTCGTGAGGACCTTGACGATCCAGAACAGGGCGGTGACCTCGGGCACGGTGCTGACGGTTCCGACGGCGGCGCGCGCGGTCGCGGGGGAGAGGCGGGTCATGCCCCGAGGGTCGCGTGCCCGATCTGAGATTCGGCCAAGATGGTGGCGGGCGTTCCCTCCGGGACGCGTCGGGGCCGCGGGAGCGAGCAGGATCCGAGGGGAGCGCGTCGTGAAGGTCGTCGTCGAGATCGACGTCGGGGAGCACCAGTGCTGCGGTGACGCCATCGAGCTCAGTCAGCTCGTCGACCTCCCGTGCACCCGGTGGCAGGATTCGGACGGGCGGATACGGCTCCTGGAGGCGTTCCACGAGACGCCTGTCGAGACGCGCGCTCGCGGAAGAGTCACCGACCTCGCCGCCGTGTTCGACGACGGGTCGTCGCTCCCTATCGCCCGCGTCCCCGGGGGCGCTGCGTTGCGCGGATTCGACGAACACGACGACGGGCACCTCGAGGTGCCGTGGACGGGCGAGCTCATCGCCGGGGTCGGGCGGGCGTTCCTCGTGACGGTGAAGCTGTAGGGGCGGCTCGGCCCGCGACTCCTGCGGGCGTCAGACTCGCCGACGGCCTGCGGCCGAGCGCGGCGGAGCGGCGCGGAGGCGACCCGCCGCCCGGCCGAGGATGCGCACGAGATCGTCGACGTCGTCGTCCGACAGAGCCGCGAACAGGTGGCTCCGAACGACCTCGACGTGACCGGGGAAGACGGTCGCGAGGACGGCGCGGCCGGCATCGGTGATCGTGACGATCGTGCTCCGTTCGTCGTCCGGGGAGGGCGCGCGGGTGACGAGGCCGCGCTCGTCGAGCACCTGCGCCTGGTACGTCAGCCCGCTGCGGCTGTAGACCACACCATCGGCGAGGTCGGTCATGCGCTGCCGTCCATCGGGGTCATCACCCAGGCGTGCGAGGACGTGGAACTGGACGTAGCTGAGCCCGCCGTCGTCGCGGAGCTGCTTCTCGACGGAGTGACGCAGGAGGCTGCTGACCTCGGTGAGCGCGAAGTAGGCCTCGAGCTGCTTCGAGGACAGGGGTGTCGGCGCATCCGTCATGGATCCATCCTAGCGTTGCTTCGAATTCAAAGCAGTGCTACGGTTGCGTCAGTTGCTTCGAATTCGAAGCTCTTGACGAAGGGAAACATCATGAAGGCAGTGCGGTACCACGAGGTCGGCGGTCCCGAGGTGCTCCGGATCGAGGAGATCGACGTGCCGACGCCGTCCGCGGGCCAGGTGCGGCTCCGCGTGGCAGCCTCGGCCTTCAATGCCGCCGACAACGGGATGCGCCAGGGGCTCCTGCCGATCCCGGTGGTGCTGCCGCACGTCCCCGGCTACGACGTCTCGGGCACCGTGGACGCTCTCGGCGAAGCGGTCGAGGGTCTCTCCGTGGGCGACCGGGTCGTCGGCTTCCTGCCGATGGATCGCGACGGGGGAGCGGCGGACTACGTGGTCGTTCCGGCCGAGGCCGTGGTCGCGACCCCGACGAGCGTTCCGCTGGCCGACGCCGCGGCGTTGCCCTCGGTCGCGCTGACGGCGTGGCAGGCGCTCTTCGACGAGGGCCGGCTCGAGGCGGGTCAGACGGTCCTCGTCGTCGGAGCGGGTGGCGTCGTCGGCAAGTACGCGATCCAGCTGGCGAAGCGGGTGGGTGCCCATGTCGTCGCGACCGCGAGCCCGCGCAGCCTCGAGGCCGTGCGGACCGCCGGTGCCGACGAGATCGTCGACCACACCCGGTCCGACCTGCTGACGGCCGTGACCGCCCCGGTCGACGTCCTGCTGAACCTCGCGCCGCTCGAGGCGGAGCGCTTCGCCGCCCTCGTGGTGCTCGTCCGCGACGGCGGCCGGGTCGTCAGCACGACGGCCTACATGGCGACCCCCGGCGACGAGGCCCGCGGCGTGAGCGCGTCGACCGTCTTCGTCCGCCCGAATCGCGCCCGCCTCGCCGAGATCGTGTCCCTCGTCGACAGCGGTGCCCTCATCGTCGAGGTCTCGCGCCGCATCCCGCTCGGCGAGCTGCCGGCGCTTCACGCGGAGGCTGCGGCGGGGTCGGTCGCCGGCAAGGTCGTCGTCCTCCCCGCCTGAGCGGGGCGCGGACGCGGGCGGCGGGAGCCCGCGGCGTCAGGACCCCGAGCGGACCAGCTCCAGGATGCGGCTGCTGTGGGTCGGATAGGTCGCGCGCACGGCGTAGCCGGCCGCCTTCAGGTCGGCGAGGCCGTAGGTGTCGACGGTGCCGCCGCGGACGTACTCGACGACGAAGACGCGGTCGTGGCCGTCGAACTTCCCCTGCGCGAGCGCCGTCTCCACCGAGTAGGTGCGGTCGTACCAGGTGTCCGAGCGCGTGAACGGCGTCTTCAGGGTGACGTCGTCCAGCCCCGCGAATCCGGCCGGATAGGTGTGGAGCGCGAGCCGGGGGCGTCGCGAGGGCCGCGCGTCGTCGTCGAAGACGATGGCGTCTCCCGGCTTCGCGTGAGCGGCGACCGTCGAGCTGATGACCGCCCAGTCGCTCTCGTTCTTCGAGTAGGGGGTGCGCTGCGAGACGTAGATGGGGGCGACGGCGGCCGCGACGAGGACGACCGCGCCGAGCATCCTGCGCCAGCCGGCCCGCGCCAGCGTCTCGATGCCGATCGCCATCAGGATGCCCGCGGCCGGAGCCGAGTACGACATGTAGCGGCTGGTGAACGACGCCTTCACGAGCGAGGCGACGACGAGGATCACGGCCGGCACGAGCAGCCACAGGAGGGCGACGAACGTCAGCGACGGACGCTCCTCGCGTCGGGGCCACCCGTCGCGGCGCACGCGGACGACCGCGGCGACCACCGCCACCACGATGAGCAGCCACGCCAGGGCGGCGAACCAGGCGTTGCCGAACCAGAGGCCCACGGTCATCGACTGGAACGTGATGTTGTCCTGCTGCTCGAGGAAGGCGATCTGCGCCCGCTCCAGATAGCCGAGGACGAGGAGCGGCGACGCCAGCACGACGACGGCGACGATGGCGGCCGCCCAGCGCCGGACGAACCGTCCGTCTCGCCGCGTCGTCAGGACGACGACGCCGTGCACGACGACGAAGAGGCCGACGTAGAGGAAGCTGTAGACACCCAGGAGGAACACCGCGGCGTAGGCGATCCACCAGCGCCGCCCGGGCCTCTCGGCACGCAGCAGCCGCACGAGCAGCCAGGTCGCCCAGACGACGAACGCGGCGCTGAACGCGTACGCCCGGGTCTCCTCGCCCATGTAGGTGACGCGGGGCAGGATGCTCGTCACGAGCCCCGCGATGACGGCCAGGCGCGTCGTCGCGAGCTCGCCCACGAGCATCACGACCCCGGCGACCGCGACGCCCACGGCGATCGCCGGCGGGATCCGCACCACGAACGGGGAGGCTCCGTAGAGGTCGATCCAGGCGTGGAGGCCGAGGTAGTAGGAGCCGTGGACGGCGTCGACGTGCGTGAGCATCGTCAGCAGGCTCGGGATCGAGCGCTGCGCCGACATGACGCTGGCGGCCTCGTCTCCCCAGAGCGACGGGATCCAGGAGCCCACCATCGACAGGATCGTGGCGAAGGCGCCGACGAGGGGCGCGATGCGGCGGACGGTCACCGGTCGGACTCCCCCGCGGCCGGGGAGGGGGCGGCGATGCCGGTGGCCCGGAAGAACTCTCCGAGCGCCTCGACGTTGTACGCGGCCTCGTCGAGGTGCGCGGGCGGCACCTCGCCGCGGAGGAAGGCGCGCATCCCGTCGGCGAGGGCGTCGTCCTCCTGCGCGACGACGTGGATGCTGCCCGCGGGGAGCGCGTCGCGCACCGACTCGAACTCGACCGACACGATCGGCAGATCGAGCGCCGCGGCCTCCAGGAGCACCATCGGCTGCCCCTCGTAGAGGCTGGACAGCACGAAGCAGTCGGAGGCTCGGACCGCCGGGAGCGGGTTCTCGAGCGGGCCGACGACGTGCGCGACGTCGGCGAGCCCCAGCTCGTCGACCTGCGCCTCCAGCTCGCTGCGGAGGGCGCCGTGGCCGATCAGGAGCAGCCGCGTGCGGGCGTCCTCGGCGTGCACGCGGGCGAACGCGCGCAGGAGGCGAGCCTGGTTCTTCTCCTCGGAGAAGCGCCCGACCGTCACGAACCAGATCGAGTCGCCCTTGTCGGCGAGCTCCCGTGCCCACGCGGGGACGACCGGTGGCCGGTCGAGACCCTCCTCGCGGTCGGCGGCGGTGACGGGGAAGGGAACGTCGAGCAGGTCGACGGCGGCGCGTTCCGCGTCGCGGGCGGGATCGAGGAGGTTGCGGGCGTAGCCCACCTCCAGCGGCCGACCGGTGTACTCGACGAGGCGGCGGCGGTTGATCTCCGCGAGGCTCCTGGACACCGCGACGAGGGAGTCGTACTGGTCGTAGTGGGCGAAGACCGCCGGCATCGAGAAGCGCATCCGGCGCTTGCCGTTCACGACCCGGTTGACCTCGCTGACCAGGTCGTTGTGCAGCCACATGGCGGTGCGCGCGCCGGGGGCGTGCAGGAGGAGGGTGGCCCAGAAGGGGCTGTAGCCGCTGAAGTCGATCACGTGGTCGAAGGTCGAGTCGCCGAAGACGCGAGTCCACTCGTCGTCCCAGAGCTGCTCCTGCAGCGCGCTCTCACGGTGGGCGACCGCTCGCCCGCGCCGGTCGTGGAGGCGACGCCGGAGGGTCAGGACCTTGCTGCCGTTCATGCCGCCGTCGCGGGGGAACTGCCGCACGGTCGGGGCGATCCGGGCCTGATTCACCCGGAGCTGCTCGGAGCGGGTGCGGTTGAAGACCACGGACACGTCGAACCGGTCGCTCGGGATCGCCTCCAGCAGGTTGAGCGCGGACGACGTGATCCCGTTCGACCAGAGGGCGCCCAGGTGGATCAGGATGCTCGTGCGCTCCGACCGCGACAGGTCGAGGACGCGGTAGCCCTCGCGCTTCGCCCGGAACACGATGTCGACGACGCGGCGCGAGCTGTCGTCGATCGCGTCGGAGGCGAAGCGCTTCTGCCAGGCGTCCCGGACGGCCGCGTGCCGCTCGGCGTCGGGCAGTTCGCCGGGCGCGACGAGGGCCCGGGCGATCACGTCGAGGTCGCCGCTGACGACGCCGGGGAGGTCGTCGTCGCCGAAGTAGGTGCCGCGGTTCGCGGCGTAGTCGTCTTTGTCGGGCGTGTAGAAGGCGATCGGCCGACCGGTCGCGAGGAAGTCGAAGAAGATCGACGAGTAGTCGGTGACGAGCGACCCCGCCAGGCCGAGGACGACGTTCGTCGGGAGGTCGTTGGGCACGAGGACCGAGCGGAGCGCCGGATCGTCGCGGCTGAACCGCTCGACGATCTGGTGCGTCTTCAGCAGGACCACGTGCTCCGGCCCGACGAGGTGCTGCAGCCGGGCGACGTCCCGGCCGAGGGCCTCGACGTCGTCGCTCGGGTCGTTGAACGTCGTTCCCTTCCAGGTGGGCGCGTAGAGGACGATCGAGCGGTCGCCGATCGTCGCCCCCCGCGCCTCCAGCCGCCTCACGACGTCGGCGCGCTCGCGAGCCGACACGCTCTGGCGGTCGACCCGCGGGTAGCCCTCCTCGACGATGGCGCCGCGGAAATGCCCGTCGAGCTTGTAGGCCCGCCCGTACATCTGCTCGGTCATGAAGGAGTTCTGCGACAGGAGGAAGTCGGCCGACACGAAGTTCCGGAGCGTGTTACCCGCCTCGAGCCCGCCGTTCGGCATGTCGTAGCCCATGGTCTTGAGGGGAGTGCCGTGCCACGTGTTGAGGTAGACCTGGCCCGGGCGCTTGCCGAACTCGGGCGGGAAGGTGGCGTTGTTGACGAGGTAGCCGCTCGTCGCGAGGGCCCGGTAGTACTCCACGGTGCCGCGGCGCACGAAGGTCACCCGGTCGTCGCCCCGGAATTCGACCCGCGCAGGATGCTCGGGGTCGGGGTCGTTCACGACCCAGACGTGCCGCAGGTGCGCCAGGTCGCCGGCCGCGAGGAGCTCGCGGAAGATCGCCTCCGGGTTGTCGAGCACGCCGGATCCTGCGAAGGCCTCGTAGAAGACGGTGTCGCGACGGATGGGTCGGGACCGCCAGAAGGCCAGCACCTCGTAGCGCGCCGCGCGTCGCGGGATCGTCACGAGTCTCTTGAGGTTCATTGCCGGTCGTCCCACTTCCGCCCCGAAACGGCAGGGCTAGGAAAGGATACCGACGCGTTCCAGGGCGCGGGCCGTATCGAGCGCGGGGCTGGCCGGGAAGCGAACGTCGGTCTGCTCCCTCAGCGCTCGGGCGAGGACGCGCTTCGGCGTCGACGGCGCCGTGGAGTCGTCGGCCGGGCACCACACGGCCGTCCGCGTGCCGGAGTGGAGGAGCAGCGTCAGCCAGAACGGCTCCGTGCCGACCAGGTCGACGACGAGGTCGAACCGGGCGCCCCCGACGACGCGACGCCACTCGTGGTCCCACATCCGCCGGAGCGGCCCCGACGCGCGGTGGTCGCTCGTGCGTCGGAGTCGGGCGTCGAGGCGTTCGACGAACCGCGCGGCTCGCGGCCGCTCGAGCTCGCCCTGGCGCACGAACTGCCGGATGCGCCGGTCGAAGCCCGCCTGCGCGCTCCGGTAGGCGCGGCGCTGGGAATCGGAGAGGACGACCGACACGTCGAGGGCGTCGAGGTCGAGGGCGTTGGCCAGGGCCATCGCCTCCTCGAAGCGCTCGGGCGTCGCGGCGGCGGGCACTGCCAGCAGGAGGCGCGGGCGCGGCGTCCGATCGCGCGGCACCTCGCCGATCCGGCCGGCCCCGTCGCCGGCCCCCGCCTCGCCACCGGCGAAGACGGCCTCGATCACCCGCTCGGTCGCCCGACCGTCGTCGAGGGGTGCCATGCGCGCGCGGAACGCGCGGAAGGCGTCGCCGAGGTCGTCGGTCTCCCCGAGTCGCAGGATCTCCCGAGCCGTCGCCTCGACGTCGCGGGTCACAGGCCCGGGCCACACGCCCGGCTCGAGGTAGAGGCCGCGATAGCCGGCGTAGTCGTCGATGTCGGGCGCGAAGAACACGATCGGTCGGTCGAGCGAGAGGTAGTCGACGAAGATCGACGAGTAGTCGGTGACGAGGGCGTCGGAGGCCGCGAGGACGACGTTGGCGGGAATGTCGTTCGGCACGAGGAACGAGCGGACGTCGTCGGCCGGCCCGCTCGCCGCGAGGGCGAACCGGTGGACGACCTGATGGGTCTTGAGGAGGACGAGGTGGCGCTCCGGATCGAGGAGCCGCTGCAGGTCGCGGGTGGCCGCGAAGAGGCTCTCGGCGTCGTCCTCCGGCTTCGCGAACGAGGTGCCCTTCCAGGTCGGCGCCCAGAGCACGATCCGCCGGTCGCCCGCGTCGAGCCCGCGCGCGGCGAGGAGCGCCCGGGCCCGTGCCCCGACCTCGGGGCCGCCGAGCTGGCGGTCGATCCTCGGGTAGCCGGTCTCGAGGATCCTGCCCTCGAAGAGCCCGTGGAGCCGGTGCGCGTCGAGGAAGAGCGTGTCGGTGGTGAACGGATTGGGGGAGAGGAGGACGTCGGCCTGGAGGAAGTTCCGCAGCACGTTGGCGACGCGCGAAGCGGGGTCGCCGATGTCGAAGCCCATCTTCTTGAGCGGGGTGCCGTGCCAGGTGTTCACGAGGACCTGGTCGGGGCGCTTCGTGAACTGGCGGTCGAATGTGGCGTTGCTGATCAACCACTTCGCCGTGTGGAGGGCTCGGTCGTACTCGGGCGAGAGCGGCTCGACGAAGCGGACCCGCCGGTCGCCGCTCCACTCGTCGCGGAACGCGGTGTTGTCGTTCTCGTCGGAGAGCGACCAGACGTGCGTCAGGCGGGCGAATCGCGGGTCGGCGACGAGCCCGCGGAAGATCGCCTCCGGGTTGCAGAGCGCGCCGTTGCCGTTGAACGACTCATAGAGGACCGTGTCGGGCTCGACGGGGCGTCGCCGCCACGCGGCACGCCGATCCGCCTCCCGGGCTCGGGCACGCTCCTCGGGGGTCACCGCGCGAGCTCCTCCCGGATGACCTCCACGAAGCGGTCGACATCGGCTTCGGTCGTGTCGAACGCGGCCATCCAGCGGACCGATCCGGCGGCGCGATCCCAGTCGTAGAAGCGCACGCGCTCCCGGATCCGGTCGGCGACGTCGTTCTCGATGATGCCGAACACGGCGTTGGCGTCGGTCGGATAGCCGAAGCGGAGCCCGTCGAGCGACGCCTCCTCGAGGCGCGAGCGGAGGCGCGCGGCCATCGCGTTGGCGTGCGACGCCGAGCGCAGCCAGAGGTCGCCCTCGAGCAGCGCGATGAGCTGCGCGGACACGAAGCGCATCTTGGAGGCGAGCTGCATGTTGAGCTTGCGCAGGAAGACGAGGCCGTCGACGGCGGACGGGGTGAGGGCGACCACGGCCTCGCCGTAGAGGAGCCCGTTCTTCGTGCCGCCGAAGCTCAGGACGTCGACGCCGGCGTCGGTGGTGAAGTCGCGGAGGGGCACGCCGAGCGAGGCGGCCGCGTTGGCGATCCGGGCACCGTCCATGTGGAGGGTCATGCCCTTCGCGTGCACGTGGTCGGCGATGGCGCGGACCTCGTCGACCGTGTAGACGGTGCCGAGCTCGGTGCTCTGCGTGATGCTCACCGCGAGCGGCTGGGCCCGGTGCTCGTCGCCCCACCCCCAGGCCTCCACGTCGATGAGGTCGGGGGTGAGCTTGCCGTCGTCGGTGGGCACCGTCAGGAGCTTCAGCCCGCTGATCCGCTCCGGAGCACCGTTCTCGTCGGTGTGGATGTGCGCGGTCGACGTCGCGACGACGGCGCCCCACCGCGGCAGCATCGCTGTGAGGGCCGTCACGTTGGCGCCCGTGCCGTTGAAGACGGGGAACGCCTCGGCCTGATCGCCGAAGTGCACCCTCATCACCTCCTGGAGGCGGGCCGTGTAGGCGTCCTCGCCGTAGGCGACCTGGTGGCCGCCGTTGGCCTCGGCCAGCGCCTCGAGGATCTCGGGGTGGGTGCCGGCGTAGTTGTCGGAGGCGAAACCGCGCCAGGAGGGGTCGTGCAGACGTGTCATGGGTCCAGTCTTCCAGGTGTCGCCGGGGGAATGTCGGCGGCAGGAGCCACCAGGTCGATCCGCGCGCCGTTGAGCGTCGCCGGGTCGCCCCGCTCGACCTCCAGCACGGCGTCCGCGATGCGGGCCGGATCGGTGCCGCCCTCGCCGATGGACGAGACGACCAGGGAGACGGCCGCCGCCCGACCGGCCTTCCGCCAGGAGGAGGCGACGGCCGAGACCCAGGTCTCCGCCGCGGCCTTGAGGGTGGCGTAGTTCGCGTTGCTCCAGGTGGGCTTCCCGGCGGCGACCGCGCTGACGATGACGAGGCGCCCGGAGGCCGACGACGTCAGGTCGTCGTGGAACGCCCGGGAGGCGTTCCGCAGGGTCGTGAGGACCTGCCGCTCCAACCAGGCGAAGTCGTCGTCGTCGCGGCCGCCGCGCCAGCCGCCCACGAGGTGGACGAGCGAATCGACGGGTCCGACGTTCGTCGTGACCGTCTCGGCCAGCGCCCGGGTCGCGTCGGCGTCGCCCAGGTCGGCCACGAGCCGCACGTCCGCGTCGACCCCGGCGAGTCGTCCGGCGTCGGTGCCGACGGCGACCACCGTCGCCCCCGTGCCGCGGAGTGCCGTGCAGACCGCACGGCCCGCGACACCGGTGGCGCCGGTGACGACGACCACGCGGCTCATCGCGCCTGCTCCTGCGGGCCGCCCATCAGCGGGCGTCGACGACGTCGGGCGTCGTCCCGGTGATGCCGGCCGTCGACTCGATCACGGCCGCCATCTTCTTCGCGAGAGCCTCGTAGAACATCGAGAGCGGGAACTCGTCGTCGAGGACGGCGTCGGTGTAGCCCTTCGGCGGCCCGGCGAGCGGCAGGTCGCGAGCCGCCCAGCGCGAGGCGGGGTGCGGCGTGAGGGTCGACGACACGAGGTCGTAGGCGGCGAGCCAGTGCGCGACCTTGGGCCGGTCGATCGAGCGCCAGTAGAGGTCGTCGATCTCGTGGCCCAGCGCGATCACGACGTCGGGCACCTCGTCCCAGTCGATCGCGAGGGAGGTGTCGGTCCAGTGGAGCACGTGGTGCTGGTGCAGCCAGGCGAAGAGGAGCTGCCCGCCGAGCCCGTCGTAGTTGCGCACGCGCGAGCCCGTGATCGCGAAGCGGAAGATGCGATCGAAGAGCACCGCGTACTGCACGAGCTGCGCGCGCTCGCGGGTGACGTCGTCCGTCTCGACGTCTCGGGTCAGGCGGACGGCCTCCCGGTAGGCCGTGAGGTCGCAGCGCAGCTCCTCCAGGCTGTACAGGAAGAACGGCATCCGCTGCTTGATCATGAACGGGTCGAAGGGGAGGTCGCCGCGCATGTGGGTGCGGTCGTGGATGAGGTCCCAGAGGACGAACGTCTCCTCGGCCAGGCGCTGGTCGTCGAGGAGGCGCTCGGCGCCGCTCGGCAGGTCGAGCTTCGTGATGCCCGCGGCCGCGCGGAGCACCCGCCGGAACCGGGCGGCCTCGCGGTCGGCGAAGATCGCGCCCCAGGTGAACGTCGGGACGGCCCGCATGGCCACGGACTCCGGGAAGAGCACCGCCGAGTTCGTGTCGTAGCCGGGCGTGAAGTCCACGAAGCGGATGGGCACGAAGAGCGCGTTCGAGTAGGGCCCGGCCTCGAGCTCGGCGATGAACTCCGGCCAGATGACCTCGACGAGGACGGCCTCGACGAGTCGCGAGGTGCTGCCGTTCTGGGTGTACATCGGGAAGACGACGAGGTGGCCGAGCCCGTCCACGCGGTCGCGCTGCGGCTGGAAGGCCGTGAGCGAGTCGAGGAAGTCCGGCACACCGAAGCCCTCGGCGGCCCAGCGGTCGAAGTCCCGGGCCAGAGCGGTCAGGTAGTCGGCGTCGTGCGGGAACACCGCGCGGAACCGCAGGATGCTCGCGGCCAGCCGGGCCGTCAGCTCGCCGGCGCGCGCGTGGTCGGCCGGCTCCGGGATCCTGCCGTCCTGGGCCTGGAGCCCCTGCAGCTCGACGGCCGCGGACTTCAGGTCGAGCCACTCGGGCGAGGACGCGACGTCCTCGACGACCTCGGGTTCGCCGATGATGGTCTTCGTCTGGGTGATGTCGGACATGGCAGCCTCCGATCAGGTCGTCGCGGGGAGCGTCGCCCGGGTCGGGCGGCGTGAGGATTCCGTGAGGATTCCGTCAGGCCTAAAGTAGCGATCCTTTCGTCTCGGGAGGTTTCGGCGGTGTGAAGACGCAAAGAATGCGCGTGACGGCGCACGTTCTTTGCGTCAGGCGGTCCGCTGCACCCGCGTGTTCGGCTGCCGCGGTGGTCCTAGGTGGGGTGCAGGAGCCGAGCGCGAGGGTCTAGCGGGCCGCGAGGGTGGCGCGGGGGCGGCGCGGGTGGGGGCGGGAGCCCCGGGGAGCTCGGCGAAGGCGCGGACGGGGAAGGTGCCGAACCCCTCGACGGCGGGCGGAACCGCGGTGAACCGCGCCCCCGAGGCGGGAACGTCTCCGAGCCGCGTCAGGTGCTCGACCACCGGGATCCCGGCGGCGAGCAGGAGCGAGTGCGCCGGCCGGGCCCCGCCCGATTCGGTGTCGTCGATGTTGAGCGAGTCGATCCCGACCAGGGCGACTCCGGCGTCGACCAGGAAGCGGACGCCCTCCTCGGTGAGGAACGGCGCCCCGTGCGCGTAGGACTCCTGCCCGAACCGGGCGTCCCAGCCGGTGTGCAGGAGGACGGCCGTGCCCTCGAGCGATCGCCCGGACAGCGCCGACGCGGGGATGCCCCGCTCCGAGAGACCCGTGAGGCTGAACACCTCCGCAGGCAGGCCGACGAGCACCTCGAGCGGCAGCGAGGCGAGATCGCCGCCGTCCGCGTACCGGTGGAAGGGGCTGTCGAGGTAGGTGCCCGTATTGCCGATCATCGTGATGACGTCCATCGCGAACTCGGTGCCGGGGGCGTAGCGCTCGCGGGAGTCCTCGCGCGTCAGGTGCGGCGTGATGACGGGGGCGGGCAGTCCCGGGTAGGTGACGAGCCCGGCGCGGATCCGGTGGCTGAGGTCGACGAGGCGTGCGGTCATGGCGCGAGTCTGGCAGGAGCCGCGGCTCCGCGGGGCGCCCTGGCAGTCGGTCGCCGTTGTCTGGCAGCCCCACGTCGCACCCTCGTGTTCGGCTGTCGCGGTGGTCCTAGGCGGGGTGCGGCAGCCGAGCGCGAGGGTTTAGCGGGTGGGGGAGGGGTGAGGGGGCTAGGGCAGGAGGGGCGCCGGGGCGAACGGGATGTCCGGGAACGCCTCCGCCGTGCCTGCGTGGGTCAGGCGACCCGCGACGCTCGAAACGGCGGGGAGGAGCGCCGGCGTCCGTCGGACCGCCTCCTGCCAGCCGCGGTCGGCCAGCTCGACCACGTAGGGGAGCGTCGCGTTGGTGAGCGCCAGCGTCGACGTCGACGCGAAGCCGCCCGGCATGTTCGCCACGCAGTAGAACGTCGACCGCTCGACCGGGTAGGTGGGGTCGTCGTGCGTCGTCGGCCGGCTGTCCTCGAAGCAGCCGCCCTGGTCGATCGCGATGTCGACCAGCACGGAGCCCGGCTTCATCCGCGAGACGAGGTCGTGAGAGACGAGCTTCGGGGCCTTCTTGCCGGGCAGGAGCACCGCGCCGATGACCAGGTCGGCCTCGAGCACGCTCCGCTCGATCTCGAAGGCGTTCGAGACCACGGTCTTGACCTTGCCGCCGTAGACCTCGTCGAGGTGCCGGAGCCGCGGGATCGACAGGTCGAGGATCGTCACGTCGGCGCCCGAGGCGTAGGCCTGCCCGAGAGCGTTCGTGCCGGCCTGGCCCGCACCGATGATGGTCACCTTCGCGGGGCGCACCCCGGGGACGCCTCCGAGCAGGACGCCTCGACCGCCGTGAGCGCCCATCAGGTGGTAGCTGCCCACCATGACGGACATGCGCCCGGCGACCTCGCTCATCGGAGCGAGGAGCGGCAGCGAGCCGTCCGCGAGCTGGACCGTCTCGTAGGCGATCGACGTGGTGCCGGAGGCGACGAGCGCCTCGGTCAGCGCGCGGTCGGCCGCGAGGTGGAGATAGGTGAAGAGGGTGAGGCCGGGTCGAAGGTGGCGGTACTCCGAGGCGACCGGCTCCTTGACCTTGACGACCATCTCGGCGCCCCAGGCCGCCTCGACGTCGACGAGCTCGGCTCCTGCCCGGACATACTCTTCGTCGGGCACGGCCGCCCCGAGGCCGGCACCGCGCTCGACGCGGACGGTGTGTCCGCGGCGGGTGAGCTCGAAGACGCCGGACGGCGTCAGTCCGACCCGGTTCTCGTGGTTCTTGGTCTCTTTCGGTACCCCGACGATCACGGCGGCTCTCCTCGTCTTCGCTGCTGGACTGGTCTCGACGAATCGACGTCGAATGAGCCCTATCGTGCTGGGAATGTGTCTCCGACGGGTAAAATCCGAAGAGAATTCGGCACGAGGCCGAAAATCACCATCGTCGTTCGAGTCGACTCCTAAGGGAGGCGCGCCCGTCGAACGTCCTTCGACCCCGGGAGCACCAGTGGAGATCACCCTCGACGACGTCGACGAGCGCATCGTCTGGGAGCTGACGCGCAACGCCCGCCTCAGCAACAAGGAGCTCGCCGACCGGGTCGGCCTCGCCCCGTCGACCTGCCTCGTCCGAGTCCGGGCCCTGCAGGAGTCGCGGGTCATCCGGTCGTACCACGCGCATCCCGACTGGGCCGCCCTCGGGCTCTCGGTCGAGGCGATCGTCGCGGTCCGCCTGCGGGCGCAGGCCCGTGGCGAGATCGAGACCTACGCGCAGCGCGTCATCACACTGCCGAACGTGCTCAACGTCTTCTTCCTCGGCGGGGCCGACGACTTCTTCATCCACGTCGCGTGCTCGTCGACGGCGCAGCTCCGCGACTTCGTGGCGCAGCAGCTCAGCATGGACACCTCGGTCGCGTCGACCCAGACCAACATCGTCTTCGACCACCTCTCGGGCATCGAGCACATGGGGGCCGGATCCGGGTGGGCCCAGGCGCGGCGACGCGCGGGCGGTGCGGGCCGCTAGCTCCTAAGCTCGGACCATGTTCGTCGACCTGGCCGAAGAAGATCTCCGTGCGTACCGGAGCTCGCAGACCGATCCCGCCGACTTCGACTCGTTCTGGCGGACCACCCTCGACGAGAGCCGGGGATTCGACCTCGACCCCGAGATCGTCCTCGTCGACACCGGCCTCACCACGATCGACGTCCACGACGTGACGTTCTCCGGCTACCGCGGCGACCGGGTCCGCGCCTGGCTCCGGGTCCCGCACGGGGCCACCGGACCGCTGCCGACGGTCGTCCAGTACCAGGGCTACGGCGGCGGGCGAGGCCGAGCGATCAGCGACCTCCTCTGGGCCTCGGCCGGCTACGCCCACCTGCTCGTCGACACCCGCGGCCAGGGCTCGGTCTGGGGCGGTGGCGACACTCCGGATCCTGCCGGCAGCGGCCCCCAGGGCCCCGGCTTCATGACCCGCGGCATCGACGACCGCGACACCTACTACTACCGCCGCGTGTTCACTGACGCCGTGCGCGCCGTCGACCTCGCGCGCTCGCTCGACGTCGTCGACGGAGGCCGCATCGCCGTACTCGGGGGAAGCCAGGGCGGCGGCATCTCGCTGGCCGTGGCCGGTCTCGTCGAGGGGCTCGCCGGGGTCTTCCCCCGGGTGCCGTTCCTCTGCGATTTCCCGCGCGCCACGGTCATCACCGACAGCGACCCCTACAAGGAGATCGGCCGCTACCTCGCCGTCCACCGGGGCAAGGCGGACAGAGTGCACGAGACCCTGGCGTACTTCGACGGGGTCAACTTCGCGCGACGCGCCACCGCCCCGGCGTGGTTCACGACGGCCCTGATGGATTCGGTGTGCCCGCCGTCCACCGTGTTCGGCGCGTTCAACGCCTACGCGGGCGAGAAGAGCATCCGCGTCTGGCCGTACAACGGGCACGAGGGCGGCGGCGAGTTCTCCGACGAGGACGACCTCGCCCGGCTCGCCGAGCTGTTCGCGCGCTGACGCGAGGGGCATCGCCCCGGGCATCCTGCACCCCACCACCACCCCCCCCGACGAAAGGCCGACCATGTCGACGATCGTGTTCCTCGAGACCACCCTGAAAGACGACGCCGAGGGAGTCGACGAGATCGTCCGCGAGACCCTCGCCCAGACCATCGAGTTCGACGGCTGCGAGGCCCTCCGGGTGGTCCGCGACGACGCCGACCCGACGAGCCTCGTCGTCATCGAGACCTGGGAGACGACGGCCGCGCACGACGCCTACGTCGCCTGGCGCGCCACGCCGGAGGGCGCGAACCGCCTCGGCCAGATCCTCGCGAAGCCGCCCGTCACGCGCGTCTTCAGCACGGGCATCGAGCTCTAGGCGGGCCGCCGCCGCGGCCGATCGCGGCCCCTCTTCGGGAGGGTGGTGTCCTCCTAATGCCCCACCTAGGGTGGGTGCATCAGGCACTGCGCGGTCGGTCGTCCACGGATCAGGACGACGCTGCACGACCTCGCCGGTGCGCCGAACCCACCACTCGGAGATCACCATGACGTCGCTCCTCCCTGCCCTCCTGCGGCTGCCCCGGCGGCAGCACGCGCGCCTCATCGAGACGTCGCTCGCGCGCGCGCCTCACCCCTCGGGGGCGTCGCGGGCCCATGCACCCGGGATCGACCCCGACCGGGTGCTCGTCATCGGCGGGGGAGATCCGGCCGTCGGAGCCGGGGTCACCTGCCAGGACCTCGCCGTCGCCGGCCATCTCGCGCGAGCGGTCAGCGGCCGGACGTCACGGGGTGCCGACGTCGACGTGCTCGCGGACCCGTCCTGGGACATCGACGCCGTGGCGCGCCACCTCGGGGAGCGCGACCTCCGCGGTTACGACGCCGTCGTGATCGCCGTCGGCGGGAGCGACGCCTTCCGGTTCCTGCCCGAGCAGCGCTGGGCCGCGTCGCTCCGCCGCCTCCTCGCCCGGGTCTCCCGCCTCTCCGCGCCGCACACGCCCGTCGTCGTCGTCGGGATCCAGCCGCCGTCCTCGCTCCCGGCCTACCGGACCCGCGCCGCCGCCCTCTCGGACACCTGGGCGGAGCGCCTCAACGCGGTGACGCGCCGGATCTGCTCTCTCGACGCCCGGGCCCGCTACGTCGCACCGCCGGTCGAGGTCGAGGCCTCCCTCGCGTCGCACCGCTTCTTCGAGTGGGGTGTCGTCGTGGCGACCTCTCTGGCCCCGCTCCTCGACGACGTCGCCGAGGGCGACCGCCTCGCCCGAGCGGCCCGCAACCGGCCGCAGGCCGAGGAGCGACGGCTCGCCACCCTCTGGGAGCTCCGGCTCGTCGACACCCCGGCCGAGCGGCGCTTCGACGAGATCGTCGGGCGCGCCAGGACGCTCTTCGGCACCGGCGGAGCCGCTTTCAGCGTGATCGACGAGGACCGCCAGTGGAACAAGGCCGTCGCCGGAGTGGACATCCGGGAGGTGCCGCTCGACCGGTCGTTCTGCGCGACGACGGTGTCGCGCGCGGAGCCGTTCGTCGTCGGCGACGCCCGGAGCGACCCGCGAGCCGCGCACCTCGACTCCGACTGGCACTTCTACGCCGGGTACCCGGTCGAGGCGGCTGACGGCACGCGGGTCGGGGCCCTCTGCGTCTTCGACCGGGAGCCGCGGGACGCCGACTCGGTCGACCTGCGGCTCCTGCGCGACTTCGCGCTCGCGATCCAGCGCGAGCTCCGGGCCGTGCCGGTCTGAATCGCGGCGTCCGCACCCGCTCCGGAACTTTTTTCGGGCCGGGTGCATCCGGGAGCACCCTCCGACGAGTAGTACACACGACTGCCAGAGCCGGCAGCCGCATCACTCGTCCGGCCCTCGGGCCATCAGGAGGATTCCCACCATGCGAAAGACCCTCATCGCCGGCCTCGCCGCCGGCGCACTCGTCGCGCTGGCGAGCGCCGTTCCCGCCTCGGCGGCCACCGGAGACGCCACCCTGACCGTGCTGCACGCGGTCCCGAAGGTCACCGTCGACGTCTACCTCGACGGCAAGCGCGCCATCGACGACTTCACGCCCGGAATGATGGCCGGCCCGCTCGACGTCCCCGCGGGATCCCACGAGATCGCCATCACGGCCGGCGACGCCACCGACGCCTCGAAGCCGATCATCGGACCCATCACGGTCGACCTCGCGGCCGGCGGAAACTACACCGCCGTCGCCCACGACAAGACCGACGGGAGCCCGACCGCCACGCTCTTCACGAACGACACCTCGACGATCCCGGCCGGTCAGGGTCGCCTGATCGTCCGCCACGTCGCCGCGGCTCCGGCCGTCGACGTCCTCGCGGGCGGCAAGGCCGTGATCTCGGGTCTCACGAACCCGAACGAGAAGGCGCTCACCCTTCCCGCCGGGACGGTCTCGGCCTCCGTGGCCGCCGCCGGCACGACGGCGCCGGTCATCGGCCCGGCCGACGTGAAGGTGGCCGAAGGCGCCGACACGATCGTCTACGCGTGGGGCAGCCTGAACGACAAGACCCTCGCTCTCGCCACGCAGACGATCGGCGGCCTCGGCACCGGCCCGAACGGTGTGCCCGCGGGTAACGAGGGCCTCGTCGCCACGAACCGTCCGACCGACACCCCGTGGATCGCGGGCGCGCTCGCCGCGCTCCTCGCCCTCGGCGCCGCGGGCGTCCTGACGGTGCGTCGCCGCACCGCCCTCCGGCAGGAGTCGGTGCTCGAGGAGAAGCGCTGACCATGCCCCGCCTCACCGCGGCCGTCGCCCGGGGCCTCGCGGCCTCGGCGGCGGCCCTGGTGCTGCTCGCAGGATGCACGGCGGTGACCTCGCAGCCCGCCGCCGTGGCTCCCGCCCCCGTCCCGTCGGCCACGCCGACGCCCTCCCCGACGGCGACCCCCTCGAGCGGCACCACCGACCCGGAGATCCCGCAGGTCGTGGCGACGGTGCCCCCGATCGCCCCCGCACCGGCGTCGCCCGCGCGACTCGCGGTCGACTGGGCCGGCATCGACGTGCCGGTCGAGGCCAAGGGCGTCGACGCCAGGGGGGAGATGGACCTTCCCGCCGATCCGAAGATCGCCGGCTGGTACCGCTTCAGCGCGGCACCGTCGGCCCCATCGGGCACGACCGTCCTCGGGGCCCACGTCGACGCCGTCGGCTACGGCATCGGTCCGTTCTCGCACCTCGTCGACGTGCCGAAGGGGACGCGCATCACGCTGACGGACACCGACGGCTCCCGGAAGGTCTTCGCCGTCGACTCCGCGACGATGATCACGAAGACGGCGGTGCCGTGGAAGTCGATCTTCGACACCTCGGGGGCACGGCGGCTCGTCCTCGTCACCTGCGGCGGCGAGTTCGACTACCGGACGCACCACTACCTGAGCAACCTCGTCATCACGGCCAGCCCGGTGTGACCAGCGGTGACGACGGTGCGCGCACTACCATCGATCGATCGGCCCCGACCGGCCGTGGAAAGGCCCCACGACGACGTGACCACGACCTCCCCGGACGACAATCGCCTGTTCGACGCCTTCGGCGACGGCGACGAGCGCGCTCTGGAAGAGGCGTACACGCGGTGGTCGCCCCTCGTCTACACCCTCGCTCTCCGCGCCCTCGCCGACGTGGGCGAGGCGGAGGACGTCACGCAGAAGGTCTTCGTCCGGGCCTGGCGCGGACGGGCGACGTTCGACGCCGACCGAGGTCCGCTGTCGGCCTGGCTCGTCGGGATCACCAGGAACTGCATCGCCGACGTCCACGCCGAGCGGGCGAGGAGACTCCGCCTCGAGGAGGCCGTCGCGCAGGAGCCGCCCCCCGCCCCCGACGTCGGGCTCGACGTCGCCGAGCGCCTCATGGTGGCCTCGGAGCTCGACCGCCTCGACGAGGTGCCCCGCCGGGTCATGCACCTGGCCTTCTATGACGACCTCACCCACACCCAGATCGCGGATACTCTCGGTTTGCCCCTCGGCACCGTGAAAAGTCACATCCGTCGAAGTCTGGCTCGGCTCCGAACACGACTGGAGGTGACCGAATGACACACATCGACGAGGAGACCCTCGCGATCGTCGCGCTCGACGACGCGGCGGCTCTGCCCGCCCAGCGCGAGCACCTGTCCTCCTGCCCCACGTGCTCCGCCGATCTGGACGAGCTGCGCCGCACGGTCGCGCTCGGACGGTCGTCCCGCGGAGTCGATCTCGACCGTCCCGGCCCCGAGGTCTGGGGCAGGATCCGCGACGAGCTCGGCTTCGAGCCCGTCGCGACGACGCCCGTCGCCGCCGAGACTGCTGGGGTCGCCGAGCTGCCCGCCGCGCCCGAGCGCGCCGCCGCGCCCGAGCTGCCCGCCGCGCCCGAGCGCGCCGCCGCGCTGCGTCCACGGCGCCGGTCGCTCCGCCTGGCGCTCTGGCTGCCGATCACGGCGGCGGCGGCCGTGCTCGGCGTTCTGGGCGGGATCGCCGGATCGGGGCTCCTGCGCGACGCCGTCGGCACACCCGGGCAGAAGGTCGTCTCCGAGGCCCGCCTCGAGGCCCTCCCCGGATGGCCGGGCGCGAAGGGCACCGCGACCCTCGAGAGGGCCCGTGACGGCGCTCTGACCCTCGTCGTCGACATGCGACCCGGCACCGGGACCGCCCCCGCGGGCGAGCCGCTCCGGGAGGTCTGGCTGATGCGCTCCGACCTGTCGGGGCTCGTGAGCGTGGGCCTGATGGACGGCACGCACGGGACCTTCACGGTCCCCGTCGGCGTCGACGTGCGGCGCTTCCCGCTCGTGGACGTCTCGGCCGAGCCGGACGACGGCGATCCGACGCACTCGGGCGCGTCGATCATGCGCGGGACGCTGTCGAGCCCCGTGCCGAGCTAGGACCCGGTGAAACCGCCGGTCGCGGCGAAGATCCCGAGACCGATCAGGCCGACGAGCACGCCGCCGAGCGCCGCGTAGCGGAACCGCACGGTGAGGTCCTCCGACTTGCGGCGCCCCTGGACGACCAGCAGGCCGACCATGCCCGTCACGAGCGCGACGAGCCCGACGACGACGAGGAGGACGGCCCAGAGCATGTCGAGAACGCTACACGGCGCGCCTTGGCGTCGCGCTCCGCATCAGTGGCCCGACACGCGATCGGCGAGGAGGGCGAGGGGCGAGGTCCGGGCGGAGACGCCCCGATCCTCCTGCCGATCGGCCAGCCGGTAGGCCGCGTAGAGGCCACGGACGCCGGCGAAGCGGAGCGGCTCGACCTCCCAGGGCCTCACGCGGTGACCGACCCAGGGCAGGCGCGTCAGCTCGGTGTCGCGGCCGAGGACGAGGTCGGCGAGCGTCCGGCCCGCCAGGTTCGTCGACGTGACGCCGGTCCCGACGTAGCCACCCGCCCAGCCGAGGCCGGTCCGGGCATCGAGGGTCACGGTCGCCCGCCAGTCGCGGGGGACGCCGAGCACGCCCGACCAGGCGTGGTCGATGCGGGCCGCGCTCGCGGCGGGGAACATCTCGGCGAGAATCCTGCGGAGCGCGTCGACGGTCGCCGGAGCCGTCGCCCCGTCGACGTCGACCCGCGACCCGAAGCGGTAGGGCACGCCGCGGCCGCCGAGCGCGATGCGGTCGTCCGCGGTGCGCTGCGCGTACATGTAGACGTGAGCCAGGTCGCCGACGACGTCGCGGCCCTGCCAGCCGAGCTCCGCCCAGGCACTCGCGGGGAGCGGCTCGGTCACGATCATCGACGAGTTGAGCGGGACCCAGTCGCGGTGGTGCCCCCGGAGGTCGGCCGTGAAGCCCTCGGTGGCGCGCAGGATGTGGCGGGCCGTGACCGTCCCCCTGTCCGTCACCGCCGCTCCGGGCCGGATCTCGCGCACCGTCGTGCCCTCGACGATGCGGACGCCGCGGCGCTCGACGGCCTCGGCCAGACCGCGGACGAGCTTGGCCGGCTGGATGCGAGCGGCGTGCGGGTGGTGGAGGCCGCCCAGGGTGCCGGCGATGCGGATCCTGCTCGCCGACTCGTCGGCCGAGAGGAGCGTCGCACCCGCCTCCGGCCAGGCGGCCTCCGCCGCGGCGAAGGCGCGGAGCCGGGCGAGCTGCGCCGGGGTCCGCGCCACGGTGAGCTCACCGCCCTTGACGATGTCGGCGTCGATCCCCTCGGCGGCGGCGACCCGGATCACCTCGTCGACCGTCTCGTTGGCCGCGAGCTGGAAGCGCCCGACGGCCTCGCGGCCGTGCTCGCGGAGGTAGTGCTCCCGCCCGCCCGTGATGCTGTTGGTGAGCCAGCCGCCGTTGCGGCCCGACGCCCCGTAGCCGGCGAAGCGGCTCTCGAGCAGCAGGATCCGCAGGGCCGGGTCGAGCGCACTCAGGTAGTAGGCGGTCCACAGGCCGGTGAACCCGGCTCCGACGATCGCCACATCGCAGGTCTCGTCGCCGTCGAGCGGAGGGCGCTGGGCGGGCAGCCCGCCACCCCGGAACCAGAACGACACCGCACCGTTGACCGTCACACCGCTCACGCTACAGGGAGCAGACTTGGGGGATGAAGACGATGACGTTGCCGAATTCCACCCACGACTCCTCGAACATCATCCTGGGCCTGATGCGCATCGCGCCGCTGACGGACGACCAGATCCGCGCCCTCTGGGGGAGCGCCCGCGACCTCGGGATCAACTTCTTCGACCACGCCGACGTCTACGGCGACACGCCGCACGAGTGCGAGCGCCGCTTCGGCGACGCCGTGACCCTGACGTCGTCCGAGCGCGACGACGTCGTTCTGCAGTCGAAGGTCGGGATCCGCGACGGCTACTGGGACTTCTCGACCGAGCACATCCTGGAGTCGGTCGACGAGTCGCTGAAGGCGCTGAAGACCGACCACCTCGACATCCTGCTGCTCCACCGCCCCGACATCCTGGTCGAGCCCGACGAGGTCGCCGCGGCGTTCGACGCCCTCGAATCGGCCGGCAAGGTGAAGAACTTCGGCGTCTCCAACCAGATGCCGCTCCAGGTCGAGCTGCTGAAGCGCTCCGTGCGACAGCCGCTCATCGTGAACCAGGTGCAGCTCAGCATCACGCACGCGCCGATCCTCGCGCAGGGCGTCGCCGCGAACATGGCCGGTCTCGACCAGTCGATCGACCGCGACAACCAGCTCGTCGAGTACGCCCGGATCAACGACATCGTGCTGCAGGCGTGGTCGCCGTTCCAGAAGGGCTTCTTCGACGGCGTGTTCCTCGGCGACCGCGAGAACTACGGCGCCCTCAACACGGCGCTCGACGAGCTCGCGGCGAAGTACGACGTCGAGCCGGCGGCCATCGCCGTCGCGTGGATCACGCGCCACCCCGCGAACATGCAGGTCGTGCTCGGCACCACGAACGTCGACCACCTCCGGGCGTCGGCGGCGGGCTCCGACGTGCCCCTGACCCGCCCGGAGTGGTACCGCCTCTTCACCGCCGCGGGTCACCAGCTCCCGTAGCCCGGCCCGGCCCGGCCCGGCCTCTCGCCCCGCGAGACTC
This sequence comes from Frondihabitans sp. 762G35, assembly GCF_002074055.1. Classification (NCBI taxonomy): domain Bacteria; kingdom Bacillati; phylum Actinomycetota; class Actinomycetes; order Micrococcales; family Microbacteriaceae; genus Frondihabitans; species Frondihabitans sp. 762G35. Next base: position 2,566,891 of record NZ_CP014619.1, on the reverse strand, counting down.
CACAACACGCCACTCACTTTCGGGAAACGTGGCCAATCGTGGAGTCTCGCGGGCGCTGTTGCGCCACGCCCGGGCGAGACTCCACGACACGCCACTCACTTTCGGGAAACGTGGCCGAACGTGGAGTCTCGGGCTGCCGCGTGCGGCCGCGGACAGCCCCCGACGGGCGTCAGCGCCCGGCGTCGGACACGGTCGACCCCCGCACGACCAGCTCCGGCTGGTACACCACCCGCTGCGGCTCGCCCGCCCACCCCTCGACCGATTCGGCCAGCAGGAGCTCCAGCCCCGTCCGACCGATCAGCTCGGCCGGCTGCCGCACCGACGACAGCGGCACGACCGTCGCCTGCGCGAAGGCGATGTCGTCGTAGCCGATCAGGGCGATCTCGCCCGGCACCTCGACGCCGCCGAGGATCCCGAGGCCCTGCAGCACGCCCACCGCCACGAGGTCGTTGGCGCAGAAGATCGCGTCGGGCCGGTCGGACCGGGGGCGGGCCGCGATCGCCTCTCCGGCGCTTCGGCCCTCGAGCACGGTGAGGGCGGCGGTGGGCAGGATCTCGAGGGTCGCCCCGGTCACGCGGCCCACCGCATCCTGCGCGCCGTCGAGCCGGTCGGCGACCTGGGCGGTCGTGCTCGGGCCGCCGACGAAGGCCAGCCGGCGGCGGCCGATGTCGAGGAGGTGCGTCGCGGCGATCCGGCCGCCCGCGACGTCGTCGACCGACACGGACGAGAACGCCGACCCGTCGACGGCGCGGTCGACGAGGACGGCCGCGATCCCGCGGCTGCGGAGCCGCTCCAGTCGGCCGACCCGGTCGCCGATCGGGGAGAGGAGGACGCCGCTGACGCGCTGCTGCTCGAACAGGTCGATGTAGGCGGCCTCGCGGTCGAGGTCGTCGCCGCTGTTCCCGAGGAGGACGCTCAGGCCCTCCTCGGCGGCGCGATCCTCGGCGCCGCGCGCCAGATCGGAGAAGAACGGGTTGCCGGCGTCGAGGACGATGAGGCCGAAGCTGTGGCTCCGGCCGGCACGGAGCTGGCGCGCGGCGTCGTTGCGGATGAAGCCGAGCGAGTCGATGGCGTCCTGCACGCGACGGACCGTACCCTCGGACACCTTGTCGGGGCGGTTGAGGACGTTGGAGACGGTCCCGACCGAGACGCCCGCGAGGGCCGCCACGTCGCGCACGCTGATGGTGGACACGGCCGGCTCCTCTCCGGGGCACGGGTCGTCCGACCCGGACCACCCACGCCGATCATGCCAGAGTCGCCGACGGCGCCGGGGTCGCTTGCGCGCCCCGCCCGCAGCCCCTACTGTGATCTCACGTCGCATTGAAACGATTCACGCGCGCTGTTCATCAGCACCGCTCACGGAACAGTTCCACGACGACCGACACACGAGCCGATCACAGAGTTGTGAGGAGAACCAGGCATGACCACCTTCGCCGACATCGCCCCCGTGCTGGAGCGACAGGCCATCGAGCTGCCCAGCTGGGCCTTCGGCAACTCCGGGACCCGCTTCAAGGTCTTCGGCACGGCGGGCACGCCCCGCACCGCGGAGGAGAAGATCGCCGACGCCGCCACCGTGAACGACTACACCGGGCTCGCGCCGTCGGTCGCGCTCCACATCCCGTGGGACCTGGTCGACGACTTCTCGGAGCTCCGCTCCCACGCGGAGGGCCTCGGCGTCAGCCTCGGGACGATCAACAGCAACACCTTCCAGGACGACCGGTACAAGTTCGGCAGCCTGGCGCATTCCGACCGGAGCGTCCGGCAGGAGGCGATCGACCACCACTTCCGCTGCATCGACGTCATGGACGCCACGGGCTCCCGCGACCTCAAGATCTGGCTGGCCGACGGCTCGAACTACCCGGGGCAGGATTCGCTCCGCTCGAGGCAGGACCACCTCGCGGAGTCCCTCGCCGCGATCTACGACCGCCTCGGCGACGACCAGCGACTCGTTCTCGAGTACAAGTTCTTCGAGCCGGCGTTCTATCACACCGACGTCCCCGACTGGGGGACGAGCTTTGCCCAGGTCTCGGCCCTCGGCCCCAAGGCGTACACCTGCCTCGACACCGGTCACCACGCTCCGGGCACCAACATCGAGTTCATCGTCATGCAGCTCCTGCGCCTCGGCAAACTCGGCTCGTTCGACTTCAACTCGCGCTTCTACGCCGACGACGACCTCATCGTGGGGGCGGCGGACCCGTTCCAGCTCTTCCGCATCCTGTTCGAGGTCGTCAACGGCGGCGGCCTCGATCCCGACTCGCCGGTCGCCTTCATGCTCGACCAGTGCCACAACGTCGAGGACAAGATCCCCGGTCAGATCCGCTCGGTCCTCAACGTGCAGGAGATGACGGCCCGCGCGCTCCTCGTCGACCGGGTCGCGCTGACGGCCGCGCAGGAGCAGCACGACGTCCTCGGCGCCAACGGCATCCTGATGGACGCCTTCTACACCGACGTCCGGCCGGCGCTCGCGGAGTGGCGTGCCGCCCGCGGCCTCCCCGCGGACCCCATGGCCGCCTATCTCGCCTCGGGCCACCAGCGGAAGCTGGCCGAGGAGCGCGTCGGTGGCAAGCAGCTGAGCTGGAGCGCCTGAGCGATGACGGACACCACCACGACCACCGCCAGCGCCGACCTGATCGCCCGCTCCAATCGCCTCGGCGCGGATCCGCGCACCACGAACTACGCCGGCGGCAACACGTCCGCCAAGGGCCCGGGGATCGACCCGGTGACCGGCGAGGAGGTCGAGCTGCTCTGGGTCAAGGGCTCCGGCGGCGACCTCGGCACGCTGACCGAGAAGGGGCTGGCCGTCCTGCGGCTCGACCGCCTCCGCGCGCTCCGCGACGTCTACCCCGGCGTCGAGCGCGAGGACGAGATGGTCGCGGCTTTCGACTACGTCCTCCACGGCGCCGGAGGCGCGGCCCCGTCGATCGACACGGCCATGCACGGCCTCGTCGACGCGCGCCACGTCGACCACCTGCACCCCGACTCCGGCATCGCCCTCGCGACGAGCGCCGACGGGGAGGCGCTGACGTCGACGATCTTCGGCGACCGCGTCGTCTGGGTGCCGTGGCGGCGCCCCGGCTGGCAGCTCGGCGAGGACATCGCCGCGATCCGGGCCGCGAACCCGCAGGCGATCGGGACGATCCTCGGCGGGCACGGCATCACCGCCTGGGGCGACACCTCCGACGAGGCGGAGGCCAACTCCCTCTCCATCATCGCCGCGGCCGCCGCCTACATCGAGAAGCACGGTCGACCGGAGCCGTTCGGCCCGGCCCTCGACGGCTTCGCCGCGCTCCCGCAGGAGTCACGGCGCGAGCGGGCGGCGGCCCTCGCCCCCGCGATGCGCGGCCTCGTCTCCACGGACAGGGCTCAGGTCGGGCACTTCTCCGACGCCCCCGAGGTCCTCGAGTTCCTGTCGAGCGCCGAGCACCCGCGTCTCGCGGCCCTGGGGACGAGCTGCCCCGACCACTTCCTGCGGACGAAGGTGAAGCCGCTCCTGCTCGACCTGCCGCCGACGGCCACCGTCGAGGAGTCGATCGCTCGGCTCCGGGAGCTCCACGGCGAGTACCGCGCCGACTACCAGGCCTACTACGACCGGCACGCGACGCCCGAGTCGCCCGCGATCCGCGGCGGCGACCCCGCGATCGTGCTCGTCCCGGGCGTGGGGATGTTCTCCTACGGGGCGGACAAGCAGACCGCGCGCGTGGCGGGGGAGTTCTACCTCAACGCCATCAACGTCATGCGCGGTGCGGAGGCGATCTCCTCGTACGCACCGATCGACGAGAGCGAGAAGTTCCGCATCGAGTACTGGGCTCTGGAGGAGGCGAAGCTCGCCCGGCGTCCTGCGCCGAAGCCGCTCGCCACGCGCATCGCCCTCGTCACGGGCGCCGCCTCGGGCATCGGCAAGGCCATCGCGACCCGGCTCGCGGCGGAGGGCGCCTGCGTCGTCATCGCCGACCTCGACCTCGAGAAGGCGCGGGCCGCCGCTGCGGAGCTCGGCTCCTCGGACGTCGCGATCGGCGTGAGAGCGAACGTGACGAGCGAGGACGACATCGCCGCGGCGATCCAGGAGGCCCTCCTCGCCTTCGGCGGCCTCGACCTCGTCGTCAACAACGCCGGGCTGAGCCTGTCGAAGTCGCTCCTCGAGACGACGGTCGCCGACTGGGACCTCCAGCACGACGTGATGGCGAAGGGGTCGTTCCTCGTGAGCCGCGCCGCCGCGCGCGTCCTCATCGATCAGGACCTCGGCGGCGACATCGTCTACATCTCGTCGAAGAACTCGGTGTTCGCCGGGCCCAACAACATCGCCTACTCGGCGACGAAGGCCGACCAGGCGCACCAGGTGCGGCTGCTCGCGGCCGAGCTCGGGGAGTACGGCGTGCGCGTCAACGGGATCAACCCCGACGGCGTCGTCCGCGGCTCCGGCATCTTCGCCGGCGGCTGGGGCGCCAAGCGCGCGGCCGTCTACGGGGTGCCGGAGGAGGAGCTCGGCGCCTACTACGCGCAGCGCACGCTGCTGAAGCGCGAGGTGCTGCCCGAGAACGTCGCCAACGCCGTCTTCGTCCTCACCGCCGGCGACCTGTCGCACACGACCGGGCTCCACATCCCGGTCGACGCGGGGGTCGCAGCGGCCTTCCTGCGGTGACCGCGCGCTCTCCCGGGTCGTCGGGATCCGTCGCGGCCGTCGACCTCGGAGCCACGAGCGGCCGGGTCGTCGTCGGGCACGTCGGCCGGGACGAGCTCCGGCTGCAGCACGTGGCCCGGTTCCCGAACCGCCCGGTGGCGGTGCCGGAGGAGGACGGGCGCCTCGGGCTGCACTGGGACCTCCTCGGGCTGTGGACCGCGATCGGCGACGGGCTCGGCGAGGCCGTGCGGGCGGCTCCTGCGCTCGCCTCGATCGGGATCGACTCGTGGGCGGTGGACTACGGGCTCCTGCGGTCGGGGCGGCTCGTCGGGATGCCGTACCACTACCGCGACGAGCGGACGGCCCTCGGCGTGCGGGCCGCGCAGGAGTCGCTGTCGGCGAAGGAAGCGTACCGCCGGACGGGGCTCGCGCACCTGCCGTTCAACACGCTCTTCCAGCTCGTCGCCGACCGGGAGGCGGGCACCCTCGGGCTGGCCGACCGCGCCCTCCTCGTGCCGGATCTCCTCGGCCGCTGGCTGACCGGCGTCGACGCGACCGAGCGCACGAACGCCTCGACCACGGGGCTGCTGTCGGCCGTAACGCGGGACTGGGACCCGGTGCTGTTCGAGCGACTCGGCCTGCCCACGAGCCTCTTCGCGCCGCTCGTCGACCCCGGGACGACGATCGGCGGACTCCTGCCGGAGCTCGGACGCAGGATCGGCGTCGCCCGGGCCGTCCCCGTCACGACCGTCGGGTCGCACGACACGGCCTCGGCGGTCGTCGGCGTCCCGCTGGTCGACGAGGGCTCCGCTTACATCTCGAGCGGCACCTGGTCGCTGGTCGGCGTCGAACTCGACGCCCCGATCGTGACGGAGGACGCCCGGGCGGCGAACTTCACCAACGAGGGCGGGGTCGACGGGCGCGTGCGGTTCCTCAAGAACATCTCCGGGCTGTGGCTCCTGAGCGAGTCGATGCGCTTCTGGGACGACGCCGCGACGAACGACTCCGCGCGCAGCAGCGACCTCGCCTCGCTCCTGGCCGCCGCCGCCGAGGTCGCCGGGCCCGTGGCGGTCTTCGACGCGGCCGACGACCGGTTCACGCCCCCGGGCGACATCCCCGGCAGGATCCGGGAGTGGTGCGTCGAGCACTCGGTCCGGCCCCCCGAGACGCGCGCCGAGGTCGTGCGCAGCATCCTGGAGTCGCTGGCCGCCGCGTACGCCTCGACGCTCGACACCGCCGAGCGGCTGTCGGGACGGCGGATCACGACGGTCCACGTCGTCGGCGGCGGCTCGCTCAACGAGCTGCTCTGCCGCCTCACGGCCGACCGCTCCGGCCGCACGGTCCTCGCCGGCCCCGTCGAGGCGACGGCCATCGGGAACGTGCTCGTGCAGGCGCGGGCCGCCGGCCTCGTGCGGGGGAGCCTGGAGTCGCTCCGCGCGCTCGTCCGGGCGGCTCACCCGCCCGTCGTGTACGAGCCGCGGGCGACGCCCGCCCGGCGCTAGCTGCGCGAGCGAGCGCGCGGCGCCATGCGCTCGAGCTGCGTCACGTGCGCGGGCGTCAGCTCCTCGAGGGAGTGCGCCCCGAGCAGCTTCATCGTGCGGACGATCTGGTCGGAGAGGATCGCGATCATCCGGTCGACCCCCTCGCGTCCGCCGGCCATGAGGCCGTAGAGGTACGCGCGCCCGACCAGGGTGAAGCTCGCGCCGAGCGCGATCGACGCGACGATGTCGGCGCCGTTCATGATGCCCGTGTCGACGACGACGTCGAGGTCGGAGCCGACCTCGCGCACGACCTCCGGCAGCAGGTGGAACGGGATGGGCGCGCGGTCGAGCTGGCGGCCGCCGTGGTTGGACAGGACGATGCCGTCGACCCCGAAGTCGGCGAACTTCCGGGCGTCGTCGACGTTCTGCACGCCCTTGATGACGAGCTTGCCCGGCCACATGTCGCGGATCACCCGCAGGTCGTCGAAGCTGATGGTCGGGTCCATGGCCGAGTCGAGGAGGTCGCCCACCGTCCCGCCGGTCGAGGCCAGCGAGGCGAACTCGAGCTTGGGCGTCGTGAGGAAGTCGATCCACCACCACGGTCGCGGGATCGCGTTGAGCACGGTGCCCGGAGTGAGCTGCGGCGGGATCGAGAACCCGTTGCGCTTGTCGCGGAGCCGGGCTCCGGCCACGGGGGTGTCGACCGTGAAGAGGAGCGTGTCGAAGCCGGCCTTAGCAGCCCGCTCCACGAGGCCGTAGGAGACCTCGCGGTCGCGCATGACGTAGAGCTGGAACCAGTTGCGGCCGCCGGAGTTGGCCCGGGCGACGTCCTCGATGGAGGTCGTGCCGAGGGTGGAGAGCGAGAAGGGGATGCCGGCCGCGCGGGCGGCTCCTGCCCCCGCGATCTCGCCCTCGGTCTGCATCAGGCGAGTGAAGCCCGTCGGGGCGATGCCGAACGGCAGCGCCGACGTGCCGCCGAACACGGTCGCGGTCGTGTCGACGTTCGCCACGTCGCGGAGCACCTGCGGGTGGAACTCGACGTCCTGGAAGGCCTGGCGGGCCCTCGTGATCGAGATCTCGCCCTCGGCCGAGCCGTCGGTGTAGTCGAAGGCGGCCTTCGGGGTGCGTCGCTTCGCGATCGAACGGAGGTCGTCGATCGTGAGCGCCGCGTCGAGACGCCGCTTCTTTCCGTCGAGCTGCGGCTTCTTGAACTGCATGTACTCGAGGAGCTCGGCCGGCTTGGGGAACTGACGCTGCGTCATCGCTGTGTCTCCTGGTGGGGTCGGGGGGTGGAAGTCGTGGGGCGGGCCGCGTCGACGTGCTCGAGGAGCCGGTCGCGCGAGGTGACGATGTGCTCGCGGACGAGGCGCGCGGCGAGGTCGGCGTCGGCGGCGACGACGGCGTCGAGCACATGGGCGTGCTGCCGGGCGATGTCGGCGGGGCGCCAGAGGGCGTTCGCGTCGACCTGACCGATGCACAGCTCGATCTCGCCGAGGAGGCTCTCGTGCATCCGCGTCAGGCGCGGGCTCGACTGGCTGGCGACGAGGGCGCGGTGGAAGGCGATGTCGTCGGCGGCGAAGGGTGCGGAGTCGGGCGCGGTGGCGAGAGAGCGGTTGTGACGCACCGCGTCGGGCGGGACGGAGCCCCGCTCGGCCAGCGCCCGGAGGGCGGCGGCCTCGACGAGGGCGCGATTGTCGTAGAGGTCGACGATGTCGGCGCGGCTCAGGATCGGCACCCGCGCACCGCGGTTCGCTTCGCGCCGCAGGAGCCCCGCCCCGACGAGCTGGTCGATGGCGAGCCGCGCGGTCGAGCGCGACACCCCGAAGCGGCTCGCCACGGCGGCCTCGGTGACGGCCTCGCCCGGGCCGATGCGGACCGACACGACGTCGGCGCGCAGCACCTGGGCGACCTCGGCGGGGGCGCGCGAGATCTCGGCACCGCTGCTGGTCGCGAGAGGAAGTGACATTGACCGGCAATCTAGCAGATTGTCCGACAATTCGAGAGACTTTCTGCCGGGTCGACGCGCGGCGCCGCGACCCGACGGTCACCCGAGAGGGGGCGAGCGCCGGTTGCGCCGGAGCCCCTAGGATCGGCTCGACGACGAAGGGGGAGCCGTGAGGATCGAACGTGTGGCGGGGGCGGCGATCGCCGTCGGGGTGCTCGCGGTGACGGGCATCCTGCTCTTCGGGCCGAGGCAGGCGGAGGTGGAGGCGGCGCATCCGGTGCCGGTCCTCGAGCCCATCACGCCGTCGGGGTTCCCCTACTCGCAGCTGGCGGTCCTGCGGCAGCAGCGGATGTCGGACGACGTGCTGCCCGCCGGGTTCCTCTCGGTCGACACGCGCCTCGTGCCCGAGTCGGCCCGCCGCCTGGGCACGATCGGCGGGGACGGCCTCTGGATCGCCGTCGACGCGACGAACGAGGTCTGCATCCTCTCCATCGGGCCCGGCAAGACAGGTTCGGCATCGCTGTGCTCCGGCGTCACGAGCGCGGCCCCCGGGAGCGCGATCGGCGACGGTGCGCTCGGCGAGGCCGGATTCGCGATCGTGGCCGATGGTACCCCCGCAGTCGGTGCGGTGCCGGCCGGCTACCGGCAGATCGCCCCCAACGTCTGGCTCCAGCCGCACACGTCGGCGAAAGCCGCGCCGGTAGCGCGCAGCACGTTCTCCGACCCGGCCGCCTTCCCCAGGGCGAAACCGTACTCCGACTTCGCGATCCTCCGGCGCGACCGCACTGCGCAGGATGCGCCGCCGAAGTCACTCGATGAGGACGCATCCACCGGCACGCAGATCGTCACCTCGACCGTGCGCTACGCCGGTGCCTACCGCGCGGCGAAGATCTGGGTCGGCGTGGACACGAGGGGGCACGCGTGCCTCGTGGTCGCGAATGACGGCGGACTCGCCACGAGCTGCGCGGTCGACGAGAACCCGCAGGAGGACTCGGCCGCCGCGGCGGTGGGCGTCCAGGACATGTTCGCGGCGCTGGTGGCGGATGGAGTGCCCGACAGCGTCGGGCTCCAGGGCTCCCAGGGTCGCAAGCTCACCACCGGGGTGTTCGCGGGGCCCGAGGGCTGACCCCCCGCGCCGCGCCTCCGACGACGAGGCCCCGCGCTACGCCTGCACGTCGACGTCGATCTCGGTGCGATCGAGCGAGATCATCGGGATCGACGCCGTCACGACGGAGCCGTCGGCCCGCAGCATCCCTCGCAGGTCGCTCGTCGTGGGCGGCGGGGTCTCGATCCGCGGACCCTGATCCGAGAGCGGCACGACCACGGGGGCGCTCCGGGCGACCTCGTACTTCTCGTGGCCGACGTGGACGGTCACGCCCTCGCCCTCCTCGATGGTGAACGTGATCGACTCCTGCTCGACCGTGACCCGGACGCGCGACCCCTTGATCGTCATGCGGAAGACGAGCTTCTCCCAGTCCTCCGGGAGGCGCGGGTTGAACGTGATGCGGCCGTCGTGGTCGCGCATGCCGCCGAAGCCCGAGACGAGCGAGCTCCAGATGCCGCCGGTCGACGCCACGTGCACGCCGTCGGCGGTGTTGTGGTGGAGGTCGGCGAGGTCGACGAAGAGCGACGACAGGAAGTAGCTCCGCGCCAGGCGGTGGTGGCCCACCTCGGCCGCGATGATCGACTGGACCACCGCGGAGAGCGTGGAGTCGCCGGTCGTCAGAGCGTCGTAGTACTCGAAGTTGCGGCGCTTCTCGGCGGGCGTGAACTCGGCGCCCTGGAGGAACAGCGCCAGCACGACGTCGGCCTGCTTCAGCACCTGGAAGCGGTAGATCACCAGCGGGTGGTAGTGCAGCAGGAGCGGGCGCTTCGACTCCGGCGTCGAGTCGAGGTCCCACAGCTCCTTGTCGAGGAACTGGGCGTCCTGCGGGTGGATCCCGCGGTGCGCGTCGAAGGGGATCTCCATCGCGTCGGCGGCGGCGGTCCAGCCGCGGAGCTCGTGCTCCTCGAGGCCGAGGCGCGTCACCATCCGGGCGTAGGCCGTGGGGTTCTTCACCATGAGCTCTTCGCACATCCGGACGGCCGACCAGAGGTTCGCGCGCGCCATGACGTTCGTGTAGAGGTTGTCGTCGACGACGGTCGTGTATTCGTCGGGGCCGGTGACGCCGTCGATGTGGAACTTCTGGTCGCCGTTCGAGCGCCAGAATCCGAGGTCGGCCCAGAGGCGCGCGGTCTCGACGAGGATGTCGATCGCGCCGCGGGCGAGGAAGTCCTCGTCGCCGGTGGCCGCGACGTACTGCATCAGGGCGTGGGTGATGTCGGCGTCGATGTGGTACTGCGCCGTGCCGGCGGCGTAGTAGGCCGACGACTCCAGGCCGTTGATGGTGCGCCACGGGAAGAGCGCGCCGCGCTGGTTCAGCTCGGTCGCGCGCTCGCGGGCGGCGTCGAGCATGCCCTGGCGGAAGCGCAGGGCGTTCCGGGCGACGTTGGGCGCCGTGTACGAGAGGAACGGGAGCACGTAGATCTCGGTGTCCCAGAAGTAGTGCCCGCCATAGCCCGAGCCGGTGACGCCCTTGGCCGCGACGCCCTGGCCGTCGGTGCGGGCCGTCGCCTGCGCGAGCTGGAAGATGTTCCAGCGGATGGCCTGCTGCAGGATCGGGTGCCCCGGCAGCTCGACGTCGCTGCGCTCCCAGAAGTCGTCGAGCCAGTCGCGCTGGGTGTCGAAGATCTCCTCCGGCGCCATCTCGAGGGCGCGGTCGAGCGTGCGGTCGCAGCGGTCCGCGAGCTCGCGCGGGGGGACGCCGCGGGACGTGTGGTACGTGATCGTCTTGACCACCCGGATCCGGCGCCCCGCCTTCGCCTGAATGCGGTAGACGTGCTTGGCGAGATCGTCCTCGATCTGCGAGGACTGCTGCCACTCGTTGTCGGTCTCGAGGTCGTGCTCGGCGCCCACGGCGATCGTCATGCCGGAGTTGGTGGTCTGGTAGCCGAGGACGTAGCGCGTCCCGTGGGCCCGCTTGAGGGCCGGCTGGAGCACCCGGTCGGCGAACGACTCCGCCTTGCGCGGGTCGAAGGTCGCCGCGGCGCGCATGCCCGCGTGGTACTCGTCGCCGAGGTCCTGGCGGTTCAGGATCTGGCTGGAGATGAGCACGGACGCGTCGGCGTCGAGCATGGTCACCTCGTACTCCACGACGGCGAGGTGCCGGTCGGTGAACGAGACCAGGCGGCGGCTGCGGATGAGCACGCGCTTGCCGGAGGGCGTGCGCCACTCCAGCTCGCGGACGAGGACGCCGTCGCGGAAGTCGACGCGGCGCGAGTAGCGGAGGATGTCGGCCTCGGCCACCACGAACGGCTCGTCGTCGATGTAGAGGCGGATGACCTTCGCGTCGGGCACGTTGACGATCGTCTGGCCGACGCGGGCGAAGCCGAAGGCCTCCTCGGCGTGACGGATCGGCCAGGTCTCGTGGAAGCCGTTGATGAACGTGCCGTACGCGGCACCGCCGCGGCCCTCGTCGAGGTTGCCGCGCATCCCGAGGTAGCCGTTCCCGACCGCGAAGATCGTCTCCGCCATGCCCTGGTCGTCGGGGGCGAACTCGGTCTCGACGAGCGCCCACTCGTCGACGGGGAAGCGGTTCCGGTCGAGGGGGTCCGAGGTGATGACGGTCATGAGTCGAGCTCCGGGGTGGGGGAAGACGGGGTGGTGGGGAGGGAGCCGACGAGGTCGCCGAGATCGTCGACGACGAAGTCCGCCCCGAAGTCGAGAAGGGCCTGGGGGCCGACGCCGCGGTCGACGCCGACGACGAGGCCGAACGCCCCCCGTCGACCGGCCTCGACGCCGGACTGGGCGTCCTCGACGACGACGCACTCCGCGGGGGTCAGCCCGAGGCGGCGCGCGCCCTCGATGTAGGTGTCCGGCGCGGGCTTGCCGGTCAGGTGCTCGGCGGCGGCGACCACGCCGTCGACGATCACCTCGAAGCGGTCGCGGAGCCCGGCCGCCTCCAGGACGGGAACGGCGTTGCGCGAGCTCGACACGACGGCCACCAGGATGCCCGCCTCGACGGCCCGCTCGAGGAACGCGACCGAACCGGGGTAGGCGGTGACGCCGTTCTCCCGGAGCTCCGCCGCGAAGACGCTGTTCTTCCGGTTGCCGAGGCCGCAGACGGTCTCGAGGTCGGGGGAGTCGTCGGGCGTGCCCTCGGGGATCGTGATCCCCCGCGAGGCGAGGAGGTCGCGGACCCCGTCGTAGCGCGGCTTGCCGTCGACGTACCGGAAGTAGTCGGCCTCCGAGTAGGGCTCCGCGTCGCGCGAGGTCAGGTAGTCGGTGAAGAGGCGCGACCAGGCCCGCATGTGCACCTCGGCGGTCGGAGTCAGGACTCCGTCGAGGTCGAACAGCAGGGCACGGAGCGACGAGAGACGCGTGGCGTCTCGAAGAGCGTCAGGGGACACGGAGCCTGGGGATCCCTTCGGAGGTGGAGAGAAGGAGGAGGACGGAACGGCTGTGGTCCGGGTCGTCGCCCCGCCCTGCGGGGAGTCGTCCGCGGACAGTTTGGCACGGTGCGAGCGTCACGCCTAGCGCGTCCGACGGACAATCCGGCGGGTCGTCAGTACGCTCGCGACAGGGGGAGAGGTGCTCACACACGGTGGCGCGGACCGCCCCCGCCGAAGGAGGATCACCATGACGTATTCCGAGCCCTACCCCCAGAGCCCCGGCCAGAACCCGCCCGGCTACACCGGTGGCGGGCCGACCACGCCGCCCCGCTTCGTGAACAACGCGTTCTACCTGTTCCTGCTTGTCGCGTTGACGCACCTCGTGGGGATCTTCGTCACGATCGCGTCCATTCCGGCGGCGACCGAGCAGGCGAAGCGCGCGGCCGAGTCCCAGGGCGGCTCCGCCCTCAGCGCGTCGCAGATCGACACGGTCGTCCAAGCCGGAGTCATCCTCGCCGTCGTCATCGGCGTCGTGTCGCTGATCGCGTTCGTGATCTTCGACCTGTTCATGCGACGAGGTGCCAATTGGGCGCGCATCGTCCTGCTGGTCCTGACGGTCCTGTCGCTCTTCGGCATCGCGGGAAGCTACGGCGTCGGTGCCGTCGGCGTCATCGCGGGAGTCGTCGCGACGATCCTCATGTTCCTCCGCCCCTCCTCCGAGTACTTCCGCGCGGTCCGCGATCGCAAGCGCGGCGCCCTCGGTGGCGGCTACCCGCAGACGCCCCCGCCGGCGCAGCAGTAGATCCCTCCGGCGCTAGACCGACTCGGCGGGCTCGAGCCCGCCGAGTCGCTCCAGGACGGCGGTCAGGAGCGTGCCCACGGCGTCCGGCAGGACGTGGTGGTTGAGGTAGATGCCCTCCAGCCACGACACGACCTCGTTGGCGGGCAGCCCCACCGCGGTCCAGTCGATGCCCGGGAGGGCGCTGGTGACGGGGAGTTCGGTGACCGGGTCGAGGCGCGCCTCGGCGATGGGGAGGTCGGGTTCGCCGTCTCCTGCGGTCCAGAGCAGGGCGATGGGGTGGTTGTCGCCGTCGATGTGCGCGTGGTCGACGTGGCCGCTGCCGAGCCAGGGCAGCGTGAGCAGCTCGCCCTCGATGTCGACGGTGAGGAGGTCGAGCTTCGTGGGCTCCTCGACCTCGCAGATGTAGAGGTCGTAGCCCTCGTCGTGCCAGGCGGCGGCGTCCTCCAGGTCTTCGAGGAGGTCGGGCATCCGGAGGTGGAAGTCGGCCAGGAGGGTCGAGGCCCAGGTCACGACGGGGTCCGTCGTCGACGCCGGCCAGGGGCTCCTGTCGGTGTCGCTGCCGTTGCCGCGGTGGAAGTGGTAGTCGATCCCGTCGTCGACGGTCTCGAGGTGGATCTGCCCGCTCGCGAACTCGACGGCCAGGCTCGACTGACCGGTCTCGTCGTCGAAGTCGGCGTAGAGGTCGGGGTGCCCGAGGCTCGCGGGCGGCGGGACGGCCGCGGCGTTCTTCGGGCCGAGGTCCAGCACCGCCTGGAATCGCGTCGTCGGGAGTCGGAGGCTCATGTCTGTCACGGGTGGTTCCAATCGCTCGCCGCTCAGTCTAGAGAAGGCGAGCGACCGGAACCCCCGGTGATCAGAGGCCTCGACTACGCGATGGCCGAGAGGTCGGCGAACTCCGCGTCGGTCAGCTCGATCTCGGCACCGTGCATGTTGTCCTCGAGGTGCGCGACGGTCGACGTGCCCGGGATCGGCAGCATGACGGGCGAGCGCTTGAGGAGCCACGCGAGGGCGAGCTGAGCCGGAGTCGCGTCGTGCTTCTTCGAGAGCTCCGTCAGCGGGCTGCCCTCCTTGGCGAGCGAGCCGGTGGCGAGCGGGAACCACGGGATGAACGCGATGCCCTGCTCGGTCGACCAGTCGAGGAGCTTCTCGGCGGAGCGGTCGGTGAGGTTGAAGAGATTCTGCACGGAGACGATCTCGGCGACCTTCTGGGCCTGCTGGACCTGCTGGATGGTGACCTCGCTCAGACCGATGTGGCGGATCTTGCCCTCGTCCTGGAGCTTCTTGAGCTCGCCGACCTGGTCCTCCAGCGGCACCTGCGGGTCGACGCGGTGCAGCTGGTAGAGGTCGATGGTCTCGAGGCCGAGCCAGCGGAGGCTCATCTCGGCCTCCTGGCGGAGGTACTCGGGGCGTCCGACCGGCGGCCACTCGTTCGGGCCGGTGCGGGTGAGACCGCCCTTGGTGGCGATGACGAGGTCGTCGGCGTAGGGCTTCAGGGCCTTGGCGATGAGGGGCTCGGCGACGGCCGGGCCGTAGGAGTCGGCCGTGTCGATGAAGTTGACGCCGAGCTCGATGGAGCGGCGGAGGACGCGGATGGCCTCCTGCTCGTCCTTCGGCGGGCCCCAGACCCCGGGGCCGGTGAGCTGCATGCTCCCGTAGCCGAGGCGATTGACGGTCAGGTCGCCGCCGAGGGCGAAGGTGCCGGCCGCCTGGGCCGGGAGGGCTTCTGTAGTCATGTGGGGGTGTCCCTTCTCTCGTCCGCGCGTCTGGCGGACACTTCACCTAACGCCTCCCACCCGGCCGTCGTTCCCGATCGCTCGAATTCCGCCGGGCGCGAAATGGTTGTCGCTACAACTATTGGCTGATACGCTCGCCCCATGACCACCACCCCGGGCGACCTGCTCGCCGCCGACACGCACATGGGAGCCGTGACGCTCCGCGTCGGAGACCTCGACGGCATGACCGCGTACTACCGCGACGCCGTCACTCTGAGCCTCCTGGCGCAGGAACCGGGCCGCAGCATCCTCGGCCGGGGCGCGACCCCGATCGTGATCCTCGAGCACGCCCCCGAGCTGAAGCACGCGGCCCCCCGCGCGGCCGGCCTCTTCCACACGGCCATCCTCTTCGAGACCGAGGCCGACCTCGCCACCGCCGTCTGGTCCGTGGCGCGCCGGGACCCCTCCTCGTTCACCGGGAGCGCCGACCACCTCGTGTCGAAGGCCTTCTACTTCTCCGACCCGGAGGGCAACGGCATCGAGCTCTACTGGGACCGCGATCGCACGGCCTGGAGCTGGGCCCACGGCCAGGTCGAGATGGCGACCCTGGCGCTCGACCCCAACGACTTCCTCCGGCAGAACCTCGACGAGGCCGCCGTCGCCGGGGCCGCTTCGACGAACGCGACGGTCGGTCACGTGCACCTCAGCGTGGGCGACGTCGCCACCGCCCGCAGCTTCTACGTCGACCGGCTCGGCTTCGAGGCGACCGCGAACTTCGGCCCGTCGGCGCTCTTCGTCAGCGCGGGCGGCTACCACCACCACATGGCGATGAACACCTGGAACAGCGCCGGAGCCGGTCGCCGCCGACTCGCGCTCGGGCTCGGCCTCGTCCGCATCGAGGTCCCGACGGCGGACGACCTCGGCGCCCTGTCCGAGCGCCTCGACCACTTCGGTGTCGCGACCCGCCACGACGGCCGGATCCTCGGCTTCGACGACCCCTGGGCGAACCGCCTCGAGGTGGTCGCCGCCTCCTGACGCGAGAAGAGGCCGGGCCGTAGCCGGCCCGGCCTCCTCGTATCTCCTGCGCTGCGCTCGCGCCTAGCGCGTCAGCGACGTGCCGCTGTCCCAGACGCCCGTGGCGCCCTTGTACAGGACCAGCTTGCCGTCGGCCCTCATGATGAGGTGCGTGCCGTTTCCGACCTTCGGGGTGCGGCTGTTCCAGCGGGCCTTGCCGGCGGTGTCGTAGACCACGAGGTTGCCGTCGGTCTGGAGCTTCAGGACCGACCCGGGGAAGCCCGACGTCTTGGTGCTCCAGCGGGCGCGGCCGCCGATGTAGAGGACGAAGTTGCCGTCGCCCTGCATGATCGCCTGCACCTGGCCGGAGACGTCGTGGAGCAGCTGCCCGCCCTTGAGGGTGGAGTTCGGCATCAGCAGGTCGAACCCGGTGACCGGGGCCTTCCAGGTGACTCCCGACGAGTTGGTCAGGGCCAGGTCGCCGTTCGACTGGACGACGAAGGAGCCGGCCGAGCCGGTCCCGGAGGTGCCGGTGTTCCAGATCGGCTTGTTCGCGGCCGAGTAGAGCACGGCGTTGCCGTCGGTCTGCATGCTGAACCAGGCTCCCGGGTTCCGCGACGTCTTCGACTGCCACAGGATGCGTCCGTTGCCGCGGAGCACCATGTTCCCGTCCGTCTGGAGCGTCAGGGTGTACTGCTTGTTCGACGACGTGACGGTCGCGCCCGACTTGAGCGTGGCTCCTGCGCGGACCATCGCCGCGGGAGTCGCGGGCTGCGTGTTCAGCGGGGTGCCGAGGCCGCCGAGCGTCAGGGCCTGCAGCGTGGCCGCGGTCCCGTTGAAGACGTCGGAGTCGCCCGGGAACGGGCCGGTGCTCGACCACTGCCAGAAGTTGTAGGTGCGCCAGCTCGCCCCGAGGGTGCCCGGCGTCGCATTGGCCGTGTAGCGGGCCACGAAGAGCGGGTTGGCGGAGAACGCGTTGCTGTTGCCGGTGCAGCGGGTCCACCAGTCGGTCGTGGTGTAGATCGCGGGCTGGATGCCGGTCAGGCCCTTGACCGTCGAGGTGAAGTCGCGGATCCAGGAGACCATCGCCGGCTGGCTGAGCCCCCAGCAGGTGCCGTTGTAGCCGTACTCGATGTCGAGGAGCGGCGGGAGCGTGCGGCCGTCCGCCTTCCAGCCGCCGCCGTTCGCGACGAAGAAGCGGGCCTGGGTGGCACCGGACGACGTGTTGGGCGTGGCGAAGTGGTAGGCGCCGTGGCTCATGCCGACGGTGAAGGAGCCCGCGTACTGCGAGGCGAACGTCGAGCTCTTGTAGCCGGTGCCCTCGGTCGACTTGATGTACGCGAAGCGGGCGCCCTGGTTGTAGACGGCCTGCCAGTTCACCGACGGCTGGTAAGCGCTGACGTCGAGCCCCTTGAGGCCCGCGGGGCCGGTGCTCGCCGCCTGGGCCTGGAGGAGCATCCTGCTCTTGGGAGCGGCCGCGGCCGCCGCCGCATCGGGGATCGTCGATCCCATCGAGTGGTTGCCGCTCGCGTTCATGGCGGCGAGCGACGGGTCGGTCGCGACCGACGTCGACCCCGCGGCGCTCGCGGCGGCGGGCGCCTTGGCGGCGGGGGTCGGCGTGCCGGTGGTGGTCGGTGCCGGCGCGGTGGTCGGTGCGGGCGCGGCGGTCGGTGAGGCCGTCGCGGAGTCCGCAGGAGTCGCGGGTGCGGTGGGCGTCGCGGTGGCCGTCGGCGAGGCGCTCGCGGCCTCGGCCGGTGCGGCACCCGACGCGACGCCGACGGTCAGACCGGCGACGAGGGCCAGAGTGGCCCCGGCGCCGATGGACGAACGGATGAGTGAGGTCATGGGTCTCCCTGAGATAGCCCCGACGCACCCCTAGTACGCCCGGCCAGACCTGATGAGGCTAATCACCGGGTGAGTCGATGTACACCCCCCGAACGAGTCCCACCCGTCACATGTTTCACGTTCGTAACACGTCGTATCCCCGCCCGCCCGGCCTCGAATGGACGCTTCTCGACGGAAATCGCGCCCCTGATGTCGATGCCTGTCCACTCGCCGGGCGTTCGGGAGACGAGGGTGACATGAGCATATGATGAAAAGGTAAAGTTGACAGATGGGAGGCACGGCAGTGAACCTAGGAGCCACGTCCTCTCCCGTGACCGCGTGACGCGCCTCGCGGGTCTCCGGTCGCTCCTGCCCTCCTGGCGCGACTACGGGTCGGCCCGCCGCACCTGGCGCGGCGACGTCGTGGCGGGTGTCACCGTCGGGATCGTCGCTCTCCCGCTCGCCCTGGCCTTCGGGGTGAGCTCCGGGGCCGGCGCCGAGAGCGGCATCGTCACCGCCATCGTCGCCGGTGTCGTGGCGGCGGTCTTCGGCGGCTCGAACGTGCAGGTCTCGGGGCCGACCGGGGCCATGGTCGTGGTCCTCGGTCCGATCGTCGCCGCCCGCGGGCCGGGTGTCGTCGCGCTCGTCAGCGTCATGGCGGGGCTGGTGGTGCTCGCAGGAGGCGCGCTGCGGCTCGGCAGGATCGTCTCGTTCATCCCGTGGCCGGTCATCGAGGGGTTCACCCTCGGCATCGCGGTCATCATCTTCCTGCAGCAGGTCCCCGCGGCGATCGGCACGTCGCCGGGACCGAGCAGCAACGCGGTCGTGTCGGCCGTGCAGGCCGCGCTGACCACGACCCCCGCGAGCGTCATCGGGCCCCTCGTCGCGGTCGTGGCGGTGGCCGTGGTCATGCTCGTCGCGCCGCGGATCCACCGGAACCTGCCCGGCTCGCTCCTCGCGATCGTCGTCGTGTCGGCGGTGGTCGCGCTCACCGGGCTCCACCTCCCCCGGATCGGAGCCCTGCCCGGCCACCTGCCGGCGCCGTCGCTCCCGGTGTTCTCGGTCGCCACGGTCTCGGAGCTCGTCGGGCCCGCACTCACGGTCGCCGCGCTCGCCGCGATCGAGTCGCTGCTGTCGGCGCGCGTCGCGTCGTCGCTCGCCGACACCGGCCCCTACGACGCCGACCGCGAGCTCGTCGGGCAGGGGCTGGCATCCGTCGCGTCCGGTCTCTTCGGGGGGATGCCGGCCACCGGAGCCATCGCGCGGACCGCCGTCAACGTCCGGGCTGGCGGCCGCTCGCGGATCTCCGCGATCGTCCACGCGGCCGTGCTCCTCGGGGTCGTCTCCCTCGCGGCGACCGTGGTCTCGCAGGTGCCGCTCGCAGCGCTCTCCGGGGTGCTCATGGTCACCGCGGCGCGCATGATCTCCGTCGCCACCGTGAGGAGCGTCGCCGGCTCCAGCCGCTCCGATGCCGCGGTGTTCGTCATCACGGCCGTCGTGACCGTGTCGTTCGACCTCATCGTGGCGGTCGGGGTCGGCATCGCCGTCGCCGCGTTCTTCGCGCTCCGGCAGCTCGCGTCGTCGGGCGGTGTCCACCGCGAGGAGATCCCCGGAGAAGCGCACGAGGGAGACGACCACATCGCCGTGTTCCGTCTCGACGGGGCGCTCATCTTCGGGGCGGCCGACCGGATGCTCGACCGCGTCACGCGCATCACCGGCGTCACCGTGGTGATCGTCCGCCTCTCGCAGCTGGAGGTGCTCGACGCCACCGGCGCCCGGGTCATCAGCGAGATGGTCACGACCCTGGAGCGCCGGGGTGTCACCGTGCTCCTCAAGGGCATCCAGCCGCGGCACCTCCGGCTCGCCACCCGCGTCGGCGTCGTCGCGGCGCTCCGGCACCGGAACCACCTCTTCGACGACTTCGACCTCGCGCTCGAGCACGCCCGCTCGCACGCCGACCCGGGCCGGTGAGTGGACACTTCTCGACGGAAAACGGCCCCTCGGCGTCGACAGCTGTCCACTCGGGGAAACGGGGGAGGGGTGGGGGAGGTGCGGGGGACGGGGCGGGGCGGGGGACGGGGGAGGTGCGGGGAGGGGCGGGGTCAGGGGGTGAGGCGGCCCGGAGGGAGAGCGAGCGACGACTCGAGCGACTGCCGGACGAGGTGCGTGCGCTCCCGACCGGTGCGGTAGTCGACGAGCGAGTAGGCGGCCGTGCTGTCGACGAGGGCGAAGAGCTGCAGCGCCACGACATCCGGCTCCGGCGCGCGGAACTCGCCCCGGGCGACGCCGTCCCGCAGGATGCCCGCCGCGAACGCGTGCCACTCGTCCATGTGCTCCCGGGCCGCCGCCGCGAGGAGCGGGAGCGATCGGCCGAGGCTCCAGGCGTCGGCCCAGAGGCTGGAGACGTCGTCGCGGGTCCCGTCGAGGAGCGTCGCGACGAGTGCGGTGAGGCGCGACGTCGGAGAGGCCGACTCCCCGACCGCGGCCCGGACATCGTCGAACTCGGCGTGCACGAGCTCGGAGAACGTGCGCGCCACGAGCACCTCCATCGACGGTTCGTAGTGGGCCACGAGCCCGGAGGCGACGCCGACCCTCGCGGCCACGCCCCGCAGGGTCAGCGCGCCGAGCCCCTCGTCGAGGGCGAGGTTCCGGGCGGCGAGGCCGATCTCGGTGCGGCGCTCGGCGGGCGCCTTGCGGGCGGCGCGGGGTCTCTCGGTGCTCATGCGCCGAGTGTAGGTGGTTTTCGACGCTCGTTGATCGTATGATCAACAAAACTCGACGCCGAGGAGGCAGTCATGCAGGTCCTGGTCGCTCCCGCCGCCACCGCTCCGCTCCGGGTCACGCCCGCGACACGGGAGCCGGTGCGCGTCGCGCTGGTCCAGATGCGCTGGCACGAGGATCCTGCTCGCCACCGAGCGGAGCTCGACGAGGGCGTGCGCCTCGCGGCCGAGGCCGGCGCCGGCGTGGTGTTCCTCCCCGAGCTGACGCTCGGCCGCTACCCCGGCGACACCCCGGCGGCGGGCCGCGTGAAGGACACCGCCGAGGATCTCGAGACGGGCCCCACGACGACCTTCGCCCGCGAGGCGGCCCGGCGGCACGGCGTCTTCGTGCACGCGTCGCTCTTCGAGCGGCCGGCCGCGGACGACGCCCCCGACGACCCCCGCGGCTACAACACCGCGATCCTCGTGAGCCCCGAGGGAGAGCTCGTCGGGCGGACCCGCAAGACGCACATCCCGATCAGCGCCGGCTACTACGAGGACACCTTCTTCCGCCCCGGCCCGGCCGGGGACGCCCATCCGGTCTACGCGCCCGCGGGCCTCGGGGCGCGCGTCGGGCTCCCCACCTGCTGGGACGAGTGGTTCCCCGAGCTGGCCCGCGCCTACGGCCTCGCCGGGGCGGAGATACTCGCCTACCCGACCGCGATCGGCTCCGAACCGACCTTCCCCGACTTCGACACCCGCGACATCTGGCGGCACGTCATCGTCGCGAACGGGATCACGAGCGGCCTCTTCCTGGTGGTCCCCAACCGCTGGGGCGACGAGGGGGCGATCACCTTCTACGGCTCGTCGTTCATCTCCGACCCGTTCGGCAGGATCCTCGTGGAGGCCCCGCGCGACGCCTCGGCTGTCCTCGTGGCCGATCTCGACCTGGCGCAGCGGGAGGAGTGGCTGAAGCTGTTCCCCTTCTACGTGACGAGGCGCCCCGACCTCTACGGGTCGCTCGTCGAGCCGGTCGACCGGGAGCGGGACTCCTACGGCGCGTTCGAGGCGATCGCGGAGTCGCTGTCGTGACCTGGCTGATGCCGTCGGAGACGGCCCCGCACGAGCGCACCTGGATGGCCTTCCCGCGCGACGGCTACACGCTCGGCGACGACGCCGCCTCGGCGCACGAGGCGCGCTCGGCCTGGTCGGCCGTCGCCCGGGCGACCGCCGAGTTCGAACCCGTCACGATGGTGGTCGACCCGACGGCGAGGCAGGAGGCGGCCGACTACCTCGGCGGGGCGGTGGACGTCGTCGAGGCGCCGCTCGACGACTCCTGGATCCGCGACTCGGGCCCCACCTTCGTCGTCGACCGGAGCGGCCCCGTGCCGCGCCTCGGCGCCGTCGACTGGATCTTCAACGGCTGGGGCGCGCAGGAGTGGGCGTCGTGGGAGGCCGACCTGGAGATCGGGCGCTTCGTGGCGACGAGCGCCGGCGCGGAAGTCGTCCCCTCACTCCTCGTCAACGAGGGCGGGGCGATCCACGTGGACGGCGAGGGGACGGTCCTCGTCACGGAGACGGTGCAGCTCGACGCCGGCCGCAACCCGCACGCCGACCGCGCGCGGGTCGAGGCGGAGCTGGCCCGCACGATCGGGGCCCGGCACGTGATCTGGCTGCCGCGCGGGCTGACGCGCGACTACGAGGAGTTCGGCACCCGCGGCCACGTCGACATGGTGGCGTCCATCCCGTCGCCCGGCGTCCTGCTCCTGCATGCGCAGACCGACCCCGCGCACCCCGACTTCGAGGTGAGCCGCGGGCTGAGGGAGTTCCTCGCCGGGACGCGCGACGCCGCCGGACGCGAGTGGCGCATCGTGGACCTCCCGGCGCCGTCCGCCCTGCGCGACGAGGTCGGCTTCGTCGACCACAGCTACGTGAACCACCTCGTCGTGAACGGCGGCGTGATCGCGTGCGGGTTCGACGATCCTGCCTCCGACGAGCGGGCGGCGTCGATCCTCGCCGACGTCTACCCCGGTCGGCGCGTGGTGACGGTCGACGCCCGGGCGATCTTCGCCCGGGGCGGCGGCATCCACTGCATCACGCAGCAGCAGCCGGCTCTCTAGTCGTCCGAGGCGGGGGTCCGGCCCGCGCCTCGGCCGTGCAGCCGCACGGTCTCCGCGTGCGTCAGGCGCATCGCCTCGTCGGCCAGACGCTCGTCGTCGGGTTCGAGGCCGCGCGAGACCGCGTCGAGGTACCGCCGGTCCCGGTCCAGCCGCGCCCGGGCGTCGGTACCGGGGGAGCCGTGCCCCGGCACGACGAGCCTCGCCCGGGCGACGAAGGGGGCCAGCGCGTCGAGGCCGAGGGCGTACCGCTCGAGGGCTCCCGGCGGCTCGTCCGGCAGCGGGAGCTCGACGTCGCTGAGCAGGTCGCCGGCCAGCAGGATCCGCGGCCCGGGCAGCCAGACCGCCGTGTGGCCCGGCACGTGCGCGTCGTGCACCACCAGCCGGGCCTCCTGCCCCGCCCAGGGGATCAGGTCGCCGTCCACCGCGGTCACGGCTCCGACGAGGGGGACGAGGTCGTCGGGCCACGGCCCGAGCATCGTCAGGAGCGCCGCCCGCTCCCCGGCGGCCAGGCGGGCCGTCTCCGCCGACGACCAGCGCGGGACGTCGCCGAACCGCGGGTGCCAGAGCAGGTGGTCGTGGTGCGCGTGCGTGGAGAAGCCGGCGACGGGCCGGAGCGAGCGCTCGTCGAGGGCGTCCGCCAGCGACTCCAGCTCGTCGACCTCCCACGCCGGGTCGACGAGCAGCACCCGGTCGGAGCCGGCGGCCGCGCGCACGACGGTGCTCGTGGTGACGTCGTGCCGACCGGTCGCGACGAGGACCCCGGGGGCGACCTCGTCCAGTCGCCGCCCGGGCCGCGCCGCGCCCGCCGGGATCGCTATCGTCCGCTCGTCGAGGCGGCGGCTTCGTCGAGCTCGCGGGCGAGGGCGGCGTTCTCTCTCCGGGTCTTCGTGCCGAGAGCCCAGAACAGGACTCCGATCAGCATGAACACCACGACGGGGACCAGCTCCGTGAGGAGGTACGTCACGCTCTCCGAGGCGTCCCACCCGTCGGGCCGGAAGTCGCTGCCGAACCAGTCGAAGAACGCGCCGGGCGCCACGAGCTGCACGACCGTGAACGCGAGCAGGAGCATCAGCACCACCGTGAGGACGCGGTAGGCGGGCATGCGGAAGGGCCGGGCGACGTCGGGGTGGCTCCTGCGGAGCTTCCAGAGCGACGGGAAGATCAGCAGGTAGCTGATCAGCGTCGTCGAGATCGTGACGCCGAGGACGGCGATGAAGAACTTCGCCGCGCTGCCCTCGGTGATCGTGTACGCCAGCACCAGGACGATCGTCGAGACGACGCCGCTGAAGATGTTCACCCGGACGGGCGTGCCGAGCTTCGCGTTGATCACGCCGAGCGAGCGCGGGGCCGCGCCGTCGTAGCCGGAGACGGCGAGGGCCCGGTCGGAGCCCATGATCCAGGTGACGCCCGAGGTGAGCACGCAGAGCACGAAGACGATGCCGGCGAGGCCGCCCATCACCGGGGCGAGCCCGCCGTAGACGCCGAAGACCTGCTTGATCGCGTCGACGAGGCCGCCGAAGTTCGTCACGGCGTCGGTCGGGAGCACCAGCAGGATGCCCAGGATCGGGACGGCGTAGAGGAGGAACGAGAAGACCGCCGACCGGGCGATGGCGAACGGCACGTCGCGGGTGGAGTCCTTCATCTCCTCGCCGGCGCTGTTCGGCAGTTCGAAGCCCACGTAGTTGAACAGGAGCACGCCGACCAGCGCGACGAACCCGCCGATCGTCGGCGTGAACGACGAGGCCCCCAGCCCGTGCACGCCGTTCTGAAGGCCGTACACCGCCACCGTGACGACGAAGACCCCGAGGAGCACGAATCGGGCGAACGCCCCGACGGTCGTGATCCACTTGCCGATCCGGAACGAGAGGACCGCGGCCAGGACGGCGACCCAGATGAACGGGATCGTGATCAGGTAGAAGACCAGGGTCGAGAACGCCTTGCCGTCGTTGAAGAAGACCTGCAGGGCGTAGGCCCCCGAGAAGGCCAGGGTGCCGCCCAGCCACACCGGGTTCGTGACCCAGTAGAGGAAGTTGTTGACGGCTCCCGCGAGGTGGCCGAAGGCCATGCGCGTCCAGATGTACGGCCCGCCCTCCTGGGGGAAGGCGGTGCCGAGCTCGGAGAAGAGCAGGGCCTGGGGGATGAAGAAGACGACCGCCAGGATCACCATGAAGGTGAATGCCTGGCCCCCGGCTGCCGCGACCGTGGAGATCGTGTCGACCCCCACGATCGTGCAGATCAGGAAGAACAGGATGTCGAAGCGTCCGAAGTGGCGTTTGAGCTTGCTGCTCTCCGTAGCCGCCGGGGCGAGGTGGGGGGTGTCGATGTCGAGTGCCATGGAATTCCGAGCCTCTTTCGGGGAAGCGATCAGGGGGATTCGGTGCAGGTCTCGGCAGGTTAGCCCAGGGTCGCGTTACGGCGCGGTTACAGTCATCGCCATCAGCTCGGTGAGGATCTCGGCGCCGATGCGGTGCCCGACGCGGATGGCCCCGTCGACGTGCTGGTAGCCCAGCCCCGCGAGGTCGCTGGAGCCGAACCGCACCGCCCCGACCGGCAGATTCTGATCGGCGCCGTAGCGGCTCAGACCGCCGACGTCGTAGCTCGCCGCGTACGCGCCCTGCGTCCACTCCTCGGCGGCCCAGTCGCTCTCGTAGTAGACCGCAGGATGCTCGGCCTCGGCCCCGTAGTACGTCGCCAGCGACGCCAGGATGCGCGCCTTCCGCTCCGCGGGGTCGAGCGCGAGGAGGCGGTCGGCCTTCTCGTCCGACACGAAGCCGACGAGCGTGCCCCGGGACTCGCCGAAGTTGCTGTTGTCGTAGGACTCGTGGACGAGCTGGTACGGGCTGAACGCCGTCCCCGACAGGCCCTTGTCGCGCCAGAACGGCGTCTCGTAGGTCGCGTGGACCTTGATGACGAGCCCGAGCGACAGGTGCTGCTGGAGCTGGTGGCGCTTGCGGGGCAGCGGCGGCTCGTAGGTGATCCGGCCGTAGAGGTTCGGCGGCACGGCGACGAGCGCGCGCTTGGCCTCGACCCGCAGGGTGTCCGTGGTGGCGACGACGCCCTCGTCCGACCAGGCGAGAGTGTGCACGACCTGCTCGAGACGCACGCGGTCGCCGAGCTGCGCCGCGAGAGCCACCGGGACGCCCTGGAGGCCGCCGACGACGCGCTTGTCGAGGATGAAGTCGGCCTCCACGAGGTTCGAGAAGCTGCCGGCGCTCGCCGACATGAGGAGAGCCTGGAGGGTGGAGAAGGCGTGGGCGGGCTTCGTCAGCATCGCGTCGGCGATGAAGAGGGCGATGTTGTCGCGGGCCTCCTCGTCGTCCGACTCGCGGGCGAGCCACTCCTTGAACGACACCGCGTCGAGCTCCTGGGCGCGCGGGTGGTTCCAGGGTGCGTCCGGGTCGATCTCCGCCGTGAGTCCGTCCATGACGGCGATGAGCCGCTCGATCTCCGACTCGGTCTCCTTCGACGCCGGGAAGATGTCGCCCGTGAAACGCTTCGCGACGCCGTCGCGACCGACGTAGACGCTCTCGCCGTCGCGGAAGCGCGAGTACGTCTCGAGGCCCAGCTCGTCGAGCGTGGCGATCAGAGCCGTCTGATCGGGCGAGACCCACTGGCCGCCGATCTCGTACATCTGACCCTCGATGGCGTTGGTCCAGAGGCGCCCCCCGACGCGGTCGCGCGCCTCGAGGACGATCACGGAGTGGCCGGCCTTGACGAGGTCGGACGCGGCGGTGAGACCCGTCGCGCCGGCGCCGATGACGACGACGTCGGCGGTGAGTGTTTCGGACATGGGGTGCGAGCCTTTGCTTCGGGGGGTGCGGTGGGGGAGGGAGGAGGCGCTCAGGGGGGCGCTCATCGGTGCTTGCTGGTCATGAGCGCCCGTGGGCGCTCATGACGTGCTTCACACGCGTGTAGTCGTCGATCGAGTAGGCCGAGAGGTCCTTGCCGTAGCCGGACTGCTTGAAGCCGCCGTGGGGCATCTCGGCGGCGAGCGGGATGTGCGTGTTGATCCACACGCAGCCGAAGTCGAGGTCGCGCGCGAACCGCTCCGCCGTCGTGTGGCTGTCGGTCCAGACGCTCGAGGCGAGCGCGTAGCGCACCCCGTTGGCGAGCTCGAGCGCCTCGTCGGCGGTCGAGAACGACTGGACGGTCAGGACCGGCCCGAAGACCTCGTCCTGCACGATCGGGTCGTCCTGGCGCACGTCGGCGATCACGGTCGGCGCGTAGTAGAAGCCGCTGTCGCCCACGCGGAAACCGCCGGTGCGGATCGTGGCGTGCTCCGGCAGCGCCTCGACGGCGGCGGTGACCGCCGCGAAGTGGCGGGCGTTGTTGAGGGGGCCGTAGAAGGCGCCGTCGACGTCACCGGTGACCGTCGCCTCGGCGGCCTTCACCAGGGCGTCGACGAAGGCGTCGTGGATCGACTCGTGCACGATGACCCGCGTCGCCGCAGTGCAGTCCTGGCCGGCGTTGAAGAAGCCCGCCTCCGCGATGGCCGCGGCCGTCGCGTCGATGTCGACGTCGGGGAAGACGACGACGGGCGCCTTCCCGCCGAGCTCGAGGTGGACGCGCTTCAGGCCGTTCGCCCCCGACTGCGCCACGGCACGACCGGCGCGGACGCTGCCGGTGATCGCGACGAGACCCGGCACCGGGTGCTCGGTGAGCAGCGCGCCGGTCGACGCGTCGCCGAGCACCACGTTGAAGACGCCGTCGGGCAGGATGCCCCGGGTCACCTCCGCCAGGACGAGCGTCGACTCGGGTGTCGTGTCGCTCGGCTTCAGCACGATGGTGTTGCCCGCGGCGAGTGCGGGGCCGATCTTCCAGAGGGCCATCATCAGCGGGTAGTTCCACGGCGTCACCTGGGCGACGACCCCGATCGGCTCGCGGCGGACGCTCGACGTGAGGCCCCCGAGGTACTCGCCGGAGGCGATCCCGTCGAGGCGGCGGGCTGCTCCTGCGAAGAATCGGATCTGGTCGGCGCCGACAGCCACCTCCTCGGAGGCGATGGTCGCCATCGGCTGGCCGGTGTTGCGGTGCTGCGCCTCGACGAGCTGGTCGGACGCCGCCTCGAGCGCGTCGGCGAGGGCGAGGAGCGCCTTCTGCCGCTCGCCGGGCGTGGCGCGCTTCCAGGCCGGGAAGGCGCGCTCGGCCGCCGCCATGGCGGCGTCGACGTCGGCGGCGTCCGACACCGGGGACACCGCGACGATCCGCTCCGTGCGAGGGTCGACGACGTCGAGGGTGCCGGTGCCGTGGGCGGGCACGAACTCCCCGTCGATGTAGTTGTTCAGGGTCGGGTTCGGCATCGAACTCTCCTCGGTGGGCCGGCGCGGGGCCGGGTGCGGTGGGGGTGGCTAGCTCGCCGGGATCAGGGTGTACATGGTGTCGAGGTACTCGTGGATGCCCTCGGAACCGCCCTCGCGGCCGAGGCCCGACGACTTCACGCCGCCGAAGGGGGCCGAGGCGTTCGAGACGACACCCGTGTTCAGCCCCAGCATGCCCGACTTCAGGCGGTTCATGAGGCGGTGGCCGCGAGCGAGATCGGTCGTGAACGCGTAGGCGACCAGCCCGAACTCCGTGTCGTTCGCCAGGGCGACGGCCTCGTCCTCCGTGTCGAAGGTCGCGATCGCGGCGACCGGTCCGAAGATCTCCTCCCGCAGGAGCCGCGTCCCCGCCGTGATCCCGGTCAGGACGGTCGGTTCGAAGAACGTGCCCGGCCCGTCGATCGCCGAGCCGCCGGTGAGGACGGACGCGCCGCGCTCGAGGGCGTCGCCGACGAGATCGGCGCTCTTGTCGACGGCGGCCGCGTTGATCAGCGGGCCGATGGCCACGCCGTCCTCGGTGCCGCGGCCCACGCGGAGCTCCCGGACCTTCTCGGTCAGCTTGCGGCCGAACTCCTCGGCGACGGCGGAGTGGACGAAGAAGCGGTTGGCCGCGGTGCAGGCCTCGCCGATATTCCGGAACTTGGCCAGCATGGCCCCCGTCACCGCGGCGTCGACGTCGGCGTCCTCGAAGACCAGGAACGGGGCGTTCCCGCCGAGTTCCATCGAGGTCCGCAGCACGTTCTCGGCGGCCTGCTTGAGGAGCGTCTGCCCGACCGGGGTGGATCCGGTGAAGCTCACCTTGCGGAGGCGGGGATCGGCCATGACCTTCGAGGAGAAGCCCTTGGCGTCGGTCGTCGTCACGACGTTGACGACGCCGTCGGGCACTCCGGCCTCGCGGAGCAGCTCGACGAAGTAGAGGCTCGTCAGGGGCGTGAGCTCCGCGGGCTTGAGCACGATCGTGCATCCCGCCGCCAGGGCCGGCGCGATCTTGCGGGTGGCCATCGCCAGCGGGAAGTTCCAGGGCGTGATGAGCAGGCACGGGCCAACGGGGCGGTGCGACACGATCGTCGTGCCGGTGCCCTCGGGGTTGGCGCCGTAGCGACCCGAGATCCGGACGGCCTCCTCGGAGAACCAGCGGAGGAACTCGGCCCCGTAGGTGACCTCGCCCCGGGCCTCCTGCAGGGACTTCCCCATCTCCATGGTCATGAGGAGCGCCAGATCCTCCCGGTGCTCGACGGCCAGGTCGAAGGCGCGGCGCAGGATCTCGCCCCGCACGCGCGGCGCGGTCGCCGCCCACTCGTCGCCCGCCGCCACGGCCGCGTCGAGGGCGCTGATGCCGTCCTCGGGCGTGCCGTCGGCGATCTGCGCGAGCTCGACGCCCGTGGCGGGGTCGATCACGGCGAAGGTGGCCGAGGACGAGGACGCGCGCCAGGAGTCGCCGATCAGGAGGCCCGTCGGGACGTCGGCGAGCAGCTCCTGCTCGCGGGATGCGGTGACGGTCATGCGGCCTCCAGAGCCTGTCGCACGACGTCGAGCCCGTCGTGGAGCAGGTCGTCGCTGATCGAGAGCGGCGGCAGGAAGCGGATGACGTTCCCGTAGGTGCCGCAGGTGAGAAGGATGACGCCGTTCGCGTGGCTGCCCGCGGCGATCTTCGAGGTGAGGGCGGCGTCGGGCTCGCCGGTGACCGGGTCGACGATCTCGACGGCGATCATGGCGCCGCGCCCGCGGACGTCGCCGATGCGCGGGTCGGACGCCTGGAGCTCGCGGAGACGGGAGAGCATGAGCGTCTCGATCTCGCGGGCGCGCTCCAGCAGACCGTCGTTCTCATACGAGTCGATGGCCGCGAGGGCGGCGGCGCAGGCGAGCGGGTTGCCGCCGTAGGTGCCGCCGAGTCCGCCGACGTGCGGGGCGTCCATGATCTCGGCGCGGCCGGTGACCGCGGAGAGGGGGAGACCGCCCGCGATGCCCTTCGCCGTGACGACGAGGTCGGGAACGAGGCCCTCGTGCTCGGAGGCGAACATGCGCCCCGTCCGCGCGAAGCCGGTCTGCACCTCGTCGGCGATGAACACGACGCCGTTCGCGGTCGCCCACTCCTGCAGGGTCGTGAGGAAGCCAGGCGCGGGGACGATGAAGCCGCCCTCGCCCTGGATCGGCTCGATGATGATCGCGGCCGTCGACGAGGCCCCGACCTGCTTCTCGATCACGGCGATGGCCTTCTTGGCGGCCGCGGGGCCGTCGAGTCCGTCGCGGAACGGGTAGGAGAGGGGAGCGCGGTAGATCTCGGGCGCGAACGGCCCGAAGCCCGACTTGTAGGGCATGGCCTTGGCCGTGAGGGCCATAGTGAGGTTCGTGCGACCGTGGTAGGCGTGGTCGAACGCGATGACGGCCTGGCGGCCCGTGTAGGAGCGCGCGATCTTGACCGCGTTCTCGACGGCCTCGGCGCCGGTGTTGAAGAGGGCGGTGCGCTTGTCGTGGTCACCGGGCGTCAGACGGTTCAGGGCCTCCGCCACGCCGACGTAGGAGTCGTAGCCGGTGATCATGAAGCAGGTGTGCGTGAAGCGCTCGACCTGCTCCTGCACGGCGGCGACCACGGCGGGCGCGGCGTTGCCGATGCCCGTGACGGCGATGCCCGTGCCGAAGTCGATGAAGCTGTTGCCGTCCACGTCGACCAGCACGCCACCCCCGGCGACGTCGGTGAAGACGGGCAGGGTGATGCCCACACCGCGGGCCACGGCGCTCGACTTGCGCTCGAGGAGGGCGCGGGACTTCGGCCCCGGGATCTCCGTCACGAGGTGGCGGCGCTGCGGCAGGCCGGGCCCGCCGACGGCGCGTCCTGTGGCGTTCGATTCGACGATGGTCATCGGTTGCCCTCCCTGGGGTCTCGTCACGGGCTGCGTGATCGGTTACCCGCCAATGTAGGCAGTGCCTGACTCCGCGGTGATGCCGTTCCGGCAATTCACCCGAGGCGGCTGTCCGAAGCGGCAGGATCCGGATAGCCTTCGGGAGTGCAGACCACGTCACCGCCCACCGTCGGCGGCCTGCTGGCCGAATCGGCCCTGCGGCTCCGGCCCCGCCTCACCGGCGCGAGCCTCGCCCGGCCCATCGACTGGGTGCACAGCTCCGACCTCCACGACCCGTCGCCGTTCCTCACCGGCGGCTCGATGCTGCTGACCACCGGGACCCAGTTCCCGGCCGAGGACGACGACGACGGCTACTACGCCGCCTACGTCGACCGCCTCGCCGCCGCCGGAGTCATCGCTGTCGGATTCGGCCTCGAGGTGATCCGCGAGGGGACACCCGCACCGCTCGTCGAGGCCTGCGCCGAGCGCGGGATCACGCTCGTGGAAGTCCCCTACGAGATCCCCTTCATCGCCCTCATCCGCTGGGTCGCCGACCGCATCTCCGCGCGCGAGCGGGAGCGCGACTCCTGGACCCTCCGCGCCCAGCGCGCCGTCTCCATCGCCGCCCTGACGCACGGGACCCTGTCGAGCGTCGCCCGAGCCCTGGCCGAGCAGGTCCGCGGCGCCGTCGTGGTGCTCTCCGCGACCGGCGACGTGGTGCTCCTCGAGAGCGCCGAGCCGGTCGACGTCGCCCCGCTCGAGGTCGAGGCGCGCAGGATGCTCGCCCGCGGGTCGCGCGCCAGCCTCGACGTGGCCCTCCCCACCTGGCCGGGCTTCGCCACGGTGCAGACCCTGGGCCAGCGCGGGTCGCTCCGCGGCGCCATCGGGGTGGTGGGCGAAGGAGCGCACGACGTGGCCACGCAGGCCGTGGTCACCGGCGCGATCGCCATCGCGGAGGTGCTCCTCGGGTACGGCGACTCGGAGCGGCACCTGGAGCAGCGGCTCGGCGGCGTGATCGTGCGGCTGCTCCTCGCGTCGGAGGTGCGCTCGGCCGCGGCGCTCGCCGAGGAGTTCTCGGTGCCGCTGCCCGACACGATCCGCGTGGGGCTGGCGATCCTGCCCGACGGCCTGTCGTCGACGGACCGCGCGCGCCTCGTCGACGCAGTGACCCGCGACCGGCTGGCCTTCGTCGACGACCGGGGCGAGACGCTCGTGCTCGTCCTGGCGGCGTCCGGCACGGACCGCCTGCGAGAGCTCGTCGACGCGGCCCCCGTCCTCGAGGGCGTGAGCGTCGGCGTCTCAGCGCCCCTGGCCCCGTCGGAGGCCGGTGCCGGGCTGGCGCAGGCGACGCGCGTGCTCTCGCAGTCGCGCGAGCCCGGGCTGCGCGCGTTCGGCGGCGCCGACGGGGGTCTCCTCGACGATCTCTGGTCACCCGCGGCCGAGAGCCTCGCCCGACGGAGGCTCGCCGCCCTCGACGGCGAGACGGGCGACCTGGTCGCGTGCTCGCGCCTGTGGCTCGACCACAACGGCCACTGGGAGTCGGCGGCGCGGGAGGCGGGCCTCCACCGCCACACGCTCAAGGCGCGGATCGGCCGCGTCGGCACGCTCCTCGGGCTCGACCTGGAGACGTTCGCCGGGCGGGCCGAGCTCTGGGCCCTGCTGCAGGCGTCTCGCGCGTAGGCCGCCGCCGTCCGCTCGGTAGCATGGCGGGACCCCCGAAGCAGTGAGGACCCGTGGCCCGAGACCCCTCCGAACTCGTCGAGCGAATCCGGCGAGTCATCGCCCGCTCCGAGCTGCGCGTCGGCGACCGGATCGGTTCGGAGCGCGGTATGGCCGAGCAGCTCGACGTGCCGAGGTCGGCCCTCCGCGAAGCGCTCGAGGAGCTGGAGTCGCGCGACGAGATCCGCCGGACCATGGGCCGCACGGGCGGCGTCTTCGTGGCCGACGGCAAGATCGAGCGGCAGCTGAACACGGTGACGGGCGTGCCCGACATGCTGCGTCAGCAGGGCTACGTCTCGGAGACCGTCGTCCTCGACGAGGAGCTCGGGCTCGCGACGGCGTCGGAGCAGAGGAATCTGGGGCTCGCCGACGGCGAGAGCGTGTTCCGCCTGCGGAGACGGCGCGACGCCGCGGGCATCCCGCTGTCGCTCGACACGATGGTGCTGCCGATGCGACTCGTGCCGGGATTCGAGCGGCACGACCACGCCGGGTCGATCTACCGGCTCCTGGCCGAGGAGTACCGCCTCGAGACGGCCCACGCCGACGAGACGATCGACGTGACGGCGGCGACGGCGGAGCAGGCGGCGATCCTCGGGGTGGACGAGGGGGCGCCGCTCTTCGAGATCTGGCGCGTGACCGTCGACGCCGGCGACAGGCCGCTCGAGTTCTCGCACGACTTCTTCCGCGCCGATCGCACTCGCGTCTCGCTCCGCCGGTCGGGGTCGCGCTGGAAGCGCGCGGCCCCGCCCGCCTCACGCTGAGCCGCCCGGCGGCCCCGCCCGCCCCGCGCCACTCGCCCCCGCCGCCCCGCTGAGCCAACCGCCCCGCCCCACTCGCCGCCGCCCCGCCCGCTGAGCCAGTCGCCCCGTCGGCCATGCCGCCCAGCCCCAGGCCCCGCCCACACCCTGCCCCGCCCGACCCGACTACCTTCACCCGGTGTCGGCAAGTCATGCGTCCTGTCGCGCGCGGGCGGCGCCGAGCGCCTCCGCTCGCTGCCCGGCGACAGAACCCCTGAGTTGCCCGCGGGCAGCGCCCGCCGGCCTGTTCGGGCTGGCGCGCCTGCCGGGTGGGCTCGGTGGGTCGCGCCGCGTCGGCACATCAGGCGTTCTGTCGCGCGCGGGCGGCGTCGAGCGCCTTCGCGCCTGCCCGGCGACAGAACCCCTGAGTTGCCGGCGGGGGAGGCGAGGGGAGGTGCGGGCGGCGCCCGCCGGCCTATTCGGGCTGGCGCGCCTGCCGGGTCGGCTCGGTGGGTCGCGCCGCGTCGGCACATCAGGCGTTCTGTCGCGCGCGGGCGGCGCCGAGCGCCTCCGCGCGCTGCCCGGCGACAGAACTCCTGAGTTGCCGGCGGGGGAGGGAAGGTGGGAAGGAGGGGGAGCAAGGGCCGGGAGGCGGTGTGATGCTGGGCCGGTATCCGTGGGCGGTATCCGCGGACGGCACGCGCGGGCGGCACCTGCGGGCGGCACATGCGGGCGGCGCCCGCGGGCCGCGCCCGCCCGCGCCTCAGTCGCCGATCGTCGACGCGCGGATGACGAGCGTCGGCTCGAGCGAGGCCGACGCGGGCGTCTGCCCGGCGATGAGCTCGAGAAGCGCCCGCCCGGCGAGCCGCCCCAGATCCTCGAGGCGGAGGTCGACCGTGGTGAGGGGCGGCCGGCTGGCGAGCGCCATGACGTCCCAGTCGTCGAAGCCCGTCACGGCGACATCGGTCGGCACCGCCCGCCCGACCTCGCGGAGGCGGTCGCAGACCCCGCGGGCGATCTGGTCGCTCCCGCAGGCGATCGCGTCGAGGTCGGGGTGCGTCCGCAGGAGGAGGTCGACCGCCTGGCGCCCCCACTGCTCCGACCACTCGCCGTAGAGCGGCTCGGCGACGAGGGCTCCGCCGAAGCGCGCCGCAGCGGCGAGGGCCCGGCGCGACGCGGCCGCGTGCCGCACCGGCCCGGAGACGTAGGCGACCCGCCGTCGGCCGAGCGACAGGACGTGCTCGGCCAGGATCTCCGCCCCGCGCGCGTCGTCGAGGACCATCGAGACGTCCGAGTCGTCGGTCGAGGGGGTGAAGGCGTAGACGACCGGGATCCCGACGTCGATCGGCGGCCGTGGGTCGGAGCTCCTTCCCGTGACGATGATGCCGTCGACCCGCCGCGACGACAGCGACCGGACGTAGTGGTGCTCCCGCACGGGGTCGTCGCGGGTGTCGCAGAGGAAGACGGCCATCTGCCCGGCGCTCAGGACGTCCTCGGCCCCGAGCATCACGGGGATGCTGAAGCGGCCGAAGGAGTCCGTGGTGATCATCCCGACGGTGAAGCTCCGGCCGGAGGAGAGGGCGCGGCCCCGGGCGTCCATGACGAATCCGAGCTTCTCGGCCGCCGCCCGCACCCGGGCCCGCGTCTCGTCGCGGAGCTGGCCGGTGTCGTTCAGGGCCTTCGAGGCGGTGCCGATCGACACGCCGGCCAGCGCGGCGACGTCGGTGATCCTGACGACGGACGGCGGGTTCTGCTCTGCGGTCACGGCAAGCTCCTTTCTGGCTGTCTCCCGATGGTAGGGCCACCGATAGTGCCTCCGGTGAAAGACATTGCGGACGCAGGAGCCACGGTCTACTCTGACCAACAGAAAACGTATTCCGGCTTTCCGCCGGCCCTCCACCCGCACCGTCGCTCAGGAGTCGCCTTGACCACGTCGTCGTCGTCCGCCCCCATCCTCGCGCCGGGCGAGCCCCGCAGGGCTCAGCCGGTCGTCCCGACCGGGACCGCCCGTACCGCGCTCAGACCCCTCGACGCGGGAGCGGCCCGCATCGACGGCGGTTTCTGGGCGCTGCGCCAGGAGCGCAACGGCGCCGCGGCCGTCCGCGAGGCCTACGACCTGCTCGAGAAGGCCGGCAACTTCGCCAATCTGCGCATCGCCGCCGGCCTCGAGGAGGGGCAGGCGCGCGGCCCGATCTTCATGGACTCCGACATCTACAAGTGGCTCGAGGCCGTCGCGTTCGAGTACGGCAGGGTGCCCGCCGACGACCTCCTCCGCCTGCAGCGCGAGGTGACCGACCTGGTCGCCCGGGCACAGGCCGACGACGGCTATCTCGACTCCGTGCAGCAGATCCTCGGCGGGGTCGAGGGCCGCTACACCGACCTGCCGTGGAGCCACGAGATGTACTGCGCGGGCCACCTGTTCCAGGCCGCCGTCGCCCAGGTCCGCGCCACGTCCGACACGGCGCTCCTCGACGTCGCCGTCCGGCTGGCCGATCACCTCGACGCGACGTTCGGCCCGGGCAAGCGCCAGGACGTCGACGGTCACCCCGTCGTCGAGATGGGCCTCGTCGAGCTCGCCCGCGAGACCGGTGAGCGCCGCTACCTAGACCTCGCCGCGCACTTCGTCGAGGCGCGCGGACGCGGCTACACGGCCGGTCTCGGCAAGGAGTCCACGTACTTCTCCGATCGTGTCCCGGTGCGCGAGGCCGTGACCGTCGAGGGGCACGCCGTCCGCGCCGTCTACCTGGGCGCAGGAGCCACGGACGTCGCGATCGAGCGGGGCGACGCCGACCTGCTGGGCGCCGTCGAGGGTCAGTTCGCCGCGATGATGTCGTCGAAGGCGTTCATCACGGGCGGTCTCGGTGCCCGCTGGGACTTCGAGGCGTTCGGCGACCCGTACGAGCTGCCGGGCGACCGGGGCTACGCCGAGTCGTGCGCGGCCATCGGCGGGGTGCAGTGGGCCTGGCGGCTCCTGCTGGCGACCGGGAAGCCGGTGTACGCCGACGCGATCGAGCGCTTCCTCTTCAACGCGTTCCTCCCAGGAGTCTCGCTGCGCGGCACGGAGTACTTCTACGTCAACCCGCTCCAGCTGCGCGAGGGAGCCCACGCCGACGAGAACCGGTCGCCCGCGCACGGGCGCCGCGGCTGGTTCGACTGCGCCTGCTGCCCGCCCAACATCATGCGGACCTTCGCGAGCCTCGACGCGTACCTCGCGACGACGCGCGAGGGCGGCCTCCAGCTGCACCAGTTCGCGCCGGGGACCTTCGACTTCGCGGGCGGCGCGGTCCGGGTCGAGACCGACTATCCGTGGAGCGGCTCCGTCGGCATCGAGGTGACGCGGTCGGAGGGCGCCTGGAGTCTCGACCTGCGGATCCCCGCCTGGTCGGACGAGACGCGCCTCGCCGTGAACGGCGAGGCGGTCGACGCCGCACCGGGCACGTACGCCCGGATCACGCGCGACTTCCGGGTCGGCGACATCATCCGGCTCGACCTCGATCTGACGCCGCGCGTCTACGCGGCCGACGCCCGCATCGACGCATCGCGCGGTGCGGTCGCCGTCGAGCGCGGGCCGCTCGTCTACGCGCTCGAGTCCCACGACTCGCCCGGCGTCACGATCGACGACGCAACGATCGATCTGGCGGGAGCCATCACCGAGACGGAGCGCCCCGACCTCCTGGACGGGATCGTCACCCTCGAGGCCGCCGGACGGGTACCGTCGGCGCACGCCGAGACGGCGTGGCCGTACCGCCGGGTCCGGGCGGGCGACGCGGCGGCGGTGCGGACGGACGAGGGGGTGGGCTACGCCGGGGCGGATCCGGAACGCGCCCCCGAGGCTCCTGCGCCGGTGCCTCTGACGCTCGTGCCGTACTACGCCTGGGCCAACCGCGGGGCGGGCTCGATGCGCGTGTGGATCCCGGTGGACTGACACCGGGTCGGGCGTACCCTGTCGCCGTGCGACTCCTACTCATCCGTCACGCCCAGAGCCACGCCAACGCCTCGGGGGAGCTGTCGACCGCGGCTCCCGGGCCCGACCTCACCGACCTCGGCCGCGAGCAGGCCGAGGCCCTCGCCGAGGCGCTCCGGCAGGAGCCCCTGGACGCCCTCTACGCGTCGACCCTGGCCCGCACACACCAGACCGCCGCGCCCCTCGCCCGGGAGCGGGGCCTCGAGCTGGGTCTCCTGGACGGCGTGCACGAGATCGAGGCCGGCGACCTCGAGGGCACGGCCGACGAGGAGTCGCTCCGCGCTTATCTGACCCCCGTGCTGAAGTGGGGCGCCGGCGACCTCGGTGCCCGCGTGCCGGGGGCCTTCGACGGGGAGCACTTCCTGTCGCGGTTCGACCGGTCCGTCGCCGAGGTGGCGGCCCGCCACGGCGAGGCGTCGACCGTCGGGATCGTGAGTCACGCCGGATCGATCCGGGTCTGGATCGGGGGGCGCACGACGAACCTCGATCCGGCGTTCACCTCGAGCCACAGCCTCGACAACACGGGGCTCATCGTCGTGGTCGGCACCCCGGAGTCGGGCTGGCGGGTCGAGAGCTGGATGGGCGAGCCGATCGGCGGCGAGAGCCTCGAGGACCGCCGAGCACCCGACCCGCTCGGGCACGTCCTGTAGCGTCCGGGCCCGACGGTCCTCAGCCGGCCAGCAGCGCCCTGGCCGTGCTCTCGTCGAGGATGAGGTCGGTGATGAGGCCTGCGGCCAGGGCCCCGCGGAGGCTCTCCGTCTTGGAGTCGCCGGCGACGACGCAGATGCGCCGGGGTGCGCGCCGGATGGTCGACAGCGACGGGCCGGACGACCTCTCGTTGAGAGCCACGTCGGTGGAGGAGCCGTCGGCCCGGAAGAACACGGTCGCGACGTCGCCGACCACGCCGTCGCGGTCGAGCCCGTCGTAGTCCGCCTCCTCGAGGTAACCGCCCGCGTAGACGTGGCTCGGCACGAGCGCGTTCGGGGCGCCGACCCCGAACAGCACGAGGTCCATCGACCCCTGCAGCTCGAGGACGCGCCGCGTGCTGCGTTCCCGCCAGAGCGCCGTCTTCGTCTCCGGGTCGTCGAAGAACGCCGGCACCGGGAACTGCTGCACCGTCGCGCCGAACGCGTCGCCGAACCTCCGCAGGATCTCGCTCGCGTAGACGATGCCGGTCGTGCGCGGGTTCGCGGCCCCGTTGAGCTGGACGATGACGCTGTTGTGCGTCGCCTTCGGCACCAGGTACCGGCTGATGGCGCTCATCGTCGAGCCCCAGGCGATGCCCATGACCATGTTCGAGTCGACGAACGACGTGAGAATTCGTGCAGCCGAGAGGGCCACCCGGTCGAGGCGGTCGACGTCGGTGGTCTGGTCGGGCACGGGCACGACGTGCGCCACGACGTTGAACCGGCGGTGGAGCGCCTCGCCGGTGACGGTGGCCTGGTCGAGGGGCGAGCGGATCTGGATGTCGACGAGGCCGGTTTCGCGCGCGAAACTCAGCAGGCGCGACACGGACGAGCGCGAGGTGCCCAGCTCGCGGGCGATCGCCTCCATCGTGAGGTCCTGCAGGTAGTAGAGGTGCGACGCTCGCAGGGCATCCTGCGTCTTGTCGTTCTGGGTCTGCTCGAACGTCACTGTTCCGTCTCCTGCCGGGAAGCTGCTGCACATATGTGCACAGCACTTGACCGTATGCGCGCACGGGTCAAGTATGGCTGTGTCGTCGGAAGCACGCCACCCGTGAACGGTTGGCCGGGGCTTCCGCATCGGCATCCACCCCGAGCAGTGAAAGCGACAAGCCAGTGACTACGTCGAAGAAGACAAGCGACATGCGCGCCAACGTCGAGAAGATCCAGGGGCGCCCGAGCGCTCAGGTCCTCATCGTCGGTGGTGGCATCAACGGGATCGCCACGTTCCGCGACCTCGCCCTGCAGGGCGTCGACGTCGTGCTCGTCGAGCGGAACGACTACGGCTCCGGGGCCTCCGCCGCCTCGTCGCACATGATCCACGGTGGCATCCGCTACCTCGAGAACGGCGAGTTCCGTCTCGTCCGCGAGTCGGTCGAGGAGCGCAACGGCCTCCTCAAGATCGCCCCCCACTACGTCAAGCCGCTCCAGACCACGATGCCGATCTTCTCGACGTTCTCCGGTCTGATGAACGCGCCGCTCCGCATGCTCACCCACAAGCAGCGCTCCACCAAGGAGCGCGGTGCGGTCCTGATCAAGGTGGGCATGACCCTGTACGACTCCTTCTCGCGCGACGGCGGCACGGTCCCGCGCCACCGCTTCCTCACGCGCAAGGCCGCTCTCCGCGACATGCCGTCGCTCAACAAGAGCCTCAAGTACACCGGCACCTACTACGACGCCTCAGTTCACGAGCCCGAGCGCCTCGCCCTCGACGTCCTGAAGGACGGCCTGGCCGCAGGAGCCGACAAGGGCACCGCCCGCTCGGCCAACTACGTCGAGGCGATCGGCTCGCGCGACGGCGGGGTGCTCCTCCGCGACGTCGTCTCCGGCACCGAGTTCGTCGTGAAGGCCGACGTCGTCATCAACGCCTCCGGGCCGTGGACCGACCTCACCAACGAGGCCTTCGGCTCGAAGTCGCAGTACATGGGCGGCACCAAGGGCTCGCACATCGTGGTCGACAGTCCCGAGCTGCTCAAGGCCACCAACGGTCGCGAGCTGTTCTTCGAGAACAACGACGGCCGCATCGTCCTGATCTACCCGCTGAAGGGGCGCGTGCTCATCGGCACGACCGACCTCGAGGCCGACATGTCGCAGCCCGCGATCTGCACGGAGGAGGAGGTCGACTACTTCTTCGACCTCGTCAAGCACGTCTTCCCGACGATCACGGTGACTCGCGAGCACATCGTCTACCGCTACTCGGGCGTCCGCCCGCTGCCGAAGCACGACGACCTCGCCGCCGGCTTCGTCTCCCGCGACTACCGCATCGTCGAGACGCAGGTCCCGGCCCTCGGGTCGTCCAAGGTCCTCTCGCTCGTCGGTGGCAAGTGGACGACGTTCCGCGCCCTCGCCGCGCACCTGTCCACCGAGGCCACCACGCGCCTCGGCGTCCAGCGCACGGTCGACACGACCGGGCTCGCGATCGGCGGCGGCAAGGACTTCCCGACGCTGCCCGGCGACCGCGCCCGCTGGATCACCGAGCACCTGAACGGCCTCGAGCGCGACCAGGTCGACCGCCTCCTCACCCGCTACGGAACCCGCGCCGACAGCGTCATCCAGACGCTGATCGACCAGCCCTCCGAGGCGCTCCAGAGCGACCCGACCTTCACCACCGCCGAGATCGCCTACTTCGCCGAGCGCGAAGACGCCGTCCACCTCGTCGACGTCGTGCTCCGCCGCACGAACATCGCCTTCGTCGGCGGCGTCACCATCGAGCTGCTCACCGAGCTGGCCGGGGTC
Source organism: Frondihabitans sp. 762G35 (assembly GCF_002074055.1). Taxonomy (NCBI): domain Bacteria; kingdom Bacillati; phylum Actinomycetota; class Actinomycetes; order Micrococcales; family Microbacteriaceae; genus Frondihabitans; species Frondihabitans sp. 762G35. The sequence goes on along the minus strand of NZ_CP014619.1, from coordinate 2,526,248 downwards.
CTCCAGACCTCGCTCGGCTGGAGCGACGAGACCCGCGACGCGGAGATCGAGAACACCCTCCACATCCTCGCCACCTACCACGGTGTCGAGGTGGCCTCGCAGCACGTCCCGTCGGCCGTCGCCGCCGAGGCGGAGACGCTCGCCCAGGCCTGACGCCTCGCACGACCGCGACCCCGTCGCACCGCCCATGACCGGGTGGTGCGGCGGGGTCGCTCCCGCGTGTCGGCGGGACGGGCATCCTGCCGGCGGAGCGCGTGTCAGCGGGCCGTGCGGAGCCCCTCGAGGTCGACCTCGACCAGCTGTCGGAGGCGGTCGTCGCGGGCGTCGGCGTAGTCGGCGTCCTCGACGACGACGGAGCGGACCTGGTTGACGATGGCCGAGCCGATGTCGTTCCAGGCGCGGTCGCGGGCGCTCAGCACGATCGCGTCCACGTAGTCGGGGTCGTCGCCGAGGAGGGCGAGCTCGTCGGCGATGGTGGTGTAGATCGCCTCGCGGAGGGCCAGGGCCTCGTTGTCGTCGGGCCGGTAGTCGAACTGGTGCCGGGAGCGTCCGCGCGACTTGAGGGCGCGCGTCCGGGTCGTGACCATGCGCTCCGCGAGGGCCCGCTGCTCGTCGGCGAGGTGCCGCAGTTCGCTTCGCACATCGTCGGCCGTCTCGTCGTGGTCGAAGGCCGCGTGCTCGCGCAGGGCGCGGACGATGATGCGGTTGGCGACGCCGATGCTCGCCGCCGAGCGGGCGATGAGGAGGCCGTCGACGACCGCCGGTCGGACGATCTCCGGGTCGACGGTCTCGGGGGTGAGGGGCACGGGCTTCGGCTTCGATTTCACAGGTCTGATGCCTCCCTCTCGCGTTTCCGGAGGCCGCGTGGACGAAGCCGACCTCTCCCTCGACGAGGCTATCGCGACGGCCGGAGCAGGGTGATCCCGCCTCTCGCGACGCGTCTCCGAACGTGTCCCCCTTTCGACCGACACCTCAATCAGGGGGTGGAATCTGGGCTGTCGACCACGTACGGTTACCCGAGCCGGGGGACAGGCACAGGGTCGGGGGACGCGTATTTCGGGCGCGTGCTCGTATTCGGGACAACGTAAGGGTCGGGATCCATGAGTTCACAGAACATCTCTGTCAAGAATCGCACGCGAGCCGGGGGCATCCTCGTCGCCTGCTCGCTGATCGCCGTGGGCGGCGTCGTCGCCGCCCCGCTCGCCACCCCGGCTCCGGCCCAGGCGGCGAGCCCCTTCACCGCCACCCTCAAGTGGCAGCACGAGCTCGGGTCGCCCGGCAAGCCGGTCGCCCTCTCGTCGCCGATGGTCGCGACGCTCGACGGCAAGGGGTCGTCCGTCGTCATCGGCGACCGCAGCGGCTACGAGACGGCCTTCCACCTGAGCGACGGCTCGGTCGTCTTCAAATCGAGCACCGGTGGCGTCGCCGTCGACTCGACCGCGTCCGTCCTCGGGTCGGGCACCTCCGCGCGGCTCTTCTTCGGCGAGGGCACGAGCGGCGCGCCCGCCGCGGGCGGCTACCGCTCGATCAGCTCCTCGGGCAAGACCGTCTGGAGCGTCAAGCCCAAGGCGCAGCCGACCGGCTCGGCCACCCGCGGCGTCATGTCGTCGCTGGCCATCGGGACCCTGCAGTCGGCCAACGACGTCGTCGGCGGCTCGATGGGTCAGATGCAGCACGTCATGAACGCGCAGACCGGCCGCACCGGTGTCGGGTTCCCCTGGTTCCAGGCCGACTCGAACTTCAGCACGCCGGCCGTCGCCGACACGTCGGGGAAGTCCGACCACGACATCATCATCGAGGGCGGCGACTCCACGGCGGGCGTCGCGTTCGGCACCCGCTACGCCAACGGCGGCCACATCCGCCTGCTCTACCGCACCGGCAACAACGGCTCGGGCAGCCCCTCGGGCGGCCTCAAGTGCCAGTACAACACCACGCAGGTCGTCCAGTCGTCGCCCGCCGTCGGGAACGTCCTCAGCAAGAACGCCTGGGCGGCCGTCGTCGGCACCGGCACCTTCTGGAAGGGCGCCTCCGACACCAACAAGCTCATCGCGATCGACCAGAACTGCAAGCTCGCCTGGAAGGCCTCGCTCTCGGGAAGCACGCAGTCGAGCCCGGCCCTCGCGGACACCCGCGGCAACGGCCACCCGACGATCGTGCAGGGAACGCTCATCAACGCCTCGTCCGGGCGCGTCTACTCGGTCGACGGGTCGAACGGCCACGTCATCTGGCAGACGGCGATCGCCGGCGGCGTCTACGGCGGCATCGTCACCGCCGACCTGACCGGCAAGGGCTACCAGGACGTCGTCGTGCCGACGCCGGGCGGCGTCTTCGTCCTGGACGGCAAGACGGGGCACCAGATCGCGCGCCTCGGCCAGGGCTACGGGTTCCAGAACTCGGCGCTCATCACGAACGACCCGAACGGCTCGATCGGCATCACGGTCGCCGGCTACAACGCGCGGAACAGCGGCATCATCCTGCATTACCAGCTCTCCGGAGCCGGCGTGAGCGGCGCCAACGTCAACAAGAAGGGCGCCTGGCCGATGTTCCACCACGACCAGAAGCTGACGGGGGACGCGAACACCGTCCTCCCCGCCAAGCCCTGATCTGGCGGTTCCGAGCCCCCGTCTGGCAGTCGCGCGCGCGGCGCCGGGCGGGGGCTCCGTCGTACCGTCGAGCATGCCGATCGTGCCCGACACCAAGAACTGGACCTTCGTCCTCGAGGCTCCGTGCCCCGAGTGCCTCTTCGACGCCTCCCGGGTCGCCTTCCGGGAGGTGCCCGACCTCGTCCGCACGACGGCCCGCGCCTTCGCCGAGAGGCTGCAGGAGCCCGGAGCCGACGACCGCCCGGACGACTCGACGTGGTCCCCGCTCGAGTACGGCGCCCACGTCCGCGACGTCTTCCGCGTCTTCGAGGGGCGGCTCGCGCTGATGCTCGCCGAGGACGCCCCGCGCTTCGCGAACTGGGATCAGGACGCCACGGCCGTCGAGGACGACTACGGCTCGCAGGATCCGCGCGTCGTCGCCCGCGAGCTCGTCGCCTCGGCGGAGTCGGTCGCCGACGCGTTCGCGGCGGTCGACGTCTCGCAGCTCGACCGGGCGGGGTCGCGCTCCGACGGGAGCGTCTTCACGGTCGAGACGCTCGCGCTCTACTTCGTGCACGATCCGATCCACCACCTCTCGGACGTCTCTCCCAGGTAGCGATACCTAGTGTGATCTGTACCGGTATGTCACGTATCGGTTTCGATCCCACCGTACCAAGAGGAGCACGACCATGTCATCCACAGCGCCCCCGAGCCCGAGCCTGCCCACCCTGAGGGGGCGCCTCACCGCGGAGGCGGCAGGCACGTTCCTCCTCGTGTTCGCCGTCGTGGGGACCGCGACGTTCACCGCCGCCTTCCCGGGCGACGACGCGGGGAACCCTCTCGGCGTCGGTCTGCTGGGCGTCGCCATCGCTCTCGGTGCCGCCGTCATGATCGGTGCGTACGCCTTCGGTCCGATCTCCGGCGGTCACTTCAACCCGGCCGTCTCGCTGGGCCTCGCCGCGGCGGGGCGCTTCGCGGGGCGGGACGTGGTCCCGTACGTCGTCGCGCAGCTGGTCGGGGCGGCGGCCGGCGCCGCGACCGTCTTCCTGGTCTCGCGCGGCGGGAGCCCGGAGTCCCACGCCGGCGCCGTCGAGGGCGGATTCGTGTCGAACGGCTTCGGCGATCTGTCGCCCTCGGGCTTCGGGCTCGGTTCCGCACTCGCCGTGGAGGTCGTCGCGACCGCGATCTTCGTCACCGTCATCCTCGGGGTCACGCACGCTCGGGCGGCGCAGGGCTTCGCGCCGCTCGCGATCGGGGCGACCCTGACCGTCCTCCTCCTCGTCACGATCCCGGTCGACAACGCCTCTCTCAACCCGGCCCGCTCCCTGGCGACGGCGCTCTTCGCCGGTGGCGACTGGATCGCCCAGGTGTGGGTCTTCCTCCTGGCACCGACTCTCGGTGGCATCGCGGCCGGCCTCGTCCACCGGATGCTCTTCGAGACCGACCCGATCGCATCGTCCCCCGCGCGTGCGCCGGCCGGCGCGCGAGGCTGAGGGGCGACGCCCGATCAGACGGCGAATCGCGCCTCGGGGCGCTCGTCGAGGGCCGCGTCGATGCGCTCCCGCATGTCGTCCGAGAGGGGCGGGAGCGTGTCGAGGGCGAACCACGCGGCCTCGGTGTTCTCGCCGTCCGCGGGGAACGGCTCTCCCGAGACGTAGCGGAAGCGGAACGTGAGGTCGAGGTACTGCGAACGGTCGCCGTTCGGGTAGACGGCCACGGCGGTGACGCCGACCCGCGCGAGCCGCTCCGGCACGGCGGTCACGTCCGCCTCCTCCGCGACCTCGCGGGCGGCGGCCACCGCGGGCTCCTCGCCGGGGTCGATGATCCCCGTCACGGGCGTCCACGCGCCGTTGTCGGCCCGGCGCACCAGCAGGAGTTCGTCTCCCGCGGCTCCTGCGCGGACGACCACGGCCGTCACACCGGCCAGCCACAGCGGGTCGTGGCCGATCTTCTCGCGCAGGGCCAGGACGAAGTCGGGGGTAGCCATCGCGGAAGGCTATCAAGCCGGGCCGAGCGCAGGATGCCCGGGTCGACCGGGCCCGCACCGTCGCCCTCCACCGCGGTCGCCCCCGCTCCCCGGCACGTCGTAGGCTCGACGCATGAGCCCCACGGTCGTGGTTCGTCCCCTCCACCCCGCGAACTGGGGTACCCCTGCCCCGGACGGGGGCCTCCCGGGCCACCGGAGCAGCGGCCAGCATGGTGGAAGGCCCGACGGGCGGGCCAGGGGAGTCTCATCGTGACCATTGCCAATCCGTCGACCGACGCGCTGCGCGAGATCGAATTGCCGTGCTTCGCCCTCCGGAGCGGCAACGGTCGAGGAGTGCCGGTGCGCCGCCACTCGATGATCGACTCGACCCTCCTCATCACCGCGGTGCAGTCCGTCGTCATCGCAGCCCTCCTGCCCCTCGAGGGCAGCCTGAAGGCCGTCGCCGTGGCCGTCGGTCTGGCGTTCGTCGTCGTCGCGGCTCTGGTGAGCCGTCGGCGATCGATCCGAAGCCGGGCCATCCGCGACGAGCGCGCCGCGATCATCCGCTGGCTCGCCATCCACTCGGGCCTCGACCACCGCAGCCGCCTCGCCCTGGCATGGAGCGAGCCGCAGGAGATCGGCGACCGGCAGTACGAGTTCCGGACCCTCGTGGAGGGCCGTCAGCTCTCGCTCGTCATCGACCTCGACATCCAGATCGCGTCGCTCGCGGTCCTCTGACCCTCGCCCCCGACGGGTCGCACAGGCCCGGCCGATGCTCGTGGATCGGGCCGGTGCTCGCGGATCGGCCCGCTCAGGCCTCGGACCGGTCGTCGCGACCGCGTCGCACGCGGTACGCGAGCACACCCAGTGCGACGGCGGCGACGATCTCGATGGTCCAGCCGAGGTAGTCCGCCACCACGAGGCGTCGGATCCCGTCGGCGGTCAGCGCGACGGCCGCCCCGACGAGGAGCAGATAGGCGAGCATCCTGCGCGGTCTCATGGAATCCCCCTTGTGGTCCGGTGCCGTCATCCCCCGAGGAGCGGCGACCGGACGTCACTCTAGAGGCCCCGCCCGACCGCCGGAATCCCCCGAAGGGGGTGGATCGGTCCGGCCCGTGACTCACCCTCCCCGTCGACCAGGAGTTGGCCGGGAGGAGCCGTAACACGCGGCGTCCTCGCCGGGACAGCCGCCTAGAATCGACCTCGCCGAGCGCATCCCGCTCGACCCCGAGACCGACATCGGGCACATCGCACCTCGACGACGACGGAACGAGAAGATCGAATGAGCGAAACCCTGGGCACCCCGGCCGTGCGCGAGATCCCCGGCCACATCTACGGCAACATCACCGAGGCGTTCGGCAACACGCCCCTGGTGAGGCTCACGACCCTGCCCGAGGAGGGCACGGCGGAGATCCTGGCGAAGCTCGAGTTCTACAACCCGGCCGCCAGTGTCAAGGACCGCCTCGGCATCGCGATCATCGACGCCGCCGAGAAGTCCGGCGCCCTGCTCCCGGGCGGCACGATCGTCGAGGGGACGAGCGGCAACACCGGCATCGCGCTGGCCTTCGTCGGGGCGGCCCGCGGCTACCGCGTCATCCTGACGATGCCCGAGACGATGAGCGTCGAGCGCCGCGCCGTCATCCGCGCCTACGGGGCCGAGATCGTCCTCACCCCGGGCAGCGAGGGCATGCGCGGCGCCGTCGAGCGAGCGAAGTCCCTCGTCGAGGAGACCCCCGGCGCCATCTGGGCCAAGCAGTTCGAGAACGAGGCCAACGCCGAGGTGCACCGGGCGACGACGGCCCGCGAGATCCTGCGCGACACCGACGGGAAGGTCGACGTGTTCATCGCCGGCGTCGGCACGGGTGGCACGATCACCGGCGTGGGCCAGGTGCTGAAGGAGGAGGTTCCCGGCGTCCACATCGTCGCCGTCGAGCCCGCCGACTCGCCGCTCCTCTCCGAGGGCAAGGCCGGCCCGCACAAGATCCAGGGCATCGGCGCGAACTTCGTCCCCGACATCCTCGACACGACCGTCTACGACGAGGTCTTCCCGGTCGAGCTCGACGACGCACTCCGCGTCGCCCGGGCGCTCGCGACCGACGAGGGCATCCTGAGCGGCATCTCGACCGGCGCGATCATCCACGCGGCCCTCGAGATCGGGAAGCGTCCGGAGATGGCGGGCAAGCGCATCGTCGCCATCGTCTGCGACACCGGTGAGCGGTACCTCTCGACGGTGCTCTTCAACGACCTCCTCGACTAAGAGGTGCCACTCCTCGCGCGCCTGCGAGACGATGTCGCGGCGGTCCGCCGCAGCGACCCGGCCGCCCGCGGCACCCTCGAGATCGTCCTCGTGTACTCCGGGCTCCACGCCGTCTGGGCCTACCGTCTCACCAGCCGACTCTGGCGGACGCGCCCCTTCCCGGGGGCGCGTTTCGCCGCCCGGTTCGTGTCGCAGCTCGTGCGCTGGTTGACGGGGGTCGAGATCCACCCCGGAGCCCGCATCGGTCGGCGTCTGTTCATCGACCACGGCATGGGCGTCGTCATCGGCGAGACCGCCGTGATCGGCGACGACGTCCTGATCTACCACGGCGTCACTCTCGGAGGTCGGGGGACCGGCCAGGCCGGCCGGCGCCACCCGCACCTCGGCGACGGCGTGCTCGTGGGCGCCGGGGCGAAGGTGCTCGGGGCCGTCACGGTGGGCGACGGCGCGCAGGTCGGCGCCAATGCGGTCGTGACGCACGACGTCGCTCCCGGGACGACCGTGGTGGGGGTTCCCGCGCAGCCGCTCTGAGCCTCGGCATCCGCCGGGAGAACGCCTCCGGACTGCGCAATCCGACCCCGTTGCGGAAAATCCAAGGGTCGGAGAGTTGACTGCTCGAATGGCCTCGACTCGAAACGACCAGGTCACGACCCGGAAAACCGCCGGTCGCGTCCTCCCTCTCGACGGGATCCGCGCGATCGCGATCATCGCCGTCGTGCTCTATCACGTGCACATCCCGCACTTCCAGGGCGGTTTCGTCGGCGTCAACGTGTTCTTCGTCCTGTCCGGCTACCTCATCACGTCGCTCCTGCTGAAGGAGCACCAGCAGACCGCGACGATTAAGCTCGGTCGGTTCTGGGTGCGCCGCGTCCTGCGTCTCTACCCGACGCTCATCGCCGTCGTGGCGGTCGGCGCTGGCCTGTGGTTCCTCGTCGGCGACGTCGGGACCACGAAGGACCTCTCCGCCGGTGGAGCGGCCCTGATCGCCCTCACCTACACCGGCAACTTCTTCCGCGCCTACGGCCACGTCTCGCAGGGCGTCTTCGCTCCGAGCTGGAGCCTCGCCATGGAGGAGCAGTTCTATGCCGTCTGGCCGCCGCTCCTGCTTCTCCTCCTCGCGATCGGCTTCCGCCGCAAGATCGTGGCCTGGATGCTCGGCGGCCTGATCGTCGCCTCCGCCGTCCTCGCGGCCGTCCTCTTCACGCCGTCCACCGGCGCCGGGACACCCGACATCTACTTCAGCCCGGTGTCGAGCATCGCGCCGCTCCTCATGGGGTGCGTCGTCGCCCTGGCGCTCACGCACGAGAGGGCGAAGAAGCTGTTCGCCGGCCGGGTCGGGGCCGTGTCGTCGTGGGTCGGCTTCGCCGGCATCTTCGCGATCATGTTCTCGATCGGGTCCGACTGGAAGCAGGAGGCGCACTTCTTCGGCATCGTCCTGCCCGCGGTCGGTCTCGCGACGGCGCTCATGATCGCCGGGATCTCCTCGCGCGTGACCCTCCTCAGCCGCTTCCTGTCGCTCGCCCCGCTGGCGTGGTTCGGACGCAACGTCTCGTACTCGCTCTACCTCTGGCACATGCTCGTCGTCACTCTGCTCGAGCCGTTCGTCTCCGGCCTCGCCGGCAACCTCCTCCTCGTGGCCGCCTCGACGGCCGTGGCCATCGGCAGCCACTTCGCCATCGAGCGTCCGTTCCTGAAGATCAAGAAGCGCTTCGAGCCGGCCGAGTGGTCGAAGCCGGTCGCACGCTCCGAAGCCGCCGACGACGCCCGATCGGCCGAGGCCGCCGAGTCGCGCCGGCTGGAGTCCGCCGGGGCCGCGAGGTAGTTCGACGTCGTGCCTTCCGCGCGTCACCCCGTCCCGTTCGCCTCGACAAATCAGGTGACTGTGGTTTCGTTGTCGTCGTGATCACCACGACTTCGCTCCGCGCCGACTTCCCCGGGCTCGCTCAGGAGGTGAACGGTCACCCGCTCGCCTACCTCGACTCCGGGGCCACCTCTCAGCGGCCCGTCCAGGTGCTCGACGCCGAGCGGCGCTTCCTCGAGACCTCCAACGCGGCCGTCCACCGCGGTGCCCACACGCTGGCCGCCCTGGCGACCGAGGAGTACGAGGGGGCGCGCGAGACCGTCGCCCGCTTCGTGGGGGCGGCCTCGGTCGAGGAGATCGTCTGGACCTCCAACGCGACCGACGCCCTCAACCTCGTGGCCTACGGCATCGGCACTGCGACCCTCGGTCGCGGTGGCCCAGAGGCCGCGCGGTTCGCCCTGGCGCCGGGCGACGAGATCGTCGTCACGGAGGCCGAGCACCACGCGAACATCGTGCCCTGGCAAGAGCTCGCGGCCCGCACGGGGGCGACGTTCCGCTACGTCCCGGTGCGCGACGACGGCACCTGGACCGTCGACGACGCGGCCGCCGTCATCACCGAGCGCACCCGCATCCTGGCCTTCGCCCACGTGTCGAACGTGACGGGCCTCATCGCTCCCGTGGCCGACCTCGTCGAGCTCGCGCACCGGGTGGGTGCCCTCGTCGTGCTCGACGCGTGCCAGTCCGCCCCGCACCGGCCCCTCGACCTCACGGCCCTGGACGTCGACTTCGCGGCGTTCTCCGCGCACAAGATGCTCGGCTCGACGGGGATCGGCGTGCTGTGGGGGCGCCGGGAACTGCTCGACGCCCTTCCTCCGTTCCGCACGGGCGGCTCCGTGATCACCACGGTCACGATGGAGAGCGCCGAGTTCCTCCCCTCTCCCCAGCGATTCGAGGCGGGAACGCAGCCCGTCTCCCAGGCGGTCGCCCTCGCCGAGGCGGTCCGCTATCTCGAGGCGGCGGGCATGCCCTGGGTCCAGCAGCACGAGGAGCGCCTCGCCGAGCGCCTCGTCGAGGGCCTGCGGCGCCTCCCGGGGATCCGCGTGGTGGGGCCGCCCACCGGAGTGGCCCGATCGGGCCTCGCGAGCTTCGTCGTCGACGGGGTGCACGCGCACGACGTCGGGCAGTTCCTCGACGCCGAGGGCATCGCCGTCCGCGTCGGCCACCACTGCGCGCAGCCGCTCCATCGCCGCCTCGGCGTCACGGCGACGACGCGCGCCTCCACCTACCTCTACACGACCGACGACGAGATCGACCGCCTGCTCGCGGGCGTCGCCGGCGTCCGCCCCTACTTCGGAGTCGCCTGATGCCCGACGCTCTCGCCGGCCTGTACCAGCAGGTCATCCTCGACCACTCGCGCGCCCGCACCGGCGAGGGGCCGCTCCCGGACGCCGCCGCCGAGCACTTCGAGCGCAACCCCACCTGCGGGGACGAGATCACGGTCCGCATCCGGCTCGCCTCCGGCTCCGACCGGATCGAGGCGCTCGCCTGGGAGGGCGACGGCTGCAGCATCTCGATGGCGTCGGCGTCCGTCCTGACCGACCTCGCCACGGGTCGCACGCTCGCGGAGATGGGCGAGGTGACGGAGACGTTCCGCGCCATGATGCGCTCGAAGGGGCAGGGCGAGCCCGACGAGGAGGTCCTCGGCGACGCCGTCGTCTTCCAGGGCGTCTCGAAGTTCGTCATGCGCGTGAAGTGCGCCATGCTCTCGTGGGTCGCGCTCGAGGCCTGCTCCACGAAGATCGCGGCTCGCGCGTGACGGGGATCGACGCCCCCGTCGTCGTCGTCGGCGGGGGAGCGGCGGCGGTGTTCGTCGTGCGGGCCCTCGTCGACGAGGCGCGGTCGGCCGGGCATCCTGCACCCCGCGTCGTCGTGGTCGGTGATCGCCCCGACGTCGGTCGCGGCCTCGCCTACGGCGCCGCCGAGGCGCACCACCGGCTGAACAGCCCGGCCGGGTCGATGAGCGTGTCCGCCGGAGACCCCGACGGCTTCGTCCGCTGGCTCGGCGAGAGCGGCTGGCGAGACACGGACGGGCAGGAGCCGCGGGCCTGGTCGTTCGCCCCCCGCGTGGTCTTCGGTGACTACCTGGCCGAGTCCTTCGGCGACCTCGTCGCCGGCAGCGACGGGCGCGTGGCGTTCCGGCAGGGGGAGGTCGTCGACATCGACGTCCCCGACATCGTCGTCCCCGACACGGCGCCCGTCGCGGTCACCCTCGCCACCGGCGAGACGCTGGAGGCGAGCGCGGTGGTCCTCGCACTCGGGAACCCGCCGCCCGTCGAGGTCCCGAGCGCCGCCGAGCGGGTCGTCGTCGACCCGTGGGCCGCGGGGGCCCTCGACGCGATCGACGAGTCGGACCGCGTGCTCCTCGTGGGCACCGGGCTCACCATGGTCGACGTCGCGACCTCCCTGGCGCGCCGGCACCCGGGCATCCGGATGGTGGCGACGAGCCGTCACCTGCTGCTGCCGGCCGTGCATCCTGCGACCCCCGCCGAGCGCGGGCCGGGGCTCGGCGACGATCCGCAGACCCTCCCCGCCATGATGCGGGCGTTCCGCGATCAGCTCCGCGCGGCCTCCCGCGCAGGAGCCCCGTGGCAGGGCGTCCTCGACGGCGTCCGCCCGCAGGTCCAGACCCTCTGGCGGCGCCTCTCCCTCGCCGACCGGCAGCGTTTCCTCGTCCACGTCGCCCGCCCCTGGGACGTCGCCCGGCACCGGATGGCCGTCCCCGTGGCCGACGAGCTCTCCGGCCTCCTCGACGCCGGCACCCTGACGCTCGAAGCCCGGGTCGATCACGCCGCCTTCGACGTGGCCGTCCTCTGCACGGGGCCGCACGCGGTCGCCTCCGAAGGCTGGAGCCCTCTCGTCGACGCGCTGATCGGCCGGGGCATCCTGCGCGCCGATCCGACCGGGCTGGGCATCGACGCCGACGCGGACGGCGCGCTGCTCGACGCCTCCGGGCGCTCGTCCGACCGCGTCTTCACGGTCGGTGCCGCCCTGAAGGGCGCGCTCTGGGAGACGGTGGCCTCGCCCGAGATCCGGCTCGGCGCCGGGCGCATCGCCGGTCGTCTGACGCCCACCGGCTGACGCTCCCACCGTCGGCGAGACGTGGTCGCCGTGGCGGATTTCGAACTTAACTGCTTCGATTGCGCAATAGCCAGTGTGAGCACCGATAGAGACGTCATCCGGAGGTCGCGGGAGAACCCCGCGGTCTTCGCCGAGCTGTACGACCGGCACGCGAAGGCGATCCACCGGTTCGTCGCCCGCCGTCTCACCACGCAGGTGGCCGACGACCTGGTGTCGGAGACCTTCCTGGTGGCGTTCGAGCGCCGGAGGACGTTCGACGAGTCCCGCGAGGACGCCCTGCCCTGGCTGTACGGCATCGTCACCACGCTTCTCAAGAAGCACCGGCGACTCGAGGCGCGCGAGTGGCGCGCTGGCCTGTCGTCGCGGACCCGGGAGGCGGTCGACCAGCCGGGCGACGACTCGCTCGAGGCCGCGCTCGTCGTCGCCCGGCTCCGCGGTGCGCTGCGGGGGATGGCGGCGGGGGATCGCGACGCCCTCCTCCTCTACGCCTGGGGCGACCTCGACTACGAGGGCGTCGCGGTCGCTCTGGGCGTTCCCGTCGGGACCGTCCGCTCACGCTTGAATCGAGCGCGGCGCACGCTGCGCATCGCGGCTGGCCGGTTTCCGGCCGAGGAGGTGGACCATGGACGAACTGACATCGCTCCGAACTATCCGTGACGACGTGGAGGAGTTCGACGCCGTCGAGCAGGCGGCCCGCCGCCGCGTCCTGCTCGCGGAGATCGAGGCCCGGACAACGACGAGGCCGGTCGCCCGCAGGATCCGCACGGCCGGCTGGATCACCGGCGGCTCGGTGGTCGCGGCCGGGCTGGTGACCCTGCTGGTCGTCGGCAACGTCGTCGGCCTCGCCGGCTGGCGCGGCGGCGCCGACGCCGCGGCGGCGGCCACCCTGGACGAGGCCGCCCGAGCGTCGATCTCGAACAGCGATCCCGTCGTCGGCCCGGGGCAGTACCTCGAGATCTCCACGCGGTCCGTGAACAGCGCCGACGCCGACGCCGGAGGCGGGCAGCACGGCGTCTATCTCGCGGCCGCGGACGACACCCTCTACGTGCCGGCCGACACCGCTGACGACTGGGTGTGGGTGCGGGGGCCGTCGCGCGTCGACAAGACCTTCGGTGCGCTCTCGGCGAGGGCGGCCTCGCTCGCGGAGACGGATCCGGGCCCGACGACGCTGCGCGCTCCGGCGGGCGCCTTCTACGACAGCCCCGCGGCGGTCTCGCCGGAAGGTCTCGCAGCGCTGCCGCGCGACCCGCGGCTCCTGCTGAACAGGATCTACCGGACGACGCTGGGCTCCGGCAACTCGCCGGACGGCGAGGCCCTGGTGTACATCGCGGACACCCTCCGCTCCGGGATCGTCCCCGCCGATCTGCGGGCGGCGCTCTACCGGGCGGCGGCGATGATCCCCGGGGTGACCCTGACCGAGGGGCAGGCGAACCTCGACGGCCGGACCGGCGTGGCCATCGGCCGCGCCGAGAACAACGGGACGCGGCAGGAGATCATCGTCGACCCGTCGACGGGCCTCCTCATCGGCGAGCGGACGATCGTCACCGACGCGGCGGCGGCGGAGCTGCCCGTCGGCACGGCGATGGAGTCGACGTCCGTCACGACGCGGGTCGTCGACTCGGCGCCCTCCGGCGGCACCGTCTGCGGAGACACGGTGCAGCGCACGATGCCCGGCTGCCACTGAGCGGCGCCGGCCGGGCTGCGGCCGGGTTGCCGGCCGGGCTGCGGCCCGGCCGCGACCCGGCCGTGACCCGGCCGCGACCCGGCCGCGACCCGGCCGTGACCCGGCCGCGACCCCCGAACCGGGGGCGTGATCGACCGCATCCTGCGCAGCCGACCCCGTAGTGTGAGAAGAAGTATGTTCACGACTTCCGGGGAGACTCGATGACAGACGGCGGTAGCAGGGTCAGCGGGCGGTCCGCCCAGGTGCGGCACGGTCGACTCAAGAAGTCGCACCCGGTCGCCGCCTTCCTCCGCCTCGTCGGCGTCGTGGTCGCCGTCGGCGTCCTCAGCACCGCGTGCGTGGGCGCCTACGCCACGGCCGACGTCCTCGCGAGCTCGAAGCCGCAGGTCCACCTCGCGGTCCTGCCCGGTCGCACGGCCGTCCCGGTCCCCAAGGCCCCGGAGGGCCAGTCGGTCGGCGAGGTCAACATGCTCGTCATCGGCACCGACACCCGGAGCGGCCAGGGCGTCTACGCGAACCCGGGCGAGACCGCCGCGAGCGCGGGCTCCGGCAACAACGACGTCAACATCCTGCTCCACATCTCGCGCGACCATAAGAGCATCTCGGTCGTGAGCTTCCCGCGCGACCTCGAGATCCCGATCCCGTCGTGCCCCACCGCCTCCGGCGGGCAGTCGTACTCCAGCAGCAAGGCGATGCTCAACACGGCCCTCAGCCGCGGCGGCGACGAGGCGCACGGCCTCTCCTGCGCGGTCCTGACGATCGAGCAGCTCACCGGCCTCACAATCCCCTACGCCGCCGCCGTGACCTTCTCCGGCACCTCGGCGATCTCGACCGCGGTCGGCGGCGTCACCGTCTGCCTGGCGACCCCGATCGTCGACGACAACGTCATCCCGGCCCTCGACCTCCAGGCCGGGGAGCAGACCCTGGTCGGCCCGACGGCGCTCTCGTTCCTGCGGAGCCGCCACGGCGTCGGCGACGGCAGCGACCTCGGCCGGATCAGCAACCAGCAGGTCTTCATGTCGTCGCTGGCTCGTCAGCTCGTCTCGTCGAAGACCCTCGCCAACCCCTTCAAGCTCTACGGGATCGCCAAGGCCGCGACCGAGAACATGACGACGTCCGACACGCTGAACGCCCAGTCGCTCCTCGGCATGTTCCAGGCGGTCCAGACGGTGGGCCTGTCCAACATGGTGTTCCTCCAGTACCCGGTCGGCACCGATCCCGAGAACGTCAACCGGGTCGTCCCGAACACCTACGCCGCGCAGCAGCTCAACCAGGCCCTCGTGCAGGACACGCCGCTGCAGCTCACGGGGACGACCGGCGACGGCGCGCAGGATGCCTCACCGTCGACCCCCGCCACGACCCCCGCGACTCCGGCGACGAGTCCGGCCACCCCGTCGTCCGGTGCTCCCACGACGCCGGCCACCACCGGCAGCGCGCCCACGGCGACGCTGCCGCCGTCGGTGACGGGTCAGACGGCCGCGCAGCAGACCTGCTCCAAGAAGAACGGCTGACGCCGGGCGGCTCGGGTCAGCCCCGGAGCGCCGCCCCGACGCGGCCCCACCACGCGTCGGAGGCCGCGCGGATGCCGTCGATCGCGGCCGCGTGGCTCCCGCGGATGCCGTCGTGCTCCCGCCACACCGCGAGGGCCGGGACGATCGCCGAACCGTCGACGACCTGGGCCCCCGACACCACCCCGCTCTGGCCGAGGTTGCCGAGAGCGCCGGTGAGTTTCACGGTCGTGTACTCGTCGACGGCGATGCCGACGGTGGGGACGCCGGCGGCGACGGCGAAGACGGCCGGGTGGTAGCGGCTCGACACGACGAGGTCGGCGTTCTTCGCCAGCCGGGCGGAGTCGTGCGACGTCGACGTGGGGGCGACGCGCGGGGCCGCGCTCTGCATCCTGCTCGCGACGTCGCGGTGGATCACGGAGTCGCCGCGTTCGAGCGAGGCGTCGAGCGAGGCGAAGTGCGCGTGGAAGACGATCTCGAGCCCGGTCTCCCGGACGATCGCGTCGAGCAGGGCGGCGACCCCCGTGACGTAGGCGTCGCGGTCGGCGTCGCCGACGTGCGTGGAGAGCGACACGGCGCAGTAGGGGCGCGCAGGATGCTCGTCTCGGGCCGCGCCCGCCGGCTCCTGCCCCAGGAAGCTCGCGTCGTCGATGGTCGCGCTCAGACGCTCGGCGTCGATGCCGAGACCCTGCACGAGGGCCAGCGAGGCGCGCTCGCGCACGCCGACGAGCGCCGCCGATCGGAGGAGGCCGCCGACGAGGACGCGGTCCTCGCTCGACAGCTCGGGGCCGATGGTCTGGCCGCTGACGACGAGGGGCTTTCCGAAGAGAGACGCCAGAGCGCCGATCGCCGCGCGCTCGAAGATGTGGAGGGACCAGTTGGAAGCCATGTTGCCGCCGCCCGAGACGGCGACCGCGTCGGCGTCGCGGATCGCGTCGATGACCCGCCAGGCCGGGTCGTCGTCTCCGAGCCGCGTGCGGTCGCCGGCCGCCGCGTCGAGGACGCGGCGCAGCCGGTCCTCCTGGCCGGGACGATCGCCGAGCGGCTTCGGGGCGAAACCGATGGTCGGGACCGCGTCGATCCCGTAGCGCCGGGCGGTCTCCCCGGGGTTCGCGGAGACGCCCGTGACGGCGGTCGCTCCGCGCTCGCGGACCTGCCGGACGAACTCCTCGAACATGGCTTCGTCGCCGATGTGGATCATGTCGTCGAGCACGCCGACGTCGCCGATGGTCACTACGCGCACAGGGGTCTCCGGGAGGGTGGGATGGAGCCGACGCTCCGCCGGACCACTCGACGTTAGCCGACCCGGGAGACCCCCGATGAACACCGGATCCGGCGTCCCTGCCGGTCGACACCGGGGCCGGTTATAGTCGGAGGCCGAGCGCTTCGTCGAGGCCTCGTTTCGGGCCGTTCGGAAAGGCGCTCGCCATGGGAATCCAGACCTCTCTCGATGCGGTCCAGCAGGCCGATCGTCTCGTCGATTCGATGCGCCTCGCCGACGACCTCGCCTTCGACGCGGGGCGGAACGGCGGCGCGCGCACGATCCGGGTCCTCAAGTCCGCGTTCGCCGGCGACGACCAGCTCTCCGCCATCGCCGCCACCCACGCGCTCGCGGAGGTCTTCGACGTCCAGGCCGACGTCGCGCTCTCCGACCTGCTCTCCAGCGACCGCGGGTTCCTCCGCGAGCACGCCGCCGAGGCGCTCGGCGCCCGGCTCCCGCGCTTCGACACGATGGGACGCCTCATCGGTCTCGTCTCGAGCGGCGGCTTCGCCTCGATGGTCGCCCAGCGCACCCTCGAGCAGTGGTCGGCTTCCGCTCCCGGCCACGTCGCCGTCGGCATCGAGGGGGCCCTCCTCGGGATCCTCGACCCGGACGCGCGCTACCGCCTGGTCGAGACGCTCGGTCTCGTCCGCAGCGCGATCGCCACCCGGCCGCTCCTCGCCGTGGCCCGCGACCGCGCGGAGGACGAGCGGGTCCGCATCGCCGCCGTCTCGGCGCTCGGCCAGCGGCGGGGCGACGCCGAGATCGCAGCGGTCCTCGAGCAGCTCGCCGCGGGCGACTCGCACCTCGCCGACGTGGCCCGCCTCGCCGTGGTCGACCTCTCGGCCCGGCAGGACATCCCGGTCCGCCGCGGGGACGCCCTCACGATCGCCCAGCTCTTCCTCCACGCCGACATCGACGCGGAGCTCTCGCAGGCGGGATCGGGCGACAACGGCGGCATCGCCACCCTCCTCGTCCGCCTCGGCGACGCGCTCGCGCGGACGCCCGGCGTCGACGGCGCGACCGTCCAGCGGGTCATCACGATGTCGCGCGGGTCGGTCGCGGGCGCGCTCGAGAGCGTCGCGGAGATCGCCTCCGCCGACGCCGGCCACGTCTACGGCCGCATCCCGCTCCTCTCGGAGCCCGTCCAGTCCGCCAACGCCTGGCCGCTCCGCGTCGCGGCGCGCCGCGGCATCCGCCGGATGCTCCGGGCGGCCGGAGGCGTCGACCTCCTGCACCTGCGCATGGCCGACGTCGGGAGCCTCGCCGCGGCCGACGTCGCGCGCGAGCTCGACATCCCCGTCGTCTTCACCGTCGCTCCGGACCCCCACGCCGTCATCCAGTCCCTCGACCTCTCGGGCCGTCTCACCCGCTGGAACTTCGGCGAGACCGACGAGCAGGAGCACTTCTGGTTCCGCTCCCGTCTGGTGCAGCAGCTCGCCTCGAACGCGTCCCACACGGTGCTGTTCCCGCGCCCGACCCTCGAGACCGACATGCGCGAGCTCGTCGGCATCGACATCACGGCCCACCCGGAACGGCACTCGATCGTCCCCGAGGGGATCGACCTCGGCGTCGTCGACCGATCCGTCACCGAAGCGGCCGACCACGCGGCGGGCCGGCCGGCGACCG
Organism: Frondihabitans sp. 762G35; assembly: GCF_002074055.1. Taxonomy (NCBI): domain Bacteria; kingdom Bacillati; phylum Actinomycetota; class Actinomycetes; order Micrococcales; family Microbacteriaceae; genus Frondihabitans; species Frondihabitans sp. 762G35. Next base: position 2,508,422 of record NZ_CP014619.1, on the reverse strand, counting down.
AGCCCCTCGACGAACTCCGCAGGATGCTCGAGACCCTCCCCGCGGAGCGTCGGTCGCTGCCGCTCGTGGTCAGCGTCGGCCGGTTCCACCGCGTGAAGGGCATGGCGACCATCGTCGAGGCCTGGGGCCGCGGCCCGCTCCGCGACCGCGCGAACCTCCTCCTGATCGGCGGCAACCTCCGGCACCCGTCGACCGACGAGCGCGAGCAGCTCGACCTGATGGCCGAGGTCGTCGGGGCGACGGGACAGCGCGAGGCGGGGCTCCTGCTGCCCGGCCACCGGCCCAACGACACCGTCGCCCGCTGGGTCGCAGCGGCCCGCTTCGGCATGCCGGGGCTCAACGCCCCGCGCGGGATCTACGTCTGCGGCAGCCTCAAGGAGGAGTTCGGCATCGCGCTCCTCGAGGCGATGGGCACCGGGCTCATCGTGGTCGCCCCCGACGGCGGCGGCCCGGCCACCTACGTCGAGAACGGCGACACCGGCTTCACCACGCGCACCTGGGATCTCGAGTCCCTGCGCGACGCCATGGCGGAGGCGTTCGACCGGGCCCAGTCGGAGGAGTCCGACGACCGTGCCGCACGCTCCCGCGCCACCGTCGAGCGCAGCTTCACGATCCAGGCGATGGCGGGGGCCCTGGCCGGCGTCTACGCGGGCGTCCACCGCGACGAGGTCGAGCACCTCGACCGGAGCGTGGCCCAGCGATGACGCTGCTCATCATCAGCCCGGACTACGCCTCGCACCTCCTGCCGCTCGCCACCCTGGGCACGGCCTGGCGCGACCGCGGGGAGCGCGTGGTCGTGGCCACGGGCGAGGCGACCGACTCGATCGTCCGCTCGTTCGGCTTCGAGCGGGCGCACCTGCAGCTCGCCCGAGGGTCGAACCCCGGCGTCATCCGCGCCGAGGAGCAGCCCGAGGGGGAGGACGACTCGCTGCGCGGCTTCTTCGACGCGACCCGGCGCGGGATGGTGCCGACGCTCGCCTACCAGGCGGCCGAGCGGCTCACCGACCTGATGTGGCAGCCGGTCGAGACCGCGCGGGCCGTCCTCCGGGTCGTGGAGGAGGTCGGGGCCGACCACGTGATCGTCGACCACCTCGCCTTCAGCGCCCGGCTCGCGCTCACCGCCGCCCGCATCCCCTACGCCGACGTGGTCCTCGGGCACCCGACGGCGCTGCCCGTGGGCGACGAGGTCTACGGCTACCCGCCGGCGTGGCCCGAGGCCTTCCGTCCCGATCCCGCCGAGCTCGACGCCCTCCGCGAGCTCTGCGACCGGGTGAGCGCGTCCTTCACGGCCGAGTGGAACGCGGCGCTCGCCGAGCTGGCGCCCGATGCCCCGCCGTCGACGTCCGCGTTCGAGGAGCACGGCGACCTCCTCCTGCTCAACTACCCCGGGGAGCTCGCCGACCCGGCCCGGGTCGCGCTGCTCCCGCCGCACGCCTTCCTCGGCTCGGCCGCGCGCGACGAGCCCGCCGACCCCGAGGTCGACGCCTGGCTCCGGTCGTCCGACGCCCCGTTCGTCTACGTCAGCTTCGGCAGCTTCCTGTCCGTCCGCTCCGACGTCGTGGCGAAGGTCGTGGAAGCCCTGCGCCTCGTGGGCGTGCGCGCCGCCATCGCCTCGGGCTCCGCCGACCGCGCCGACCTGGGCGAGATCCCGGAGTCGTGGCTCGTGCGGGAGTTCCTGCCGCAGGTGCGCCTGCTCGGCTCCGCCGCAGCCGCGGTCACCCACGGCGGCAACAACAGCGTCACCGAGGCGACGACGTACGGAGTGCCCGTCGTCGTCCTGCCGTTCTCGACCGACCAGTTCGCCGGAGCCGCGGCGCTCGAGAGCGCGGGCACGGGCATCGCCCTCGCGCCGAACGAGGCGACCGTCGACGACCTCGCCGACGCCCTCCGGCGCGTGCTCGACCGCGACCCGGAGTCGACCCGTCGGCTCGACGCCCTGGGGGAGTCGTTACGGAGGGTCCCGGGCCGGGAGCGCGCCTACGAGGCGGTGACGTCGTTCCGCGCCGCTGAGTCGTCGCCGAACACGAAGCGTTCCATGGCGTCGCGGTCGACCGACGCGTCGCGGTAGCGCTGCATCAGCGCGGCGTTCGCGTCGTACTGCGGCCCCTCGCGGAGCTGCGTCTCGTGGTGGAGCGCGAAGACGATCCCCTCGTGGCGCCTCGGCGGCTCGCCGAGCAGCGTCTCGTGGGCGACGTACCAGGCGGCGTCCTCGAAGCCCCAGCCTCGGAAGCGCTCGTCCTGGCCGCCGTGCTTCCACCAGGTGCGGGGAGTCGTCACGTAGACGCCCGAGCAGGCGCCGCGGACGAGCTCGTACGCGCACTCCTCCGGGGCGACCCCGGCGAGGTAGGACGCCGTGCCCTCCCGGCCGAGCCAGTGGTACCGCGTGTACGGCAGGTGCACCAGGTCGGAGTCGCGGGCCGCGTCGATCGCCTCGACGAGGGCCGCGCGCTGGGGCACGGTGTCGGCGTCGCCGATGACCACGACCTCCGACGGGTCGTCGATCCGCCGGATCCCCAGGTTGCGGCAGCGCGCCAGGTTGAAGACGTCGTCGTCGGAGTCGACCGTCACGACCTCGGCGTCGGGCAGCGCCTCGCGGTACCACGCGCTGACGGCCTCGAAGGCCTCGAGGCGGGAGGGCTGGGGACGCCAGGGCAGAACGACGGTGACCATCCGAAAAGACTAAGCCGTCCGCCGGGCCCGGATGCACGTCTCGCGGGGTCACGCGGCGTGCGCGCGGGCCCCGGCCGGGGCAGGCTGGTGGCATGACCCCGCGCGTGCCCCTCTCCGTGCTCGATCTCACCCCCGTGTCGACCGGGCGGACGGCGACCGAAGCGCTCCGCGACTCCCTCGACCTCGCGAGACGCGCCGAGGAGCTCGGCTACCGGCGCTTCTGGCTGGCCGAGCACCACCTCAACCCGGGCCTCGCCGGCTCGGCGCCGCTGGCGTTCCTCGGCCTCCTCGCGCGCGAGACCAGCAGGATCCGCGTGGGAACCGCCGCGGTCCTGTCCGGCCACCACGCCGGGCTGCAGCTCGCCGAGGCGGCGGGTCTCGTCGCCTCGCTGTTCGACGGTCGCGTCGACCTCGGACTGGGGCGGTCCGTCACGTCGGCCGGAACGGCCTCGGCCGCGTCCCCGCCGGCCGCGCTCCCGTCCCCGCCGGCGGCGCGCGTCGTCGACGGGCTCCTCCTGCCGCAGCCGGTGCGCGTCTCGCCCTCGCGCGGGCGCTTCGGCCTGCTCGCCGAACTGGTGGACCGGGGGACGAGCGTCCCGTTCGAGGAGGTCGTGACGGGCATCCTGCGGGCCCTCGACGGGACCTTCCGCGGGCCCGCCGGCGACATCGTCCCCATCCTGCCCGCCGAGGGGAGCGGGGCGGAGGTCTGGATCCACGGCTCGAGCGGCGGGGAGAGCGCCCGGCTCGCGGGGCGGCTCGGCCTGCCCTTCGGCGCGAACTACCACTCGACCCCGACGAGCGTGCTCGACGCGGTCGCCGCCTACCGGACGGCGTTCGTCCCGGGCGTGCTGCCCCGGCCCCACGTGATCGTGTCCGCCGATGCGCTCGTCGCCGGGACGGACGCCGAGGCGGCTCGGCTCGGGCTGGGGTTCCCGCAGTGGGTGCGCTCGATCCGCACCGGCGAGGGCACGATCGCCTACCCGTCGCCCGAGGAGGCGCTCGCGGCGCCACTCGACGCCGCCGCCGAGGAGAACGTGCGCGACCGCGTCGACACCCGCTTCGTCGGCTCCGCCACCACCGTCGTCGAGCGCCTCGAGACCCTGCAGCGCGTCACCGGTGCGGACGAACTCCTCGTCACGACCCTCGCGCACGCGCACGCCGACCGGGTGCGGTCGTACGAGCTGCTCGCGGAGGCCTGGCTCTAGCGTGCCTCAGCGCAGGAGGCGGCCGACGATCTCGTCGAGGACGGCCTCGGCGACCTCGCGCTTCGAACCGCGGGCGGCAGCGACCTCGGTGCCCGAGGCGTCGAGCACGACGACGTCGTTGTCCGCGGTGCCGAAGCCCGCGGACCAGCCCACGGTGTTCAGCACGAGGAGGTCGGCGCCCTTCCGCTCGGCCTTCGCGCGGCCGAGCGCGAGAAGTTCGTCGCGCGACTCGGCGGTCTCCGCCGCGAAGCCGACGACGATCTGCCCGGGGCGCCGCGTCTCGACGAGCCCGCGGAGGACGTCCGGGTTCTCGACGAGCCGGAGCGTCAGGTCGGCCCCGTCGCCCGCCTTCTTGATCTTCGCGTCGGCGACCCGCTCGGGCCGGTAGTCGGCGACAGCGGCGGCCATCACGACCACGTCGGCGTCGCGTGCGGCCGCGGTCACCGCCTCCTGCAGCGACCTCGTCGTCGACGCCTCGACGACGGTGATACCCGTGCCGGGCGCCTGCTGCGCGACGTCGGCGTCGAGGTGGGCGGCGACGAGGGTCACGCGCGCGCCGCGGTCGGCCGCTGCCCTCGCGAGCGCCACACCCTGGCGCCCGCTCGACCGGTTGCCGAGGAATCGCACCGGGTCGAGCGGCTCCCGCGTGCCGCCCGCCGTGACGACGACGTGCCGCCCGGCCAGGTCTCGGCCGGGCAGGTCGTGGCCGGCAAGGTCTCGGCCGGGCAGGTCGCCCCGGGCGGGGACGACGGCGGCGAGGGCGGCCGCGACGATCTCCTCCGGCTCGCTCAGACGCCCCGGGCCTCTGTCGCCGCCGGTGAGCTCGCCCGACGCGGGGCCCACGACGACCACCCCGCGGGAGCGGAGCGTCGCGACGTTCGCCACCGTGGCCGGGTTCGACCACATCTCGGTGTGCATCGCCGGTGCCACGACGAGCGGTGCCCGGGAGGCCAGGACGGTGGTGCCGAGCAGGTCGTCCGCCATCCCGGCGGCGAGCTTGGCGAGGGAGTTGGCGGTCGCCGGCGCGATGACGACGAGATCGGCCGCCTGGCCGAGTGCGACGTGGCGCACCGCGGCCACGTCGTCGAAGATCGACGTCGTCACGGGGTTGCGACTGAGGGCCTCCAGCGTCGGGGCCCCGACGAACCGCAGCGCGCTCTCGGTCGGCACGACGTGCACGTCGTGCCCGGCCTTCACGAGGAGCCGCACCACGGTGGCCGCCTTGTAGGCGGCGATGCCGCCGGTGATCCCGACCACGATGTTGAGTCGATCGCCCACGGTGATGCCGTCCGTTCCTGCGAAGGGTTCGGCTCCGCCCCTCTATCCTGGCCTTCGTGTGCACCGTGATCGTCAGTTTCGACCCCAGCGCCCGCTGGCCCGTCGTCCTCCTGGGGCTCCGCGACGAGGCGGTCGACCGCCCGTGGGATCCCCCCGCCGCCTGGTGGCCCGACCGCGGCCCGGACGTCGTCGGCGTCCACGACCGCGAGGCCGGGGGAGCGTGGCTCGCGACGAACCTCCACCCGAGTCGCGCGTCGGTCGTGCTCAACCGGCACGAGGACGTCCCCGTGCCGTTCGGAGGCTACGTGTCGCGCGGGGTCCTGCCGCTCGACGCGGTGACCTCCGCGGGGCCTCTCCCCGAGCATCCTGCGACCCGGACCTTCAACCTGGTCGACGCCGACGTCGACGGGGTGCGCTTCACCACCTGGGACGGCACCGACCTCGTCACGACGGAGCTCCCGCCCGGCGTGCACGTGATCACGCACGAGGGGCCCGACGTGGCCTCGGTGCCCCGGGAGACGCGCTGGCGACCCGAGTTCCGCGAGGCGACCCGGCCCGCCGGGGGCATCGACTCGGGCACCTGGGACGGCTGGCTCGAGGTGCTCCGACGCTCGTCGGCCCTGTCGACGGACGACGACGAGGCGCTGTTCCGTAGCGACGTCATCGACGGGCACCACTACGCCTCGCTGTCGGTGACCGCCCTGGCGCTCTCGCCGGAGGGGGTCGCCCTCGACCTCGCGCGCCTCGACACCCCCGGGACGATGGGCGACTCGCTGCACTGGCAGTGACCCGGCGCGACACATTCCGACCCGCGGGGTCACGAAGCGTCACGACCTTTCCCGGCGGCCGTCGAGGTCGCAGGATCGGGGGGTGACCTTTCTCCGCACCGGCTCGCTGCCCGACCACGTCGGTCGACCGCGCGGGGAGGAGCGCGGCACCGTCGTCCTGCTCGCAGGATCGGGGGAGTCGGCCGCCGACTTCGGCCTCCTGATCGACCAGCTCACCCTCGCGGGGTTCCGCGTGGAGGCCTTCGACGACGTCTCGCTCGACCCGGAGTCCGCGCGGATCGGCGTGCTGCGGGCCGTGTCGAGCACCACGACGAGGCACCCCCACGTCCTCGTCGGATCGGACGTCGGAGCCACCCTCGCCGCACAGATCGCGGCGGCGCGACCGGTGGGACTCGTGGCGCTCGTGCTGGCCGGGCTCGTCACGTCGGCGTCGCGCGCCGCGGACGCGGCCGTCGTCGGCGGGCTGCGCGGTGGTGCGGTCGGAGGTGCTGGCGTTGGTGCCGGCGGTCGTGCCGGCGTGGGTGCCGGCGGGCGCCTGCCCGACGGGGTGGTCCTGCCCCAGCCGCGCACGATCCTCCTGCCCAGCCTCGTCTTCCACGGGAACACCGACGACGTCACCGACGTCGCGGACGCGGCGAGCTGGGCGACGCAGCTCCCCTTCGGCGCCGTGCGCGTGGTGCAGCGGGGCGACCACCGCGTGCTGAACGGCGACTCCCGCCGGACCGTGGCCGCGTCGATCGTGCTCTTCCTGGAGCGGCAGCGCGCGGGCGAGCCCGTGCTCTCCGACGGCTTCGCCTCCTGACGCGACCCCCCCGCCTCGCCCCGTCCCCGCCCCCGCCGTCCCCCTCCCCGAGTGGACGCTCGTCGACGTCTCCACGCCCCGGACCGTCGACACCTGTCCACTCGCGCCCTCGGCTCCGGCACCCCCACCGCGAGTGGACGTTCGTCGACGTTTCCGCGCCCGGGAGCGTCGACACCTGTCCACTCGCGCGGGGCGCAGGAGCCACGGCCACGGCCCGCGCGGCTCCGGCGCCCCACCCCCCACCCCCACCCCGAGTGGACGCTCAGCGACGTTTCTGCGCCGGGGAGCGTCGGCACCTGTCCACTCGCGCGGGGCGCAGGAGCCCCGGCCACGGCCCGCGCGGCTCCCGCGCCCCACCCCCCCACCCCGAGTGGACACTTGGTGACGTTTCTGCGCCCGGGAGCGTCGACACCTGTCCACTCGCGGGCGCGGGCGCGGGAGCGGGAGCGGGCTACGGGCTAGGGACGAGGGCGGAGGAGAGCCAGGGCGACGAAGGCGATCGCGGCGGCGAGCTCCAGGAGCCAGTAGACGGGGCTCGTCGTGTCGCGGACCACCGTCAGGCCGAAGGCCGCCTCGGCGACGAGCGCGAGGCTCAGCACCGCGACGCCCGCGACCCGCAGCCACCGATGGTCGGAGTGCCGGACGAACGCCGCCGCGAGACCGAACACCGGGCCGGCGACCAGCGCGATGGGCGTCCAGGAGGAGGAGAACGGCTCGGCGAAGAAGAAACCGCGCCAGAGGCTGACGACGCCGTAGGCCTCCACCATCAGCAGGAAGGAGACCGCCCCGAGGACGGCGCCCAGCAGCGGTCGGGCCCGCGACGCCCAGACGAGGAGGAACGCGAACATGCTCCACCCCCCGGCGGAGTTCGCGAGGGAGCGGACGGCCTCGGGCAGGTACTGCTGGGCCGGGCTGGTCAGCCCGCCGATCAGGGCGCTTCCGACGAGGACGACCACGATCGCCCGCAGGGCGCCCCGCGGAGTCTCCGAGTACCAGCGGGGCGTCGTCGTCTTCGTCGGGATCGCGGTCATGCCCTCACGGTACGGAGACGAAGGACGACCCGTCGCCCCTCCGGAGAGGGAGACGGGGTCGTCCCTGCGGCGGAGTTCGACCCCGCGACTCAGCGGCGCAGCGCCTTGCGCGCCAGGTAGTTGCCGAAGAACTGCCCGAGCTGCACCAGCACCACGATGACGGCGACCGTGATGTAGACCACCGTGTAGTTGTAGCGCTGCGAGCCGTACGCGATGGCGAAGTCGCCGAGGCCGCCGCCGCCGATGATGCCCGCCTGGGCGGACATGTCGACGATGCCGACGAAGATGAACGAGTAACCCAGGATCAGCGGCCCGAGTCCCTCGGGGATCAAGACCGTGAAGATGATCCGCACGGGGCTCGCCCCGACCGCGCGGGCCGCCTCGATGACCCCCGGGTCGACTCCCACGAGGCTCTGCTCCACGATGCGCGAGACGGCGAACGCGGCCGCCAGCGAGAGGGCGAACGCCGCGGCGCTCGGGCCGATGGTGGTGCCGATCACCGAGCTGGTGAGCGGCTGGATGGCCGCGAGGAAGATCACGAACGGGATCGGCCGGATGATGTTGACGACGACGTTGAGCGTCGTGAACAGCCCGCGGTTCGACAGGAGGTTGCCCGGCCGGGTGACGTAGAGCCCGATGCCCAGGGCGAGCCCGAGGATCCCGGCCGCGATCATCGAGACGAAGACCATGAAGAGCGTCTCGAAGATGGCCCGGACGAACACGTCGACGTTGCTCAGGAAGAAGTCCATCTCAGTGCTCCTCGGTCCAGGTGATCGATCGGGCGGTGAGGTCGGCGAGGGCGCTGTCGATGCGGTCGTCGGGCCCCGTGAGCTCGTAGGTCAGGGCGCCGATGGGCCGCTCCTGCAGCTCGCTGATGCCGCCGAAGACGAGCTCCGTCGTGACGCCGTGGCGGGTGAAGATCTCGGACAGGACCCCGATGAAGCCCTTGATCTCCGCGACCTGGATCGTGGCGATGCGGCCGTTGTGGGACCGGCGCAGGCGATCCACGGTGTCGCGGGAGGGCCGATCCTGCAGGACCGACCGCACGAACCGGCCCGCCGCCGCGGTCGACGGCTTCGAGAAGACGTCGTAGACGGGGCCGTGCTCGACGACGCGCCCCTCGTCCATGACGGCCACGCGGTCGGCGATGGCCCGGATCGCGTCCATCTCGTGCGTGATGACGACGACGGTCACACCGAGGTCGCGGTTGACGCGGCGGAGCAGGGCCAGCACGTCGCCGGTGGTCTCCGGGTCGAGGGCACTCGTGGCCTCGTCGGCCAGCAGGAGCCGCGGGCTGGTCGCGAGCGCCCGCGCGATCCCGACGCGCTGCTTCTGGCCCCCCGACAGCTGCTCCGGGTAGCTGTGCGCCCGGTCGAGCAGCCCGACGAAGTCGAGCAGCTCGGCCGTCCGCGCGTCCCGCTCGGCCTTCGGCACGCCGGCGACCCGCAGCGGGTAGGCGACGTTCCCGGCCACCGTCCGGGAGCGGAACAGGTTGAACTGCTGGAAGATCATGCCGATGCCCTGGCGCACCTCGCGGAGCTTCCGCTCCGGTAGCGCCGTCAGCTCGCTGTCGCCGACGAACACGCGCCCGGAGGTGGGGAGCTCCAGGGCGTTGATGAGCCGCACGAGGGTCGACTTCCCGGCGCCGGAGTAGCCGATGACACCGAGGATCTCGCCCTCCCGGACCTCCAGGGTCACGTCGTCGACGGCCACCCGGCGCCCGGCCGGGGTGTCGTACGCCTTGGTGACGCCGTCCAGACGGACGAGGGCGGGCTTCTCCGCCACTACTTCGCGGCCGCCTTGGCGTCCGCCTCGACGGTGGCGAGCTCCTTCTGGAGGTCGGCGGCCGAGGTGCTCCGGAAGACCGCGGTGCCGGCGTTGGCCTCCTGCACGCCCTTCTCGACGCTGGCGGTGTGGTAGAGGTCGGCGAGCTTCAGGTAGAGCTCGTTCGTGGCGTCCTTCTTCTGGGCCACGAAGACGTTGACGTAGGGGGCGGCGCTCGACGACGCGGGGTCGTCCTTGAAGATCGCGTCGGTCTTCGCGAGGCCCGCCTGGGTGGCGTAGTTCTGGTTGACGATCGCGGCGTCGACCGAGCCGGCCTGAAGGGCCCCGGCCGTCTGTGAGGCGTCGAGCGTCGTGACGGCGATCTTCTCGCTGACGATGTCGGTCACCGTCGAGAAGGCGGTGCCGCCGTCCTTCAGCTTCAGGAGACCGGCCGACTGGAGGACCAGGAGCCCGCGCGCCTCGTTGACGGCGTCGTTCGGAACGGCGACCTTGGCGCCCTCGGGGAGGGCCGACGCCTCCTTGTACTTCGTCGAGTAGAGGGGGAGCGGGTAGACGGCGGTGGCGCCGATCGGCTGCAGGTCGTCGCTCGAGGTGACGTTGTAGTTGGCCAGGTACTGGATGTGCTGGAACTCGTTGAGGTCGGTCTGGCCCTGGCTGAGCGCCGGGTTCGGCTGGCTGTAGTCGGAGAAGTTGACGAGCTTGACCGTCACGCCGAGCTTCTCCTTCGCGAGGGCCTGGTACGTCTTCCAGTAGGGCTCCGACGCGTCGGCGACGCCGATCGAGACGGTCTTGCCCGCGCCCTGGGCGGTGGAGGCGGAGCTGCGGTTGACGACGAGGAACACCGCGACGACGGCGATGATCACGACGGCGACGACGATCCCGATGACGAGGGGGCGACGGTTCGTCGCGCGGGGCGGGAGCTGGGGCGCGGTTCCGCCCGGGGTGGTGGTGGACATGGGTGTGTCCCTTTCGTCGGTGGCGGCCCGGTGGCCGCTCGGTGGCGGCCCGGTGGCTGCGGTTCTGTGGTGGCTGCGGATCCGCGGTGGCGGCGGATCGGCGATGGCTTCGGTTGCCTTCCAGCGTGCCGGGGCGAGGGCGGGGTCGCGAATCCCGCCGACTCGCGGCGTCACATTGCGGCCGGGTTCGCGACCGGTGCGCCGGTCTCCTAGGATCCAAGGGTCCACTCCCCTGGAAGGTGCTCCCGTGTCGCTGCCCCGCCCCCGCATCCTGCGCACCGCCGCTGCGCTCGCCGCCGCCGCGGCCCTGCTCGCGCTCAGCGCCTGCAGCTCCGCCGCGCCCGCCGCCTCGTCGTCGTCGGGCGGCCTCGACACCGTCACGCCGGGCAAGTTCACGGTGGCCACGGGCCAGCCCGCCTATTCGCCGTGGGTGATCGACGACAAGCCGCAGTCGGGCCAGGGCTTCGAAGCGGCCGTCGCGTACGCCGTCGCCGCGAAGCTGGGCTTCGCCAAGGAGGACGTCGTGTGGACGCGCACCACCTTCGACGCCGCCATCGCGCCCGGCCCGAAGGACTTCGACGTCAACCTCCAGCAGTTCAGCGTCACGACCGACCGCAAGAAGGCCGTCGACTTCTCGTCGCCGTACTACACGACCACGCAGGCGATCGTCACCGACGCGAAGTCGTCCGCCATCGGAGTCACCACGATCGCCGGGCTCAAGAAGCTCACCCTCGGGGTCGCCGCCGGAACCACGAGCCTCGACGTCGTCAAGAAAGACGTGGGGGTCACCCCCAAGATCTTCAACTCGAACGACGACGCCGTCCTGGCGCTCAAGAGCGGGCAGGTGGACGCGCTCGCCGTCGACCTCCCGACCGCGTTCTACCTCGCCGGCGCCGAGCTCGACGGCGGCAAGGTGATCGGCCAGTTCCCCGACACCGCGGGGGGCGACCAGTTCGCCTTCGTCCTGCCGAAGGGCTCCGCTCTGACGACGAAGGTCTCGGCGGCGGTCGACGCCGTCCGCGCCGACGGCGACCTCGAGGCGCTCACGAAGAAGTGGCTGTCGACCAGCGTCGACGTGCCCGTCCTGAAGTGACACAGCCCGAAGCGTGACCTCGATCCGGCCCACCCCCGCTCCTGCCCCCGCGGCCTCGTCGCTGAGCCCCAGCGCGATCGAACTCGAGCGCCGCGCGTACCGTCGCTCGCGCTCCCGGCGGTCGGCCCTCGTGAGCGTCGCCAGCACGCTCGTCGTCGCGGTCGTAGTGTGGCTGACGGTCGTCAACACGCCCGGCTGGGCGGCCGTGCAGCAGTCGTTCTTCGATCCGAAGACGGCCGTCACGGTGTTCCCCGACGTCCTCGTCGGGCTCTGGCTGAACGTCCGCGTGCTCTTCTTCGCGGGGATCGGCGTCGCCGTGTTCGCGACGCTCCTCGCCGTCGTGCGGACGCTCCGGGGCGCCGTCTTCGCGCCGCTCCGGCTCCTCGCGGCCGCCTACACCGATCTCTTCCGAGGTCTTCCGGTCATCATCGTGCTCTACCTCGTCGGCTTCGGCGTGCCGGGACTCGGCGTCTTCCCGCGCGTTCCCGCCGAGGTCTGGGGCACGCTCGCGCTGATCCTCACCTACTCGGCGTACGTGTCCGAGGTGCTGCGCGCCGGGATGGAGGCCGTGCACCCCTCGCAGCGGCTGGCCGCCCGCTCGCTCGGCCTCAGCCACGCGCAGACGCTGCGGCTGATCGTCCTGCCCCAGGGCGTGCGGAAGGTGACTCCGGCGCTCGTGAACGACTTCGTCTCGATGCAGAAGGACGTCGGGCTCATCTCGATCCTCGGAGCGGTCGACGCGGTCCGCAGCGCGCAGATCGACGTCGCGTCGTCGTACAACTTCACGCCCTACGTCGTCGCGGGTCTGCTCTTCGTCGTGATCAGCCTGCCGCTCATCCGCCTCACCGACTGGCTCGAGGCCCGAGCGCGGCTCCGCGAGCAGATCGGGGGCACGGTGTGAGCGGGTCCACTCCGACGGGCGGGTCGACTCCGACGGGCGGGTCCTCTGCGGCAGGCAGCGGAGCGCAGGAGCCCCGGCCCGCCGTCCTCCGCGTCGAGAACCTGGTCAAGTACTACGGCGACACCGTCGTGCTCGGCGGCATCGACCTGGAGATCCGCCGCCACGAGTGCGTCGTCGTGATCGGGGCGAGCGGCTCCGGCAAGTCGACGCTGCTGAAGTCGGTCAACCTCCTCGAGCAGATCGACGACGGCAGGATCCTGCTGCAGGGCGAGGACATCACCGATCCGCGCCTCCCGGTCGATGCGGTGCGGGCCCGGATCGGCGTCGTCTTCCAGCAGTTCAACCTGTTCCCGCACCTGTCGGTCCTCGACAACGTCACCCTCGCGGCGCGCAAGGTGCACCGCACGCCCCGCGCCGAGGCGGAGGCGACCGCCCGGCGGTGGCTCGAGCGGATCGGCCTGGGCGACAAGACAGCCGCGTTCCCCGACCGGCTCTCCGGCGGGCAGCAGCAGCGTGTCGCGATCGTCCGCGCCATCGCGAGCGACCCCGAGCTGCTGCTCCTCGACGAGATCACGAGCGCGCTCGACCCGCAGCTCGTCGGCGAGGTGCTCGATCTCGTCGCCGACCTCAAGGCGGCCGGATCCACGATCCTCATGACGACGCACGAGATGTCCTTCGCCCGCCGGGTCGCCGACCGCGTGATCTTCCTGCACGGCGGCGTGATCGCCGAGCAGGGGACGCCGGAGCAGGTGCTGGGCTCGCCCGTGCATCCTGCGACCCGGGAGTTCCTGGCGCGGGTGCACGCGGGCTGAGCCGTGGGAGGGCGTTGGGTCGGGCGGTGCCGCGTCACGCGGTGTCACACGGTGAGCGGCGTCGGTCGTCACGCGGTGTCACACCGCGGGCGGGGAGTGGCGCTCGGCGGAGAAAGGCGGCATCGTCGTCTCATGTCCGAGTTCACGAGCGACGAGGTCGAGAGCATCCGCGGGGAGCGCACCTCGATCAAATGGACGCGCTACGCCCCGGAGGTGCTGCCCCTCTTCGTCGCGGAGATGGACTACGGCATCGCCCAGCCGATCGCCGATGAGCTCGTCGCCCGGATCCGCAGCTCCGACCTCGGCTACCTCGACGGCCCGGGCCCCCTCGCCCCCGCCTTCGCGGAGTTCGCCTCGGCGCGCTGGGGCTGGCAGGTCGACCCCGCCCGCGTGCACATCGCCACGGACGTCAGCGTCGGCATCGTCGAGACACTCCGCCTCGCGCTGCCCGACGGCGGCCGCGTCGCGATCACCCCGCCCGTCTACCCGCCGTTCTTCGAACTGATCGAGGAGGCCCGCTCCGCTGTCGTCGAGGTGCCGCTCCGGGAGACCTGGGGCGTCTGGTCGCTCGAACTGGAGGGCCTCGAGCGTGCCTTCGCCGAGGGCGTCGGCGTGTTCCTCCTCTGCAACCCGCACAACCCGCTCGGACTGGTCCACGACCGCGACACCCTGCTGGCCCTCGCGGAGCTCGCGGCCCGCCACGACGTGCTCGTCATCAGCGACGAGATCCACGGACCGCTGACGCACCCCGGCGCCGTCTTCTCGCCCTTCGCGCCCATCGCCGAGGCGGCGGGAGCCCGATCGGTGGTCGTCACGTCCGCGAGCAAGGGCTGGAACCTCGCCGGCGTGAAGTGCTCCGTCGTCGTGGCCGGAGACGAGCGTACGGCGGCGCTCCTCGACCGCTTCAACGACGAGGTCGCCTGTCGCACGAGCATCCTCGGGCTCCACGCCAATCGAGCCGCGCTCTCCTGTACCGACTGGCTCGACGACGCCGTCGCCAAGATCGTCGCGAACGACCGACTGCTCGACCGGCTCCTGAAAGAGCACCTCCCCGGAGTCGTGTACCACCGTCCGCGCGCCGGCTACCTGGCCTGGCTCGACTTCCGCGGGATCGGCCTGGGCGACGACCCGGCCACCGCGCTCCGCGAGCACGCGTACGTCGCCCTCAACTCCGGGCTCGCCTTCGGCTCCCAGGGCCGGGGATTCGCCCGCCTGAACCTCGCCTGCGCCCCCGAGACGCTCCGGGAGGCCGTCGACCGCATCGCCTCCGCCTACCCGTCGAGCATGCAGGGGTCGCTCGACTGGCGCGCGGCCTGAGGGCGTGAGGCCGGGGTTCCTACCGGAGCCGTCGGGTTGTCCTCCCCGGGAGCCCGTCTGCCTGCCCGTGACCCCGTCTCGCGGCGGGTCGCGCGGCGGCGGCGCGGGTCGCTGTGGTCAGGCGCGCGCGGTCCCGCGCGGGACGGCCCGCCGGCTGACGACGAGAGCGACGAGTGCTGCTGCCGCCCCGACGGCGAAGCAGGCGACGAACGAGCCCGACGAGGCCGCCCCGCCGAGGACCCCGAGCGCGATGCCCGTCAGCGCGAGGACGACCGCGTTGCTGGCGGCCTCCGAGATCGTCAGCGCCGAGCTGTTGAAGCCCCGCTCGTCGTCGTCCGACCAGCGCAGCGTCAGGACGGAGAAGCGCGGGTACATGAAGCCCATTCCGAAGCCGGTGATCGTCCAGCCCACGATGATCACCGCAGGATGCAGGTGGAACAGCGCCGTCGCGACCGCCGCCAGCACTCCGACAAGCACCATGACGACGCCGGCCCGGATCCCGGCCAGTTGCGAGACGCGCCCGCCGAGGCGGCCCTGGATCCAGCTCGCCAGCGCCCAGCTGACCGCGCCGAGGGTCAGGGTCACGCCCGAGGCTGCGGGTGAGAAGCCGTACTGCGCCGTGAACAGGAAGGGGATGTAGACGTCGCCGGCCGTGAAGGCGCCGCTGACGAGACCGCGCAGGAGCACCAGCGTCGGCACCCCGCTCGCCGCCCGGAAGGTGCCGCGCGGCACCAGCGGTCGCAGGGCGAACGCGAGGAGCACGACGGCCGCGACGATCACGACCGCCGACACGCCCGGGGACAGCTCGGAGAGGAGGTTGAGCGCGACCACGGCCGCGGCAGCCCCCACCGACCAGGCGATGCGGCCGAGGTCCCACGGGACTCGGGGTGCGTCCTGGTCGACGGGGCCCGGTCGGAGCTTCGCCAGGCTCGGCGCGACCATGGCCAAGATGGGCACGCACGCGATCAGCGCTCCGAGGAAGACCCAGTGCCAGCCGACCGTCTCGGTCACCCGGCCGGCCACGACCGGCCCGACGAGCCCGGGGATGACCCACGCCGCCGCGAAACCGGCGAAGACCGAGGGGTGGAGCGCAGGCGGATAGACGCGCGACACCATGACGTAGAGGCCGACGATCACACCGCCCGACCCCAGCCCCTGCAGGAGCCGACCGAGCAGGAAGACCGTCATCGACGGCGCCGTCCCGACCACGAGGAGCCCCGCGCCGAAGAAGACCATCGTCACGACGACCACGATGCGGGGGCCGCTCCGATCGGCCCAGTTCCCGGCGATGACCATCCCCACGAGGCTGGAGGCGAGGGGGGCGGCGAACGCCAGCGAGTAGAGGGACCGGCCGTCGAGTTCGCGGGAGACGGTGGGCATCACGGTCGTGACGGCCAGCGATTCGAACGCGGCGATGGCGATCAGCGCGCACATGCCGATGGTCGTGAGGAGATAGCCGCGACCGAGGACCCCCGACCCCGCGCGGGTGTCGGCGGCAGCGGTGCTCATGGTTCCACCCTAGGGCCCTGCGGCGCCCGTCGGTCGGGGGTGCCGGGTCCGCCGGGGTGCGGGAGTGCCGGGTGGTGCGGGGACCGGGGGTGCCCTCGTCAGTCGAGGTAGTCGTCGCCGTCGAGGCTCGGCATCGGCTCGACGGGCTCGATCGACGTGAGGTCGGGAGGGTCGGTGGGGACGATCATGGATTCCTCCGTCGGGCCGTCGGGGCGCTGTCGTCGCGCGCTGACCGCGGGGAAACGGATCGGTCGAGCGGGGGCGCCGGGGGCAGGGGAGCCGTCTCAACGGTACGGCGAGACGCGGTGGTGTGCAACGGGGCGAGGTGCGACGGCGTGGCGTGCGGGCCGGGTGCTGCGGGGCGGTCGAGTGCTGCCGTGCGGTCGCCGTGCGCCCGGTCAGAGGGTGAGCTGCCTCGCCACGATCTCCTGCGCGACGATCACCAGGCGCGTCCGCGAGGCCCGAGCGTGCTCGCGGATCCGGCGGAAGGCCTCGTCCATGTCGATCCCATGCTGCTGCGAGATGACGCCCTTGGCCTGTTCGATCACCACGCGGCTGTCGAGGGCGCGCTGCAGCTGCGCGCGGGCGACATCGGTCTCGCGGAGCGTGCGCTCCTGCAGGAGGCTGATGGTCGCGACGTCCGCGAGAGCCTGCGCGGCCGCGGCGTCGGACTCGTTGAGCACGCCCTCGGTCTCGCGGAAGAGGTTGAGCGATCCGAGCGACGTGGTGCGGAGCCGGAGCGGGATGGCGTGGACCGAGCGGTAGCCGGACTCCTGCGCGGCGTCGGCGAAGACCGACCACCTCGACGTCATCTGGTCGACGGACGTCGCCGACACGACCCTGCCCGTCTGGAACGCCTCCAGGCACGGACCGGCGCCCGACCCGAGCTGCAGCAGGCCGATCAGGCGGCTGCGTTCGCTGGTGGAGGCGATGACCTCGAGCTCGCCGCGCGTGTTGGCGAGGATGATGCCCGCGTCGGCCGCGTCGAACAGCTTCGTCGTCTTCTCCACCAGCGTCTGGAGGAGATCGAGGATGTCGAAGCCGACCACGAGAGAGTCCGCCATCGTGACGAACGTCTCGAGCAGCTCGGTTTCTCGCGTCGTGTCCGTCATGCGCCCATCCTAAGAGGCTGGTCGCGGCGGTGGCGGGGCGGGTTCTCGCCGTTGTCGTCGCACGGTCGGTCTCGCCGCGCCTCAGTCGCCGAGGTCGAGCCGCCGCGCCACGACGTCGGCCGCGACCTCGCGGAGGGTGGCCGAGGTGGCGTAGGCGTGTCCGCGCAGGACGAGCAGGGCATCCTGCACCGAGATGTCGAGCTGGGCCGAGACCATGCCGGTCGCCTGGTGGATCTCCCGTCGGGCGAATCCGTCGACGGCGTCCTCGCCCTCCGCTCCCGCCTCCTGGCCGACCGTGTCGAGCCGCTGCAGCGCCCGCTGGAGGACCTGGCGGGCCGCGACCCCGGCGAGGGTGGCCGCGTCGGCCACGTCGTCGTCGCTCAGCGGCACCGGATCGTCGGAGTAGAGGTCGACCGCACCGAGGCCGAGCCGCCCGTACCGGAGCGGGAACGCGAAGACCGCCTCGAGTCCCGTCTCGCGGAGGGCCGGGGACGCGAAGGTCCAGCGGTCGTCGGCGGACGTCTGGATGTCCGACAGCAGGATGGGGGAGTCCGTCGCCAGGGCGTCCCAGCACGGTCCTTCCCCGAGGTCGAGCTGGATCTCGTCCAGCTCGGCCGCCCGAGGGTCGGAGGAGCACACCGTGGCGCTGCCCAGGGGATCGCCGAGTGTGGACAGTGCGGCGCCTCGGATGGGCAACGCCAGGAGGAACGGACCGCACAGGTCGTCGGACGGCCCCGAGGCCGATGCGAGAGCCGTCAGGGCGGTCAGAAACGGCTGACGAGCGCTCACGCCTGATGGTAGCGCGCGAGGGCTCGAAGCCGCTTCGGTCGGCTAGAGCTCGACGACCTCGAATTCGAGGAGGTCGGCGCCCGTCGCGACGGGCTTGGGGCCCTGCGGGGAGCCGGTCGCACCGTGCTGTGCGTCGGAGCCGTGCCCCGTCGCGCCGCTGGCGGTCTCGGAACCGGCGTGGGCGGGCGCGCCGTGGCCCGTCGGTGCGGCACCCTCCGGTGCCGCGTGCGCCGCTTTCGCACCGTTCGCCGCCCACTCGGCGAAGCTCTCCTCGGAGTCCCACGTCGTCACGACGAAGTACCGGTCGTCGCCCTTGACAGGTCGCAGGAGCTGGAACCCCTCGAAGCCCTTCGAGCCGTCGACCGAGTGCTTTCGCGCGGCGAATCGCTTCTCGAGCTCGGGCCCCCGGCCCTCGGGGACATGGATGGCATTGATCTTGACGACGGACATGGTGTCTTTCCTTCGTGTTCGGAGATGCTCGCGTATTCGGACATGCTCGCGTGTTCGGAGATGCTCGGTCGCCCCAGGGGAGCCCCACCAGCACGCTAGCGCCGCCGGCTGTCAGGACCCCTGTCGGCGACGGTGACCGCCTCCGTGCACCATCAGGCGGCGACGGAGGGTATGACGGAGGAGTGCCTCGGACGTCGGCGGTCGCTCCGCGATCGCTTCCTGTGCGAAACCTCGATCTCCCGTGCACGGGGGCTCCTAGGCTGAGAGAAACAACAAGAGAAAGTGGCAAAAAGTGGCTGAATACACCCTTCCCGACCTCGCGTACGACTACTCGGCTCTGGCGCCGAGCATCTCGGGCACGATCATGGAGCTGCACCACTCCAAGCACCACCAGACATACGTCACGGGTGCGAACACGGCCGTGGCGCAGCTCGCGGAGGCCCGCGAGAGCGGGAACCTCGCGAACGTGAACAAGCTGGAGAAGGACCTCGCGTTCAACCTCGGCGGTCACGTGAACCACTCGATCTTCTGGACGAACATGTCGCCCGACGGTGGCGACAAGCCCACCGGCGACCTCGCCCAGGTCATCGACGACCAGTTCGGGTCGTTCGATCAGTTCACGTCGCACTTCACCGCGACCGCGCTCGGCGTGCAGGGATCGGGGTGGAGCGTCCTCGGGTACGACACCATCGGGAAGAAGCTGCTGGTGTTCCAGCTGTTCGACCAGCAGGGCAACGTGCCGCTGGGCATCGTGCCGCTGCTGATGCTCGACGTGTGGGAGCACGCCTACTACCTCGACTACCGCAACGTGCGCGCCGACTACGTGAAGGCGTTCTGGAACGTCGTCTCGTGGGAGAACGTCCAGGCCCGCTACACCACCGCCACCACCAAGACCGACGGACTCCTCGTCTTCTGACACCTGTGAGTCGACGCGTCGTCTTCGGACGGCCGTTCCGCGCCCGCTGCCTCTTCGCAGCGGGCGCGCCGTCGTCTCAGGCCCGACTCCGGCCGAGCCGGAGATCACCGCGCGAGGTGGGCGTCTCTCGTGAGGGTCTCGATCCGGTACAGGCCGGTGGTCGCCGTCAGGAACAGGGTGCGCCCCTCGGGGCCGCCCCAGCAGAGGTTCGCCGTCCGCTCGGGCACGTCGATCGCGCCGAGCCTTTCGCCGCGATCGGAGTAGACGATCACGCCGGCGTCGCTCGACGTCCAGACGTTCGAGTGCTTGTCGACCCGGATGCCGTCGGGGACACCCGGTTCCGGCTTCACGAAGACCCGGAAGTTCTTGCAGCGGTGACCCCGGGTCACGTCGTAGGCGCGGATGACGGCATTCTCCGAGGAGTCGGCCACGTAGAGGACGTCGCCTCCGGGCGAGAACGCCAGCCCGTTGGGCTGCCCCGCATCGAGGACGACCGGTCGCAGATCTCCCGACGCCGGATCGAACCGGAAGACGTAGTGGTCGTCGTACTCCAGGTCGCCGGGGTGCCCCTCGCCCGGCTGCGTCAGTCCGTAGTCGGGATCAGTGAACCAGATCGCGCCGTCCGGCCCGACCACCAGGTCGTTCGGCGAATTGAACCGGACGCCGTTCCAGGTGTCCACGACCGAGGACACCGCTCCATCGCGCTCCCGCTCCACGCGTCGAAGGCCGTGCGAACACTGCAGCACGCTGCCGTCCCGGTCGAGGATCCGGCCGTTGGTGAACTCGACGTCGGACCGGTGAACGGTCGTCTCGCCGGAGTCCCATGACCACTCCAGGATCCGATTGCCGATGATGTCGCTCCAGCGCACCGCTCGCCGATCGGGAAGCCACACGGGGCCCTCGGCCCAGGTGGAGATGTCGGAGAGCCGCTCCAGCACCGCGGTTCCCTGGACAAGCCCGTCGAGACCCGTGATCGACATGTCGCACTCCTTCGTCCGCTTCGTTCGTGGCCGACACTAGCCGGATCACTTCTGGCGTGGCGCGGGGTACTTTTGATTGACAGTCGTCAGAAGTCTGGTTAGATCGGGAAGAGCAGTGTCGCCGGCCCGAAGGATTGTCATGACCCACCACGAACCCCGCGTTGCGATCATCGGCACGGGGATGATCGGAGCGGTCCATCGCCGCGCTGCGCGCGACGCCGGGGCTCAGGTCGTGGGAGTTCTGGGCTCGTCGGCCGCGAAGTCTCAGGCCGTCGCCGATGCGTGGGGTGTCGAGCATGCGTACGGATCCTTCGACGAGCTCGTCGCCGACGCACCGGACGTCGTGCAGATCTGCACCCCCAACGAGACGCATCACCGCTTCGCTCTCGCCGCCGTGGAGGCCGGCCTGAACGTGGTCTGCGAGAAGCCGCTGGCCGTCTCCGCCGCTGAAGCGCGGGAGCTCGTCGACGCCGCCGATCGAGCCGGGGTAGTCGCCACCGTCCCGTTCGTGTACCGGTATCACCCGCTGGTACGAGAGCTGCGCGCCCGACGCCTGGCCGGGGAATTCGGCGACGTGGTGCTCGTGCACGGCTCTTACCTCCAGGACTGGCTGCTGGACCCCTTCTCCTCGAGCTGGCGAGTCGACGCGGCGGCCGGCGGCCCGTCGCGGGCGTTCGCGGACATCGGATCGCACTGGTGCGATCTCGCCGAGTTCGTGTCGGGCGAGCGTTTCGAGTCGGTCTCGGCGACCACGTCGATCGTCTATCCGACGCGCCCGGCCCCCTCCGGCACCTCTTTCGGTGCCTCGGGCGCCGACAGCGACACCCCGACGATCTCGGTCTCGACCGAGGACACCGCCGTGGCCACCTTCCGGACCGCCTCCGGCGTGACGGCCAACACCGTCATCTCGCAGGTGTCGGCAGGCCGCAAGAACCGCCTGTGGCTCGAGATCGACGGCTCCCGCGGCTCGGCCGTCTTCGATCAGGAGAACCCCGAGACCGTCTGGCTCGGCCGCGAGGACTCCGCCACGATCCTGTCGCGCGGGGCGGGCGACGTCTCCGCGGATCAGGCGCGACTGAATATCGTGCCCTCGGGTCATCCCCAGGGGTACCCCGACGCTTTCGCCGCCTTCCTCGCGGACACCTACCGCGCGGTGGCGGGAGAGACGCCCGACGGGCTCCCGACCTTCGCCGACGGTCTTCGCGCGGCCAACATCATCGATGCCGTTCTGGAGAGCTCCGCGGCCGCTGCGTGGACTCCCATCTCGCGCTGATTCCGAGTCGTCTCCGCGACGCCCGCGGTCGTCACACCGCACGGGTGATCCCACTGACACGACGGCGTTCTGACGTTCTCGGGCGCGTCCGCGACGTCCGATCCCGGCACACCCACAGCCGAGCGGAGCGGCTCGTCGTCACGGGACGCGGAACGCCGCTTGGCACGGGTCTGTCCCGGGCTCGTCGCACGCGCCCGACGTGAAGACCGAGCGCCGTCTGCAAGGCCGTGACCACGCGGCGCCAGTGCCGCCTCACCATGTCGTACGACACCCGGAAGACCCATCGACGATCGATCGCGATGGTCAGGTCCTTCTGCCGATCGCTCTCGAACGACTCCCCGTGGAACGCGCGCCCGTCCAGCTCCAGGGCCACACGCCCGTCGATCACCAGGTCGATCGACTGATTCTGCCCCACGGGCTCCTGACTCGTGACCTCGTGGCCCAGCTGCAGGAGCCGGACTCGCGCGATGCTCTCCAGGATGCTCTGCGACCTCTCGTCGGCCCAGGTGACGATGCCCCGGGCATCCTGCGGGAGCATCTCGTAGACCTCGGCGAGCTCGACCGCGCGGAACGCCCCACCTGTCAGCGCCCAGTCCCACAGGGCGACCGCCTCCTCGAAGGGTGACTCGAGGACGGCCCTGAGCAGGGCGTCGCGGGGATCGACCATCGCGAGCGAACCGCGGTTCGACACCTCGTCGCGGTCGAAGACGACGGTCGCACCCGGCCGCCGCCGCAGCCGCGAGGCATTCCCCGGAACCGACACGCGAATGGACGTGGGCGCCGACCAGATCCAGCCGCCGAGGACGGCGAGCGCCGAGTGCCCCGTCAGGCGGCCGCCGACCGCGATCGCCACGAATCGTGGATCGCGCGGGTCGAACGTGGCGTACCACCCCCGCCTGGGTCGTTGCACCTCGCGCTCGCGAACCGCCCGTGTGAGGTCGCGGTCGCGCGCTCCGAGCGCCACGAGGTCTCGCTTGTGCAGGACACCGCCCGCCTCTGTCACCCATTGCCCGATAGTCGCCATGCATCGAGCCTGGTCGATGGCGACCGCCCCGGGAGGGTCGTGTGGCGATCTGTGGACGAATCGCGCCGGTGGGTTGCCTGTGGGGGAGTCGTGGTGCGTCGCATCGGTGTCTCCCCGGCCTCGGGCCGGTGCCGCGCAGGCCGGAGGCCCTGCGAGCCCGGCTGCTGCGACTCCGATGCTCACGCGGCCTGCGCCGCCCTGTGCCGCCTCGCGACGCCCTGCACCGCCTCGCGACGCCCTGCACCGCCTCGCGACGCGCTGGGCCGCGGCATCGCCCTGCACCGCGGCGCCGCCCGGCGACACCACCGCCCCACCTCGGCAACTCAGGACATCTGCTGCCCGCCGAGCCCGTCGCGTCTGCGGGGGTGCCTTGATCGTCGCAGAACGCCTGAGAAGCCAGCGGGGGCGCGGCAGAAAACAATTCCATCAGCCAAAACCGTTCCCCTCGGGGGGAGCCGTCCACTGTTCATCGCGGGCGAGGTCTTCGTTCGGAGCCCAGTGGCGTGTGCGGCTCTGTCCCGCGGGCAACTCAGGCGTTCTGCGTCGCACGCAGCGCGCCGTCGGGGCGGCGCGGCTGTGGTGCTGCCGATGTCCTGAATTGCCGAGGGGAGACGGGGTGGCAGGAGCGGGAGCGGGAGCAGGTGCAGGAGCGGGAGCAGGAGCAGGAGGGGAGGCGGGGTGGCAGGAGCGGGAGCGGGAGCAGGAGCGGGAGGGGGCGGGGTGCCAGGAGCGGGAAGGGGTGCGGGAGCGGGAGCCGGAGCAGGGAGGGCACGCCCGCGCGCCCCGCTGCGCCCGCCCCGCTGCGCGCGCCAAGCGCCCCGCTGCGCGCGCCCCGCTGCGCGCGCCCCGCAGCGCGCGCCAAGCGCCCCGCTACACGTGCCCCGCGTGCTCGTGCGCGGCGTGCGTCTCCGGCTCCAGCTGGAACGTCGAGTGCTCGAGCGCCACCGAGAAGTGTGACGCGACGCACGCCTGGAGGTCGTCCAGGATCCGCGGCGCGTGCCCGTCCTCGAAGCACCCCTGCGTGACGACGACGTGCGCCGAGATGATGGGCAGGCCGGTCGCGATCTGCGACGCGTGGAGGTCGTGCACGCCGCGCACGTGCGGGAGTTCCAGCAGGTGCACGCGCACGCTGTCGAGGTCGAGGCCCTTCGGCGTGGACTCGAGGAGGACGCTGGTCGTCTCCCGGAGGAGCGCGACGGTCCGCGGCACGATCAGGACGGCGATGAGCATGCCGACGACGGCGTCCGCCTGCAGCCACCCTGTGAGGGCGATGACCACGGCGGCGACGATCACGGCGACCGATCCGAGCGCGTCGTTGACGACCTCGAGGAACGCCGCCCGCATGTTCAGGTTCGCCGACCGGTGGGTGGTCAGGACCGCGATCGACGCGATGTTCCCCACGAGGCCGATGATGCCGAAGACGAGCAGCGAGCCGGAGGCCACGGCCGGGGGTTCGAAGAGCCGCTGGACACCTTCGACGAACGCGTAGATCCCGACGGCGAGGAGCACGGTCGCCTGTCCGAGCGCGGCCAGCACCTCGGCTCGGCGGTAGCCCCAGGTGCGGGAGGCGGTGGCGGGTCGGGTCATCAGGGAGGCCGCCACGAGCGCCGCGGTGAGCCCGCCGGCGTCGGTCAGCATGTGGCCGGCGTCGACGAGGAGGGCGAGGCTGTCGGTGACGACGGCTCCGATCACCTCGGCGATCAGGATGAGCGACGTGATCCCCAGAGCGATGGCCAGCCGCGTGCGCGAGCCGCCCTCGGGCGCGTGGTCGTGGGCCATCAGGACTCCTCGTGGTGGTGCCGGATCGCGCCGCCGACGCTGTGCTCGGCCTGGTGGATCGCATCCTGCACGAGTTTCGACGCGTGGTCGTTGACGAGCCGGTAGAAGACGCGGTTGCCGTGCTGCCGGGTCGACACCATGCGCGCCATGCGGAGCTTGGCGAGGTGCTGCGAGACGGCCGTGGGCGACTTGGCGACGCGGAGCGCGAGGTCGTTCACCGACGACTCCCCGTCGCCCAGAGCCATGACGAGGCGCACGCGCGTCGCGTCGGCGAGCATCGAGAAGACCTCGACGGCCAGCTCGACGGACATCTCGTCGGTGTCGTCGAGATCGAGCGTCTTCGTATCTTCGCGCATGCGTAGATACTTGCACGAACGCCGCGGCACAGCAAGGCCGACGACCGCAAAGCCGCAGCGACGAAGACCCCGCGCCATCAGCCCGTCTGCGCCGCGTGGATCAGGTCGAGCACGATCCGCAGCTCGCCCACCTCGACCTGCCCGGGTGCGCTGGCGGCTCCGGACGATCCGAAGGTCAGGCAGGATCCGAACGTCTCCCCGGTCAGCCGGCTCGTCACGCCCAGCGCGCCCATCGCCATCGTCACGGCGGGCCGGGCGCCTGGGACGCGCGCGTACTCCTCGGTGGCGGCCAGCAGCGTCAGCACGTCGGCGGCGCTCCGGGGCATGACGGCGATCTTGACGACGTCGGCCCCGAGATCCTGCTGGAGTCGAAGCCGCGCCACGATCTGCTCGCGGGTGGGGGTCCGCTCGAAGTCGTGCGACGACATCACCACGGCGACGCCCTGCGAGTGCGCGGAGTTGACGATCCGTTCGAGCTGCGCCAGCTCGGTGAACATCTCGATGTCGACCGCGTCGATCCGCCCGGAGGCGCAGGCGGAGGCCAGCAGGAGCTCGTAGTCGCCCGCCTCGATGTCGCGCTGCCCGCCCTCGGGTGCCGAGCGGAACGTGAACAGGAGCGGCACACCCTCGTCGAGCGTGGACCGGACGGTCTCCACGGCCCGGAGGACGGCCTCTAGAACCTCGTCGTCGACTCCCCGGTCGTCGGTGAAGCAGTCGAGGTGGTCGGCCCGCAGTTCGACGAGGTCGACGTCGCCCGTCGGCAGGGCGGCCACGGCGTCGCGCAGCGCGTCGGGCGTCGAGGCCACGAGAGGCACGCAGATCCGGGGGCGACCGGGGCCGAGCTCGGTGCCGCGGAGGCGCACGGACGCGAGCGGGGAAGTCACGGAACCGACCTTAGCCGAGGGCCGCGGGCAGGATGCCCGTCACACCCGCCCCGGCAGGCCCACGGCCTCGCGCAGGGCGACGCGGAGGGGGTCTTCGTCGGGGAGCGGGGCATCCTGCGCGCGCCCGGTGAAGAGCCGGACCTGCCCGATGGCCTGCTCCACGAGCATGTCGAGGCCGCTGACGGCGATGCCGCCGCGCTCTTCCCAGGCTCGCGCGAGGGGGCTCGGCCAGGGGTCGTAGGCCACGTCGAGCAGCACCGAGTCGGGGCCCGCAGGATGCACGGCGGGGACCTCCGCCCCGCCCGGGAGCGTCGACAGCACGAAGCCGACGGGCCCGCTCCCGCCCAGGTCGGAGAGCGGCGCCGTGGCGAGCACCACCCCGAGTCGCTCGGCCAGAGCCGCGAGGGAGCCGGCCTTGGACGGGTCGCGGAGGTGGACCGTGACGTGCTCGACGCCGAGCTCGCGGGCGGCGGCGAGGGCCGAGACGGCCGTCGCACCCCCGCCGACGATCGTCGCCTCGCGGTGGCGGACGTCGCTCCGCGCGAGCACGGCGCGGGTGATGCCGTCGACGTCGGTGTTGAACCCGGTGAGGTGGCGGGGGGAGGCCGGGCCCGTGGCTCCTGCGATCACGACCGTGTTGGCGACCCCGAGACTCGTCACGAGCGGCGACGCCTCGTCGAGCAGGGGGATCACCTCGCGCTTCAGCGGCATGGTGAGACTGAGGCCGACCCAGTCGTCGCCGAGGGAGCGGAGGAAATCGGGCAGCCCACCGGCGCGGACCTCGACCCGGCCGTACTCGAACGGCACGCCGAGGAGGCGGAAGGCGGTGTTCTGCAGCACCGGCGAGAGGGAGTGCTCGATGGGGGAGCCGAGAACGGCGAGGCGAGGCACCCCACCACCCTAGCGGCGCGGGATCGTAGGCTGAGGTCGGAGGTGGTCATGGGCGACGCGGCCTACGAGCGGTACCGGCAGGATGCACGGTTCGCTGCCGCGTTCCGTCGCGCGTACGCCGGCCGTCACGACCCGGCTGACGCGCTGTTCTGGTCGGGGTCCCCCGACCGGCGCGGCCCGTCCGGAGCCGACGCACCCCGGGGCGCGCGCCCGGCGCTCCTCGCGGCGGCGTTCTCCCGCGAGGCCCCTGCCGGCGCCGCCGCCGCAGCGGCCGCCGATCTCGCCCGCCTCGACGCGGACCTCGCACGGGACGACCGCGACGTGGCGGCGGCGCTCGCCCTGGCCGCTGCGGCCGACGTCGCACCCGCGGACGATGCGGCCGCCGCCCCCGCCCCCACCCCCACTGCCACCGCCACCGCCACCGGCGCCGCCGCGCCCGGCGCCGCCGCGCCGCGCCGCGCGCCCCTCCGCCGCACGACCGTGGCCGCCCTCGGGGTCGTGGTGCTCGTGGTCGGTGCCGCCCTCGGCTGGGTGGCGGCGGGCGTCGTCCCGCCCGGCGACTCGGGCGCCCCCGGGGGCACCGCGTCCGCCGGCAACTCAGGCGTCTCGTCGAGCACCGACGCCGGCAGGGGCCTGGCCGGGGTCACGTTCGTCGATCCTCCTGAATTCTCGGTGCCGCAGGGCCGGTTCGACCGCCCGGAGGTCCCGATCCCGGCGTATCTCGACCCCGACACCTTCCGCCAGGTCCGCAACTACGGCACCGAGCCGCTCCCCAGCGGCCTCGCCGTCTACTACGCCCGCAGCGCGTCCGGGCAAGACTGTATCGCCGTCGTGACGCCGACCAAGGCGTTCTCGGCGCACTGCGTCGCCGGGCGCTACTTCCCCGCGACGGGTCTCAATCTCTACTGGAGCGAGGCGGCGGGATCCGGGAGCGTCGTCTGGCTGCCCGACTCGACCGTCGGCATCACCTACGCCGCGACGCTTCGCTGACGGAGGCCCGCGCCACGCGGTCGGCCCGCAGCGCCCCGCGCAACGCCGTCAGCCCGGCAGCAGCGCCCCGCGCAGCCCCGTCAGCCGCGCAGCCCCGTCAGCCCTGCAGCACCTCCGCCATGCGCCCGACGGCCCGGCGCGCCTCGGGCAGCCACGGTGCGGCGGGGAAGTCGTGGAAGCCGCCGCGCGTGATCCGCAGCTCGACCTGGCCTCCGGCGTCGTGGATCCCGCGGGCCAGCCGCTTGGCGTCGGCGAGGAAGAGGTCGTGGTCGCCCTGGTACACGTGCACGGGTGGCAGCCCCGAGAGGTCGCCGAGCAGCGGGCTGACGAGCGGGTCGCGGGTGTCGCGGGGGCCGGCCCAGAGGCGTCCCGCCTCCACGAGCCCGGCCCGCCCCAGCATCCGGTCGCGGCGTTCCAGGGGGCCGATGTCGGGGTTGGCCATCGTCGCGTCCACCCAGGGCGAGATCAGCAGGATGCCCGCGGGCGCCACCTTGCCGGCGTCGCGGTAGCGCTGCGCCTGGCCCAGCGCGAGGCCACCGCCCGCCGAGTCGCCGCCGAGGAACACGGGCCCGCCGTGCGCCACGATGGCCTCGCGGTAGACCCGGTCGAGGAGCTCGTACGCCTCGTCGACGGTGTGCTCCGGGGCGAGGCCGTAGAGCGGCACCGTGACGCTCACGCCGGCCCGGGCGACGAGCGAGGCGAGCAGGCCCCAGTGCGCGCCGAGGAGGGGGAACGTGTAGCAGCCCCCGTGCGTGTAGATGAGGTGCGAGCCCGCCGCGCCGGAGAGGGGCTCGAGGTGGACGACCCTCTGCTCGTTGACGAGCGTCTCGCGCACCCGGGCGACCCGGTGGAGCGCTCGCGGGATGGGGGCGGCGTCGCCCCGCGACCGGATCGCCTTCCGGAGGGAGTCGACCGAGCGGGTCGAGGAGGGGCGCAGGCGGAGGAGCTCCCGCGTCACGCGGAGCGACAGGGACATGACACGACCCTAGCGGCGCGCGCGGGCGGCGTCACTCCGGGAGGCGCGTGCCCGTCAGTGCCTCCGAGACGGCCCAGAGCGACGCCGCGAGGTCGACGCCGTGGGCCGACCTCGGCAGGCTGACCGTCTCCGCCGGACCGACGAGCGCGAGCGCCCCGCTCGGCCCGTAGTAGGCGCCCGACACGGCTCGGGGGCTCGTCCCGGCGTAGAGCAGCGGTTCGGCGCCCTGGCTGACGTCCTGGGTGGGGATGAGCCGTGGTTCGGAGAACGTGCCCTTCCGGGGCGTCGTCCGGCCGAGGTTGGCGCCGGCCGACTGCAGGTTGGTGCGTGTGAAGCCGGGGTGGGCGGCGGTGCTCGTGAGGTTCCAGCCGCGGTCGGCGGCGACGCGGGCGAGGTGCTGCGACATCAGCAGGTTCGCCAGCTTCGACTGCGCGTAGGCGAGCATGGGGACGTAGCCGCGCCGCCGCTGGAGGTCGGCGAAGTGGATCCGGCCGACGCTGGCCACGGCGCTCGACATCGTTGCGACGACCGGCTCCTCGGCCCGGAGGAGCACCGGCAGCAGCAGCTCGGTCAGGGCGAAGTGGCCGAGGTGGTTGCCGCCGAACTGCAGTTCGAAGCCGTCCTTCGTGGTCATCCGCTTGGGCGGGGCCATGACGCCGGCGTTGTTGACGAGCACGTCGAGCGGGCGGTCGTCGCGCCGGATGCCCTCGGCGAACTCCCGCACGGACGCCAGGTCGGCCAGGTCGATCCGCCGCACCTCGACCCGCGCCTCCGGGCTCGCGTCGAGGATCTCGCGCTTCGCCTCCTCGCCCTTCTCGGGGGTCCGGACGGCGAGGACGACCTCGCCGCCCGCCGCCGCGACGCGCTTCGCGAACTCACGGCCGGTGCCGCTGTTGGAGCCGGTGACGACGAAGCGACGGCCGGTCTGGTCGGGGACGGTGTACATGCTGACTTCTCTCCGCGGGACGAGGGGTGGGGCGCCTTAGGAGGCGACGCTAACAGCGGCGGCTGCGAGTTAAAGCTTTTGTTCTTGTCACCATGACTTTTTCGGTTAGAGTCAACTCGACCTTAACCTCCGAGAAAGCCGGCCCATGGCTCCCCCCGATCGCGCACCCGACGAGACCGCGTCTCCTGCGCTCGCCGTCTCCACGGTGATCTTCTCGCTGATGCCCTCCGACACGACCGGGCGCACCGCGCTGCACATCCCCCTGGTCCGCCGGATCCGGGAGCCCTACCTCGGTCTGTGGGCGCTGCCGGGCGGCCCCCTCGGCCTCGACGAAGACCTCTCCGACGCCGCCCGACGCCACCTCTTCGCGACGACGGCCCTCTCGCCGACCTACCTCGAGCAGCTCTACGCGTTCGGGGCGCGGGGCCGCTCCCTGGCCGAGCGCGTCGTCTCGATCGTCTACTGGGCGCTGGTGGCGCGACCGACCGCAGGAGCCGCGTCCCCCGCAGCGGGCCTCGTCACCGGCGACCCGAACGTCTGCTGGTTCGACGCCGACCACCTCCCGGCCCTCGCCTTCGACCACGCGGCCATCGTCGAGTACGCGCTCTGGCGGCTCCGCACGAAGATGGAGTACAGCCGCATCGCCCACGCCTTCATCGGCGAGACCTTCACGCTGACGCAGCTCCGCGAGGTCTACGAGGCCGTGCTCTCGCGGGAGCTCGACCCGGCGAACTTCCGGCGCACGGTGGAGGCCTCCGATGCCGTCGTGCCGACGGGCGAGTTCCTCACCGGGACACCGCATCGGCCGCCGCGCCTCTACCGCTACGACACCCGGCGCGATCTCGCCGACCCGAGCCCCCTCGCGTCGGAGACGTTCCTCGCCCTCCCCACCTCGACTTCAGCAGAACGGCTCGCATGACCTCCGTCGACACCACCATCCGTCGCATCACGAACGGCGAGGCGCCCGGGGAGGTGTGCACGACCGATCTCCGCGAGGAGCCCTGGGCCTTCGACACCGGCGTCCCGTCCTACGGCCCCGGCTCGTCGATGTTCGACGTCGTCCCCGCCGGGTCGCCGCTCCAAGGTGAGATCCCTGCGACGTACCGCGAGGCGTCCGCCGACGAGCTGCACGAGCGCATCCTGCGGGCCAAGGCCGTCCTGGGCGACCGCGTGCTGATGCTCGGGCACTTCTACCAGCGCGACGAGGTCGTGCAGTACGCCGACTACGTGGGCGACTCGTTCCAGCTCGCCGTCAAGGCGAAGGCGTCGCCCGAGGCCGAGGCGATCGTCTTCTGCGGCGTGCACTTCATGGCGGAGACGGCCGACCTGCTCTCGACGCCGGAGCAGGCCGTCATCCTGCCGAATCTCGCCGCGGGCTGCTCGATGGCCGACATGGCCGACATCGACAGCGTCGAGGCCGCGTGGGAGCAGCTCGAGGGTCTCTACGGAGATCTCGAGGCGCAGGATGCCGACGGCCGGGTCCCGGTGATCCCGGTCACC
Source organism: Frondihabitans sp. 762G35 (assembly GCF_002074055.1). Lineage (NCBI taxonomy): Bacteria > Bacillati > Actinomycetota > Actinomycetes > Micrococcales > Microbacteriaceae > Frondihabitans > Frondihabitans sp. 762G35. The sequence goes on along the minus strand of NZ_CP014619.1, from coordinate 2,477,409 downwards.
TACATGAACTCCTCCGCCGCGCTCAAGGGCTTCTGCGGTCGTCACGGCGGCATCGTCTGCACCTCGTCCAACGCCGAGACCGTCCTCGCCTGGGCGTTCGAGCGCGGGCGCCGCGTGCTCTTCTTCCCGGATCAGCACCTCGGCCGCAACACTGCCAAGGCGATGGGCGTGCCCCTCGACCGGATGCCGCTCTGGAACCCCCGCCGGCCCCTCGGCGGCTCCACGCCCGAGGAGCTCGACGACGCGCGCGTGATCCTCTGGCACGGCTTCTGCTCGGTGCACAAGCGCTTCACGGTCGCGCAGATCGAGGCCGCGCGGCGCGAGCACCCCGGCGTGCACGTCGTCGTCCACCCCGAGTGCCCCCTGCCCGTCGTCGACGCGGCCGACTCCTACGGCTCGACCGACTTCATCGTGAAGGCGATCGAGGCGGCGCCCGCGGGGTCCACCTTCGCCATCGGGACCGAGATCAACCTCGTGCAGCGGCTCGCGCAGCAGTATCCGCAGCACACGATCTTCTGCCTCGACTCGGTCGTGTGCCCCTGCTCGACGATGTACCGCATCCACCCCGGCTACATCGCCTGGGCCCTCGAGGCTCTCGTCGGCACGGCCGACCGACCCTCCGAGGTCCTCAACCGGATCACCGTCGCCGGCGACGTCGCCGAGCCCGCCCGGGTAGCGCTGGAGCGCATGCTCGCGGCGAAGCCCGGCCACGTGGTCTCGGTCTGAGGCCCCCGTGACGCGCATCCTCGTCGCCGGATCCGGCCTGGCCGGCCTCACGACGGCGCTCCGGGCCGAGGCTCTCGGCCACGACGTCACCCTCGTGGCCAAGGGCGGTCTCGACGACAGCAACTCGCGCTGGGCGCAGGGCGGCATCGCCGCGGCCGTGTTCAGCGACGACGCACCGGCTCTGCACGCCGCCGACACGCTGTCGGCCGGCGCCGGACTCTCGGCGGCCGAGGCCGTCGACGTCCTCTGCACGGAGGGTCCCGATCGCATCGCCGACCTCGTCCGCTGGGGCGTCGCCTTCGACCGCGACGGCGACGACTGGGCTCGCGGCCTCGAGGCCGCGCACGGTCGGGCGCGCGTGCTGCACGCGGGCGGCGACGCCACCGGACTCGCGATCGTCAGCGCCCTGATCGAGCGGCTCCGGGAGTCGCGGGTCACGGTCCTCGAGCACGCCTTCGTCGCCGACCTCCTCGTCGTCGAGGGGCGCGTGCCCCGCGTGACGGGCGTGGAGCTCCTGCTCGACGGCATCCGCCGCGAGGTGGAGGCCGACGCGGTCGTCCTGGCGACGGGGGGCGCGGGTCAGCTCTACGCGCACACGACCAACCCCGCCGGCGCGACCGGCGACGGCCTGGCCGCCGCCTGGCGGGCGGGCGCACGGGTCGACGACGTGGAGTTCTACCAGTTCCACCCGACGGCCCTCGCGCTGCCCGGGAGCTTCCTGGTCTCGGAGGCGGTGCGGGGCGAGGGCGCGGTGCTCCTCGACGCCGGCGGGCGACGGTTCATGGCGGGCGTGGACCGGCGCGCGGAACTCGCTCCGCGCGACGTCGTGGCGCGCGGGATCGCCGCGATGATGCGGGGGCAGGCCGGGCATCCTGCGCTGCTCGATGCGACCGGGATCGGCGCCGACCGTCTGGTGTCGCGGTTCCCCACGATCACCGCGGCCACGCGGGCGGCGGGCCTCGACTGGACCCGCGAGCCGATCCCGGTCACGCCGGCGGCGCACTACTTCATGGGCGGCGTCTCCACCGACCTCTTCGGGCGGTCGAGCCTCGACGGGCTCTATGCCGTCGGAGAGGTCGCGTCGACCGGGGTGCACGGCGCGAACCGGCTGGCCTCCAACTCGCTGCTCGAGGCGGCCGTCTTCGGGTGGCGCGCCGTCGAGGCGATCTCCGTGGACGCGCCACAGGGCGTGTCGGGTGGTGCCGTCGTGCCGCGAGATGCCTCGAGCGGGGCGGTCCTGTCGCGCGACGGGCTGCAGCGGCTCCTCTGGGAGTCGGCCGGCGTCGAGAGATCAGGCGATCCGCTGCGGCAGGCGCAGGAGGTGCTGGCCAGGGCGTCGGTCGACGCGCGGATCTCCTGCGTTGCCGACGAGGCATCCGACACGGGCTCCGCTGCCGCCACCCGCGGCGCCCTCGAGACGGCCAACCTCCTCGACGTGGGCCGCCTCGTCGTCCGCGCGGCGCTCGCCCGCGAGGAGTCCCGTGGCGCGCACTTCCGGAGCGATTTCCCCCACCCGTCCGACGACCACGCGCACTCGCTCGAGTGGGCTCGAGAGGTTCCCCAGCATGCTCACTGACGACGCGATCACCGAGGTCGTCCGCCGCGCCCTCCGCGAGGACGCCCCCTGGGGCGACGTGACGAGCGAGGCGCTGATCCCCGTGGAGGCGACGGCGACCGCGTCGGTCGTGGCGCGCGAGAGCGGTGTCCTCAGCGGTACCCGCGTGCTGCTCGCCACGGCCCGGGAGGTCGATCCCGGAATCGGGGTCGACGTGCTCGCCCACGACGGGGAGCGCTTCGCGCCGGGCGACGAGCTGTTCCGCCTGCGGGGCTCGGCCCGGAGCATCCTGCGGGCGGAGCGGATCGCGCTCAACCTCGTGCAGCGGCTCTCGGGGATCGCGACGCTGACCGCCGAGTACGTGGCTCTCACGGAGGGGACCCGCGCCCGGATCGTCGACACCCGCAAGACCACGCCCGGCCTCCGCGCCCTGGAGCGCGACGCGGTCCTCGCCGGTGGCGGCCGGAACCACCGCTTCTCGCTCTCGGACGCCGTCCTCGTGAAGGACAACCACCTCGCGATCCTGCTCGCCCAGGGCCTCACCGTGACCGAGGCGCTGCTGGCCATGAAGGCGCGGCTCTCGCACACGACGCACGTCGAGGTGGAGGTGGACCGGCTCGATCAGATCGAGGCGGTCCTCGCGGCGGGCGTCGACACGATCATGCTCGACAACTTCGCCCCCGACGACCTGATGGCCGGCGTCGCGCTGGTCGCGGGCCGGGCTCTCGTCGAGGCGAGCGGCGGCGTGTCGCTCGCCACCGTCGCGGAGATCGCCCGCTCGGGCGTCGACCTCATCTCGGTGGGGGCCCTGACCCACAGCGTCCGGGCGCTCGACCTCGGTCTCGACGTCTCGGTCGACGTGCCGACCCCGGTCGGTCGCTGACCCGTGCTCTACCTCGACGCGGCCGCCACGTCACCCGTCCGCCGCGAGGCGCTCGAGGCGATGTGGCCCTACCTGACCGGCGACTTCGGCAATCCGTCGAGCCGGCACACGGTGGGGGAGTCGGCCGCCCGGGGGCTCGTCCGGGCCCGCGAGCAGGTGGCCGGCTGGCTCGGCTGCCGGCCGGGCGAGGTCGTGTTCACCGGGTCGGGGACCGAGGCCGACAACCTCGCCGTCAAGGGCATCGCCCTCGGGGCACCGCGGGGTCGGCACCTCGTGACGACGGCGATCGAGCACGAGGCGGTCCTCGAGTCGGTCGACTTCCTCCGCAGGGGCCACGGCTTCGACGTCACCCTCGTCGACCTCGACCCCGACGGCACCGTCTCTCCCGCGGCTCTCGCGCGCGCACTGCGGCCCGACACCACCCTCGTGTCGATCGCCCACGCGAACAACGAGGTGGGCACGGTCCAGCCGATCGCCGAGCTCGCCGCTCTCGCGCGGGAGGCCGGCGTGCCGTTCCACACCGACGCCGTTCAGTCGGCCGGCTGGCTCGACACCCGCGTCGACCGGCTCGGCGTCCAGGCGCTGACCCTGTCCGGGCACAAACTCGGTGCGCCCAAGGGGATCGGGGCGCTCTTCGTCGCGGGCCGCCTCCCGCTCGAGCCCCTCGTCCACGGCGGCGGTCAGGAGCGGGGCCGCCGCTCCGGCACCGAGAACGTCGCCGGCGCCGTGGCCCTCGGCGCCGTCGTCGCGCTGGCCGAGGCCGAGCGGGAGCGTCGCGCGGCCGACGCCGCAGCGGTCCGCGACGCGTTCGTCGACCGGGTCCTCTCCCTGGCGCAGGATGCCCGACTCACCGGCCCCCTTCATCGACGCCTGCCCGCCCACGCGTCGTTCGTCTTCCCTGGGACGAGCGGCGAGTCGGTCCTCCTCGAGCTGGAGCGACGCGGCGTCGTGTCCTCGAGCGGTTCGGCGTGCGCCGCGGGCAGCGACGAGCCGTCGCACGTCCTGACGGCCCTCGGCGTCGAGGCGGACGTCGCGCAGACGGCGGTCCGCTTCACCTGGTCGCCCGACGTCACGGAGGAGCAGTTGGCAGGAGTCGCGGCGTCTCTCGCCGAGTCGCTCGACGCCGTCCGCGCACTCGCCCGGTAGCCCGGCCGCTTGCGCCCCGCACGAAAGAGATCGCACCCGACGTCGCCGCGGCCGGGGCCGGGCGACGTCGGGTGCGATCTCGACGGGTCTCGCTACGCGCTCGCGGGCACGGGGCGACGCTGCTCCACGAGGGCGTCGGCCTCGGTCGTCGCGGCCGCGGAGGCCCCGACCGGGCGACGGCGCACGAAGCGCTTGAGCGCGACGAGCACGAGCGCCGAGACGACGGCTCCGACGACGATCGCCAGGAGCCACATCCAGATGCCCCCGATGGCGAAGAAGACGAAGATGCCGCCGTGCGGGGCGCGGGAGGTGACTCCGGCGGCCATGGAGATCGCTCCGGTGGCGGCCGCGCCGACCATCGACGCCGGGATCACGCGCAGCGGGTCGGCCGCGGCGAAGGGGATCGCGCCCTCGGAGATGAACGACGCTCCGAGCAGCCACGCCGCCTTGCCGTTCTCCCTCTCGGGCTCGCTGAACCCCTTGCGGTAGAGCACGGTGGAGGCGAGGGCCATCGCGAGCGGGGGCACCATGCCGGCACCCATGACGGCGGCCATGATCTCGAGCGGGGCGGGGTTGGCCAGGGATCCTGCGGAGAGCCCCGCGACCGCGAAGGCGTACGCGACCTTGTTGACCGGGCCGCCGAGGTCGAAGGCCATCATCAGGCCGAGGATGACGCCGAGCAGGATGGCGGACGCGCCGTTGAGCGAGTTGAGCCAGTCGGTCAGGCCCTTCATCAGGGCCGCGATGGGGCCGCCGAGCACGAGGAGCATAAGGCCGGAGGCGACGATGCTGGCGAGCAGCGGGATGATGACGACGGGCATGAGGCCGCGGAGCCAGCGCGGCACGCGGGGCTTGCCGATCCAGTAGGCCGCGGCACCGGCGAGCAGGCCGCCGATGAGGCCGCCGAGGAATCCGGCGTTCATGAACACCGCGATGGAGCCGGCGACGAAGCCGGGCGCGATGCCCGGGCGGTCGGCGATCGCGTAGGCGATGTAGCCGGCCAGGGCCGCCACGAGGAATCCGAGCGACACCCCGCCGATCTGGAAGGCGGCGGCGCCGAGGTAGTAGGCGAGGCCCTCGGGCGGCAGGTTCGTCAGCGAGTAGTTCGTCAGCGCGTAGACGGCGTTGTTGACGGTGTGGCCGTCCGCCGTGAGGGCGATGCCGTAGCCGGAGAGGAGGAAGCCGAGCGCGACGAGGAGACCGCCGCCCGCCACGAACGGGATCATGTACGACACGCCCGTGAGGAGCCAGCGCTTGAGCGACGAACCGAAGTTCTGGCGCCCGCCGCTCACGACGGGGCCGGAGGCGGCGCTGCCGGTGACGCGGCTGGCCTTCGGATCGGTCGCCGCGGCGATCGCCTCGCGGACCATCTGGTCGGGCTCGTCGACGCCGCGCTTGACGGGGCCCTGCACGAGCGGCTTGCCGGCGAAGCGGGAGCGGTCGCGGACGTCGACGTCGACGGCGAAGATGACGGCGTCGGCCGCCTGGATGACCGACGGGTCGAGCGGGACGACCTGGCCGGAGCCCTGCGTCTCGATCTGCAGGTCGGCCCCGGCGCGCTTGGCGGCGGCGACGAGGGCGTCGGCCGCCATGTAGGTGTGGGCGATGCCGGTGGGGCAGGCCGTGACGCCGACGAGCCGGAGGCGCGGGGCGGCGTCGGGCGAGGCTCCGGCAGGAGCCGCGGTGCCGGTGACCCCGCGCGCCTGGTCGACCTCTCCGCCCACCTCGTCGTCGACGAGCTTCACGATGTCGGCGGGGGTGCGGGCGGCCCGGAGGGCGGCCGTGAAGTCGTCGCGGATCAGGGCGCGCGCGAGCGTCGAGAGCACGGTCATGTGGTCGGCGTCGGCGCCCTCGGGCACGGCGATCATGAAGACGATGTCGGCGTCGCCGTCGGGGGCGCCGAAGGGGACCTTCTTCGCCAGACGCGTCATGGCGAGCGTGGGCTCCGTGACGGAGGCGGAGCGGGCGTGGGGGATGGCGATCCCGCCGGGCACGCCCGTTCCCACGGACGCCTCCCGCTTGATGGCGTCGTCGGCGAGCGTCTCGGCGGAACCGGCGCGCCCGACTCCTGCGACGCGGCGGGCGAGGGCCCGGATCACGTCGGACGACGTGTCTCCGAGGTTCTCGTCGAGCCCGACGAGGTCGGTGCTGATGAGGCTGGACATGGTGGGGAGCTCCTTTGCTGCGGGGTCTGAGGGGGGAACGTTCGGGGGAGCGTCAGCGCCGACCGGCGACGGCGGGGGCGACCGCGTCGACGGTCACGAGCTCCGGGTGGGTCTGGTCGAGCGTGGGCACGATGCTGCCGGGCAGCGACGCGGCGGCCGCGCCGGAGGCCACGGCCTGCGCGAGTCGACGCGGGGCCGTCGCGCCGGACGTCTCGGCGAGGAGGTAGCCGGAGAGCGCCGAGTCGCCGGCTCCGACGGTGGAGAGCGCGGTGATCTTCGGGGCGGCGGCGAACCAGGCGCCCTGCTGGTCGACGAGCACGGCACCGGCGCTGCCGAGGGTGAGCAGGACGGCGCCGACCCCCCTCGCGAGCAGGAGTCTGGCGCCCTCGACGGCCCGCGCCGGGTCGCTCTCGTACTCGGCCGGGTCTCCGCCGACGATCTCGGCGAGCTCCTCGGCGTTCGGCTTCACGAGGTCGACGACGACACCGGAGTCGATCAGGGCACGGAAGGGGGCGCCCGAGGAGTCGACGGCGATGCGCGGGGACGCCGAGCCGTAGGTCTCGCGCACGGCGTGGACCACGCCGGCGTGGAAGTCGTCGGGGAGGCCGGGCGGGAGCGAGCCGGCGAGGACGAGCCAGGTCGCGGCACCCGCGTGCTCGACGACGAGGTCGAGGAGGGCGAGGGCGTGCCCCTGGAGGTCGGGGCCGGGCTCGTTGATCTTCGTCGTCGTGCCGCCGGGCTCCGTGAGTGTCACGTTGGCGCGCAGTCGCCCGTCGATCGGAAGGTTGACGGTGCTGACGCCGCGGGCGCGGAGCCCGACGAGCACGGGGTCGTCGAGGGCGCCGGGCAGGATCGCGACCGTGTCGGCCCCCGACGCCGCGAGCGCGCGCGAGACGTTGACGCCCTTGCCGCCGGGTTCGTCGGTGGTGGAGAGCGAGCGCTGGACGGCGCCGCGGGCCAGGGGGCCGGAGAGCTCGATCGTACGGTCGAGCGAGGGGTTGGGCGTGACCGTGATGATCATGCGACGATCACCTCCACATCGGAGTCGGCGAGGGCCCGGGCGAGGTCGGCGCCGGGGGCTTGGTCGGTGATGACGGTGTCGATCTCGTCGAGGCGTCCGAAGCGCACGAGGGCCTCGGCGCCGTGCTTGGTCGCGTCGACGACGGCAACGGCGCGGCGGGCCGCCCGCAGGTAGGCCGCCTTGACGGCGCCCTCGAGCTCGTCGGGCGTGGAGAGGCCGAAGCCGGCGCTGACGCCGTTGGCGCCCACGAAGGCGATGTCGGGGCGGAGGCCGGCGATCTGGTCGACGGTGGCCGAGCCGACGGCCGCGCTCGTGAGGCCGCGGACGCGCCCGCCCAGCAGGTGCAGCTCGATGTGCGGGCTCTGCTGGAGCAGCGCCGCGATCGGGACGGCGTTGGTGATGACGGTGAGGTGGCCGCCCGGGGTCTCCGGCTCCCACGAGGCGAGCTCCTGCGCGATGGCCGCGGTGGTGGTGCCGGCGTCGAGGGCGACGGAGCCGACGAAGGTCGGGGGGACGAGCCGGGCGGCAGCGCGCGCGATGGCGGTCTTGCCGGGGGTCTGCTGCTCCTGCCGCTCCGCGAAGCTCAGCTCCGCGACGCTGGTGTGCCCGGAGGCGACGGCCCCGCCGTGAACCCGCTGGAGACGACCGGCCTGCTCGAGAGCGTCGAGGTCGCGGCGGATCGTCTCGGTCGTGACGTCGAAGCGGGCGGCGAGATCGGCGACGACGACGCGGCCCTCGGCACGCAGGAGGTCGGTGATCGAGTCGTGTCGCTCCAGTGCGTACATGTCGGTGACCTCCGCGTCGCCTGCTAGTCGTGCCGTGGGAACGGCTGTGCTTTCGAGAGAGCATAGGTCGATTACGCAGGCAAAGCAAGACAAACACAGAAAAAGCCACACTCAGCCACCGTGAGTAGGGTCGAGCCGTGCCCCAGAGAGTCTCCCGCCGAGCCCGGACCGACCTGCGCTTCGTCGGTCGGATAGCCGGCGTGGGCACCACGTCCGGCGTCCGGATCGTGGTCGGGATGTGGAACGACTCGCCCCTCGGTGCCTTCGCCGACGTGATGATCGAGCAGGGCGACGGCCACCGGATCCTGCTGGCCCCGACCTCCGACGTCGCCGACTTCGTCGCCGCGACGTACGACTTCGACGAGGTCCGCGTCGTCCCGGTGGCGTGGAAGAAGATCGACGGCGGCATCGGCGTGACTGCCGGCGACCTGCACCTCGACCTCACGATCGGCGCCATCTCCGGGCTCGGCATGCTCCTCCGCGCCGTGCCCCGCGCCTTCGCGACGATGCCCGAGTGGCTGCGCCTCATCGACCCGGTCGCCCGGATCCTCGTGCCCGGCTCCGCGACGGCGGGCACAGCGGGCCGAGGCCGCCGCGAGTACTACGGCGTCACGGTCGCCCGGCACATCGACGCGCTGAGCGGTCGCTGGGGCGAGCAGGATCTGGGCGCTCTCGCCCGCCTCGAGCCCCCGGTCCGCTTCGGCTTCGGTTCGGCCCCCGCCGCCCCGAGCCTCGTGGACGTCACCACCACCATCCGCTGACCGGACGCAGGCGGGGCCGGGTCATCCGGCGGAGGGCACGAGCGACCGGAGCTCTTCGCCCGCGTCGAACGCGAGGACGTCCTCGACCGCCTCGCCGTAGAACACGGCGTAGACCTCTCGCGTGACGTAGCCGAGGTGGGGGATGAGGAGCACGTTGTCGAGCTTGCGCAGCGGGTCGTCCGCCGGGAGCGGTTCGACGTCGTAGACGTCGAGGGCGGCGCCGGCGATGGTGTCGACCATGAGCGCCATCAGCAGCGCCTCCGTGTCGACGACCGGGCCGCGCGACGTGTTGACGAGGTAGGCGCTCTCCTTCATCACGGCGAGCTCCTCCGCGCCGACGAGCCAGCGGGTCGACTCGGTGAGGGGCACGTGGATCGAGACGAAGTCGCTCGTCTCGAACAGCGCCTCCTTCGTGACGGCCTCGGCGCCGTGCTCCGCCGCGCGCTCGGGCGTGAGGTGGGGGCTCCAGGCGACGATCCGCATCCGGAACGCCCGCGCGAGCTCCGCGACGAGGGCCCCCTGCTTGCCGAGGCCGACGAGTCCGAGGGTCTTGCCCGCGAGAGCGGTGCCGAGCGTGGTCTGCCAGCCGCCCTCGTGCATCGAGCGGTCCTCGACGGTGATGTGGCGCGCCAGCGAGATCATCACGCCGAGGGTCAGCTCGGCGACCTCCCGGCCGGAGCCGGTGGTCCCGGAGACGGCGATGCCGAGCCGCGCGGCGGCCTCGAGGTCGATCGCCGCGTTGGCCATCCCGGTGGTCACCAGGAGCCGCAGCTCGGGCAGGCGCAGGAGGATCGCCTCGGGGAACGCGGTCCGCTCCCGCATGGCCACGACGACGCGGCTGCCGGCGAGGCGCTCGACGAGGGCGTCGCCCTCCAGGTGCTCGTCGACGACGTCGATCTCGTACCTCTCGCGGAGGGGCGACCAGTCCGCCAGGTCGAGGGCGGCGTTCTGGTAGTCGTCGAGGATCGTGAGGGTCGGCGCCATGGGGCAAGGGTAGCGGGCGCATCAGGGGGGGCCTCTCGCCGGGCATCCTGCGCGCCTCGTGACCGGGGTACAGAGCAGACGCACCTGTCTGTCACCACAACGCGTCATTGTGGCCCCCGGGGCGATCCCCTAGCGTGAGCACTGCCCCGATGACGTGGATCCACCCGACAGACGGTCCGATGCCCCGGCCCGTCCCTCCCGGCCTCTCCCGGGGGTCGGTCAGCCCCCCGACTCGGACCCGAAACCGACAGGACCCCCTCGCCCATGCGGTCAGCCCAGCGTCCCCCTGCGCTCCTGGCGTGCGTCATCCTCGCGCACACGGATCCCACGCACGTGAAGCGACTCGTCGTGGCCCTCGACCCCTTCCCCGTCTTCCTCCACTGCGACCCGTCGACGCCCGACGACGTGTTCCGGGAGATGACCGAGGACCTCCCCGAGCGCGTCGTCGTGCTGCCCCGCGTCCGCACGGGCTGGGCCCGCTGGGAGAACGTCGAGGCGGAGCTCCAGGGCTATCGGGCGGCGCTCGCCGCGACCGAAGCGACGCACGTCGCCGTGCTGACCGGCACCGACTACCCGCTCGCGTCCACCGCGGAGATCGCCGCGCTCCTCGACGACCACCGCGGCGTCTCCTTCGCCCTGCTCGACCCGATGCCGCACCCCGAGTGGGGGCGCTCCGGCGGTTTCGACCGCCTGCGCTTCCGGCACTGGGCCTGGCGCAAGCGCATGATCCGACTCCCCGTGCCGCGCCGCCTGCCCCGCGACGTCACCTTCGCGGGCGGATCCCAGCTGAAGGTCCTCGCGCGGGAGCACGTGGCCCAGGTGCTCGAGGCCGTCGACGCGAACCCCGCGCTCGTCGCGTTCTGGCGTCGCAGCTGGGTCGCCGACGAGACCTTCGTGCCGTCGATCCTCCACACGCCCCGCTTCGTCCCGGGCTGGGCCGCCGAGCACGTCCGGGCGACCCTGTGGTGGATCGGCTGGGACGGCACCCGCCGCAAGAGCCCGCCGTGGCTGACCCTCGAGCACACCGACGCGGTGCTCAGCCGCCGGTCCGCCGCCGAGCAGGATCTGCCCCACTTCTTCGCCCGGAAGTTCTCCACCTCCGAGAGCTCCGCGCTCCTCGACCGCATCGACGACGCCGTCGTCCACGGCCGAGCAGGAGCCGCGTCGTGAGCGCCCCCGTCGTCGACCGGGCTCCCGAGGGTGCGGTCCGTCTCCCCGAGCCCGACGGCGAGGGATCGTCGAAGCTCTTCGGCCGCGGCCTCCTCTACGTCGTCGTCTGGTCGCTCCAGCTCGTCGTCTCCACGCTCATCTCGCCGGTCCTCGCGCACCTCGTCGGTCCGGCGCAGTTCGGCGCCCTGGCGTCCGGCATGTCCGTCTACCAGGTCCTCAGCGTGGCGGCCCTCTTCGGTCTCGACCAGGCTCTCGTCCTCCAGCGATCCGAGGACCGCGACGACAGGGCGGCCCGCGGGCTCATCTCCGTCGCCGTCGTGCTGTCGTTCACCGTGACGGCGGCCGCCCTCGCCACCATCCCGCTCTGGGCGGGGCCGCTCGGATTCGAGGGCTACCGCCTCCTGCTCGTCGCGATCATCCTCTGGACGGCCCCCTCCGCCGTCGTCACGGTCATGCTCGCCCTCCTCGTCGCCGAGGACCGCCTGCGCGCCTTCACGGCCGTCAGCATCATGTCGGCCGTCGGCGGCTCGATCGTGGGCCTCGTGCTGATGCTGACGCTGGGTCGCGACGCCACGACCTACGCCTGGGGCGGCGTCATCTGCCAGTTCGTCGCCATGGCCATCGGCGTCGTCGTCACGAAGCCGCTGCTGAGCGGCTTCCGACAGGCGCAGGTGACCCGTCGGGCCATCCGACTGGGGACGCCGCTCGCCCTCAGCGCCCTCGCCTACTTCGTCCTCAACGCCGGCGACCGCATCATCATCCAGCGCGACCTCGGAGCGACCGAGGTCGGCCGCTACCAGGTCGCCTACGTGATCGGCTCGGCGGTCATCCTGCTGCTCAACTTCACGAACGGCGCCTGGACCCCGCACTTCGCGGCGCTCAAGTCGGACGCGGCCCGCTACGCCCTGGCCCTCCGGTCGCGCGACGAGCTGTACCGGCTGCTCGTGCCCATCGTCCTGGCCGTCACCCTCGTCGCGCCGCTCGCCCTGCGGATCCTGGCGCCCGCGACCTTCCGCCCCGCGGGACTCACCATCGTCGTGCTGCTCGTCGCCCTGACGGCGTTCCCGGTCGCCGCGAGCGGCGCCACCGGACGCCTCCTCATCGTGCAGCGCCGCGGCAAGACGCTCGGAATCGTCTCCGGGGTCGCCGCGGTGGTCAACGTCGGCGTCAACGTCCTGCTCGTCGTCCCGCTCGGGATCGCCGGAGCCGCCATCGCGACCCTGCTGTCGTACTCGCTGCTCGCCGCCCTGCAGCTCCGCCTCCTGCCCGACCGTCGGACGTGGCGCGCGGCCCCGCCGCGACTGCTCCTGGCGATCGCCGGGAGCGTCACCCTGGCGTCGCTGTCGATGCTCCTCCCGGAGACGCTGCCCTGGAACCTGGCCCGCGCGGTGCTCGCGCTCGCCTGCCTGCCGTGGTTCCTGCTCCGCCTGCGCGACGCGCGCCGCGGGGCGGGCGACGACGTGCCGACCGACATCGCGCCGACCGACGACGTGCCGACCGACATCGTGCCGACCGACGACGTGCCGACCGACATCGTGCCGACCGATGACGTGCCGCCCGCGACCGTGCCGTCCGACACCGCGCCGACCGGAACCGTGCCGTCCGACACCGCGCCGACCGGAACCGTGCCGACCGACGGGGCGCCGACCGGCGCCGTCGCCACCATCGACGCCCTCGAAGCCCTGTTCGGCGAGGGCGCCGTCCGATCCATCCGCCCCGGCGAGGAGAGCACCACCGTGACCGACACCGCCCCCGACGTCCTCCCCGATGCTCCCGGCCCCCGCCGGGTGATCTCCGTCGACCTCGACCAGGACGTCCCCGAGCTCGTCGCCGACTACCGCTACTCGACCGCCATGGTCGTCGGCTACCGCTCGGACATCCCCGTGGGCGCCGTCGACATCGAGCTCACCGACGACCCGGCCGATGCGGCCGCCGCCCTCCGTCCCCTCTTCGCGCAGCAGCTCCCCGAGCGCGCCGCGGACGACCTGCCGGTCGCCGACGCCGATCTGCCGAGCATCACCGTCGTGGTGTCCACGGTGGTCGGGCGCCCGACCGACCTGCGGATCCTGCTCGACGCCTTCGAACGGCTCGACTACCCCGACGTCGAGTACGTGCTCGTCGACAACCGGGTCACGCTGCCCGCGGACGACCTCCTTCCGGGCATCGTCGCCGGACGGAACGTCCGGGTCGTCCGCGAGTCGCGCCCCGGAGTCTCCACCGGCCGCAACGCCGGCGTCGAGGCGGCCCGCGGCGACGTCGTCGCGTTCACCGACGACGACGTCCGCGTCGACGAGAACTGGCTCCGAGTCATCGGCCGCCGCTTCGCCCGGGCCGACCATGTCGACGCGATGACCGGCCTCATCCTGCCCGCCGAGCTCGAGACGCCGGCGCAGATCTGGTTCGAGGGCTACTACGGCGGCTTCGCGGGGGAGCGCCAGTTCGTCCCGGTGCGCCTCGAGGCCGCCGGCGACCTGCCGGGCGCGCTCCGCGGCTCGAAGATCCGGGTCGAGGATCCGCGGGGCACCGAGATCAAGCGCTTCCCGATCTACGGCGTGGGGGCCTACGGCGCCGGCGCGAACATGGCCTTCCGGCGCACCGCCCTCCAGCGCGTCCGCGGATTCGACCCCGCCCTCGGCACCGGCACGCCGGCGCTCGGCGGCGAGGACCTCGCGACCATCGTCCAGATCCTCTGGACCGGGGGCCGTCTCGCCTTCGAGCCCGCCGCCGTCGTGCACCACCGCCACCGGCGGACGCTGCCCGAGCTCGAGAAACAGCTCCACGGCTACGGTCTCGGGTTCACCGCCATGCTGACCGCGCTCGTGCTCGGCGACCCGCGCCACCTCGTCGCGCTCGGATGGCAGGTCCCGTCGGCCGCCGGCCGCCTAGCCGGACGCGCCGTCGACCGGCTCCGCGGGCGCTCGCCCAAGGACGCACCGCAGGAGACGGCCGACCTCTCCGGGGGCTACCCGAAGTCGCTCGTCTCGACCGAGCTGAAGGGGTTCCCGAGCGGACCCGCCGCGTACCTCCGGAGCCGGCGCAGCTGGCTGCGGGTAGAGCGCACGCACGAGGCGCCCGGGAACGTCGCCACCATCGGGGGGAGAACGCGATCATGAGCACTCAGGTGCCCGACGTGGGCGAGAGATGCCGAATCGACCGACACGAACCCACGGCGGAGCCGCTCCGGATCGTGACCGCCACCGACGTCCTGGCGCCGGTGGGCGGGGTCGAGGTCTGCGTCTTCGAGGACACCACGGCTCTCGTCGGACGGGGACATCGCGTCGAACTGCTCTACACGGAGTCGGGCATCCAGCGGGGCGATCTCGAGATGCTCGGCGTCTCGCTGACCGGACCCGTGCGGTTCCGGTTCGAGCCGCGCCGCGCCCTCCGGCACCTGGCGTCGTTCGTCCGCTCCGCCCGCACGGTCCGCCGGCTCCGCGCCGACGTGCTCTGGCTGAACCGCCCGGAGAACGTCATCTGGGCGCAGGTCGTGTCCCGGATCGCCGGCATCCCGCTCGTGATCCACCTGCACCACGCCCCGAACTACCGGCTCGAGAAGCTGCTCACGACCGGGGTGTCGCACTTCATGGCGGTCTCCGAGCACATGAAGACCGTGTGGGTCGCCGCGGGGATCCCCGCCGACCGCGTCACCGTGGTGCACAACGCCGTCCCGCTCGACAAGTACCCCGTCGCGACGCCCGGGGATCGCCGCGCCGCCCGCCGCCTCCTGGACCTCCCCGAGAAGGCGAAGGTCGGCCTCTACTTCGGCCGCATCTCCCGCGCGAAAGGCGTTCTCAGCGTCGTCGAGGCCTGGCGCTCGCTCGGCTTCGCACCCGGGGAGGGCGTGCTCGTCATCGCCGGGGACGACGTCGTCGACGACGCGGAGCTCCAGAGCGCCTTGGACGTGCTCGACGAGGGCACCGTCCTCCGCCTGCCCAACCAGAACGACGTGGTGCCGCTCCTCCACGCGGCCGACGTCGTCATGGCGCCGTCGTGGGAGGAGGAGGCCTTCGGTCGGGTCCTCGTCGAATCGATGTCGGCCGGCGTGCCGGTGATCGGCGCGACCGTCGGCGGCATGGTCGAGGTGCTCACCGGCGACCTCCGCCGCTTCCTGGTGCCGCCGCGCGACAGCGCCGCCCTCGCGGTCGCCCTCCGGGGCGTGCTCGACTGGCGCGTCACCGAGCCCGACCTCGGCGCGAAGCTGCGCCAGCACGTCGAGACGCACTTCCCTCACGGCGCGCACCTGGACGCGATCGCGCGGGTCCTCGAGGCCCACCGGAGTCGCAGGAGGCTCGTCGGACGGGTCCGTCGGCCGGGCGTGGTGGATCGATGACCGTGCTCCTCGACGACCCCGACGTCCGGGGCGCCACCGCGTCGTCCCGCCGCCCGACCCCCCTCCGCGCGGCGGAGCTGGCGCTCACCGCGCTCGCCCTCGTGGCCGCCCTCCTCGTCGAGCTCGACGCCCCCGGCCCCGTCCGCTCCGTCGTCGTCCTCGCGGCGCTGCTCCTCGTGCCCGGCTGGAGCGTCCTCCGCCGCTTCCCCGCCATCGAACCGGCCGCCCGGCTCGTCTTCACCGTCGTCGGCAGCGTCGTCCTGCTCACCGTCGTGGCGCTCGCCATGGTCTGGACGACACTCTGGCACCCGCGTCCCGCCGCGGTCGTGATCCTCGTCGCCGGCGCTCTGCTCGTCGGCGTGCGACCGGTCCGCGGACCGCTGTTCTCCCGGACGCGCGACGTCCAGCCGGCCGCCCCGCTCCGGCCCCGCCCCGTCCGCACGCGGTCGCCCCGCTGGCTCTGGGTCTCCCTCGGCCTCGGCTTCGCCCTCTGGGTGGTCGGCGTCGCGACGACGAACTCGACCGACCTCGGCCAGTTCGGGCTGCTGGCGGCGTTCCCCGTCGTCTGGTACCTCTCGGTCGCCGTCGTCTTCACCGTCGTCGTCGTGTCGCTCCTCACGCGCCGGCGCTCCCACGGGCTCCTCTCGGCCGCGATCGGCGTGCTCATCGTCGTCCTCTACGCCTCCGCGAACCTCGTCGAGAACGCGCCGCGCCTACCCTGGGTCTACAAGCACATCGCGGTCACGAACTACATCACGGCCTCGGGGAGCGTCGATCCGACCATCGACCTCTACAACCGCTGGCCCGGATTCTTCTCGTTCTCGGCCGCGCTCGGCGGGGCCATCGGTCACCGCGACGCCACGACCTACGCGAGCTGGGCGGAGGTGCTCTTCGCCCTCGTCGACGCGGCCCTCGTGCTCGCCATCGCCCGGACCATCAGCCGCCACCGCCGCTGGGCCTGGACCGCCGTCATCGTGTTCACGATCGGCAACTGGGTCGGCCAGAACTACTACTCGCCCCAGGCCTTCGCCTTCACGCTCTACCTCACGGCCGCGCTCGTGGCGGTCGCCGCCCTCGGCTCCGAGCCCCGGCGGCTCCTGCGCCGGGTCGAGAACCTGCTGGCGACGCCCGCCCGCAGGCGCGGTCGCCCCGTCAACGTCGAGGTCCTCGGCATCACGCGGTCCAGGAGAGCGCGCGTGCTCGCGATCGCCGCCGTGATCGTCCTCCAGGCCGTCATCGTGGCGAGCCACCAGCTGACGCCCTACGTCGCGATCCTGGCCTTCCTGCCGCTCTTCGTCGCCGGCTACCTCCGACGGCTCTGGGTCGGGATCGCCGTCGCCGCCCTCCCGGTGCTCTACCTGCTGCCGAACCTCGACTACGTCGAGCAGCACTTCGGCCTCTTCTCGAGCTTCGACCCCGTGGCCAACGCGACGACGAAGTCGGTCTCGCAGGTCGGCGTCTCCGAGGTGAGCACGCTGCAGAGCCACGGCGTCGTCCTCCTGACCGGGCTCGCGGTGCTCCTGGCCCTGGCCGGATTCGTCCGGCGCATCCTCAACGGCCACATCCGTACGACGCTCGTCGTCGCCTGGCTCGCCGTCGCCCCCGTGCTCACCCTCTTCGGCCAGACCTACGGCGGCGAGGGCAAGTTCCGCGTCTTCCTGTTCGGCCTGCCGTTCTACGCCATGGGCGTGGGCTGGCTGTTCTGGACGGGTCGGGGCCTGCCGCGGATCCGCAAGGTCGGCCTGATCGCCAGTCTGTGCATCCTGCTGTCCCTCTTCGTTGGCACGTACTTCCAGCCGGAGGCGAGCCTCCGCGTCTCGGCCAGCGACGTGAAGGCCGCCGAGTGGCTCGACGGGCGCTTCCAGAGGGACGACCTCGTCTTCAGCGTCACCGACACGTTCCCGCTGCTCGTCGGGCCGAACTACCCGAAGTACCTCGTGCACTACGCGCAGGCCACGGCCATGACCGACGTCAAGAACTTCGACCCGGGGAAGGTCACCAACGCGACCCTCCTCGGCCTGATCGACGAGCGGGCCTTCGGCGGGCGCACCTGGGTCGCCTTCTCCGACAGCCAGGAGCGTGCCGCGATCGTGAGCGGGGCGTTCTCCGCCGCCGACCTGAAGCTGCTCGAGGACACCGTGGCCTCCCGGTCGACTCTCGCCTACGACCGAGACGGCGTGCGCATCTACGAGGTGTCCTGATGCGCAGGATCCTCGCGCTCGCCCTCCGCAGGCCCCGTCGCGTCGTCGCCCGCCTCCGGGCGTGGCGGCAGGCGGTCCGGCGCGGGGCTCTGGCCGCGACTCCGGCCTCACCCGGCGGGGCTGCCGCCGGCGGCGACCTCTCGGGTGGTGCCCTCTCCGGCGGCGCAGCTCTCGGCGGGACCGTCGCGATCCTCGCTCACCAGGACGACGACCTCCTGTTCCAGAGCCGCAGCGTCCAGGCCGACGCG
This sequence comes from Frondihabitans sp. 762G35, assembly GCF_002074055.1. NCBI lineage: Bacteria > Bacillati > Actinomycetota > Actinomycetes > Micrococcales > Microbacteriaceae > Frondihabitans > Frondihabitans sp. 762G35. Next base: position 2,459,434 of record NZ_CP014619.1, on the reverse strand, counting down.
ACGGCGGGCCGGGCCCTCGTCAACGCCTACCTGACCGCGGGTGACGACGACGACGAGAGCTGGTACTGGCAGGCCCGCGAGGCCGGCGCCCGTGCGGCGTACGCCGCGCTGCTGGGCGTCGCCGACGCGTGGTCGACGTCCGTCGTGACCCTCGGCGGACGCTCCGTCACCCGCGTGGTCCTCGACGCGGCGCCGCACGTCGTCCTCTACTTCTTCCGCCTCCCCGACGGCGGCATGGACGGTTCCGGGGGCGTCCGCAGCGGCGGCGCCAGCCTCCGGAAGCTCTGGGACGGCACGATCGACACCATCGCGGCCGTCGACGGCTCCGCGACGCACACCCTCGCGAGCCTGCAGGAGGCCCTGCACGAGCTCCTCCGAGCGCATCGCCCCGACCGCATCACGACCCTCGACCACGTCGGCGGCTTCGACGACGGCGACCACGCCGACCACCACGCCGTCGCCTACCTCGCCGAACGCGTCGACCGGGTGTACGACGTCCCGCACTCCTTCGCCGGCTACCGCGGCTATCCGATCGAGGGTGAACCGGCGAACCTCGCCCCTCACGAGACCGCGGCCAAGGAGGCGATCTTCTTCGTCTACGCGCGCAGCGACTACAAGACCTGCGCGAGCAGCGGCTCCTGCGCCCACCGCCCCGAAGGGGCCTGGCTGTCGCGGGAGTACGAGGCCCGGCGCTGACGGACCTCGCGCATCGGGAACGATTGCGGTACCTCGGGCGTTGACACGAGCATGACCGTTCCGCTCTCCATCCTCGACCTCGCCCCCATCGCCCCGGGAGAATCCGTGGCCCAGAGCTTCGCGAACAGCGTCGCCCTGGCGCAGACCGCCGAGCGGAGCGGATACAGGCGCGTCTGGTACGCCGAGCACCACAACATGCCCACCATCGCGTCGAGTGCGCCGAGCGTGCTCATCGGCCACGTGGCGTCGCAGACCTCCACGATCCGGCTGGGAGCGGGCGGGATCATGCTGCCGAACCACGCGCCCCTCACCATCGCCGAGCAGTTCGGGACGCTCGCGTCGCTCCACCCCGGGCGGATCGACCTCGGCCTCGGGCGCGCGCCCGGCAGCGACCAGACCACGATGCGAGCGCTCCGGCGCGACCCCGGGTCGGCGGACTCCTTCCCGGAGGACGTCCTCGAACTGCAGGCCTACCTCTGCGGGGAGTCGCGGATCGCCGGGGTGCAGGCGGTGCCGGGCGCGGTCGACGTGCCGCTCTACATCCTCGGATCGTCGATGTTCGGGGCGCAGCTGGCGGCCGCCTACGGCCTGCCCTACGCGTTCGCGTCGCACTTCGCGCCCGACCTCCTGCACGACGCCGTGGCCTTCTACCGCAACGAGTTCACTCCGTCGGCGCAGCTGGCCGAACCCCACGTCATCGCCGGGATCAACGTGGTCGCAGCGGACTCCTCGGAGCACGCCCAGCGGCAGTTCGCCGTCACGCGGCGGGCTCGGGTCCGCTCGCTCATCGCGCGCGGCCCGGCCGCCCCCGAGTACACGGACGAGCAGATCGACATCTTCCTCACCACGCCGAACGGGCGGCAGATCGCGAACATGATGCGGTACGCCGCGGTCGGCGACCCCGCCGAGGTGCGCGCCGGGCTCGACGCGTTCGCCGCAGAGGCGCAGGCGGACGAGCTGATCCTGGCGCACCAGTCGCCCACCGTGGCCGACCGGCTGCGGTCGGTCGAGCTCGCCGCCGGCGCGCTAGTCGCCGCCTGACGCCGGGCCCGCCCGCCCTCGCCGCGGCACTTCGCGCCCACCCCCACTCGGCAATTCAGGCGATCGGCGTCGCCCACTCCTCGGCGGCCCGGCCCTCCGGCCGCGGCAGCGCAGGGTTCCTGAGTTGCCGAGGTCGCTCCGCGGCGCTCGACCCCGACGACCGTGGGCCGGTGGATCCACGGCGTTGCGGGCCGACTCCGCCGCCGCCCGGCGGCGACCTTCCGCTCGGCCCGCCCCGCACGGGCAACTCAGGAGTCCTGCGCCGGGTCACGCCGGCTGCGGCACGGGCCGGCGTCGCCCCGTGCAACATCCCTGAGTTGCCGCTGGGGGAGCGGCGGCCCGAACCCGCGCCCACCCGCAGAGCAGGGCGGGCCGGGTGCGCTCGGCCGCCCGCCGCCGCAGGGGCTCGAACGCGTCCCGCCCGCGGGCAACTCAGGTCTTCTGTCGGCAACCGTGCGGGGAAGCCCCCCGAGCCGGGCCGCAGCGGACCGAACTCCTGAGTTGCCGCCAGGGGCGCCGCACCGCACGCACCGCACGCGCCGCACGCGCCGCCCCGTGCCAGGCTGGGGCCATGCGCATCGACGGCTGCACCGCCCTGGTCACGGGCGCCAATCGCGGCCTCGGCGTCGCGTTCGCCCGCGAACTCCTCGCCCGGGGCGCGGCGAAGGTCTACTGCGGCGCCCGCGAGCCGTTCGACACCGGCGACGCGCGGCTCGTGCCGATCCTGCTGGACGTCACCGACCAGCAGCAGGTCGACGCGGCCGCCGCGTCCTGCACCGACGTCGACCTCCTCGTCAACAACGCCGGCGTGATGACGCTCAGCCCGTTCGTCGCCAGCGAGTCCCTCGACGGTGCGCGTCACGAGATGGCCGTCAACTACTTCGGAACCCTCGCCATGACCCGCGCCTTCGCCCCGGTCCTCGAGGCGAACGGCGGCGGCGCCCTCGTGAACATGCTCTCGGTCGCGAGCTGGTTCACGCCGCCGGCGAGCGGTTCCTACGGAGCGTCGAAGGCGGCGGCGTGGGCCCTCACGAACGGCACCCGCGTCGAGCTCCGTCATGCCGGGACCCTCGTCACGGCCGTCCACGCCGGCTTCATCGACACCGACATGGCGGCGCGGGTCAAGGTCAAGATCAGTCCTGCGTCGGTGGCCGTCGCCACGTTCGACGCCGTCGAGCAGGGGATCGAGGAGGTCCTCGTGGACGAGCAGAGCCGCACGGTCAAGGCCGCGCTGCCCGACGATCTCGCCACGCTCTACCCCGCGATCCAAGAGCTGTGGGACGCCCGTCGCGCGCGCCGGGACTGACGCACGAGGTTCAGACGACCAGCACGACGGCCCGCACGACGACCACTCCGATGAGCGCGAACCCCGCGAACGACTGCACGGCGAGGACGAGCTTCGCGCGCGTGGTGAGCGGCACGCTGCGGCCCGGGGCGAACGCCGTCGCGTTGGTCAGCGACAGCACGAGGTAGTCGACGTAGGAGGGGTACCACGTGACGGGGAGGGCGCCGAGCAGGGCATCCTGCGGGCCGTCGTCCTGTGGGAACCGGAAGTCGATCGTCCGCGGCCGACGCAGGTCGATGTGGCGTCGGCGGACGGCTCCGCCTCGGTCGAACTCCCAGTAGAGGAGCGAGAAGGCGATCACGACGGCGAGCCACACCTGGAGGGCGGCCAGCAGGAGCCTCGGCCCGTCGTCCGCCGGCAGCACGATGAGCTGCGCCGCGAGCTCGGCGAGGGCGAACAGGGTTGCTCCGGCGAGGAGGATCGCCTGGCCGGAGCCGATCGCTTTCGTGAGGCGCGTCTCCTGCCGCAGTCGCACGGGGTTGAGCACCAGGAGCGGGACCAGCGCGAGCAGCTCCACCGCCGCCACCACGAGCCGGAGCCGCGGGTGCAGCGTCGGCGGCAGCGTCAGGTAGAGCGCGAGCGCCGCGAGCAGCGCCACGACGGTCGGCGCCCGGTGCTCCGAGTGCGAGCGTCGTCTAGGGGTCCCCACGGTGAGTCAGTGTAGGAGGGCCGGGGCTCGCGGGCGGTCAGACTCCCGGAACGACCGGGAAGCGCAGGATGCCCGCCCCGGCGCTACCCGACCGGAACGAACACCAGGCTGCCGTTGTGCCCCCCGAAGCCGAAGCTGTTCGAGAGCACCGGCCCCGGCTCCCACGGCCGCGCCTCGGTCGGGATGTCGAGGTGGATCTCGGCGTCCTGGTTGACGAGGCCCGCCGTGGGCGGGACGGTGCGGTGCTTGATGGTGAGGGCGACGGCGACCGCCTCGACGGCCCCGGCGGCGCCGAAGGAGTGGCCGGTGACGCCCTTGATGCTGGTGACGACGGGGTTGCTCGTCGGGAACACCCGGGAGACCGCCTCGCTCTCCGCGGCGTCGTTCAGGCCGGTGGAGGTCCCGTGCGCATTGATGTGCGTGATGTCGTCGGGGGTGAGCCCGGCGTCGTCGAGGGCGAGGCGCATCGTCCGCTCGGCGCCCGTGCCGTGCGGGGCCGGCGCGGTGACGTGGTGGGCGTCGGCGGTCGAGGCCGTCCCCTCGATCGTCATGTAGATGTGGGCGCCGCGGGCGACGGCAGCCTCGTACTCCTCGAGGACGAGGATGCCGGACGCCTCTGCCGCGGCGAGGCCGTCGCGGTCGCGGTCGAAGGGGCGCGAGAATCCGCTGCGCGACAGCGCGCGCATGTTGGCGAATCCGGCGATGCAGACGCCGGTCAGGCTGGAGTCGGTGCCGCCCGCCACGACGAGGTCGGCCGTCCCCTGGGCGACCATCCGGGCTCCGGCGGCGATGCCGTCCGTGCCGGCGGCGCAGGCGGTCGAGATCGTGGTGGCAGGCCCGCGCAGGCCGTAGCGGATGCTGATTGCCCCGGCGGGGGCGTTCGGCATGACCATCGGGACGACGTGCGGCGAGACCAGGCGCTCGCCGCGGTCCGCCAGGATGCCGATCTGCGTCGCGAGGGTCTGGACGCCACCCATGCCGGTCCCGAGCGACACGGCCGCGCGATCGTGGTCGATGCCGGGGACGAGCTGGGCCTCGTCGGACGTGGAGGGCTCGGTCGCGTCCGGGTCGATCACGAGGAGCCCGGCGTCGCGCAGCGCCTCGTCGGCGGCGACGATCGCCATGCGGGTGACGATGTCGGAGTTCTTCGCCGCCTTGTGGCTCATGAGCCGGCGCGCGTCCAGCGCACCCTCGTCGACGCGACGGACCTGCTGCGGAGCGGCCTCCTCGAAGAGGCTCGACCAGAAGGCGTCGACTCCGACGCCGCCGGGGGTGACGACTCCGATCCCGGTGACGGCGACGCGGCGATTCTGCAGGGGCTTCATGCGGTGGTTCTCCTCGTGGGTCACTGGCCATCCACAGTCAACACTGTCCCGTCGCGTCTCCCGGGGGTGGACTCGACCAATATTCGCGGCGCCGATTTGTACCCGTTCCCACGCCCGGAGGGTCGATCGGGACACAGGAGCGTGCGCATCCGCGGTCTCGGCGGGGCGGAGGGCTGCGCCGGGGGGCAGAATCGAGGAGGAAACGACAAGCCGGACAGGGCAGGATCGACACATGAACATCTCGACGCGAGGAGCCCTCTGATGGTCGCACCGATCGTGAAGGCGCTCGGCGCCGTCGTCGTCGGCGTCCCGGCCGCCGTCGTCCTCGGGCTCACGGCCCGGTCCCTGCGGAAACGGGAGGACGCCGCCGTCCCGGTCGTCCCGGTCGACGACGCCCCGGTCTCCCTCGACGTCTTCATGACGTACCTCGACAAGCGCAACCACGAGATGCTCTCTCCAAAGTCGCTCAAGCGCGGGTACGTGGCGTACGACTTCCGGCTCGAGAACCGCACCTCCACCGCGATCAAGGGCCTGCACGTCGAGCTCCTCGATGGCGACGACTTCGTCGGCGAGATGAAACTCCCCGACCTCCCGGCCCGGGGCAGCACCGTCTTCTCGCCGAAGAAGTCGTGGCACGCCGTGCTGGAGTCGCACCGCGCCGCGCGGGTCGGAGGCGCGCGCGCCGTCCTCACCTGGCGCGGGGCCGAGGGCCGCCGCCGAGCGGTGGTCGACCTGGAGCCGAGGCGCGCCGTGGGTCAGAACCCCGGTGTGGCCCGTCGGCGTCGGCGCGAGAAGGCGCCGGTCGTCGGCCGCGTGATGAGCTGAGCCGACCCTTCCGAGGGGCCGCTCGCGCGGCGGAGCGTCGCGCACGACGGAGGTACGACGGAGGCCCCGCCCGGGCGGCGCGGCGAGCGCTCGCGGGGACGGGGCCTCGGGTGTCGGCGGTCAGGCGGGGACGTCGACCTTCCGGGTGCCGGTGCCCCGGGGCTCCTGCGGGCCGTCGTCGTCGCTGCGCGCCGCGTCGTCGTGGTCGAGCTGCACGCGGGTCGCGCCGTCGGTCTCGAGCGAGACCGCGGTGGTGTCGCGCTCGATCGTGGTGGCGAGCGGCTTTTCCTTGACGAAGAGCAGGAGCACCGCGGCTACGAGGACGAGCGGCACCATGATCAGGAAGATCGGGGTGAGCGCGTCGTTGTAGGCGCCGACGATGACGTCGTGGATGGCCGTCGGCAGGTTCTTGACGGCGGCGGGCGTCAGCGAGTTGGTCGAACCCGTGGCTCCTGCCGATCCGGCCGGAAGGCGCGACCCCATGAGGTCGGTCAGGTTCGCGACGAACAGGCTGCCGACGATCGAGGCGCCGAGCGACGCGCCGATCTGACGGAAGTAGTTGTTCGATGCGGTCGCGGTGCCGACCTCGCGGATCGAGAACGTGTTCTGCACGATCAGGATGAGGATCTGCATGCTCATGCCGAGGCCGATGCCCATGATGGCGAGGTAGACGCAGATGATCCAGACCGGCATGGTCGCCGTCATGGTCGACATCAGGGCGAGGGCCCCGGCGACGATCACGGTGCCGACGATCGGAAACACCTTGTAGCGGCCCGTCCTGCTGACGAGCTGCCCCGTCAGGATGCTCGTGACCAGGAGGCCCGCCATCATCGGGATCATCAGGAAGCCGGCCTGCGTGGCGTCCGCACCGGTCACCATCTGCAGGTACGTCGGCAGGTAGGCGAGGGCGCCGAACATGGCGATCCCGGTGATGAGACCGGCCAGCGTCGTGAGGACGAAGTTCGGCTGACGGAACAGGTGCAGCGGCATGATCGGCTCGGCGGCGCCGCGCTCGACGAACACGAAGGCCGTGCCCGAGATCGCGAGGCCGACGATGAGGCCGACGATCTGCGGCGAGTTCCAGTCGTAGGTGTTGCCGCCCCAGGTCGTGACGAGCACGAGGCAGGTGCTGGCGATGGCGAGGAGGGCCATGCCGAGTCCGTCGATGCGGGGCTTCCGCGGCGCGCCCTTCGGCAGGCGGAGGAAGAACACGGCCGAGGCGATGGCCAGGATGCCCAGCGGCACGTTCATCCAGAACGCCCAGCGCCAGCCGATCCCGTCGGTGAAGAAGCCGCCGAGGAGGGGCCCCGCGACGCTCGACAGGGCGAAGACGCCGCCCATGATGCCCATGTATTTGCCGCGCTGACGGGCCGGGACCACGTCGGCGATGATCGCCTGCGACAGGATCATCAGACCGCCGCCGCCGAGACCCTGGATCGCGCGACCCGTGATCAGCTCGGTCATGTTCCCGGAGAGCCCGCCGACGATCGAACCGACGATGAAGAGGCCGATGGCCGCGACGAAGAGGCCCTTGCGGCCGATCAGGTCGCCGAGCTTGCCGTAGACGGGCAGCATGATGGTCGACGCGAGGATGTAGGCGGTCGTGACCCAGATCATGTGGTCGACGCCGTCGAGCTCGCCGACGATGGTCGGCAGGGCGGTGGAGAAGATGGTCTGGTCGAGGGAGGCGAGCAGCATGGTCACCATGAGGCCGGCGAAGACGAGCAGGATGCTCTTCGTCGTCGGACCGCTCGACTCGGGGGCGCCTGCCGTACGCGGCGGCGCCTGCAGTGTTTCGGTCATCAGATTCTTTCGGTGAGGGAGTGGACGAGGGCGGTGGCCCTGGGATGGAGGGACTCGGAGGGCTCGACGGTGCCCTCCTCGATCCAGTGCTTGACGGCGGTCCGGACGGCGCCGGCGCAGAGGCTGAGGAACACCTCGGCCTCCGCGCGCGACGCGGGGGCCGTCGACCGCGAGTCGTGGTCGAGGATCGCGGTGACGGCTCGGACGAGCTCGTCGACCATGCGCGTCATCTGCACGACGTGCCGGCCGAAGAGCTGCGGATAGCGCCGCAGCACCTCGATCCGCGACTTCTGCAGCGCGGCACCCTCGATCGACGGTCGGATGACCGCCAGGAGGAGCGAGATCGTCGACTCGACGACCCCGGCGCCGTCGGTGCGCGCGAGGTGCTCGGCGACGACCTCGGGCGTCAGGTCGATGTCGCGGATGCCGAGGATCGCGTCCTCTTTGGTGTCGAAGTAGTTGAAGAACGTGCGCGACGACACGTCGGCCTTCGCGCTGATCGAGTCGACCGTCGCGTGCTCGAGGCCGTCGTGCAGCACGAGCGTGACGGCGGCCTCTTCGAGACGGGAGCGGGTCTCCTCGCGTTTGCGATCGCGGAGGCCGAGGGGTGCGGATGTCATGCACCGATTATTGCTATGACTGCAAGATTACGCAAGTGCAAACGTGCAGTTCTGCAAAAAACTCGGCGAGGCGGCGCTCGGGGTTGCGCCGCCTCGCGTTCCCCGGCCCACCCCGGCGGCAATTCAGGGGATCCGCGCCACCGGCGGGGCGGCGTCCGGGCGGGGCCGACGTGGAGCCGCCGATCTCCTGAAGTATCGGCAGCTCTTCAGCCCCGAGACGCGCCCTTCGCGACCGCGTCACGCCAGAGAGCGAAGAGCGCGTCCGCAGTCTCGCGATCCCGCGCCGCCAGGATCCCGCCCCGCTCGGGGAACAGCGTGTCGCGTCCGGCCTCGTCCAGCACCACGCCGCCCGCCTCCCGCACGATCAGGGCGGCGGCCAGGTGGTCGACGGGACCGAACGCCCCGATGACGGCGCCCGAACCGTGTCCGAGCGCGACTCCTGCGATCGTCAGCGTGCCCGACCCCATGACCCGCGTGGTGCAGAAGCGCTCGGCCAGGCCGTCGACCAGCTCGACCATGCCGGGCCAGGGGCGATGGCCGGCGAGCTCCGTGCTGACGATGCGACCGCGGAGCGGGTCGTCGGCTCCTCCCGCGACCGCAGGAGCCAGGCGCAGACGCCGCCCGTCGACCCACGCCCCCTCGCCCGCCGCCGCCTCGACGAGGAGGCCCCGCCACGGGTCGGCGACGACGCCCACGACGGGCGAGCCGTCCTCGACGAGGGCGAGCGAGAAACTCGTCCACGGCACGCCGTTGGCGAGGTTGGCCGTCCCGTCCACGGGGTCCAGGTACCAGCACGGGGAGCCCGCCTCCGGTTCGCCTCCGTACTCCTCTCCCACGAACCGGTGCCCGGGGAACTGCGCGTCGACGACCTCCCGAACCCCTCGCTCGATGGCGCGGTCGACCTCGGTCACGTGGTCGGCGGGGTTCTTCTTCGTGTCGACGCGGTCCACGGGGTTGCTGCGGACGTGGTCCATCGCCCACACGGCGAGTTCGCGGGCCACGAGGCGGGCGCGACGTCGTTCCTCCCCGCTCCGTCCGGAGGGCGCCTCCGCCTCGTCGGCCGTGGCGGCGGACGCATCGTCCCCGCCGAAGGCCTCCGCGCGGCTCCCGAGGAGATCCGCCAGGCGGTTGGACGTGATGGAGTCGACGCCGATCCGCTGGAGCCAGGCCATCTGGTCCCGGTCGTCGACGGTCCAGCAGGAGACGCGGGCCCCGAGCGCGTGGACCGCCTCGACCATCCCGGGGCCGACCAGGAGGTGGTGCAGGTTGACCACGGCCGGCCGGAGGTCGGCGAGGTCCTCCGCGCGGGGCGGCACGGCGCTCGCCCAGGGCAGCCAGACCTCCGCGGCGTCGTCGAGGGTGCGGATCGTGCGCAGTGCGTCGAGCGCGCCGCACCAGGCGACGCGAGCCTCGGCTCCTGCCGGGGCGGCGCGGTGGCGGGCGACCACGTCGTACGCCGCGGCCGCCGGCTCGACCGTCTCCATGTCGATGAGGAGCAGGGCGTCGCCCCGGTCGAACAGCGGGAGGACGTCGGCGAGGAGGGGGATGCGCTCTTCGCCGCCGCCCAGCTCCCGGAGCTCGGCGAGCGTGACGTCGCGCACCGCCCGCTCCACGCCCCAGAGGCGCTCCAGCGTGGGATCGTGCAGGAGGACCACGTCGCCGTCGCGAGTGAGCCTCACGTCGATCTCGACGGAGTCCGCGCCTTCCGCGAGGGCGGATCGCACGGCCCTCAGGGTGTTCTCCCGCCAGCGCGAGGAGTCGCCTCGGTGGGCGACGGCGGCGACGCCCCGGGCCCGGACGATCGCGCTCACGCGTCGTCTCCGACCAGGTGGCCGTCGCGGTAGAGGCGCACGTTCCGGAGCGTGACGGATCCCCGGTCGCCGGGCCGCGGCAGGAGGCCCGTGGCGATCGAGCGCAGCTCGATCCCGTCCACGTCGAGCACCAGCTCCGCGAAGTGGCCGTGCGGCAGCACTCGGCGGACGGTCGCGGCGTGCGACGTCGCCCCGGCCTCCTCGGCGCGGCCCGCCCCGGTCGGCGTTTCAGGCGAATAGACGACGTCCTCCGGGCGGACGGCCCACGTCTCGTCGTCGGAGACGCCGTTCTCCTGAGTTGCCGAGGTGCCACCCGCTGTGCCGACGGGCATCGCCGTGCCGGCGGGCATCGACGTGCCCACGGGCCTCGACGTGCCGAGCGGGCCCGCGAGGAGGTTCATGCTCCCGATGAAGCCGGCCACGAAGAGCGTTCGCGGCGACGCGTAGAGGTCCGTCGGCGTCGAGACCTGCTCGATCCGTCCGCCGTTCATCACGGCGACGCGATCCGAGATCGCGAGGGCCTCCTCCTGGTCGTGCGTGACCATCACCGTGGTGATGCCGAGCCGCTGCTGGATGTCGCGGATCTCCTCCCGGACGCGCACGCGGAGCTTCGCGTCGAGGTTCGACAGGGGCTCGTCGAGGAGCAGCAGCTCCGGCTCCTGCACGATGGCGCGCGCGAGCGCCGCGCGCTGCTGCTCGCCACCCGAGATGTGCGCGGGTCGCGAGTGGGCGTGGTGTGCGAGGTTGACGGTCTCGAGGGCGGCCATGACGCGGTCCTTGATCTCCGCGCGAGGCATCTTCCGGAGGGTGAGCGGGAAGGCCACGTTCTTGAAGACGGTGAGGTGCGGCCAGAGCGCGTAGTTCTGGAACACCATCGCGCTCGGCCTCCTCTCCGGCCCGAGCTCCGTGACGTCGCGCCCATCGATGGCGACCGATCCGGTGTCGGGCCGGAGGAAGCCGGCGATCATGCGGAGCGTCGTCGTCTTGCCGCAGCCCGAGGGGCCGAGCAGGGCCACGAGTTCGCCCCGGGCCAGGTCGAGGTCCAGCGAGTCGACGATGGTGCGTCCGCCGAGGACCTTCGACAGGCCGGAGATGCGGAGGCCGGGGGCAGGATCCGGCAGCCCGGCCGGTGCGCCGCCGGTCTCGGGTCGCGGGCGGACGCGAGCGGGAGTGGAGAGGGTCATGACGTGCCTATCGGATCTGGAAGCCCTCGGCGAGTCGCCCGCCCATGATGTACTTCCGGGCGACGAGCAGCAGGGCGACGGAGGGGATCGAGAGCAGGATGGCGAACACGGCCGCGACCTGCTTGGGGTAGTTGAGGACCAGCGTGTACATCTCGGTGGGCATCGTCATGTAGACGGGAGCGCCCACGAGGTAGGTGCCCTGCGCCTCGTCGAACGAGGCGAGGAACGACATCAGCACGGCGACGAGGATCCCCGGGAGGGCCATCGGGAGGGTCACGGAGAGGAAGGTGCGCAGCCGGCCGGCGCCCGCATCCTGCGCGGCCTCCTCCAGCGAGCGGGGCACCGACGAGAAGGCCGCCGCCGGGATCCACGTCATGAAGACCACGGTCCCGATGAACTGGACGATGACGATGCCGATCACCGTGTTCATGAGGTGCAGGCCGTAGAACAGCGACGCCATGGCGACGAACAGCCCCATCTTGGGGAACGCGTTGGTCGCGAACAGCCCGATCAGGAACACGCGACGCCCGGGGAAGTCGAACCGCGAGAACGCGTACGCGGCCGGAAGGCAGACGACCGCCGAGACGGCCACCGTGAGCGGGGCGAAGTAGAGCGAGTTCGTGACGGCCGCGCCGAGCTGGGCATCGCCGAAGACGACCGACCACCAGTGGAGGGTGAGCCCGTCCGGGAGGAGGTTCGGGTACGTCCACGAGGTCGCGAACGCGTGCGCCGCCAGCCAGACGAGGGGCCCCAGGATGAAGACCGCCACGAGGGCGAACAGGATCGCGGTCACGAGACCGCGCGAGACGGTGACGCCGCGCATCAGATCCGTCCCTCCTTCTTGGCCGACCGGAAGTTCGCCCACACGTAGAAGAAGGCGATGCCGGAGGCGAGGACGAAGACCACGACGGCCATCACGATCGCCTGCTGCGGGTGGTTGAACGACTGGAAGTACTTCGAGATGTCGACGCCCAGCATCGAGGGGGCGTTCGGGCCCGTGAAGTACGGGACCGTGAACGAGCCGAGGATCCCGATGGCCGTGAATGTCGTCGCGATGATGAGCGGGACGCCGGCGAGCGGGACGAGGATGCGCAGGATGATGGCCGGTGTCCCCGCCCCCGCGTCCTTCGCCGCCTCGATCATGGCGTCCGGGACCGACTGGACTCCGGACGTCGCCATGAGCGTCGCGAACGGCAGGCTTGTCCAGACCGAGCCGATCACGACCGCGACGGTCGTGTAGCCCCAGGTCGGGCCCTCGAGCCCGACCAGCGCGAAAAGGGTTCGGACGAAGCCGTCGCCCGCGTAGAACGTCAGGATCGCCCAGGACGCGATGACGACGGGGATGAAGAGCGGCACGACCGCGAGTCCGGCGAACACGGTCGCGAGCCTCCCGCCCCGGAGGCGGAGATTGAGGGCGATCCCGACCGCCAGGAGCAGGGTCGCCCCGGTCGAGACGACGGTGACCACGATCGTGACACCGAGATCGCGGAGGAACCTCGGGTCGGCGAAGACGTCGCCGTAGGCCTGGAGGGTTCCCCACCAGGTCGTCGAACGCCGGGTGCCGATCCCGATCGACGCGATCGTGTCGTTGAGGCCGCCCGTGTGACCGAGGCTGAACCCGATCGCGAGCACGACGGGGATCCCGACGAAGACGGCCAGCAGGAGGACGGGCGGGAGGGCGAGCGCGAATCCGACGCCGGCGCGGCGGGCCTCGGGGGAGACCCGCCGCGCGGTGCCGATCCGCGGCGAGGTGCCGGATCGGAGGGCGGTCACTGTCCGGGCACCTTGGCGTCCCAGAGGTTGTTCATGTCGGACGCCATCTCGCTGTAGTAGCCCGGGCGGAGGTTCGACGGGTCGGCCGACGAGAACGTCGCCCGCGTCTCCTGCGAGACGTTCTCGAGCGAGATGACGGGGTACCCCGCGATCGTCTTGGCGATGAGAGCCTGGCCCTCGGCCGAGAGCACGTAGTTCGCCAGTTTCTCGGCGACGGTCTTGTGGGCCGCCGTCTTCGGGATGCCGAGGTACGAGGCGCTGCCGGTGAACGACGGGTCGCTGATCTGCGCGTACTTGACGGTCTTGGGGAGCGTCCCCGTCGCCTGCGCCGTGATCACCTGGTCGCTCCAGACGGGAGCCATCTCGATGTTGCCGGTCCCGAGGAGCTCGAGCACCTGGTTGTTGCCGTTGGGGTAGACGCCCTTCTGGTACACCGACGAATTCAGGGACTTGAGCTCGTCGAAGCCCTTGTCCCACGACGACTCGAGCGGCTGGTCGTAGCCGGTCGTCATCTTCTCCCGGGTCGAGTCGGAGAGGTACTTGTCGAGCACGGTGGTGACGAAGGCCTGGCCGGAGCCGCCGGTCGAGGGGGAGTTGTAGGCGAACTGCCCCGGGTTGTCCTTGATCCAGGTCAGGAGCGCGTCGAGGGTCTTCGGAGGGGTGCTCACCGTGGTGGAGTCGTACGCCAGGAGCACGGACGAGGCTCGGTAGGGGATCCCGAAGCCGGAGCCGGCCTTCACGGTCGCGGACGGGACGGTGGCGAGGTTCGAGATGGACGCCGCGGACGTCTTCTCGAGGAGACCCCCGGATCCTGCCGCCTGCACGAACCCGGCGTCGACGAGGTCGTACCCCGGGTCGTCGCCGGACTTCACCGAACTCGTGAGCTTCGCGAGCGTCTGCGCGTCGTGCTCGCCGTGGAGGTCGAGGGTCGTCTTGACGGTCGCGCCGGGGTTGGCCTTCTCGAAGGCGGGGATGAGGGCGTCGTCCCAGAGCGTCTGGACGTTCGTGTCGCCCGAGATGAAGACGGTCAGCGTGCCCTTGGTGCCGGTGACGGACTGGGAGGTCGGCTGGGCACCGACGGAGGAACTGGCCGTCGGGGCGCAGCCGGCGAGAGCCAGGGAGGCGGTCGCGGCGGCCGCGACGGCGACGAGGGATCGGCGTGAGATCACGGGGAGCGTGTCCTTCGGTTCGAGGGGAGGTGCTTGGGGGGAGGTGCGTCGGAATGGCGTCGATCGCACCGTTTCGATTGTTGGCAGGCCCGGTGGCGGTTCGATTAACGAAACGTTGCGATTCGATGCCGGACGCGCGAACACGCGCCATTCCGGTCCGGCCGATATGTAGGGTGACGCTCATGACGACGACCCGCGGGCGAAGCTCCGTCACCCTCGCCGACGTCGCCGCGCTCGCGGGCGTCTCGACCTCGACCGCGTCGCTCGCGTTCCGCACGACGGGGTCCATCACGGAGCGGATGCGCCAGCGCATCCTGACGGCTGCCCGCGAGCTCGACTACGCCGGACCGAATCCCACGGCGCGCTCCCTCAAGAGCGGCCGCTCCGGGATCGTCGGAGTCGTCGTGGCCGAGAGCATCCGGCGTGCCTTCCAGAGCCCGGTGACGATCGCCACCATGGACGGCCTCAGCGAGGCTCTCGACGCGCTCGACGTGGGGCAGCTGCTCCTGCCGGGCCGGTCCGAGCAGAGCGGGAGGTCCGCACGGCTCCTCGACGGCATGCCGGTCGACGCGGTCGTCTTCCTCACCCGGGGCGAGGAGTTCGACTCGCTCCTGCCCGGGCTCCGCGCCCGCAGGATCCCGCTGGTCGGCATCGAAGGACCGCACGAGGAGGGCATCGCCCTCGTCGACATCGACGACGCGCGGGGGACGCGCGACGTCGCGCGACACGTCCGGAGCCTCGGTCACGCGCGCGTCGCCGTCGTCATGAGGACGACGCGCCTGGGCGAGAGCCTGCCGCCGGGAGAGGTCCTGCCCGTCGCGCACGGGCTCGAGACCATCGCCAACCGCACCATCCGGGAGCGGCTGCGCGCCACGGCGGCGGTCTTCCCCGACGCGGTGCGGGTGGAGGCAGGCGGACGCGACCTCGAGGCGGGCGAGATCGCGGCCGGGCGGCTCCTCGACCTCCCTGCGCCGCCCACGGCGATCCTCGCCCAGAACGACATGCTCGCGGCCGGTGTCTTGAGGGCCGCGGCGGTCCGGGCGATCCCGGTCCCCGGACGGCTCACCGTGACGGGCTTCGACGGCGCCGATCTGCCGTGGCTCGACCGACGACTCACGACCGTGGAGCAGCCGCTCCACGACCGGGGACTCGTGGCGGGACGCATGGTGGGCGACCTGCTGGCCGGGCGGACGCCGGCGGACGTCGTGCTGCCGGTGACCCTCCGGGTCGGCGACACGTCCGGGCCTCCCGGGCGCTGAGCGGGGTTCCGCCGCGCGCTGCGATGCGCCCCGGGCGGCTGGGCACCTCGGCATTTCAGGGCATCTGCGTCGCTCCCGCCTCGATGTCTCGGACCCGGGCCCCGCTCGGGACAGGATGCCTGAGTTGCCGATGCGCACCGGCTGTGCCGGCGAGCGGGTAGCGCCCGGCGGCCGGCCGGCCGGCGGGCCGTCGCGCGCTCCAGCGGGCCGGCCCGGGATCGGGACGTGGGGCCTCGGCAGGGGGGGAGGCGGCGGCGTCGCGGCCGGCAACTCAGGCAGGCTGTCGCCGTCGGGGCCGGACCGGGGGAGGCTGGCGCTCCGCGACGGCAGGACTCCTGAGTTGCCGACGGGGGGAGGTCGGGTGAGGCCGTGCGGCAGCGGGCGGGCGGGCGGGCCGGCGCGGGGCGCGGGCGCGGGGCGCAACGCGCGGCGGCGGCCGTCGCGGCCGACTCGGGGAGCCCTCGGCTTCGTCCGCCACACTGGACGACCATGAGCCAGCCTGCCGCGACCGCCGTCCGACGACCGACCCCCACGGTCGCCGACCTCTTCGCCGACGATCCGATCGTCGCCAGCGTCAAGGACGACGAGGGGCTCCGCCGCGTCCTGCGCTCGGACCGGGCGGTGGTGTTCCTGCTCTACGGCACGGTCCTCACCATCGAGTCGATCGTCGCCACGCTGAAGGCGCACGGCAAGACCGTCTTCGTCGACGTCGACCTTCTCGACGGCTTCGCGGCTCGGGAGGTGGTCGTCAGGTTCGTCGGCGAGCGGACGGAGGCCGACGGCATCCTCAGCACCAAGGCTCCGCTGGTGAGGGCTGCGAACGGTCTCGGCCTCCGGGCGATCCACCGGTTCTTCCTGATCGACAGCCTCTCGTACCGCAACCTCCCGAAGCAGGTCGCGGCCTCCCGCGCCGACGCCGTCGAGATCCTGCCCGGCTGCATGCCGCGGGTCATCTCGTGGCTGCTCGCCGACGTCGACGTGCCGATCGTGGCGGGCGGTCTCGTCTGCGACAAGGAGGACGTCGTCGCGGCCCTGGGCGCCGGGGCCGTGGCCGTCGCCTCGTCGAGCACCGACGTCTGGGAGATGTGACCGGCGACCCCCGCCTCACAGCTCCAGCGCGTGCAGCCTCCGGTTGAGGGAGTCGGTCGCGGCGGCCGCGTCGCGGTGCACGTCGAGCAGCCGACGGTAGAGGGCGTGGGCCGCAGGATCGGGTCTGAAGCGATCCCGCTCCCGGACCATCGCCTCCTGCGCCACCGCGAACGACGGGTGGACGCCCGTCGCCACGGCTCCGCAGATGGCCGCCCCGAGGCCCGCGCCGTCGCCGACGGCGTTGCGGACGGTCTCCACGCCGGTGACGTCGGCGAGGATCTGCATCATGAGCGCGGAGCGGGAGCCGCCGCCGGCGACGACGACGCGCTCGGTGCGCCGGCCGAGCTCGGCAGCCATGGCGGCGCTCCGATCGGCCATGGTGAGGGCGATGCCCTCGAGGATCGAGCGGTAGAGGTGCCCGCGGCCCTGTCGGCCGTCGAAGCCGAGGAACGCGCCCCGTCGGTGCGGCCGCTCGGTCGGCGCGAGCCAGTCGAGCACGGTGAGGAGCCCGCCCGCTCCGGCGGGGGCCGCCGCGGCCTCGTCGCCGAGCACGTCCTCGAGGCTCCGCCCCGCGCGGGCGGCCTCGTCGGCCGCCTCCGGGAAGAGGTCGCGGAACCAGCTGACGGTCCACATCCCGCGCCGGATGCCGGCGCTCTCGTAGAGGTGGGCGCCGGGTTCCGCCGCGGAGTTCGTCCAGAAGTGGTCGGCCTCGCGGACGTCGTCGGTGCCGACGGCCATCGCCGCGATGTAGGTCCCGAGCGAGAGGAGCACCTCGTCGGGAGCGCGGAGGCCGCTGCCCAACGCCTCGACGGCTTTGTCGTTGGCGGTCGCGACGACGGGGAGACCGAGCGGCAGACCGGTGCGCTCGGCGGCCTCGGCCGTCACCCGGCCGAGGACCTCGCCCGGCGCGACCAGGTCGACGAGCTGGTCGCGTCGGAGCCCGAAGGCGTCGAACGCCGGGCCGTCGTCGAGCCAGTGCCCGGTCGTCGTGTCGATCGGCCACCGGCCCTGGTAGTTCGCGTTCGTGTCGCGGAACTCGCCGGTGAGCCGGTGGGTGAGGTAGCCGGACGATGTCGTCACCCGCGCCACGCTGTCGTCGAGGTGCCGGTAGGGGGCGGAGACCCGGTCGTCCATCCAGCTCAGGACGGGATGGGCCAGCGATCCGTCGGCCCGGAGCATCGCCCGGCAGAACCGGATGGTGCAGAGGCCGACCGCCTCGATGTCGCTCGGGGATCCCGGGAAGCCGCGCAGCGCCTCCTGCGCGGCCTCGCCGACCGACGACCAGAGGTCGTCGTCGGGGTGCTCGACGACGCCGGGGCGGGGTGTGACGGCCGGTCGAAGGGGTCGGCGCCCCTCCGAGACGACGCGGCCGTCCTCGTCGAAGACGGTGACCTTGGTGCTCTGCGAGCCGTTGTCGATGCCGACGAGGTAGCGGGTCACGCCCGGCTCCGCGGGGCGATCCCCGCGCCCTCGACGGGGAAGATGGTCCCCTTGTTCATGATGCCGCGGGGGTCGAGCGACGACTTCAGCGCCGCGAGGATCGGGTAGGCCGTGCCGTGCTCCTCCAGGGTCCAGGGGGTGCGGTACTTGCCGATGCCGTGGTGGTGCACCATCGAGCCGCCGAAACGCAACGCCTCCTCGACGATGATGGCGTTGAGGGGCACGTGGTACTTCTCGATCTCCTCGCGCGGATCGCAGTCGATGGCGTAGTCGTACACGAAGTACATGTTCGTGCCGGTCTGGTAGCTGTGAGAGGAGTGGCCGCCCAGCATCGTGAGGTCGGCGGCGTGCGGGAACTCCGTGCGGATCCGGTGCATGACCGCGTCGTAGACCTTGCCCACCTCCGACCAGTCGGCCGAGATCTCGGTCGTGTAGCCGAGGTGGTGCTCCTCGAGCATCGTCTTCTTCTCGGCGTCGATCTTGTCCTGCCCCCAGTTGAGCTGGTCGAACCAGGCCTCGATGAGCGAGGGGTCGACGGTCTCGTGCGGGTGCGTCGCGATCACCCGCTCGATCTCGGCGCTCGTGGCGGCGACGATCCCCGCGGGGCCCTCGGCGACGAAGACGACGACGCAGCGGCCGTCGGAGAAGTGCGCGAAGTGCTGGCGGGCGTCCTCCGGCGAGTAGAGGCGGGCCACCGACGGGTGGAAGCCGTTCGTCACGACCTCGCGCAGGATCGCGAGCCCGGTGTCCATGCTGTCGACGAGGGCTCCGTGGAAGCGGTTGTTCTCCGGCTGGAAGCGGAACACCTTGACCGTGACCTCGGTGATGAAGCAGAGGGCGCCCTCGTTGCCGATGACGACGTGCCGGATGTCGGGCCCGGCGGACCGGCGGGGAACACTCTTCACGCGCGACACGGAGCCGTCCGGGAAGACCGCCTCGAGCCCCGTCACCATGTCTTCGATGGCGCCGTAGAGGGTGGAGAACTGCCCGATCGAGCGTGTCGCGACCAGCCCGCCGTACTGGGCGAGCGGCTTGGACTGCGGCGAGTGACCGGTCGTGAGGCCGCGCTCGCGCAGGCTGTCCTCGAGGACCTGCAGCGGCACCCCCGCCTCGACGGTGGCCTGCATGTTGACCTCGTCGATCCGCAGGATGCGGTCCATCCGCGATCCGTCGAGCACGATCGTGTTCTCCACGCTCGTCTCGAGGCCGCCCTCCGTGCCCGTCCGGCCCGTGCGGGGCACCACGTTGACGAGGTTCGCGTTCGCGAACGCGAGGACACGGCTGACGTCGTCGGTGGAGTCCGCGTAGACGATGGCGGCGGGGAGCGGACCGTCGAAGATGCCGTGCACCGACTGGTACTTCTTGAAGCGGTCGATGCTCGCGTCGCGGAGCGCCTCGGGGTCGGTGTCGATCTTGGCGGCTCCGACGAGCGCCGTGAGGGCGTCGACGATCTGCTGGCGTTCGAGGAGGGCGATGGAGTCGATCATGGGGTTCCTTCGTGGTTCTGGGGCGGGGAGAGGCGGGGTGTGGCAGGGGGTCGTCAGCGGACGAGGTAGCCGCCGTCGACGGTGAGCACGTGGCCGTTGACGTAGTCCGAGGCGGCGCTGGCGAGGAACACGGTGGCGCCCATGAGGTCGGCGACCTCGCCCCACCGGCCGGCCGGGATGTGGTCGAGGACGCGCCGGTTCGTCTCGGGGTCGGCGCGGGTCTTCTCGGTGATCGCCGTCGCGAAGTAGCCGGGCGCGATCGCGTTCACCTGGACGCCGTGACCGGCGAGCTCGTCGCAGTAGGCGCGGGTGAACCCGACGATCCCGTGCTTCGTGGCGGCGTAGGCGGGCGACCACTGTCCGCCGAGGAACGAGAAGAGCGACGCGATGTTGACGATCTTCCCGTGCCCCTGGGCGATCATGTGGCGCGAGGCCTCCTTGCTGAGCTCGAAGGGGGCCGTGAGGTTGACGTCGATCATGGGGTCCCACTGCTCGCGGCCGAACTCGTCGACGGAGGCGATCTTGCAGATGCCCGCGGAGTTCACGAGCACGTCGACGGAGCCGAGGCGCGAGACGCACTCGTCGACGATGCGGGCCGGGGCGCCGGGTTCGGTGATGTCGGCCCCGACGAACTCGTAGCGCACCCCCTCCGCCTCGACGAGGGCGCGCGTCTCGCCGCCGTCGTCGAGCACGCTGGGCACGAAGACGTCGGCGCCGGCTTTCGCGAGGGCGAGGGAGAACGCCTGCCCGAGGCCGGTGTTGCCGCCGGTGACGATGGCGCTGCGGCCGCGGAGCGAGAAGCGGTCGAGCGAGAACTCGCGGATGTCCATGGGGACCTCTCTGTGGTCGTTGGTGAGGAAGAAGAAGCGAAGGTGGAGCGGTGGCTACAGCGGGGCGGACACGAGGGCCTCCCGCCGGCGACGTTCGTGCAGTCGCGCCGTGATGCTCGTGAGCAGGATGCCCAGCGCCGCCGCCACCAGCAGGAAGACGAACAGCGCGCTGTAGCCGCCGCCCCGCTCGGGGACGGGTGTCGCCGCGTTGGGGTCGCCGATCCACCAGGCGCAGAGCGCGGGGAGGAAGGCGTCGGGGAGGTACGCCAGACCGGACGCCAGCCCGATGACGCCGCCGCGCTGGTTCTCCGGGATGCCGAGCTCGCCGACCGTCGCCCAGTAGACCCCGCGGCTCATGAAGACGGGGATGCAGAGGAGAAGAAGCAGCACGACGGCCAGCCCGACGAGCTCCGGTGACCGCGGCAGGAGGAGGAACGCGGCGGAGAAGACGAGGGAGACGGCGAACATCAGCCGCAGGAACCGCGACGTCGAGTGCGTCACCGTGTCGACGATCACGCCGCCGACGGGGCCTGCGACGAACTGGAACACGTAGCTGCGCACGACGCCGATGATCGAGAGAGCGGCCGCGCCGACCCCGAACTCGTTCTGGAGCAGCGGCGAGAAATAACCGAGCGTCGTGTAGAAGCAGAACGCCAGCGCGATCGTCCCGCCGATGAGCCACGTGTAGGGGTTGCGTGCCGCAACGAGGAGCTGCCCGAGCGTCACGGTCGATCGGCCGAGAGCGTCGATCCGGGCTCGGTCCTCGCGGACGAAGAGCCACACCAGGGCGGCGAACACGAAACAGAGGGCGCCGTAGATCCGGATGAGGGTGAGCACCCCGCCGGACGGAACGACGGCGGCCGCGACGATGCCCGCTCCGACGAGGCCGACGATCGTGGAGGTGATGCCGCGGGCACCCTCGAGGAAGCCGAAGAGCCGTCCCTGCTCGGAGGCCGAGCCGAGCATCCCGATCGCCTTGACGAGGGCCGACCAGTAGAGGGCCATGCCCATCACGGCCATGACGACGTGGGCCAGCAGGATGCCCGTGAACGACGGCACCGACGCCAGGACGAAGTCGGCCGCCCCGGTGCCCACGAGTGCCACGGTGATGAGCAGCTTCGGCGAGTAGCGGTCGCTGAACCAGCCCCCGAAGAAGTACATGACCGTGGCCACGGCCCCGAAGACGGAGATGACGACGCCGTACTCCTGCCCGGTGAGTCGGAGCGCCGTGTAGGTGTCTTCGAGGAAGACGAAGCGGATGTAGGCGACCTGGTAGATCACGCCGCCCGTCATGGACAGGAGCAGGAACGTGAGCCACCTTCGGCGGGGGATGTCGGACAAGGCCACCTCTTCGTGGGTGCGGATTCGTGGGTGCGGATGGATGGGTGGAGCGGATCTCCCCGCCGGAACCGCGGCACGGAATCAGGGACTGCGGGCACAAAAAAGAGAACACTGACCCCTCGACATCGGGGGCCACTGTTCTCTGAGCTCTAGTGGAGCTGACGACCCGAAGGTCTCAGCGTGTTCGGTTGTATAAAAATATTAGGAGCCGCCGCCGGCGATGTCAAATCGCGGCGACGGCTCCTGCGGTCCGCCGGCTAGCCCTTGGGCGTGGCCAGGTTCCCGATGTTCGCCATCGTCAGGCTTCCGAGCCCGGTGGCCGTGTCGTAGCCGCGGCTGGTCACGAGGCTGCTGTCGTGACCGAGCGTCACGAGGTACGACGCGTTCGACGACGAGTAGGCGACCGAGGCCGGGGCGGCGCGGGTCACGACGTCGGTGAACGTCGACGGCGCCGTGGCCGCGAGCGAGTACAGGACCGGGTTGGCGAAACCGACGACGGCCCCGGTCTTCTGCTGGGCGACGGCGATCTGCGCGGCGACGAGCGGCGTGGAGAGCGAGGTCCCGCCCGAGACGCCGGTGGTGTAGCTGCCGGTCGCGAGCGTCGTGTTGTTGGTAATCGGGCGGAGGCCGATCTTGAAGCCGGTGTACGGGTCGGCGAGGGCGCTGATGTCGGGGATCAGGCGCTTGCCGGCGCCGAGGGACCCGGGGACGACGGCTCCGGACTGATAGCTCGGACGCGCGTAGATCGCGCTCTTGCCGCCGCCGCCGCCACCGGCGAAGATCGAGCCGGGAAGGCGCTCGGAGAAGCGCTTCGTGCCCTTCTTGGTTCCGGGCACGATCTCGTCGAGCTGGTCGCCCCAGGAGGTCTCGTAGACCTTGGTGCCGGTCTTGGAGATGCCGAGGCTCGTGCCTCCGACGCCCGTGACGTACGGCGAGGACGCGGGGAAGTCGGGGGACTTGACGCCGGTGTTCTCGTACTCGTCGCCCGCGTCGCCGCTGGCGAAGTAGAGGCCGACACCCTCGGCGATGGCCTGCAGCTGGATGTTCTCCTCGCCCTGCACGTAGCTCGCGGTGTAGGCGTCCGTCGTGTCGGGTTCGCCCGTCCCGCCGTAGCTGTTGCTCACGATGTTCGCCAGCGGGGCCGTCCCGACGGCACCGCTGCCGGTGTTGCCGTCCAGGATCTTCGAGAGCGCGATGTCGAGGCCGGCGCCGCAGTCCGTGCCGCCGGAGTAGACGATGCTCGCTCCGGGGGCGAGGGCGCGGACGGCCTCGACGTCGAGGGCCTGCTCGCCCTGCCAGCCGCTGGGGTTCTGGCAGGCCGCCTTGTCGGCGAAGGTCGACTTGCTGGGCGAGATGTCGGTGTACTGGCCGGCCGAGAAGGTCGGCTCGCCGGCGTTCCGGGCCCAGGTGTTGAGGTCGGAGGCCATCGTCGGCGATGCGTAGGCGTCGACGATCGCGACAGTCTGACCGCTGCCGGCGGCCGAGCCGTCGGAGGCCTTGGCCGACATCTTGTACGCGGAGCGGAGCTGAGCGGGGGAGTAGCCGCAATTGGCGGTTCCGGCCCTGGTGCTGCCGTAGGCGGAGGGGATCGTGACCCAGACCTGGTTCGTGTAGGCGGAGCACGGCGTCTTGACCTGCACGGCGCGAGGAGCGAGGAGCGACGACGCCGAGGACAGGGCCTTCGTGCCCGCGCCCGCCTGCGTGACCGTCTTCGGACGCGTCAGGAGGCGGGCCTGGTCGATGCTGATCCCCGAGACGCCTCGGGCCACGTCGGCCGGGAGCGACGGGGTGCCCGACGGGCCGACGACCTTCGTTCCGTCGACGTCGTAAGTCGCGAGCGGGGTCTGGAAGAGGCTCTGGAGCTGCGCGGCCGTGCCGCGGAAGGTCACGTACAGGCGGCTGGCGGGGTAGCTGATGTTCGTGATGTTCTTGCTCTTGAGGTAGGCCACCTCGTCGTCGAGCACCTGCTGGGTCGGGGCGTAGGTCGCGATCCAGTCGGCCGGCGAGACATACTGCCGGTAGCTGGGCGATCCCGGCGTGGAGACCGCGGTGGCCTTGTCGATGGCACCCTGGCGATCCTGCATGCTGAGGAAGAGCTCGCCCTGGTACATCGTGTTCGTCGCCGCAGGCGCGACGAGGTTGGCCTTCGTGGCCCAGGAGGGGACGGACCCGGTGAAGGACACGCGCGCGGCGGCCTGAGCGGTCGTGGCTCCTGCGAGCGTCAGGCCGGCCACGGTGACGCAGGTGGCGGCGATGGCGGCTGCGCGACGGAGCCGTCGCCTGCCGAGGGACGTCGTGGGCATGGGTGGGTCCTCCCCGTGATCGAACGGGGCTTGTCCCCGCACGAAATCTATAGGGGCGGGAGGTCGCCGCAAAGTCCCCCGTACTGGGCAGAGAGCGGCGGCCCCCTCCGAAGAGGGGGCCGCCGCCCGTGAGGTGATGTCAGGCGTCGGCCTGCGGCGCCGTGACTACTTGTGACCGCGTCCGACCGACGTGGCGAGCCCGAACGAGATCGAGCCGAGGCCGGTGACGTCGTCGTAGCCCTTCGCCGTCGTGAGGCTGCTGTCGCGGTCGAGCGTGATCAGGTAGCTGTTGCCCGAGGTCGCGCTGGTGTACGCCAGCGTGCGCGGCGGGTTGGCCGGGAGCACGTCCGCGAAGAGGGCCGGAGCCACGCGGTAGAGGCCGTACACGGTCGGGTTCGCGAATCCGATCGTCGAGCGGGTCGACTGCTGCACGACCGACATCATGGCCGCGGTGATCGGCGACGCGAGCGAGGTTCCGCCGTAGGTCTCCTGCGAGTAGTCGCCGGTCTCGAGGGTCGTGTCGTCGACGATCGGCCGGATCCCGATGGCGAAGCCGGTGTAGGGGTCCGCCAGGGCCGCGAGGTCGGGCGAGACGCGCTGCCCGTTGGCGAGCGACGACGGCACGATGCCCTTCTGGTAGGCCGGCTGTGCGAACTGGGCGCTCACGCCGCCGCCCGCTCCGCCGCCGAACAGGGCACCCGGGAGGGGCGACGTGTAGGACAGCTCACCGGTCGAGCCCTTCTGGATCTTGTCGAGCGTCGAGCCCCAACCGGTCTCGTAGGCCTTCTTGCCGTTCTTGTCGATGCCGAGGCTGGTCCCGCCGACCGAGGTCACCCACGGCGAGGAGGCCGGGAAGTCGGGGGAGGCGTAGCCGAGGTTCGCGACCTCGTCACCCGAGTCGCCGCTCGAGAAGTAGAGGCCGATGCCCTCGCCGGCCGCCTGCAGGTGCAGGTTGACGGTGCCCTG
Organism: Frondihabitans sp. 762G35; assembly: GCF_002074055.1. Lineage (NCBI taxonomy): Bacteria > Bacillati > Actinomycetota > Actinomycetes > Micrococcales > Microbacteriaceae > Frondihabitans > Frondihabitans sp. 762G35. The sequence continues at coordinate 2,434,478 of NZ_CP014619.1, read as the reverse complement.
GAGCGCGTTCGCCGAGACGTTCTCGCCGGTGTTGCCGTAGCTGTTGCTCACGATGTTGGCGAGCTTGTTGTCGAGGATGTTCGACATGGCCACGTCGAGACCGCCGCCGCAGTTGGTGCCGCCGACGTAGAGGAGCTTGGCTCCGGGGGCGATCGCGTGCGCCGACTCGACGTCGAGCGTCTGCTCACCCTGCCAGCCGCTGGGGAAGCCGCAGAGCTCCTGGTCGGTGAACTGCGCCGGCGTCGGGACGATCTGCTGGTAGGTCTTGCCGGTGAGCAGGGGCTCGCCGTTGGCTGCGGCGTAGGTGTTGGCATCCTGCACGATCGAGGGCGACGCGTACGCGTCGATGATCGCCACGGTCTGGCCGCGACCGTCGACACCGGCCTTGGTCAGCTTGTCGAGGCCGTAGGCGCTCCGGAGCTGCTTCGGGGTGTAGCCGCAGAGGTAGGTGTCGGACGTCGTCTTGCCGTACGCCGCGGGGATCGTGACCTTGTACTGACCGGCATAGGTCGAGCACGTCGTCGGGATGAGAGGCGTCGCGAGCGAACGCGCCGTCGGGGCCGCGGTGGTCGCGGAGTTCTGCTTCACGGAGTCCGGGTGCGTCAGGGTGCGGCCCTGATCGATGGTCACGCCCTGGACCCGGGAGGCGATGGATGCCGGGAGCGACGGCTTCGACGACGGCGCGAGGAGCTTCTCGCCCTTGATCGAGTAGTGGTGCAGCTGCGTCTGGAACGCCGCGGCGACGGTGGCGGCGGGGCCGCGGAAGACGACGTACTGGCGGCTCTTCGGGACGGTGATCGTGGTGATCCCGCTCGCCTTGAGGTAGTCGACGACGGTGGTGACCGTCGCCTGCGTCGGCGAGTAGCGCGAGATCCAGGTGGCGGGCGACAGCGGGTGACGGTACTGGCGGTTGCCCGGGGTCGAGACCGCGGTGGCCAGCGCCACGGCGCCGCCCTTGTCGCGGAGGGGAAGGTAGATCTCGCCCTCGACGCTCGTGTCGGCCGCCGCGGCGCCGGCGTCGTTCGCCGACTTCGCCCAGCTCGGGACGGCGCCCGAGTAGGCGACGCGCGTGGCCGCCGAGGCACCGGTGGCGCCGATCATCGAGAGTCCGATCACAGAAGCGGCCGTGGCGACGATGCCGACGGCCGCTCTGATCGAACGTGAGGTGGTGGTGCTTCGTGACATGCGGGTGTCCCTCCACTTTCAACGGGTTGTCGGCCGCGCCCCGCGTTCGGGGGTCAAGGCCTCTGGGTGAAACCTAATGAAATTCCCGGTGTCCTGTTAGTCCTCTCTATTGCCGACTGTGCAAATTTTCCTTTTCGTGGTGCTGCTGCTGCCGGCGTGTGCGCGCGTCCGCGAGGAGCCGCCGGCGCCGCCGACCCCGCACGACGAAGCGCCGCCCACCCAGGAGGGCGGACGGCGCTTCAGGTTGCTGCGGGCTAGGCCGCGAAGGCGAGGTCGCGCAGCTGCACGTCGTGCGCCTGCACGATCGTGCGGGAGGGCTCGTCGCGCCAGGCGCGGCCGGGGATGACCCAGCCCTCGGCTCCGGTCACCACGACGCGGACGCCGGGGGTCACGTGGGAGCCGAGCTCGGTGCGGGGGAGGCGGACGGCGAACTGGCGGAGGGTGTCGTCGGAGACGGTGAACTCCACGAGGTTGTCGTGCGTCAGCACGGGAGCCGTCTCGACGGTCCCCTCGATGCTGATCAGGGAGAGGGTGTTGGTCATGATGCTGTCTTTCGATGCTGTGTGGCGAGTTCGCGGGCCGGAGGCGGCAGTGCCTGCCTCGGCGAAGCGGTTCGCACACGCCGTGATTCGGCGTGCTGATGCTCCGGTGTGGAGCGTGACTCGTTCGGAATGCACCCACATCGGTGGGTGGTACGTGTCGGGTTCAGAATCGCCGTTGTGACGACGAACTCCTGAGTCGGCGTGAGAGAGATAGATGGTCTCGCTCAGAACGCCAACGGTAAAGGTACCACGACCATTTTGCTAGGTCAAATCTGGAATGCCACTCCAACTGGGGGTGTTCGATGAGACCATGACTGTTCCGTCCATCACCCTGAACAACGGCATCGAGATCCCCCAGCTCGGATTCGGTGTCTTCCAGATCGATCCCGCCGACACCCGCGCGGCCACGCTCAAGGCGCTCGAGGTCGGCTACCGCCACATCGACACCGCCGAGATGTACGGCAACGAGAAGGAGGTCGGGGAGGCCGTCCGCGACTCCGGCCTCGCCCGCGAGGAGATCTTCGTCACCTCGAAGCTCAACAACGGCTTCCACGACCCCGCGGCCGCGAAGAAGGCCTTCGACGGCACGCTCGAGGCCCTCGGCTTCGACTACCTCGACCTCTTCCTCATCCACTGGCCGCTCCCCGCCGTCGGCGACTTCGTCGACACCTGGAAGGCCCTCGAGGAGATCTCCGCGTCGGGTCGCGTCAAGGCCATCGGCGTCTCGAACTTCCAGCAGCACCACCTCCAGCGCCTCTTCGACGAGACGGACATCGTCCCGGCCGTCAACCAGATCGAGGTCCACCCGTACCTCACGCAGGAGCCGCTCCGGGCGTTCGGCACCGAGCACGGCATCCCGACCGAGGCCTGGTCGCCCATCGCCCAGGGCAAGGTGCTCGACGACCCGACGATCACGGAGATCGCCGAGCGCGTCGGCAAGTCGACCGCGCAGGTGACCCTCCGCTGGCACGTCCAGCGCGGCGACATCGTCTTCCCGAAGTCGGTCACGGAGGCGCGCGTCCGCGAGAACTTCGACATCTTCGACTTCGAGCTCACCGACGCCGACATCGCCGCGATCTCCGGTCTCAACAAGGACGAGCGCACCGGCCCGAACCCCGACGAGTTCAACTACATCCCCAGCTGATCGGCTGACGTCGACAGAGGGCACCGCGCGATCGCGCGGTGCCCTTCGTCGTGCCACCGGCGGTGCTAGCGTCGCGGGAAACGACAGAAAGCAGTGAGCATGGACGACGACGTCACGGTGACCGCCCGCCTCGAGGAGCTCCTCGCCCGGCTGACGCTCGAGGAGAAGGTGCTCCTGCTCACCGGGCGCGACTTCTGGACGACCTGGCCGCTCGAATCGATCGGACTCCGCAGGATGCTCGTCTCCGACGGTCCGTCCGGCGTCCGCGGCGAGGTCTGGGACGAACGCTCTCCGTCGCTCAACCTGCCGTCCGCGACGGCGCTCTCGTCGTCGTGGGATCTCGGCGTCGCGCGGCGCTACGGCGCCGCCTCCGCGGTCGAGGCGCGCCGCAAGGGCGTCGACGTCGTCCTCGGCCCGACCATCAACCTCCACCGATCCCCGCTCGGCGGTCGCCACTTCGAGGCGTTCTCCGAAGACCCGCTGCTGACCGCGGAGCTGGCCGCCGCGTACGTCGACGGCGTGCAGGAGAACGGCGTCGGCGCGACGCCCAAGCACTACATCGCCAACGACTACGAGACCGAGCGCTTCACCGCGTCGACCGAGGTGTCGGAGCGGGCCCTGCGCGAGCTCTACCTGGCGGCGTTCGAGAAGGCGGTCGTCGAGTCGCGCGCCTGGCTCGTCATGTCGTCCTACAACCGGATCAACGGGGTCACGGCCACCGAGAACGACCTCCTCGAGACGCCCCTCAACGACGAGTGGGGCTTCGACGGAGTCGTGGTCAGCGACTGGACGGCGGTCCGCTCCCTCGAGTCGGCGAAGGCCTCGCAGGATCTCGTCATGCCCGGACCGGACGGCTCCTGGGGCGACGCCCTCGTGACCGCGGTGCGCGAGGGCGACGTGCCGGAGGAGGCGGTGGATCGGAAGGTGCTCCGCCTCCTGCGCCTCGCCGCCCGCGTCGGCGCGCTCGACGGATTCGCCCCGGTGGCGAGCGAGCCCCTCGACGTCGAGGACGGCGTCGCGTTCGCCCGGGAGGCGGCCGCCGCGGGGAGCGTCCTGCTCACGAACGTCGACGGCACCCTGCCGCTGGCGAAGGAGAACCTCCACCGCGTGGCCGTCATCGGCCACAACGCCCGGAACGCGCGGACGCAGGGCGGCGGCAGCGCGACGGTCCTGCCGGAGCGCGTCGTCTCGCCGCTCGACGGCATCCGCGCGGCCCTTCCCGGGGCCGAGGTCACCTGGTCGCTCGGCGCCGTCGTCCAGGAGGGGATCGCCGAACTGCCGCTCGCCGAGACGCTCAACCCCGCGACCGGCGAGCCGGGGACCCTCGTGCGCTTCCTCGACGAGGCGGGGGAGGAGCTGTTCCGCGAGGATCGCCTCTCCACGCAGCTCGTGTACTTCGGCGGCGAGGCCCCGGTGGCGTCGGCGCGCACGCTCGAGCTCTCGACCCGCTGGACGCCGACGGCCTCGGGCGAGGTGCTCGTCGGGTTCGCCGCGATCGGTGTCGGTCAGATCGTCGTCGACGGACGCGTCGAGCACGAGGAGGAGGCGAAGCCGACAGGCGTCCCGGATCTCGGCGCGGCCCTCCTCTCGCCACCCTCCGTCGTGACGCCGATCGACGTCGAGGCGGGGCGCGCCGTCGACCTCGCGGTGCGCTTCGACCTCTCGACGAGCGACTCGGCGAAGGCCGGGATCCTCGGGATCTCGATGGGCGTCGAGGCCGACGCGTCGAACCCGGACGCCCTGATCGAGGAGGCGGTTGCCGCCGCTGCGGCGGCGGACGTCGCCGTGGTCGTCGTCGGCACGAACTCGCGGGTCGAGTCCGAGGGCTTCGACCGGGCGGACCTCGATCTCCCGGGACGCCAGGACGACCTGGTGCGGGCCGTCGTCCGGGCCAACCCGAACACCGTCGTCGTCGTGAACGCCGGATCCCCGGTGCTCCTGCCCTGGCGCGACGACGTGCGGGCCGTTCTCGTCGGCTACTTCGGCGGTCAGGAGTTCGGCAGCGCTCTCGCCGACGTCCTCCTCGGCGACGTCGAGCCGGGCGGTCGCCTCCCCACCACGTGGCCGGCGACCCTGGCGGACGTGCCCGTGCTCGACGTCACGCCGATCGACGGGGTGCTCCGCTACGACGAGGGCATCCACATCGGTTACCGGGCCTGGCTCCGGTCGGGCACGCGGCCGGCCTTCGAGTTCGGGCACGGACTCGGCTACACGACCTGGCTCGTCGACTCGCTCGAGGCGCCCGGGTCGGTGGCCGCCGGAAGCGACCTCCTCCTGCGCGTCTCGGTGACGAACACGGGCGAGCGCAAGGGCAAGCAGGTCGTGCAGGCCTACCTGTCGCGTCCCGACTCGGTCGTCGACCGTCCGGTCCGCTGGCTCGCCGCCTTCGGCGTCGTGACCGTCGGCGCAGGAGCCACGGAGACGGTGACCCTCCGCATCGCGCCCCGGGCGTTCGCCCACTGGGCCGACGGGTGGCAGACCGAGCCCGGGGCCTACGAGGTCCACGTCGGGACCTCTGTGACGTCGACCCCGCTCGGCGCCACCGTCACGGTGGAGGGGTAGGAGCCGTCAGCGCGGTCGCGACCCGGACCTGTCGGATGTCGGCGGCGCGGGGAATACTGATCGAACGGAAGCGTTTGGACACCTGACCGCCCACGACGATCACCGACAGGACGACCTTGACGACGAACGACACCACCCTCACGACGGCGCAGGCCCCGGCAGTGCAGGCCCCGGCAGTGCAGGCCCCGCCGGCGCCGGCGCCGACGGCCGAGGCCCCGACTGACACCTCGACGCGTTCGACCGCGAGTGATCGCGTCGCGCCGCAGCAGAGCGAGGCCGAGGCCAAGCGCAACCGCGTCGTCATCGGTCTCCTCCTCGTGTCCGCCTTCGTCGTCATCCTCAACGAGACGATCATGGGCGTCGCCCTGCCGCGCCTCATGGCCGATCTCTCGATCACCGCGGCGACCGGTCAGTGGCTCACCACGGGCTTCATGCTGACGATGGCGGTGGTGATCCCGATCACCGGGTTCCTCCTCCAGCGATTCAACACGCGGCCGATCTTCATCGCGGCGATGTCGCTCTTCAGCGCCGGCACGCTCCTCGCGGCGGTCGCCCCCGGGTTCCCGATTCTTCTCGCGGGGCGGATCGTCCAGGCCAGCGGCACCGCGATCATGATGCCGCTGCTCATGACGACGGCCATGATGCTCGTTCCCGAGGCCTCCCGGGGCCGGACGATGGGCAACATCTCGATCGTCATCTCCGTCGCGCCGGCCATCGGCCCGACGATCTCGGGGCTGATCCTGCAGGCCCTCTCCTGGCGGTTCATGTTCATCATCGTCTTCCCGATCGCCGTCGTCGCGCTCGTGCTCGGCGCCGTGCTGCTGAAGAACGTCACCGTCACGCGGAAGACGCCCCTCGACGTCCTCTCGGTCGTGCTGTCCGCGTTCGCGTTCGCCGGCCTGCTCTACGGCCTGTCGAGCGTCGGGGAGGCGGCGTCCGGATCACCGCAGCCCGTCAGCCCGATCGTCCCCGTGGTCGTCGGCGTGGTGGCCCTGGGGCTGTTCATCCTGCGGCAGACGCGCCTCGCGCCCCGCGACATCGCGCTCCTCGACCTGCGCACCTTCCGGTCGCGCACCTTCGCGATCTCCATCGCGATGATCGCGGTCAGCATGGTCGCCCTGTTCGGCACGCTCATCATCCTGCCGATCTACATGCAGAGCGTCCTCGGTCTGACCACGCTCGGCACGGGGCTCCTGCTCCTGCCCGGCGGCATCGTCATGGGAGTGCTGGCGCCGGTCGTGGGCCGGATCTACGATCGCATCGGCCCGACGGTGCTCCTCGTCATCGGGTCGGCTCTCGTCAGCGCCGCGCTCTGGACGATGACGATGGTGCTCCACGAGGGCACGCCCGCCTACGTCATCCCGATGGTCCACGTCGTGCTGAGCATCGGCCTCGCCTTCACCTTCACACCGCTGTTCACGGCGGCCCTCGGCTCGGTTCGTCCGGAGCTCTACTCCCACGGCAGCGCCATCCTCGGCACCGTCCAGCAGGTGGCCGGCGGAGTGGGGACGGCCCTGTTCGTCACGCTGCTCTCGACCGGTGCCGCCGCGCAGCTCACCCGCGGTGCCTCCGAGACGGCGGCGACGGCTTCCGGTGTGCAGGCCGCCTTCCTCGCCGGAGCGATCATCTCGCTCGTCGCCCTCGTGGCGAGCTTCTTCGTCCGGAAGCCGGTGTCGCAGCCCGGCGCCGCCCAGGTGGCGGTGCACTGAGCCGATGGGCGAGTCGATCCTGCCCGGCGCGCTCCCCTCGGCGGGCACCATGACGGAGGACTACGTCAAGGTCATCTACAAGTCGCACGAGTGGGAGGGGCGCGGGCCGACCACGAACGAGCTGGCGGCCACGCTCGGGGTCGCCGCCTCGAGTGTCTCCGGCAACCTGCGGAAGCTCGAGCGCGACGGCTACATCGACTACGAGCCCTACGGCCGCTCGGCCCTCACCGCGGAGGGCCGTGCGCTCGCCCTGCGGATGGTGCGCCGACACCGTCTCATCGAGACCTGGCTGGTCGAGCACCACGGCTACTCCTGGAGCGACGTGCACGAGGAGGCCGACCGTCTCGAGCACGCCGTCTCCGAACGACTCCTCGGGCTCCTCGACCGGGAGCTCGGCCACCCGGAGCGCGACCCGCACGGCGACCCGATCCCGCGCCCCGACGGAAGCCTCGCGCCCCAGACCGGGCTCCGACTCGGCGAGGTGGCGGCAGGAGCCTCGGGCCGGGTGGTCCGCGTCCACGACAGCGACCCCGCGCTCCTGCGCTACCTCGACACGCTGTCGATCCGCGTCGGGACCCGCCTGCGCGTCGTCGAGCGCCACGACTTCGCCGGGAGCCTCACGCTGGCCCTCCTCGGGCCGGCCGGGGAGGAGACCGGCGCGACGGAGCTCGCGACCGTGGCCGCGGCGGCGATCCGGGTCGAGGTCGACCCGGCGTAGCCGAGCGCTCGCCGGGCTCAGCGCGTCGCGCTCGACACTCCCATCGACGCGTCGGCGTCGTCCCGGTCGGCCGGCCCCGGCTCGAGGCGGGACGACCGGACGAACGGCGCCCGGAGCGTCGGCAGGATGTCGCGGCGGTGGATCCAGAGCGCCGCGGCCGCGAGGACGAGGTGGACCGCGCTCAGGACGTAGCGCCCCGTCTCGCCCTGCACGACGAACTGCACCGCGAACAGCGCCACGAGCGCGATCGCGGCCCAGCGGTGGAAGCGCAGCGCCACGATGATGGCCACGCCGAGGACCGTCTGACTGGCGGTCAGGACGAACTCCTCCACCTGACGGCCGTCGAGGGGCAGCGCGGAACCGCCGCCGCCCAGGAGGTGAGCGATCGGGAGCGAACCGACGAGGAGCGTCCACTGGTTGATCTTCGAGGCGATGAGGGTGCTGATGGCCGCGGCGCCCTGGCCGCGCAGCGCGAAGAGCACGGCGATGATGAACTCCGGAGCCTCGCTCGCCAGCGGCGCGAGCCACTGCACGAGGAAGTAGCTGTCGATCCCGAGCGACCCGCCCGACTGGACGAGCGCGTCCGCGAAGGGCTCGGCCGACGACAGGATGATGCCCGCCGACACGACGAAGGTCAGGACGACCGTGATCCTGCGACGGCGCTCGGGGAGACCGGCGATCAGGGCCGCCGCGCCGACGAACTCCTCGTCGTGCGAGTCGTCGGCGGCGCGACCGGCCTTCCAGAGGTAGGCGCCGAAGATCGCGATGAGCACGAGGCCGAACCAGAGCGCGATCTCGCCGGAGAGGGGGATCACGAAGGCGAGGACGGCGACGATCGCGAGGACCCCGACGTCGAGACGCGAGCTGCCGGGCAGCCGCAGGACGCGGGGGAGCTGCCGGCCGGACGCGCCGCTAGCCGCGGCCGCGCGGCGGGCGACGAACAGGGCGACGAAGACGACGAGCGGCCAGCCGAAGCCGAGGAGGAGCCTGTTGGAGCCGGTCATGTTGGCCGCCGCGAACTGCTCGTACGCCGGATCGCTGCCGGAGCGGAACGCGTAGTAGAGGTCGACGGCGTACTCCGGCAGCACCGCGATGAGGGCGAGGATCGCGATCGCCAGGGCGCCGGAGATGTCCTTCTGTGCGGCCTCGGCGGCCCAGGCGAGGAGGAAGGACGCGGCGACCACGGCCACGCCGAAGACGACGAGGTCGAGGACGGGATTCGGGGCGAACCCCGTGATGCGGAAGACGAGGGCGGGAGCGGCGAGGCCGAGGCACAGGAGGAATCGGCGGACGAGAGAGGCGGGCACGGGGGTCCTTCGGTCGGACGCGGCGGGCCCTGCTGGGAGCGGGTGATCCGGCCGCGCGAGAGGCGCTTTGCCCCTCCAACCTGTCAGCCGAAGAGCGGCGGTGCCAGCGTTCCGGGCCTGTTCGGCGACCCGAAATCCTGATCGAGACAGACCTTCCCGGACTGGTGCGGAGCGGCCCGCGCCGCTCGGTGGAGCGGGGTCAGGCGGCGACCACGTTCTCCTCCTCGCGCACGGCGACGCGCTCGTTCGCGAGGCGCACGCGACGGCGGCTGAGCAGGTGCGTGAGGAGCGTCAGGGCGAGACCGACGGCGGCCCAGATCGCGAGGCGGAGCACGTCGAAACCGAAGGCGCGACCCGGGAAGTACTGCAGCGTCTGCGCCGCGTCGAGCCAGGCGGCCCCGTTCCAGAAGCCGTTGAGGGCGGCGAAGAACGGCGGCATGAGGTGCACCGCGAAGATGCCGCCCGACGAGGTGAAGTTCAGCATCACGAAGAGCATCGTGAGCGCCGCGGTCGTCCAGTGCCGGAGCACCGGGTGGAGGCCCACGCCGATGAGGACGATGGCCAGCGAGTAGAGCCAGCCGAGCAGCCAGGTCGACCAGACGTGCCCGTCGACGACCTGGTAGATCGGACCGGCGACCGTCAGGGCGATGCCGGCGACCACGGCCGACAGGACGGCCGAGACGACGAGCGACCAGCGGATCCCGAGGCGCGCGGCGAACGCGGCCACGGCGGCGGCGGTGGCGTACGAGCCGACGCTGAGGCCGACGAGCAGGAAGAACAGCCCCTGCCCGGTCGAGTCGTGCGTCGCCGTCGGCACGACGTCGACCACGGTGAACGGCAGCTTCTGCGAGTAGGCCACGGGGAGGAAGATCTTCTGCGCGACGTTGGCGCTCGTCTCCGAGGCCGCGGTGGAGACGAGCAGGGTGGCGGAGGCGCTCGTCGGCTCGTACGCCGCGGTCAGAGTGCGATCCGCCACGAGGCGGCGCGCTTCGGCGTCGGTCGCGACGGTCCGGACGCTCAGGCCGTCGGGGTCCCTGTCGGCGAGCGTCTGCGCGAACACCTGCGTCTCGGCCGACGAGCCGACGATCGCGACGGGGAGCTCGTGCGGCGTCGGCTGGTGGAACGCCCCGAGGTAGGCGAGCGACATGCCGACCGCCAGGAAGAGCGGCACGAGCACCGCGGCGCCGAAGGCCTTGAAGACGCCGAGCGGGGTCCCGAGCACGGTCCGGACGGCCGGGCGCGAGGCGGAGGTCAGGCGGTGGCTCGCAGGATGCCCGTGCGGGTCGGTCGTCGGGGTGCTGTGCAGCTCCAGCTGCTGCGTGCTGCGGGCGGGGGCGGTCTCGGTCGACACCTGGTGCCTCTCTGTCGGTGGTGGGTTCGGGGCGGTCGGCGTCGACGCGCTACTGTTGCATGATGCAACAAAAAACGACTGTACACCCGATCGGTACGATCGGGAACATGGCCCCCCGACGCGACGACCGCATGCGCGCCGTCTACCTCCAGATGGAGGCGATCTCGCGCCGCGCCGTCGCGCGGAGCCGCCGGACCTCCGAGCCGCTCACCGTGGTGCAGCACACCCTCCTGACGTTCATCAACGCGACGCCCGACTGTCGCGCCATCGACATCGCTGCAGCGCTCCGCCTCAACCGCTCGACCGTCTCCCGCCAGCTCGCCGATCTCGAGGGACTCGGCCTCATCGAACCCCCCGGCGCAGGAGCCGCGGCTCCGGGCCGCGGACAGGCCCTCGCGATCTCCCCGCGCGGCCGCGACCTCCTCGACCGCTCCCTGCGCGCGAACCACGACGCGCTCGAGCGACGCCTGGCCGACTGGACCGACGACGAGATCGACCGCCTCGCCCGCGGGCTCGAGCGGTTCAACGCCGCCGAGGACTGACCCGGCCGGCGAGGACCTACCCGCCGTCACCACCGCGCTCCCGGGTCTTCTCGCTACTGTCGTTGTCGTCGCGGCCGTCGTCGTCTCGGTGCGCGACCCGGATGCAGACACGACGAGAGCGGAAGAGGTGGCGAGTGCAGTCCACCGCGTCGTTCCGCGTGTTCGGGTCGCTCCGGCTCGCGGCCGCCGTGGTCGCCGTCCTCGCCCTCGTGGCGAACTTCCAGTACGTCCTCGGCTTCTCCACCTTCGCCACGGCGAACTACTTCAGCTACTTCACCCAGCAGAGTGCGATGGCCAACGTCGTCGTGCTCGTCGTGTCGGGGCTCCTGACGATCCGGGGCCGGAGCGACCCGCGCTGGTTCGCCGCCGTCCACGCCGTCGTGACCACCTACGTGGTCGTCTCCGGGGTGGTCTTCGCCGTCATCGTCAGCCAGTCGGCCAGCCACCACTACTCGCTGGCGTTCCCCACGTCGAGCCAGGTCCTCCACTTCTGGCTCTCGGGATACGTCCTTCTCGACTGGTTGCTCGCCCCCGGCCGGACCCCGGTCCGCTGGCGGACCCTCTGGCTCGTCCTGATCTACCCGGTGGTCTGGGGCGTCTTCACGGTCGTCCGGGGTCGGCAGGTGCGGTGGTACCCCTACTTCTTCCTGGATCCGGCCCAGGTCAGCCCGCAGCAGTTCGAGCTCTACAACGGGATCGTCCTGGCCATCTTCCTCGCTGTGCTGACCGCCCTGATCGGGCTGAGCAGGGCGAGGCCGTCGCACCTGCTCCGCCATCGGACGGCGTCGCCGACGGCGAGCCCCGGGGGTGGGACTCAGCCCGAGGGGGTCGGGGCGGGTGTGGGCGACGAGGTCGCCGGCATCAGGTCGAAGTAGCCGACGATGCTGCCGAGGGCGGCGTTCCGGGCATCCGTGTCGCTGAGCTTCTCCGTCTCGGCGGCGGAGTCGCCCCCGGTCACGGCGACCAGGATCGGGAACCCCGTGGCGGGCTCGAGATTGAGCCAGGTCCGGTAGGTGGCCGACTCGTCGAGCACGGCCCACACGGACGCGTCGGTCGACCAGTAGCGCTGGTCGAAGCGGAGCCACAGGACGTCCTGCACGCCCATGCCCAGCGCGTCGATCGCCGCGAGGTGGTCGTCGGGCAGGGCGGGCCGGAAGACCACCTTGCGCTTCTGCAGGACGCCGAGCGGGATCGTCGACACGACGCGGTCCGCCGAGAGCGACTCGCCCGTCACGAGGCGCAGCCCGACCCCCTCGTTGCCGTAGTCGATCTGGGTCACGTTGCTCCCGCGCAGGACGTCCAGATCGCGGAGCTGAGCGGTGATGTAGTCGGCGAAGCCCTTCGTGACGAGGGTCGCGTCGCCCGGCACGAGCGTCTCGTCGAGGACCGACCCCGAGAGGGCGTCGGGCTGCAGGCCGAAGCGGGCCGGGACGAGGTCGTCGAGGACGAACGCCAGCCGGTCGCGGTCGGAGACACCCGCGGCGTCGGGCGTGCTCGAGAGGCGACCCGCGGCTCCTGACGACGTCAGGGCCTCGGCCACCGTCACGCCGCCCCGTTTCGCGGCCCACGACTCCGCTTCGGCGAGGGCGCGCAGCACCGATCCGGAGGCGGGAGCCGCGGAGGTGGTGGACCCCGCGCGTGCCGTCTGCGTCGCCGTGAGCGGGACCTGGGTCACACCGCCCGCCTCGAGCAGGGTCGTGAGTGCTCGAGCGCCGTCGCCGAAGAGCGTCGAGACGCCGAGCTGCACCTCGATCGGCCACTCGTCGCCGGTGTACGACGCGATGCGGCCGCCGATGCGGTGGCGCGCCTCGACCACGACCACGTCGAAGCCCCGGTCGGCGAGGTCGCGGGCGGCCGTGGCTCCTGCCATGCCGGCCCCCACCACGGCGATGCGCTCGCCCGGCTGCGCGACGGCCGCGACCTCGGCGGCGGCCTGGAGGCCCGAGGAGCGTGCACCCATGACCGTGCCGGGCTCCGTGGCCGCGACGGCCTCGCCCGCGAAGAAGAGCTTGTCGGCGAGGGAGCCGCGGAGAGTGGTGCGGTCGGCGTCGGTCGACGAGGCCGTCAGGCGGCTCGCCGAGCCGTACGCGTAGGGATCCGTGCCCCAGGAGCTCCGCCGGAAGGCCGTCGGGGTGATGCCCGGCAGCGGTGTCGTCGGGGTGGGCGTGGGGGTCTGGGGTGCGCGCGACGCCGTGGGCCCGGGGCTCGGCTCCGTGCAGGCCGAGAGCAGCAGGATGCCCGCTCCCGACAGGGACCCCGCCAGAAGGTGTCGACGACTGATGGCCATGGTCCCGTCATTCTGGCAGGCTCGCCTCCGCGGCGTCGCCGGGGGACGCCCGCCCGGACGCGGGCGCGGCATCATACAACGCCTTTATCGGGTAGAATGGTAAGACTGCCGAGATGATGCCCGGCAACGGTCTACGTTTCGACCCGCCCGAGTCAGCCCGGCCGAGTCGAAGCACCACATGAGGACAGAGGCACTACTAGATGATTTTCGAAGTAGGGGAGACCGTCGTGTATCCCCACCACGGCGCTGCAACCATCACCGCGGTCAAGACCCGCACCATCAAAGGCGTCGAGAAGAAATACATCACTCTGAACGTCCACGCCAGCGATCTCATGATCGAGCTGCCGGTCGACAACGTCGATCTGGTCGGCGTCCGTGACGTCATCGACGCCAAGGGCGTCGAGGCCGTCTTCGACGTTCTCCGCAGCGACCACGTCGAGGAGCCCGGCAACTGGTCGCGTCGCTTCAAGGCCAACACCGAGAAGATGGGCTCCGGCAGCGTCTACAGCGTCAGCGAGGTCGTTCGCGACCTGTGGCGCCGCGACCAGGACAGCGGCGTGTCCGCCGGGGAGAAGCGCATGCTCCTCAAGGCACGCCAGGTGCTCATCTCCGAGCTCGCGCTCGCGCAGAAGTCCACCGACGAGGAGGCTTCGGCCCTGCTCGACGAGGTTCTCGGGGCCGTCACGGTCTGACGCGTCGTACACGCGCACTGCACGGGAGGTCGACCTGAGGGTCGGCCTCCCGTCGTTCGTGCGGGCGCGCCGCCGTGCGCCGCGTCGGCTTCTCAGGGGATCGGTCGCGCGGCGGCAGCCGTGGGCCGACCCCGCGGCCGTCCCGCGACAGAACGCCTGAGTTGCCCCCGGGGCGGGCCGCTCTCCGAGCCCGCGCCCCCGCGGTGCGGGCGGAGCCGCCCGCGCGGCACCGGCCTTGACGCCCGCGGCGGCGTTCGGAAGACTGGTCCGCACACGCGTTACAACGATGTACCGACAGGAGCCCCATGCCCCACGCCCGTCTCAGCCTCGATCCCTCCTTCGTGGTCGCGCCCGTCTCCCGCCAGACCTTCGGCACCTTCGTGGAGCACCTGGGGCGCTGCGTCTACGGCGGCATCCACGACCCGGGGCACCCGACGGCCGACGAGGACGGCTTCCGTGGCGACGTCCTCGCCTTCGTCCGCGAGCTCGGCATCTCCACGGTCCGCTACCCCGGTGGCAACTTCGTCTCCGGCTACCGCTGGGAGGACGGCATCGGCCCGGTCGATCAGCGTCCGGCCCGCCGCGATCTGGCCTGGCACTCCACCGAGCCCAACACCGTCGGCCTCGACGAGTTCGTCCGCTGGGCGCGCAAGGCCCGCGTCGAGCCGATGATGGCCGTCAACCTGGGGACGCGGGGCGTCCAGGACGCCGTCGATCTCCTCGACTACGCCAACGGCACCGGGGGCTCGTTCCACTCCGACCTCCGCAAGCGGAACGGTGCCGAGGACCCCTACGACATCACGTTCTGGTGCCTCGGCAACGAGATGGACGGTCCGTGGCAGATCGGCCACAAGACGGCGCGCGAATACGGCCGCCTCGCGGCCGAGACCGCGCGAGCGATGCGCATGATGGACGACCGGCTCACCCTCGTCGCCTGCGGCAGCTCGGGCTCCGCCATCGAGACCTTCGGCACCTGGGAGCGGGAGGTGCTCGAGGAGTCCTACGACGAGGTCGACCTCATCTCGGCCCACGGCTACTACTGGGAGGAGAACGGCGACCTCGCCAGCTTCCTCGCCTCCGCCGTCGAGATGGATCATTTCATCGAGGACGTGGTGGCGAGCGTCGACCACGTCCGAGCAGCGAAGAAGCGCAGCAAGCGGATCAACATCTCGTTCGACGAGTGGAACGTTTGGTACCTCAACGGGGATGCGAGCCAGGCCCCGAAGAACGACTGGCCGGTCGCTCCGACTCTTCTGGAGGACCAGTACAGCGTCGCCGACGCCGTCGTGGTCGGGAGCCTGCTCATCTCGCTGCTGAAGCACAGCGACCGGGTCGCCAGCGCCTCGCTCGCGCAGCTCGTCAACGTGATCGCGCCCATCATGACCGAGACGGGCGGGCGGAGCTGGCGGCAGACGACCTTCCACCCGTTCGCGCAGGCCTCGCGGTTCGCCGTCGGGGACGTCCTCCGCGTCGAGCTGACGGCTCCCGTGCACGAGACCGCGAAGTACGGCGACGTCCCCGGCGTCGACGCGGTCGCGACCCACGATCCCGAGACGGGCGAGGTCGCCGTCTTCGCGGTCAACCGCTCGCTGACGGAGCCGGTCACCATCGCCATCGACACCCGCGCGTTCGGCGAGTCCCGCCTGGTCGAGGCCACCCAGCTCAGCAACCCCGATCCCTACCTCACGGTCACGGTCGACACCGCCGACTCCGTCGCGCCCCTGGCGAATCCCGACACGAGCTGGGACGGCACCGTGCTGTCCGTGGTCCTCCCGCCGGTGTCGTGGAACGTGGTGCGGCTCGCCCGCGCCTGAGAGCATCGGCCGGGCATCCTGCGCCCCGTATCCTGGCAGCCCCGAGACGAAAGACGAGTTCCGATGACCACGCAGGATGCCCGGCCCCTCAGCGGCCGGCAGATCACCATCGACCACGGGCCCTACAGCGCCACCATCGCCGCGGTGGGGGCGACGCTCCGCACCCTGACGTACGACGGACGCGACCTCGTGGTGCCCTTCGACGCGGACGAGGTGCGTCCCGCCTACCGGGGCGCCGTCTTGGTTCCGTGGCCCAACCGGATCGTCGACGGGACGTACACGTTCGACGGCGTCGAGCACCGGCTGCCGCTGACGGAGCCGGAGCGGGGGCACGCCCTCCACGGCCTGCTCGTGTGGAGCCGGTTCGACGTGCAGGAGGCGACGGCGTCGTCGGTGGTGCTCACGGCGGAGGTCGTCCCGAGCGACGGCTACCCGTTCCCGCTCGACGTGACGGTGACGTACGCGCTGTCCGACTCGGGCCTCTCGACCACGGTCGAGACCGTCAACCGGGGCGACGTGGCGGCTCCCTACGGCACGGCGCCGCACCCCTACCTCGTCGCGGGTCCGGGCCGCGTCGACGACTGGACCCTCGAGCTGCCCGCGTCGAGGTTCCTCGACGTGACGGAGGACCGCCTGATCCCGACCGCGCTCGGCGACGTCGCCTCGCGTGTGGAGTTCGATTTCCGTTCCCCGCGGGTGCTGGGCGACGTGTTCGTCGACCACGCGTTCACCGGCCTCGAGCGGACATCCGGCGGGGACGCCACGGTCATCGTGACCGCTCCCTCCGGCACTGGCGTGTCGATGACATGGGGGGAGGAGCTGCCCTGGGTGCAGATCCACACGGCCGACCGTCCCGACCCCGCCGTCAGCCGCCTCGGCCTCGCCGTCGAGCCGATGACGTGCCCGCCGGACGCGTTCTCGTCGGGCACTGACCTCGTGCGGCTGGAGCCCGGCGCGAGCCACGCGGCGTCCTGGGAGATCACCGCGCTCTGACGCACCGCCGGTCTGACGCACCGCCGGTCTGGCGCACCGCCGGTCTGGCGCACCGCCGCTCCGGCGCGGGTGCTCAGGCGGTCGGGTCCTCGTCGGCGACGGGGCCCGGGGTGGCGGGCAGCCCGACGACGAAGCACCAGAGCAGGGGGATCGAGCACACGGCGGCGAAGACGAACCACTCGGGCACCGTGAGGTTCAGGGCCGAGGAGAGGCTGTAGTGCCCGAGATCGGCGAGGGAGGGCACCGTGACGCTGCCGACCTGCCCGGCGACGAGGTCGACGGAGGAGCCGCCCTTCGCGGAGACGCGGATGGGCAGGATGCCCGTGGAGACGACCTGCGCCGTGGCTCCTGCCCCCGACACCGACGTCGTGAGCACCACGAGGCCGACGAGCGGGCGGAGCACGTAGACCGTGAGCGACGCCAGCATCGAGAAGCCGAGGATCCGGAAGGACACCCGGCGGGCCGGAGCCGCGATGAGGCGGGTGGCGAAGAGGACGAAGGCGGTCCCCACGAGGAGGATCGGGAAGGCCCGGGCGACCCAGCCGGCGACCGGGAGTGCGAGGGAGACGCGGCCGATGAGGTCGCCCTGGGCGAGGGTCCACGGGTCGGTGGCGCCGTTGATGTCGCCGCGGGTGCCGAGGCCCGGGGCTCCTGCCGTCACGACGCGGTGCGTGTAGACGACGCCGCGCTCGGTCGGCGGGCGGAACGTGACGACGTCGCCGACGCGGATGTCGGAGATCGGCGTGGGAACCGTCAGGACGAGCGTCCCGACCGGGGCGGCCGTGCCCATGGACGGGGTCTGCACGACGAACCATCGGCCGCCGTGCGCCTGGAAGACGAGGGCGGCGGCGACGATCGCGAGGACGACCAACGTGCCCACCCAGAGAGCGACGGTCGACGGGCGGACGGTGCGACGAAGCCTGGTGGGGTGGTCCAGGGGAGCCGGGGCTCCTGAGATCTCGGCGGTGGGGGTGACCGCTTCGATCCTCGTGACGTCCGTCATGGTGTCGACTCTCTCGCCGTCCGGGTGGGCTGCTGGGGGCGGTGCTGCTAGCTGGAGAAGGTCCAGGTGAGGGGCAGCGAGGCGGCGAGGCCCTGGTAGGTGTTGCCTGCGGTGGAGGGGAGCGTCACGGCGAAGCTGAAGCCGGTCGACGCGCCGGCGGCCGCGGCGGGGAGGGGGAGGGCGCCGGCGGAAGCGAGGCCGGCCAGTGTGCCGGAGTAGACGGTCGTGTTGGCGGTGGTGTTCGTCACGACGACGATCATCTTGGCGCAGAGGTCGGTGGCGGAGCCGTTGATCGCGCCGCTGTTCGACTGCGTGCAGGCCGTGCCCGGGGTGAGCGTGAAGGTGTTCGCGGCGACGGAGCCCGTGTTCTTGATGGAGATCGGGGTGGTGACGGTCTGGCCCGGGATCATCGTGGTCGACCCGCCGAACTTGTTGATCGTCGAGCAGGTGGCCGCGTTGGTGGAGGCGGAGCCGCCGTCGGTGGAGGTGCAGGTGACGGTCGCACCGGCGTTGGTCTCCTGCATGACGAGGGCGCCGGTCGCCGCCGTGTTCGTCGAGTTCGTGATGGAGGCCACGAAGCCCGACAGGGTGCCGGACATCGAGACCGAGAGCAGGACGGCCCCGAGGACACCGGTCGCGATGGCGAGGGGAGCGAAACGGAGACGCTTGGCCTTGGCCGCGGCGTGGAGGGTGCTGGACATTCGGAGTATCCCTTGATCGTGAGGTGGTCGGTCTCGATGAGCCGCTCTGTGGGTGGCTTGTCGGGGTAGACTGATTACTCGTCGATCAAGCAACTCAATGATGCGGAAACTCGCGCATCGACCGAAACCCCCACTAGTGGGGCGGAACCGAACACCCGTCGGCTGCGAACATGGAGTCACGCCCCCCGGGCGACGCCGTCATCACCCCCGACCTCCCGAGATGAGAACCCCGTGCCACTCGAAGCCCCCGCCCAGACGGCCGCGGCGCTCGACGCGCCGCCCCGCCTCTCGTCGGACAGCCCCGTCGTCCTCGACATCGCCCGCGCCATGGCCGGGGCCGACACGGCTCACCGTCGCCTGCGCGCCGTCCTCAGCGCGAGCGTCGGTCTGAGCGGCCAGGAGTTCAACGCCGTGATGCTCATCGAGCAGGGGGAGCACACGACCCCGAAGCTCCTGGCGCAGAGCCTCGACATCACGACCGGGGCCGTGACGGCCATGACCGACCGGCTCGTGAGCGCCGGCCTCATCGAGCGCAGCCCGAACCCCGACGACCGCAGGAGCCTCCTCCTGCACCTCAGCGACGAGGGCGCACGCGCCTGCACCGTCATCTACGAGCAGTACACGGCCGCTCTGGCCCGGGTGCTCGACGCGTCGGGCGATCTCGACACGGCCGCGATGACGGCGTTCCTCGAGCGCACCGAGCGCGAGCTCGACCGGACGGCCGACGCGATCGAAGCGACCCCGGCGCTCCTGCCCGGCCGCTGACGCGTCCCGCCCGGCCCGCCCCGGCCCGGTTCGCCCCGCCCGGCCCGCCGAGACTCCACGACTTGCCACTCACTTTCGCGGGGCAGCGGCGTGTCGTGGAGTCTCGCGGGGGAGACGCGTGCCCGCGTCCGCCCGGCCCCGCCGAGACTCCACGACTCGCCGCTCACTTTCGCGCGGCAGCGGCGTGTCGTGGAGTCTCGCGGGTGAGACGCCCCAGCGCGGAGCGCAGCCCCGCTAGAACGTCCCGATGTGCTTCGTGCCGGTGGGCTGTCCCACGGCCGCTGCGATGTCGGCGGGCAGCGGCAGGGCGATGGTCGACGACATGTCGACCGCCATCGCCTCGACGGGCTGCGACGTCGACGTCTGCGCGTTCGTCCACGACGATCCCTTGGCCGCGGCGAGGGCGCCGGGGCTGCTGAACCGGGTCAGCGTGACCTTGTCGGACCCGCCCCAGGCGAACAGCGTCGCCTGCGACGAGGTGAAGAGGTTGCCGGTCACGGTGAGCTTCCAGTCGTCGACCGGGATGCCCGTCCAGTTGTCGAGCGCGTAGATCTGGAACTGGCCGCCCGAGCCGAACCGGTTGTTGGCGACGAGGTTGTTCTGCGTCAGCCAGGTGAACGAGGCGTCGGGCTTGGGGCGCCTCGGGTCGTGGCCGGGCACGGTGAGATCGGCCTCGCGGCGCTGATCCTGCGAGAGCTGGAGTCCGAACACGCCGTTCCCGCCGATGTCGTTGTTGACGATCTGCGAGTCGCTCGTGTCGAGCAGCCGGATGCCCGACTTCCCGTTCCCGGTGGCGACGTTGTCGGCGATCAGCGCGTGGGCGGAGATCTCGACCTCCAGGCCGTGTCCCTGGTTGCCGGTGATGCTGTTGTGGACGATCGTCGCGTCGTAGCAGGACTCGTCGAGCCAGAGCCCGAAGCTGTAGTTCTTCGTGAAGTCGTTGTTCCGGATCGTGATGTCGCGGGACCGGGTGATCTTCACGCCGCCGGAGACGGGCGCCTCGTTGAAGTGCTCGAGGTTCGCCTGGCTCACGATCGAGTTCGTCAGCTCGAGGTTGTAGGCCGCGTTGCCGCCGAGGCCCTGCATCCCGCTCCGCTGCACGGTGAGGTGGTCGAGGGTGATGTCGTCGTTCTCGAAGTTCATGCCCGTCGTGGCGCTGTCCTGGATGACGATGTTCCGCGCGGTCTCGCCCTTGCCGCCGAGCCGGAGGGCTCCCCGGACGTTGTAGGGCGTCGCGTAGCGCCGCACGCCGAAGCCCTGGAGGGTCGTGCCGGTCGACTTCGCGTAGATCGCCTGCTGGAGGTTGCTCGCCCTCACCTCGTGGCCCGCAGGATCCGACCCGATGGTGATCGTCCTGGCGTTCTGGTCGACGGCGAAGGTGCCCGCCGTGACGGCCGAGGCCGAGGCGACCTGCTTCAGCTGCGCTCCGTCGACGAAGACCATGTCGGCGCGGGCGGCGAGAGGGTAGGAGCCGGTGTTCACGAAGTAGGGGTTGTCGGCCACGCCGTCGAGGGTGTTCGGGAAGAACGTGCTCCACGGGGTCGTCCAGGTGGAGCCGGTCTGCTGCCAGTTCGTGATCGGCACGGAGCCGTCGAGCCAGACGGCCTCCTTCGGGTAGTTCTCGATCGTGACGTTCTGCTTGGACTCGGGGACGCTGACCTGCTCGTTGTAGACGCCCTGGCGGAGCACGATGGTCTGGCCGGAGACGACGCGGGAGATGGCCGCCGCGAGGGTGCGGAGCGGGGCGCCCTCGGATCCTGCCGCCTGGTCGTCGCCCGAGGGGGAGACGAAGAGGGAGCCGTCGGGGACGGGGTAGGAGGCCGCTCCGACCGCGACGGAGCCGCGGGCGGGAGCCGTCGAGGGTGCCGGGGTCACCGGGGGAGCGGTCGGGGTCGACGTGACGGTGACGTCTGGGTCGCGCGTGACGACGAGGGAGTCGTTGGTCGTCGAGATGGGCCCGGGGTTGGAGGCGCTCGCGTACTGCCAGATGCCGACGTTGCCGATGTGGTTGATCCGGCGGGTCGTCGAGTCCTTGGTCGTGATCATCCAGTCGGGCTGGGGCGTGCCGACGAGCCACGCGCGCGCCGTCACCGTGACGGGGCTGGTGCCGGTGACCTGGAACTCGGCCGCGATGCGGGTGTCGGTCGTGGCCGTGAACGGGAGCTTGACGCGGGCCATGGACAGCTCGACGTTGCCGGGATCGAGGCGGGAGACGGTGAGGTTGACCTGGCCGCCCTTGAGCACGTCGAGGCGGCCGCGGTAGGCCGTGCCGTTCGCCTGCCGGCGGATCTCCCAGCCCTGGTAGACGAGCGGCGCCCGGCCCGGGAGACCGAGCACGCCCTGGACGTCCACGTTGAGGGCCTGGACCTGACGGAGGGTCGCCGTCACGGCGCGCGCCCGACCGAGGTTGATGATCCGGCCCACGTTGCTGGAGGCCTGAAGCTTCGTCGAGGCGTCCTTGATCACCGAGTAGGCGCCCCCGCGCTCGGCGCTGCCCCAGCTGCCCGACACCGTGCGCCCGAACTGGTCGGAGGCGACGACCGAGGGCGTGGCGTGCGCGATCTGCGCCGGGACGACGGCGGCGAGCACCAGTCCGAGCACCAGGCCACTCGCGGGGATCAGCGCGGCGAACCGGCGCGAGGAGCGGTGCTGTGCGGTGGTGGAGCGCATCGAGAGAACTCGTTCCTGTTGCGAGTGGAGGCATTCTAAGCGGGTTCATCAGCAATTTTCCAGCGCGGTCGGCGTCAGCGGCAGTCCCCACTCGGGGCTCCCACGTTCGGGGGGCGCCCGCTCGCGGGCTGGCCTCTCCGCCTCCGACCCTTAGTGTTGACGCCATGACCGTCGCCGAGAGAGCCGTGACCGGGGTGCCCCCGCGGCGTCGCGGGCTGCTCGCCGCCGCCGTCTCGGGCGACGAGCCGACGGGTGAGACGCGCACCTGGGTCAAGGTCCTCGCCGTCGTCGCGGTCGCCTCCATCGGCGTGCGGATCCCGCTGCCGCAGGGTGTCACCGTGGGCGAGCTCGTGGCCGTCGTGCTGCTGCCCCTCTGGGCTCCGGCCTTCCTCCGCTTCCGAGGCGGCAGGATCCTCGTGGCGCTCGGTCTCGCGACCCTCGCCTCGGGCGTCGTCCTCCTCCTCGCGCACCGGTCGACGAACCCGGCCGCGAGCGGGGACGTCATCTCGTCGATCGCCGTCTTCGTCTCCTTCGTCACGGCCATCGGCGTGGTGCTCTGGGCCCGGGGCATCCTGCGACCCTCGTCGATCGGCATCGCCTTCGGCATCGGTCTCGTCGTCGGCATCTACCCGCTCGACGCGCAGTTCTCGTCCAACCCGTGGAAATTCTCCTTCGCCCTCCCCCTCACGGTGCTGGCCCTGGCTCTCGCCCAGCGGCTGCGGCGCTGGTGGGTCGAGATCGCGGTGCTCCTCGCGCTCGCCGCCTACTCGGCGGGCCACGACTCGCGCTCGCTCTTCGGCGAGCTCTTCTTCGCGCTCGTGATCGTCGCCGTCCAGGTCCCGCTCCGGCGCCGGAGCCCGCGCGGCTCCGTCGTCCGGCTCCTCATCGGCATCGCGGTGCTCGCCGTCGTCGTCTACAACGTCGGTCAGGCGCTCATCCTCGGCGGGTTCCTCGGTGCCGCCACGCAGGCGAGGTCGATCGCGCAGATCGAGACGTCCGGCTCCCTGATCCTCGGCGGACGGCCGGAGCTCGCGGCCACGCTCGCGCTGATGTCGCACCATCCCGCCGGGTTCGGGGCCGGGGTCGGCCTGACGCCGAACCAGATCCTCGAGGCGAAGAGCGGAATGGCCGACATCGGCTACGCCCCGAACAACGGCTACGTCGAGCGCTACCTCTTCGGCTCGCAGGTCGAGCTGCACTCGGTCTTCGGCGACCTGTGGGCGGCCTTCGGGATCGCGGGCCTCGTGCTGTCGGTCGTCGTCGCGGTGCTGCTCGTCTGGGGCCTCGTCCACCAGGTGGCGCACCGCTCCACCAGCGCTGTCGGCGCGTTCCTCGTCGCCCTGAGCATCTGGTTCCTCGTCTTCGGCCCGTTCCTCACCAGCTACCGGGCGATGGCCGTCGCGCTCGGACTCGTCGCGATCCCGCTCGTGACCGCTCGCCGCGGCTCCCCGCGCGATGCCCGCCCCCTCGCCCCCAAGGAGCCGTCATGGCCGACCTCGACCCCGACGACCGCGCCGACGGGCGCCCCGAAGCCGTCACTCCCGCCCTCGACCCCCGGCGGGGCCGACTCGTCGCCCTCGTCGTCACGGGGATCGTCCTCGCGCTGATCGTCGCGTTCGTCGTGGTCCTCGTCGTCCGCGGCGCAGGAGCCCCGGCTCCCGCGACCTCGCCGTCGTCCTCGGCCGGGGCGTCGTCCCAGGGCCAGCCCGGGTCGTCCGCCTCGGCCGGCCCCGGGGCCTCCGGTGCACCCGGATCCTCGCCCTCCGCTTCGGCTGCGCCGCTGCCGACCGCGGGCCCCGGGACCGTGGCGTCCCCCGCGCCGATCGGCCAGACGGCTTCGCCGACCAAGGGCATCGTCGTCCGGGTCGCGGGGCTGGCCGCGGTCCAGGGCAAGGCCTCCGGCATCGGCGAGGTGTCCGGGCCGGCCATCCGGTTCCAGGTGGAGCTCCGCAACGAGGGGGCGTCCGCGCTCGCGCTCGACACGGTCGTCGTCAACGTGACCTCGGGGCCCGAGGCGACTCCTGCGAACGAGCTCGTCAGCGTCCGCAAGGCGTTCCCCGCGTCGGTCGCGGCCGGGAAGACGGCGACGGCGACGTTCACCTTCACGCTGGCCGAGTCGGCCCGGAGCGACGTCACGATCACCGTCGACTACCGGGCGGGGACGCCGGTCACCGCGTTCCGCGGGGCCGCTCCGCGCTGACTCCCCCCGTCGCGCGGGTGAACGGGGGGTGAACGTGCCCCATTAGGGGGGTATGGCACCCGACCGGGGGACAGTTATAGTCGGCATAACGCCCGATACCCGAATTGTCGTGCGTTCGTGAACCCGAAATTCACGTGTTTCACAGACGTGACCCGAAATCACGGCTTACCCGACCCGAATGAGGCACCCCATGGGGAAATCCGTGCCGAATCGCCTGCGCCTTCCGAGCATCGCAGCCGTTTCCGCCGCAGCAATCGTCCTGAGCAGTCTTCTGATCGCTCAGCCCGCTTCGGCGGATTCCGCGCCCGTCGACCCGGCGTCGCCGGCGACGCCGACCACGGTCACGGCGGATGCCCTCCCCACGCCGCAGATCAACGGCGTCGTCTGGTCGCAGAAGATCGTCGGCAACGTCGTCTACGCGGGTGGTAACTGGACGACGGTCCGCCCCGCCGGTTCCGCCGCCGGGACGAACACGACGAGCCAGGCCTACCTGCTCGCCTACAACCTCACGACCGGCGCGCTCATCACGACGTTCAACCCGGTCCTCAACGCGCAGGTCAAGTCGATCACGACCTCGCCCGACGGCAGCGTGCTCTACGTGGGCGGCGCCTTCACGAGCGTCAACGGCACCAACTCCTACCGGGTCGCCGCGCTCAACCCCTCGACCGGCGCCCTGATCAAGACCTTCGCCCCGACTCCGAACGCGACCGTCAACGCCGTAGTCGCGACGGCGTCGACCGTCTACGTGGGCGGCGCCTTCAGCTCCGTCGGCAGCAGCGTGCGCAACAAGGTCGCCGCGCTGTCCGCGACGAACGGCGCGCTGCAGCCCTGGAACCCCAACGCCCAGGGCGGCGACGTCTCGTCGCTCGCGCTGGCGCCCGACTCGTCGAAGGTCGTCGTCGGCGGCAGCTTCACGACGCTCAACGGCTCGAGCAACCCCGGCTACGGCCTGGCAGCGGTCGACCCGACCTCGGCCGCGATCCTGCCCTGGAACGTCAACACCCTCATCCGCAACGGCGGAACGCAGGCCGGCATCACGAGCCTCTCCTCGGACGCCGACGGCCTCTACGGCTCGGGCTACGTCTTCGGAGCCGGCGGCAACCTCGAGGGCTCGTTCCGTGCCGACTGGGCGACCGGGACCCTGACCTGGGTCGAGGACTGCCACGGTGACACGTACTCCGTCGCCACCACGGCGAACGCCGAGTACATCGCGGGCCACCCGCACTACTGCGGCAACGTCGGCGGCTTCCCGCAGACCGAGCCCACCTGGACCTTCCACCGCGCGCTGGCCTTCAGCAAGGCGGCCACCGGCACCGCGACGACGAACCCGTACGGCGGCTACTACGACTACGCCGGCAACCCGACCCCGTCGCTCCTGAACTGGTACCCGGACTTCAACACGGGCACTTTCACCGGCCAGTCGCAGGGCCCCTGGAGCGTCGCGGCGTCGTCGAACTCGCAGTACGTCGTCTACGGCGGCGAGTTCACCACCGTCAACGGCTCGGCGCAGCAGGGCCTGACCCGCTTCGCGGTCTCGTCGCTGTCGACGAACAAGCAGGGCCCGATGGTCACCGGCTCGTCGTTCGTGCCGTCGGCCGTGTCGCTCTCCTCCGGGACCGTGCGCCTGAGCTGGGCCGCGAACTGGGACCGCGACAACGCGCTCCTGACCTACAAGGTCTACCGCAACGGCGGGGCCACCCCCGTCTACACGACCACCGCGACGTCGAACTTCTGGCAGCGGCCGAACCTCGGTTTCGTCGACACCGGCCTCACGCCGGGCGTCCAGTACAGCTACCGGATCAGCGCGACGGACTCCTTCGGGAACACCGTCAAGGGCGACTCCGCCTTCGCGACGGTCACCAGCGCGCAGCCGTCGAACTACACCAAGACGGTCCAGGCGCAGGGCGCCTCGTCGCTCTGGCGCCTCAACGAGGCCTCCGGCACCGCGGTCTACGACAACGTCGGCTACAACGACCTGGTCGCGGGAACGGGCGTGAGCCGCGGAACCGCGGGGTCGGCGACGGACGGCAGCACCGGATCGACGTTCTCGGGTGACGCCTCGGGCCTCGCCGCCACGCAGACGGCCGTCCAGGGACCGCAGACCTTCTCGGTCGAGGCCTGGTTCAAGACCACCACGACCGCCGGAGGCAAGATCGTCGGCTTCGGCGACACGAAGACCGGCACCTCGTCGAACTACGACCGTCACATCTACATGGACCCGTCCGGCAAGGTGAACTTCGGCGTCTACGACGGCAACACCGAGATCATCACGAGCCCCAAGGCCCTGAACGACGGCACCTGGCACCAGGTGATCGGCACGCTCTCCTCCGCCGGTCAGACCTTCTTCGTCGACGGCAAGCTGGTCGGCTCGCGCTCGAACTCCTCCGCGCAGAACTACCAGGGCTACTGGCGGGTCGGCGGCGACTCCTCGTGGAACGGCGCGAACTTCTTCGCCGGCGCCATCGACGACGTGTCCGTCTACCCGACCGCGCTCTCGCGCAACCAGGTCGACGCCCAGTGGATCGCCGCCGGGAACACGACGACGCTCGCCACGGCCCCGGCCGACGCCTACGGCAACCGGGTCTTCACCGACAACCCGAGCCTCTACTGGCGCCTCGACGACGCCGCGGGCTCCGCGACGGCGAAGGACGCCAGCAACACGCAGTCCGACGGCCTTTACGTCGGCGGCGTGACGCAGCAGGCTCCGGGCGCTCTCGCGGGCACGTCCAACCACGCGGCGACCCTCGACGGGTCGTCGGGCCAGGTCGTGAGTTCGCAGTCGTACAACGACCCGGAGACGTACGCGCTGGAGTCGTGGTTCAAGACCACGACGACGACCGGTGGAAAGATCATCGGCTTCGGCAACAACCAGACCGGTCAGTCGAGCGCCTACGACCGCCACGTCTACATGCAGGACAACGGTCAGCTCGTCTTCGGCACGTACACCGGCCAGACGAACACCGTCACCACCCCGGCCAGCTACAACGACGGCACCTGGCACTACGTCGTCGCCACCCAGGGTTCCGACGGTCTGAAGCTGTACGTCGACGGCGCCCTCATCGGCACCAACCCGACGACGCAGGCCCAGGCCTACCAGGGCTACTGGAAGGTCGGCGGCGACACGACGTGGGGCTCCTCGAGCGCCTACTTCCCGGGCACGATCGACGAGGTCGCGGTCTACGACCACACCCTCGACGCCTCCACGGTGGCTCAGCACTTCGCCCTCGGGGCCGGGGGGACGCCGGCGAACGCCGCGCCGACCTCCACCTTCACCGCGACGCCGACCAACCTGGCCGTGGCCTTCGACGGGAGCGCGTCGAGCGACTCCGACGGGACCGTGGCCTCGTACGCCTGGGACTTCGGTGACGGGACGACCGACACCGGCGTCAAGCCGTCGCACACCTACGCCGCGGCCGGCACCTACACGGTCAAGCTCACGGTGACGGACAACCAGGGAGCCACCGGCTCCTCGACGCAGCAGGTCACCGTGACCGTGCCCGCCAACCAGCCCCCGGTCGCCTCGTACACGAGCGTCGTGACGAACCTCGGGGCCGCGTTCGACGCGACCGCGTCGTCGGATCCCGACGGCACCGTGGCTTCGTACGCCTGGGACTTCGGTGACGGCGCGACCGGCACCGGCGTCAAGCCGTCGCACACCTACGCCGCGGCCGGCACCTACACGGTGAAGCTCACCGTGACGGACAACCAGGGAGCCACGGGCGCCTCGTCCGCCCAGGTGGCCGTCGCGCCTCCGGCCAACGTCCCGCCGACGGCCGCGTTCACGCCGACCGCCACCAACCTGGCCCTGGCCGTCGACGCCACCGCGTCGAGCGACCCGGACGGCACCGTGGCGAGCTACGCCTGGACCTTCGGAGACGGCGCGACCGCCACCGGAGCCACGGCGAGCCACACCTACGCCGCGGCGGGCACCTACACCGTGAAGCTCACGGTGACGGACAACCAGGGCGCGACCGGAACCGCCTCGCAGACGGTCACCGTCGCTCCGGCGCCGAACCAGCCGCCGGTGGCGTCGTTCACGACGGCAGCGTCGAACCTGGCCATCACCGCCGACGGCACGGGCTCCACCGACGCCGACGGCACCGTGGCCTCGTACGCCTGGACCTTCGGGGACGGCGCGACCGCGACCGGTGCGACGACCAGCCACACCTACACCGCGGCCGGCACCTACACGGTGACGCTCACGGTGACCGACAACGGCGGAGCCACGAACAAGGCCACGCAGACCGTCACCGTCACCGCCCCGGCCGGGACCCCCTTCGCCCTCGACGCGTTCTCCCGGACCGTCACGGGCGGCTGGGGGACGGCGAACGCCGGAGGCGCGTGGACGAGGGTCGGCAGCGCGTCGAACCTCTCCGTGAGCAACGGCTCCGGTGCGCTGTCGCTGCCGACCGGCGGGACGCAGATCGCGGCCTACCTGAACGGCGTCTCGCAGGCGAACACGGACCTGTCGTTCACCTTCGCGGCCAGCAAGGCTCCGACCGGTGGCGGCACGTACGTCTCCGCCGTGGCCCGCACGGTGGGAACGAACACCGAGTACCGCGCTCAGGCCCGCCTGCAGTCGAACGGTGCCGTCGGCCTCTCGCTGCTCTCGTACCAGGCCAGCGGAACCGCCACGACCCTGGTCGCGGAGAAGAACATCGCCGGCCTCTCGGCCACGGCCGGATCCAGCTTCACGATCCGCGTCCAGGCGACGGGAACCTCCCCGACGACGGTCCGCGCGAAGATCTGGGCGACCGGGACCACGGAGCCCACGGCCTGGGCCGAGACGGCCACCGACAGCTACGCGGCCCTGCAGAATCCGGGCGGGGTCGGCGTGGTCGGCTACCTCTCCGGCAGCGCGACGAACCTCCCGCAGGTCGTGAGTGTCTCGCAGCTGAGCGCCTTCAAGCCGTGACGAGGATCCGCGGCCGGGTCGGGGACGCGGGAGGACGCACGTTCATCGTGCAGCAGTCCTTCCCGCGGCCCCGGCCCACCACGAATCCCTACCTGGTGATGCTGGGCCGGGCGGTCGCCGCGCAGCCCGGCGTCGCCGTCCGGACGTTCTCGTTCCGCGCCGCGCTCCTGAAGCGCGCCGACGTCTTCCACGTGCACTGGCCCGAAATCCTGGTCTCGGGCCACAGCCCTGCTAAGAAGCTCGCCCGGCAGGGGCTCACCCTCCTGCTCCTCGCCAAGCTCGCGGCGACACGGACCCCGATCGTGCGGACGCTGCACAACCTGGAGCTCCCCACCGGGATCTCGCGGCGGGAGCGGCTCCTGCTGTCCCTGATCGAACGGCGCACCGCGCTGTGGATCCGTCTCAACGACGACACTCCCGAGGTCGAGGGTCGGGCTTTCGAGCTCATCCCGCACGGCCACTACCGCGACTGGTTCGCCGGGATCCCCCGGCAGGACCGGGTGCCGGGCCGGGCCGCGTTCGTCGGTCTGATCCGCCGCTACAAGGGGGTCGAGGGACTCCTCGAGGCCTTCCGCGGTGTCCGGAGCGACGCCAGCCTGGTGGCCGCGGGGCGGGCCAGCACCCCGGAGCTCGAGGCCGAGCTCGCGGCGCTCGCGTCCCTCGACGAGCGGATCGCCCTCGTGCCGCGCTTCCTCGACGACGCGGAGCTCGTGGACGTCGTGACGAGCGCGCAGCTCGTCGTCCTGCCCTATCGCGAGATGCACAACTCGGGCACGGCGCTGACCGCCCTCTCCCTCGACCGCCCCGTGCTCGTCCCGGACAACGAGGTGACGCGCCGCCTCGCCCACGAGGTCGGCGAGTCGTGGGTCCACCACTTCCGCGGCGACCTCGACGCCCGCGACATCGAGACCGCCCTCGACGGGGCGGCGGCTCTCGGTGACTCCGACCGACCCGACCTCTCCCTCCGCGAGTGGGACGTCGCGGGAGCCGACCACGTCCGCGCCTACCGCCGGGCCGTGGCGCTCCACCGCGGCTCCTCCGTGGAGGCCCCGGTAACATGACCGACACGAAGACCTCCACCGAGACCACCCGACCCCGAGCCGGCGGCCCCATGGGCGCGGTCGGGTCGACGGCTGCCGTCAAGGTGTTCGTGATGGCGCTCTCCGGCATCCTGGGGATCATCACGAGCCGCCTCATCCTCCAGAACTTCGGCACGGGCGCCTACGTGCAGTACGGCCTCCTCTCGACGTTCCCGACGCTCCTGCCCTTCGCCGACCTCGGCATGGCGGCCGTCGTCATCAACGCGGTCGCAGGATCCTCGTCGCCCCGCACCGACGACCGGGTCAAGCGGACCATCGTCACCGCCTTCCGCATCCTGATCGTCTCCGGCGGGATCATGGTGGTCGCGTCGATCGTCATCACGGTCCTGGGGCTGTGGCCGGCCCTCCTAGGCAAGGGCCTTCTGCCCGGCGGCAACATCGCGGCGGGGCTCTGCCTCTTCGTCTACGGGGTCGTCGTCCCGATGACCGTCGGCCAGCGCATCCTGGTCGGTCTCAAGAAGACGAACGTGCAGGTGGCCAGCCAGGCCGTCGTCGCGCCCACGATGCTGCTCGTGATCGGCACCTTCGTCATGCTGAACGTGCCCGCAGGCACCTACCTCGCGGTCGTCTCCTACGTGGCGAACAGCCTCCTGTCGGTCATCTGCCTCGCCATCGGCGCCCGCGCCCTCTCGCCGCAGGTCGGCCAGGCGATCCGCCTCGTACCGCGCATCCGGTCGTACCCGGGCGTCAAGGCGATCCACCTGGCGTGGCCGATGCTCATCCAGACCGTCGCGATGCCGCTGACGCTGCAGACCGACCGCCTCCTGCTCAGCCACGCGGGCACCCAGGACGACCTCGCGCAGTACAACCTCGCCGCGCAGCTCTTCGGGCTCGTCCTGCAGACGATCGCGGCCTCCGGCATCGCCCTGTGGCCGCACTACGCCAAGGCCCGCTCCCAGGGGCGCATCGAGTCGCCGACCAAGCCGACGATCTGGTTCACGCTCGGGGCGGTGCTGGTCGGGACGGCGCTGGCCCTGGTGTCGCCGTTCCTCGTGCACTTCATCGCGGGTGACCGGATCCAGCTCAGCGCATGGCTCCTGGTCTGGTTCGTCGTGTTCGTGGCCATGCAGGCGGCGAAGTACCCGGTCGGCATGTACATGACCGACAAGGCGGGGCTCACCTTCCAGGTGATCCCGATCCTCATCATGGTGCCGCTGAACCTCGGGCTGTCGTGGTTCCTGATCGCCCCCTTCGGTGCGGCGGGGCCCATCATGGGTTCGGCGATCTCGGTGCTGATCTGCCAGGTCGTGCCCGACCTCTGGTACGTCTCGCGCGACCTGAAGCGTCGCGCGGCGGCGCCCGCCTCCGCGAGCGACGCGGAGTGAGATCAGTTCGTCCGGCGGAGACCCTCGCGAGCGATCCGTCGACCGTCGCGGACGGCCCGGAGAGCCACGAGCAGGGTCGACGGCGTCGTGACGAGCTGCCTCCGGCCGCCCTGCAGCAGCACCTCCCAGGCGATCGGCAGCGCCTGACGGCTCCAACGCCGCACGGCGTCGTCGTCGAGGTGGCGGGCGGCGAAGAGCATCCGGTTGCGGATGTTGTAGTAGTAGTAGGTCGACGACTTCGCCTGGCCGGTCTCCTCCGCGCCGTCGCCCTGCGTCCCGCCCTCGGCGTGGACGACGTCGACGTCGCTCGCCACGCGGAGGGCGCCGCCGGCGCGGGTCACGCGGCGCGAGAGGTCGACGTCCTCCCAGTAGAGGAAGTACTCCTCGTCGAATCCGCCGCAGCGCTTCCACAGCTCGGCCGAGAGGGCCACGCAGGCCCCGCTCAGCCACTCCTCGACGCGCGCTCCCTCGATGCGCCTGCGCCGGGACCGGATGCGGCCGTCGTCGAGGTAGAGGTCGGAACCCTCGAACCAGACCGAGCCGTCGGGTCGCAGGATGCGCGGGGCGACCATCACCGAGGGCTCCCGCTCGACCTCGCCCGCGAGCGCGTCCAACGCCTCCGGCGAGAGCAGGGCGTCGGGGTTCAGGAGCACGAGCGTCCCGGCACCGCGTTCGAGCGCCCGAGCGGCTCCGAGGTTCATGCCGGCCCCGAAGCCGACGTTCTCGGGGGAGAGGACGACCTCCCAGCCCTCCGCTCGACCGAGCGCCCCGAGCGCCGCCGCCTCGCGCTCGTCGGTGAAGTTGTCGACCACCACGACGAGGAGGCCCGGACGGGCCCGCGACAGGGGCGCGAGGTTCGAGCGGAGAAGAGCGCTGGAGCCGTAGTTGACGACGATCACGGCGGTGCTGCGGGGGCCTTCCAAGCGGTGTCCCCTCCCGTGCGCCCGGCGTGCGATGGCACCCATCCTACTTTCCCGCGTGCATCCGGTCGGCCTGCGGCCGCTCCCGCGCGCCCCGAGCGGAGGGCCGCCTGATGCTCGACGTCCTCTTCCCCCACGAGACCGACCTGGACGCCTGGCGCGACGCGTTCCAGCGCGGCAGGACGCCCGGCGAGTGGCCGCACGGACTGGAGGCCCTGCGCGAGGTCGACCCCGCCGCCACCGTGGGCTCGCTCTCGGAGCCGACGCTCGGCGAGAAGGTGCGCGGGCGGATCCTGCCCCGGCGCCGACCTCTGCTCGCCGGCGGTGCGCGGCGCGGTGGCATCGGCCTCACCTGGGACGAGAACGCGGGCCGGCGTCTGGCACTCAGGGAGCCGCGCCAGACGATGGTGACGGGCGTCCAGTGGATCACCGACATCGTCCGCGAGGGGCGCGACCCCGGGCGGATGCGCGAGGTCCTGCGGGCTCTCGACGGCCTCTGGGTGACGAGCCGGGGCCAGGTCGACGCCCTCCGCGCGTTCGTCGGCGACGACGGTCCGCGGATCGCGTACTTCCGGGCGGGGGTCGACTCCGACTTCTTCCGCGCGGAACCGTTCCCCTCGGGCGACGCGCCCCTGGTCGTCAGCGCGGGCCTCGATCGGCACCGCGACCTGGCGACGCTCTACGCTGCGGTCGAGATCGTGCGCGACCGGATGCCCTGGGCGCAGTTCGTCGTCCAGGACGAGGGCTCCGCGGGCGCCGCCGTGCCCCGGGGTGTCACTACCTTCGACCGGCTCGACCCGGACGAGCTCCGTGACCTCCACTCCCGCGCCTGGTGCTTCGCGAACGCGACGGGCGACAACCTGCACGCCTCGGGCCACGTCGTCGCCCTCGAGGCCATGGCCGTCGGTCGCGCGGTCGTCCTGACGCGGACACCCGGCATCGAGGACTACGTCGACGACGGCCGGACCGGGTTCCTGGTGCCGGTCGGCGATGCGGAGGCCCTGGCCGAACGCCTCCTGCGGACGCTCGAGGACCGCTCGCTCGCCGTCCGCCTCGGCCAGGCGGCCCGCAGGAGCGTCGAGGAGGACCTCACGCTGCGGCACTTCGTCGACCGGCTCGCCGGCTTCGCCCTGTCGGTCGCCGGGCTCAGCCTCGACGAACTCGTCGAAGACGGCAGGATGGGGTCATGACGACCCTCACCATCGCCGTCCTCACCTTCCGCCGGAAGGACGACCTGGAGGCGATCCTGCCTCTGCTCGTCGAGCAGGCCGCGGCCGTGGCCGGTGACGTCGCGACGCGCGTCCTCGTCGTCGACAACGACCCGGACGCGTCCGCCCGGGAGACCGTCGAGCGGGCCGCCGCCGCGTCGGAGGACGTCGAGATCGACTACGCGCACGAACCGGAGCCGGGGATCTCGGCGGCCCGCAACCGTGCCCTCGACGAGAGCGCCACCGAGGACCTCCTCGTCTTCATCGACGACGACGAGCGCCCGTCGGCCCGCTGGCTGTCGCTCCTCGTCGGCCTGCAGCACCGCGAGCGGGCCGCGGCCGTCGTGGGGCCCGTCGTCTCCGAGTACCAGGTCGCGCCCGACGCGTGGATCGAGGCGGGGCGCTTCTTCGTCCGGCGTCAGCTCCCCACCGGCACGGCGATCGACGTGGGAGCGACCAATAACCTGCTGCTCGACCTCCGCTTCGTGCGCTCCGCCGGTCTCCGCTTCGACGTCTCCCTCGGCTCGTTCGGCGGGGAGGACACCCTCTTCACCCGTCAGATCGTGCGCGCCGGGGGCCGGATGCTCTGGCACGCCGACGCGGTCGTCACCGACGTCGTGCCCGCCGCGCGGGTCACGCGGCGCTGGGTCGTGCAGCGCGCGTTCTCGAGCGGCAACGGCTGGGCCATGACGTCGCTGATCCTGCACGGCCGGGCGGCGGGGCGCCTGCGCCTCCGGCTCCGCCTCAGCGGCGAGGGAGCTCTCCGGCTCGCAGGAGGCGCGGCGCGCCTGGTCGCGGGCACGGCGCTCCGACGCATCGGCCAGCGGGCCCGCGGCGTGCGCACCCTCGCGCGGGGAGCGGGGCTCCTCACCGGTGCCTGGGGCTACCGCTACCAGGAGTACCGGCGCTGACGCTTGTCGACCCGCCCCTGACGCCGTCGACGGCGACCGGCCGGTCGAGGCGGGCCCGAGAGAGCGGCTAGCGCTTGGTGCCGCGCGCCGCGGGACGGGCGCTGGTCGGTCGCTGTCCGGGACGTCGGGGCGGCGTCGCGGAGGCGGCGGCGGTGGGGGTGTCGTCGGCGTCGGTCGACGTCGTGTCCGTGTCCGTGTTCGTGTCGGCGTCCTCGTCCGTCGCGGCGACGGACGCGCCCGGCGCCTCCGCGGCGTCGGCGGCGGCCTCGGCGGCGTGAGCCGCGTGCGCCGTGACCGACGCCTGCGCACCGGCGGCGGCGGGCGCGGCCGCAGCCGCGTGCGAGCGGGCCGGTGCGTGAGCGTGGGCCTCGGGTGCCCCCTTGGTCACGACGACGCCGAGCACGGGGGCCGCGACGCCCTCGAGAGCGGAGAGGGTCGAGGAGAGCTGCGCCCGGTTCGTCGACTTCGCGGCCGCGACGACGACGGCGCC
Organism: Frondihabitans sp. 762G35; assembly: GCF_002074055.1. Classification (NCBI taxonomy): domain Bacteria; kingdom Bacillati; phylum Actinomycetota; class Actinomycetes; order Micrococcales; family Microbacteriaceae; genus Frondihabitans; species Frondihabitans sp. 762G35. The sequence goes on along the minus strand of NZ_CP014619.1, from coordinate 2,399,424 downwards.
GTCGGTGTGTCCGACGACCGACAGCGCGTCGGCGTACGGCTGGAGGGCCGGGGTGTCGACGATGACGAGGTCGTAGTGCTTGCGGGCGTCCTCGAGGAGCGACGCGAACGCCGGGGAGCCGAGGGCGAGGCTCGGGGCCTGCGACAGCTGGCCCGCGGGGAGGACGAAGACGCCCCGCTGCACCTCGGTCACGGCGTCGGCGAGGGTCTGAGTGCCGTCGAGGACGGTCGTGAGACCGGCCGATCCCTCGGTCCGGGCCAGGGCGGCGAGGCCGCCGGAGCGCAGGTCGGCGTCGATGACGAGGACCCGGGCGGAGCGCTCCGCCGCGGCGAGGGCGAGATCCAGGGCGAACGCGGTGCGGCCGTCGCCGGGGCGCGCCGAGACCACCGTGAGGGAGGTCGCCGGGGCTCCTGCGACCGCGAACTGGAGGGTGGTGCGGATGCGGCGGACGTCCTCCGCGGAAGCGGACTCGGGCTGGTCGCGCAGGGCCAGGCCGTACGGGGCGCCGTGGGCGAGGCGCTGGACCGTGCCGAGCACCGGCGCGGTGGTGAGCTTCGCCACGTCCGAGGCGCTGCGCAGGCGCGTGTCGAGGGTGAAGCGGGTGACCGCGTAGATCACGCCGACGACGAGGCCGACGAGTGCGGCGAGGAGCTCGATCAGGTGGCGGTTGGGGCCGGCCGGCACGGTCGGGGTGGTCGCGGGGGCGACGATCGACAGCGACACGACGCCGGAGCCGGAGGTGGTCTGGGGGGTGAGGTCGGTCGTGACCGTGCGGAGCGACGAGCTGACCGCGTTCGAGATGGCGGCGGCCTGCTTCGGCGACGCGTCGGTCGCGGTGATGTCGATGATGACGGTGTTGAGCGGCACGGACGCGGTCACGCGGGTCGCCAGCTGGGCGGGCGTCACGTCGAGGCCGAGGTCGGCGATGACGGGCTCGAGGACCGCGGGGGTGGTGGCGAGCTGCGCGTACGACTGGACCTGGGCGAGGCTGAACGACGATCCCTGCAGCAGCTGGTCGGAGGCCGTCCCCTGAGACGACGACACGAAGACGCTGCTGGTCGCGCGGTAGCTGTCCGGCTGCGCGTGCGACGCGCCGAATCCGACGACGAAGCCCACCACGACGAGGGCGACGATGACGATCCAACTCTTCTTGAGAGCGTGCAGGTAGTCGTGCGGGTCCATGGGCCACCATTCGGGTTTGGGGAAAAGACAATCGCGCAGGCCAGCCTACAAGTCGCCTCCCGCTCGAACGCCAGCACAGCCGCGTAACGCCGATGCGACATGCCCCCAATCAGGGGGACAGCGGATATACCCCGACCGCGACGGTGGCGTCGAGCTCCTCCGACCGCAGGATGCCCGCCCGGAGCCCCGCCGCCTCCATCGCCTGCCGGCTCGCCTCCGCCTGCCGCACGCTCGTCTCCACCAGGAGCGACCCGCCGGGCCGGAGCCACTCCCGGGCCCCCGACGCCACCCGGCGCTGGAGATCGAGCCCGTCGGAGCCGCCGTCGAGGGCCGAGGCGGGTTCGTGGAGCCGGGCATCCTGCGGGAGGAAGTCGAGCTCCGCGGTCGGGACATACGGGGCGTTCGCGACGACGACGTCGAACGTGCCGCGGAGGGCCTCGGGCAGGGCCGCGTAGAGGTCGCCGGCGACGACGCGGTCGGGACGGGAGAGATTTGTCCGGGCGCAGGCGACGGCCGCGGGGGAGAGGTCGGCGGCCCAGACCTCGCAGCCCGGGAGCGCGACCTCGAGGGCGCGGCCGACCGCTCCGGAGCCGCAGCAGAGGTCGAGCGCACGCCTCGGGGCGAGGCCCAGCGCCGTCTCCACGAGGAGGGCGGTGCGACGGCGGGGCACGAACACGCCGTCGGTCACCCGGATGCGCTGGCCGTGGAACTCGGCCCAGCCGAGGACGTGCTCGAGCGGGACTCCGGCGACGCGGCGGTCGAGCATCCTGCGCAGGTCGCGGTCGTCCCGGGCTTCGTCGAGCAGCAGCGCGGCCTCCTCCTCGGCGAAGACGGAGCCGGCGGCGCGCAGCTCGCGGACGACGTCGTCGACGGGGACGGCGTCCGGCGGTCGTTCCACGGTCGCCTCCCGGCATCGGTCTGGGCGCTCGGCTGCGCATCCAGGCGCTCCAGCCGACATCTCCTGTCGCGCCGGGGACAACGATGCCACGATGGGGCCATGACCGGTGCGACGTCGCTCTCCGACCGGGCGCGGGCGTCGCTCGTGGGCCTCGCCCTCGGTGACGCCCTGGGGATGCCGACGCAGTCGCTGTCGCTCGACACCATCCGGAGCGACCACGGGCGCGTGACCGCCTTCCTCGACGCCGGGCCCCACCAGCGGATCGCCGCCGGGATGCGCGCGGGCACGGTCACCGACGACACCGAGCAGGCGCTCCTCCTCGCCGACGTGCTGCTGGAGGGCGACGGCCGGGTCGACCCCGAGGTGTTCGCCCGGCGGCTCGTCGAGTGGGAGCGCAGGATGCTCGAGCGCGGCTCCCTCGACCTCCTCGGTCCCAGCACCCGGGCCGCCGTGCAGCGGCTCCTCGAGGGCGTCCCCGTCGAGGAGGCGGGCTCCGGCGGGACCACGAACGGGGCGGCCATGCGCATCGCCCCCGTCGGCATCGCGACCCCCTCCGGTGACCTCGACGCCCTGGTCGACGCCGTCGAGGCGGCGTCCGCCCTCACGCACAACACCGGCCTCGGCATCGCGGGCGCCTCGGCCGTCGCCGCGGCGATCAGCGCGGGCCTCGACGGCGCCACCGTCGACGAGGCTCTCGACCTCGCCGTCGAGGCGGCCCGGCTCGGTGCCCGACGCGGAACCTGGGTCTCGGGCGGCGACATCGCCTCCCGACTCGTCTGGGTGCGCGAGTGGCTCCCGCGCGTGCCCGCCGACGAACGGCTCGACGCCCTCTTCGAGGTCGTCGGCACTTCGGTGGCCTCGCAGGAGTCGGTGGTCGCCGCCCTGGGCCTCGCCGCCCTCGAGCAGGATCCGTGGGTCACCCTCGGCGACGCGGCCTCCGTCGGCGGCGACACGGACACCATCGCGGCGATGGCCGGTGCCGTCCTCGGCGCCGTCCACGGGCAGGCCGCGTGGCCGGGAGCCGCGGTCTACACCGTCACCCGAGTCAACGGCCTCGACCTCGGCCCCGTCGTCGACGGGCTCCTGGCTCTCCGGCTCCGCGAGGGCGGCGAGGCGTGACGGGTCCCGCCCGCCTGATCCACGTCGGCAACGCCATCGCCGACCTCGTCCTCGAGATCGACGCGCTCCCGGAACGGGGAGGCGACGTCCTGGCGTCGTCCTCGCGGATCCTCGCCGGCGGCGCCGTCAACACGCTCGTGGCGGCCGTGCGCGACGGCCTCCCCGCCGTCTACGCGGGCGCCCTCGGAACCGGACCGGTCGCCGACGTCGTCCGGGCGGCCCTCGACGGGCACGGCATCCCCTGCCTCGGGCCGACCGTGCCGGGCGTCGACACCGGCTACGCCATCGGACTGGTCGACGCCGGGGCGGAGCGGACCTTCGTCACGGTGCCCGGAGCCGAGGGGCGGCTGACGCGGGCGGCGCTGGACGGGGTCGAGGTGCGGTGGGGCGACGTCGTGGCCGTCTCGGGGTACTCGCTCGGGCATCCTGCGAATGCGCTCGCACTGCCGGGGTGGGTCGCCTCCCTCGCCGAGGGCGTCACCGTGATCGTCGACCCGTCGCCGCTCGTGGCGAGCCTGCCGTCGGGGACCCTCGCGGCGATCCTGGCGCGCGCGGACGTCGTCACCGCGAACGCTCGCGAGGCGCGCCTGATGACGGGGCAGGAGTCGCCCGCTCGAGCCTCCGAGGCGCTGGCCGCGACGGCGATCGCGGCGCGACGCTCGACCGTCGTCGTGGTGCGCGACGGGCCCCGCGGCTGCTGGGTCGTCGACGCGTCGCGGGGCTCCGCGTCGGGTGGGCGGCGTGCGGTGCACGTGCGGGGATTTGACGTCGTGGCGGTGGACACGACCGGGGCCGGCGACGCCCATCTCGGCGTCCTCGCGGCCGCTCTCTCCCGCGGGGACGACCCGATCGCCGCCGCCCGGCGGGCGAACGCCGCGGCGGCCCTCGCCGTGACACGCCTCGGCCCGGCCGAATCGCCCCGGAGCGACGAGATCGACGCGCTCCTCGGGCGCTGACCGCGGGCCGTCGCCTCACTAGACTCAGCCCCTGTGGCGAACATCTTCGACGTCGCGTCCGAGGCGGGCGTGTCTCACCAGACCGTGTCGCGCGTCGTCAACGGCGACACGAACGTACGCCCCGCCACGAGAGCGCGCGTCGACGCCGCCATCGCCAAGCTGAACTACCGGCCGAGCGCCGCCGCCCGCGCTCTCGCCAGCCGTAAGACCCGGGCCCTCGGGCTGATCTCCGCCGGCGGACCGCTCTTCGGCCCGTCGAGCATCATGCAGGGGTTCGAGGGGGCGGCGAGGCAGGCCGGCTACCAGGTGTCGATCGCGACCCTGCCGGAGTCGAACCGCGAGATCCTGCGGACCGACATGCGCCGTGCGATCGACGCGCTCCTCGGTCAGAACGTCGAGGCGATCGTGCTGATCGCCCCGGATTCCGCGGCGATCGAGGCCGTGCAGACGGTCGACATCTCCGTGCCGCTCGTCACGGCGGACAGCGGCGAGCACGACGGCCTCGTCGCCGTCTCCCTCGACCAGTTCGCGGGGGCGGTCCTCGCGACGGAGCATCTCGTCGCGCTCGGCCACACGGAGATCGCCCACGTCGGCGGTCCCGTCGACTGGACCGACGCGCGCGAGCGCGAGCGGGGCTGGCGTTCCGTGCTGGAGAGTCGCGGGTTCGAGGTTCGCGAGCCCTTCCGCGGCGACTGGCGGCCCGACAGTGGCTACCGCGTGGGGCTCGAGCTCGCCGCCCGCGACGACGTGACCGCGGTGTTCTGCGCGAACGATCAGATGGCGCTCGGGCTGCTCCACGCGTTCGCCGAGTGCGGGATCGCCGTGCCCGACCGGGTGAGCGTCGTCGGCTTCGACGACATCCCGGAGGCGGCGCACTTCATCCCGCCGCTCACCACCGTGCGCCAGGACTTCGCCGCCCTCGGCCGGCAGATCATGGCGACGCTCGAGGGCCTGCTCGGCGCCCCCGATCGCGCCGCTTCGGGTGCCCTGCTCGCCCCGACGCTCGTCGTCCGCGACTCGACCCGCCCCCGCTGACGCGGGCCTGCATCGCCCCCCCCTTTGACACACGTGACCTAGAGGGTGACCGTGTTGGTCTGGTGACGAGGGATGCTGCAGGAGAGGTACTTGCCGACCATCGTCACGGACCCCTGGATCGACGCGGAGAATCGGCCCGAGCCATAGATCTGACGGCTGTTGGAGTAGGAGAGGGAACCCATGGGGCTGAGATCCCAGAACTGACCGCCTCCTGCCGGACCCCACGTGATGGTGATGTTGCGGCCGACCATCGTGCTTCCCGCCCCTGCGAACAAAGCCCAGCTGACTCGTCCGCGACCGCTGGCGAGCTTGTCGACGTACACAGTCGACGTCCCGCAATTGCCACTGACCACTCCGCGCGCGTCGGGCTCGCAGGCCGTGATGCCCTGTCTCTGCAGGAGCCGGCGCCCTTCCGCGGTCACCCGCGCGCACTCAGCGACCAGGGGCACTGTGATCGCGGCACGTTCGACGACTGTTGCGCCGAGGTCCGGTCCGGAGTGGTTCGCAGGGAAGACCGTCGATGTCGCGGCGATGGCAGTGGTCGCGACGACGGACGAGAAAAGAGGCAATGGAGGCTCCCAAGGCAGACGAGATCAACACGTGAAACATCAATATGTCATAGATTCCAGCTCCGGAGGACTCGTCGACGCCAGAGGCGGACCGGATCGAGCGGATCGTCGAGTTCCGAGACGGTGATGGTCGATCGCGACGCCGGACCTCGGAGGAGGCGCAGGACGACGACGGCGCCGTCGGTCGATCCCACCCAGGCGGGGTGACCGCCTCGGACCTCGTGGAGCGCCATCGGGACGATGTCGTCGCGACCCCGGAGGAGTGGGGCTTCCGTCTCGGACGGGGTGGGGATCGCCCGGTCCGCGATTGCGAGTCGTTCGAAGAATCGACGGCGGTCGAAGGTCGCGCAACTCGCGACGACCGCGTCGAAGTCGGCGAATGCCCTCTCGGGATCCGGGTGAGATCCGTGACCGACCCACACGAACGTCGTCTCGTCGACCGCCTCGGAACGATCCGTGTCGACGCAGATCCCTCGCTCCCGCTCCGTCTCGATTGCGAACGCGCGGACGCGCGTGGACGGATCGTCGAGTCTCGCCGTGCAGGTGTCCAAGAGGCGATTCAGGTCGATCGATGACGTGGGGGCGTTCTCGGAATGCATACGTCCACAATATGTCGTCGAGATATTGAGTCACCGCCGGGGCGTTCTCCGCGAGACCGAGGCGGCGATTCGCGCTTTCGGAAGTGAGCGCTCACATGACAGAATGAGCGGGTTCCGTTCCGCCACGACAAGGACGTCATCATGACCACACCCGCGCAAGGAGCCGACCGCGGTCGGTCGATCGCGGAGGGTCGCGCGATCCTCGGCATCGAGTTCGGCTCGACCCGCATCAAGGCCTGCCTGATCGACGAGAGCGCGACGACGATCGCGTCCGGCAGCCACGAGTGGGAGAACGAGTACGTCGACGGTCGCTGGACCTACTCGATCGAGGCGATCCGGTCCGGCCTCCAGGCCTGCTACGCCGACCTCGTGAGCGCCGTGAAGTCGGAGTTCGGGGTCGTCCCCGAGACGTTCGCCGCGATCGGCATCTCGGCGATGATGCACGGCTACCTCGCCCTCGGCGCGGACGGCGAGCTGCTCGTTCCGTTCCGCACCTGGCGCAACACGTCGACGGGTCCCGCGGCCGAGCGGCTCAGCGCCGCCCTCGACTTCGCCGTCCCGCTGCGCTGGTCGATCGCGCACCTCTCCCAGGCCGTCCTCGACGAGGAGCCCCACGTCCGCGAGATCGCGTCGCTCACCACGCTCGCCGGCTACGTCCACCACGCGCTCACGGGCCGCGCGGTGCTCGGCGTGGGCGACGCGTCGGGCATGTTCCCCGTCGATCCGGCGACGCACGACTACGACGCCCGCCTCCTCGGGATCACGCAGGGTCTCCTCGGCGGGTCGGTCCCGGCGCTCGCCGAGCTCCTGCCCGAGGTCCTCGTGGCCGGGCAGGATGCCGGAACCCTCACCGCAGAGGGTGCGGCGCTTCTCGACCCGACGGGCACCCTGCGTCCGGGAGCCCGCTTCTGCCCGCCGGAGGGCGACGCCGGCACCGGCATGGTGGCGACGAAGTCGACCGAGAAGCGCACCGGCAACGTCAGCGTCGGGACGAGCATCTTCGCGATGGTGGTGCTCGAGAAGCCCCTCGAGAAGCTGCACCCGGAGATCGACGTCGTCGCGACTCCCGCCGGCGACGCGGTCGCCATGGTGCACTGCAACAACGGCATGAGCGAGCTCGCCGCCTGGGCGCGCGTCTTCGGACGCTTCGCGGAGGCCTCCGGCAACGAGACCCCGATGGACGACGTGTACGCCACCCTCCTCGGCGAGGCGCTCGCGAGCGAGCCCGATGCCGGCGGACTGGTCGCCTACAACTACCTGGCCGGGGAGACCGTCACCGGGGTCGACGACGGTCGTCCTCTGCTGATCCGCACGCCCGAGAGCCGCTTCACGCTCGGCAACCTGATCCGCTCCGAGCTCTACGCCGCGTTCGCGACCCTGAGCATCGGGATGGAGGCGCTCGCCGACGAGGACGTCCGGGTCGAGCGGATCCTGGCCCACGGCGGTCTGTTCCGGACCCCGGGTGCCGCCCAGCAACTCCTGGCCGCCGCGCTGCGCGTGCCGGTCGCCGTCGAGAGCACCGCCTCCGAGGGCGGAGCCTGGGGTGCGGCCGTCCTCGCCGCCTACCTCGAGAGGGCCGACACCCTGTCGCTCGCGGAGTTCCTGGACGCCGAGGTCTTCACCTCCGCGGCGCCCGTCGTCGCCGAGCCGACCCCGCGCGACCTCGACGGGTTCGCGGCCTACCTCGACCGGTACCGGGAGGCCCTTCCGCTCCAGCGGGCCGCCGCCGGGGCGACTCCCACGGCCTCCACCACCACAACCCCCGAAGAAGGAGCTCGACCGTGAGCACGACGCCCCCCACGTTCGCCCCGGAGGTCGAGCGCGCCATCGAGCGCACCCGTGCCGACGTCGCCCGGCTCCACGCCGAGCTGACGCGCTACGGCCTCGTCGTCTGGACGGGCGGCAACGTCTCGGGCCGGGTCCCCGGAGCCGACCTCTTCGTGATCAAGCCGAGCGGCGTCTCCTACGACGACCTGGCGCCCGAGAACCAGATCCTCTGCGATCTCGACGGCGCCGTCGTCGCGGGGACGCCGGGCAGCGAGCGGTCGCCGTCGTCCGACACAGCCGCCCACGCCTTCGTGTACCGGAACATGCCCGAGGTCGGGGGAGTGGTGCACACGCACTCCACCTACGCCACGGCGTGGGCCGCGCGCGGCGAGAGCATCCCCTGCGTCATCACGGCGATGGCCGACGAGTTCGGCGGCGAGATCCCGGTCGGGCCGTTCGCCATCATCGGCGACGACTCAATCGGTCGCGGCATCGTCGCGACCCTCCGGGGGCACCGCTCGCGGGCCGTGCTCATGCAGAACCACGGAGTCTTCACCATCGGGAAGGACGCCAAGGACGCCGTGAAGGCCGCGGTCATGGCCGAGGACGTCGCCCGCACCGTCCATCTCGCGAAGCAGCTCGGGGAACCCCTCCCCATCCCGCAGGAGAGCATCGACGCTCTCTTCGACCGCTATCAGAACGTCTATGGTCAGGCACCGACGCCGACCGAAGAAGGAGTCCAGAAGTGACCACGCTCGACACGACCCTCGACCACTACGAGGTCTGGTTCCTCACCGGCTCCCAGGGGCTCTACGGCGAGGAGACCCTCCGCCAGGTCGCCGAGCAGTCGCGCGCCATCGCCGACGCCCTCGACGCGTCCGACGGCATCCCGGTGAAGGTCGTCTGGAAGCCGGTGCTCACCGACTCCGACGCCATCCGCCGCCTCGCCCTCGAGGTCAACGACCGCGACGACGTCATCGGCGTGACCGCCTGGATGCACACCTTCAGCCCGGCCAAGATGTGGATCAAGGGTCTCGACGCGCTGCAGAAGCCGCTCCTGCACTTCCACACCCAGGCGAACGTCGACCTGCCCTGGGCCGAGATCGACTTCGACTTCATGAACCTCAACCAGGCCGCCCACGGCGACCGGGAGTTCGGCTACATCCAGTCGCGCCTGGGAGTGGCGCGCAAGACCGTCGTCGGTCACGTGTCCGACCCGCGGGTCGTCGGCCAGATCGGCACCTGGATCCGGGCCGCCGCGGGTTTCGCCGCCGTCCGCAGCCTGAAGCTCGCCCGCTTCGGCGACAACATGCGGAACGTCGCCGTCACCGAGGGAGACAAGACCGAGGCCGAGCACGTCTTCGGCGTCTCGGTCAACACCTGGGGCGTCAACGAGCTCGCCGCGGCGGTCGACGCCGCGACCGACGCCGATGTGGACGCCCTCGTCCAGGTCTACGTCGACTCCTACGACGTCGTCCCCGCCCTGCTGCCCGGCGGCGAGCGGCACCAGTCGCTGCGCGACGGCGCCGCGATCGAGCTGGGACTGCGCTCGTTCCTCGAGGAGGGGGGCTTCGGCGCCTTCACGACGAACTTCGAGGATCTCGGGTCGCTCAAGCAGCTCCCCGGCCTCGCCGTGCAGCGGCTCATGGCCGAGGGCTACGGCTTCGGCGCCGAGGGCGACTGGAAGACGGCGATCCTCGTCCGCGCGGCCAACGTCATGGGCGCCGGGCTCCCCGGTGGCGCGAGCCTCATGGAGGACTACACCTACGATCTTGTGCCCGGCCAGGAGAAGATCCTCGGCGCGCACATGCTGGAGGTCAGCCCCACGCTGTCGTCGAAGCGCGCCTCCCTCGAGATCCACGCCCTCGGCATCGGTGGCAAGGACGACCCCGTGCGTCTGGTCTTCACGGCCGACCCCGGCCCGGCCGTCGTCGTGGCGCTCTCCGACATGCGCGACCGCTTCCGTCTCACGGCGAACGTCGTGGACGTGGTCGAGCCCGACGAGGATCTCCCCAACCTCCCCGTCGGCCGCGCCGTGTGGGAGCCGCGCCCCTCGTTCGCCGTCTCCGCCGAGGCCTGGCTGACCGCAGGAGCCGCGCACCACACCGTCATGTCGACCGCCGTCGGTCTCGAGGCCTTCGAGGACTTCGCCCTCATGGCCGCGACCGAGCTCCTGATCATCGACGAGAGCACCACGCTGCGGGAGTTCCGCCGCGAGGTGCGGTGGAACGCCGCCTACTACCGGCTGGCGCGCGGCCTGTAACCGCGGTCACCGTGTCACGTTCCGTGCGCGATGTCACGTCGAGACGTCACATCGCGCACGGAACGCGACATCGTGCGACGCCGGTGCGTCAGCCGTGGAACTGCGGGATGACGAGGTAGAGCGCGTACAGGACGGCGGCCGCTCCCACGGCGATGCAGGCCCACCCGCCGACCGTCCGCGCGAGGGGCCGCGGCGCGGGGGCCTCGTCCGCGAGCCGACCGTTCGACAGGAGTCGGAGGCCCACCGAGTAGAAGACCACCACGGCGGCGGTGGCCGCGAGGGCCACGAGGAAGACCACCACGAAGGCGCCCCAGTTCACTCCGAGGAACATCAGCGCACCGCCCCGCCGGTCGTGGCTCCGACCGGTTCGCGGTCGTCCTGCGCTCCCGCGACGTCGCCCGCGGTGATCGGCTTCCGTCTCGCGAGGACGTAGAACGTCAGCCCGCCGGCCAGGGCGAGAGCGGCGACCGCGATGAGCCCCGCGGTGCTGGTCGAGGCGAGCCACGCCGCGACCCCGCCCACGAGGGCGGCGGCGGGGAGCGTCACGAGCCACCCCGTCGCGATCTTGCCGACCACGCCCCAGTGGACGACGGCGAGGCGTTTGCCGAGGCCGGCTCCGATGACGGAACCGGAGGTGACCTGCGTCGTCGACAGGGCGAATCCCAGGTGGGACGACAGGAGGATCGTGGCCGCGGACGAGGTCTCCGCCGCGAAGCCCTGGGGCGACTGCACGTCCGTGATGTTCTTCCCGACGGTCTTCATGATCCGCCACCCGCCGACGTAGGTGCCGAGGCCGATCGCGAGGCCGCAGGCGAGGATCACCCAGAGGGCCGGGCCCGTCCCGGTTCCCTGGTAGCCGGCGGCGATGAGGGTCAGCGTGATGACGCCCATGGTCTTCTGCGCGTCGTTGGTGCCGTGGGCGAGGGAGACCAGCGAGGCCGAGACGGTCTGGCCGTGGCGGAAGCCGGCCTCGGAGCCGCGGGCCCTCGCGTTCCGGGTGATCCGATAGGCGGCGAAGGTGGCGATGAGTGCCACGGCCCCCGCGACGAGCGGCGAGGCGACGGCCGGGACGACGACCTTCGACAGGACGACGGAGAAGTCGACCGAGCCGACGCCGGCGCCGATCACGGCCGCTCCGATGAGTCCGCCGAAGAGCGCGTGGGTCGAGGAGGAGGGCAGCCCGAGGTACCAGGTGAGGAGATTCCAGAGGACGGCGCCGACGAGCCCGGCGAAGATCATCGTCGGGGTGATCTCGATGCCGCCCTGCCCCTCGCGGATGATGCCGCTCGACACCGTCTTCGCCACCTCCGTCGACAGGAACGCGCCGACGAGATTCAGCACCGCCGAGATGATCACGGCCGTCCGTGGCTTCAACGCGCCGGTCGCGACGGAGGTCGCCATCGCGTTGGCCGTGTCGTGGAAGCCGTTGGTGAAGTCGAAGATCAGCGCGACGACGATGACAAGGATGACCGTGACCAGAACGTCCACTGCGAGTGCCCCCCGGGGATGCCGCCGCGAGCGATTTTCGCAGCGTGTGCACGAAACGTAGATCGGCTCCGTGAACGCGGGGTTAACTCCGCTGCCCCGGCGAGCGGCGCGCATTGTCTATGCTCGGGGACGTGCTCGTCCGTTCCCGTCGAAACCGTCAGGGGGCGTTGCGCGCGACCTGGCACCGGCTGCGGCAGGAGCCCCGGGCCCTCTGGGCGGGTCTCGTGCTGATCCACGTCACCGTGTTCCTCCTCGCCCTGCCGATGCTCCTCGACGGGCAGCTGGCGGGCGACCTGCCGGTCTACAGCTCCTGGGCCACGGAGGCCGTCGTCGGCGGCCTGTGGCCGGTCTTCTCGTTCGACTGGGTCTACCCGGCCGGCGCCATCGTTCCGGTCGTCCTGCCGCGGATCCTGGGGAACGACCTCTACGAGGTCGTCTGGTTCGTGATGATCGGCGCCGCCAACGCCGCGGCCCTCTGGGCGCTCATCCGCTGGGGGCGGAAGGTCCGCGATCAGACGGCCGCCGGCTGGTGGGTCCTCACGGTGGCGATCCTCGCCCCGGTCGACCTGCTCCGCCTCGAGGGGCTGACCGCGCCGGCGGTCGTGGTGGCGCTGCTCTTCCTGGCGACGCGGCCCCGTGCGGCCGGGCTCCTGCTGGCCGCGGCCACCTGGGTGAAGGTCTGGCCGGCCGCCGTGATCGTGTCGATCGCGGTCGTGTCCACCAAGCGCTGGATCGTCATCGCCATGGGCGCCCTGGTGAGCGCAGGAGTCACGCTGATCGTCGTGCTCGGCGGCGGCGGCTCGTCCCTGGCCAGCTTCGTGAACGCGCAGAACGGTCGTCCGCTCCAGCTGGAGGCGCCGCTCGCGACGCCCTGGGTCTGGATGACGATGTTCCGGGTGCCGGGCGCGAGCGTCTTCCACGACAGCCACCTCGTCACCGAGGAGGTCACCGGTCCCGGCGACCGCTGGCTGATCGAGAACGGCACCACCGTGATGCTCCTGGTGATGGCGGCCCTCGTCGTGCTCCTGGCGGTCGCCACGCGCCGCCTGGCGGCCTCCGTGCATCCGATGGGCCGCGAGGTCGATCTCGTGCTCGTGGGCGCTCTCAGCCTCGCCACGGCGTTCATCGTGTTCAACAAGGTCGGGTCGCCGCAGTACATGCTGTGGCTGACGCCGATCGTCGCGGTCGGGCTCGTGATCCGTCCGCCCGACTGGAAGGTCCCGGCGATCCTGCTGCTGGTCATCGCCGCGCTGACGACGATCGTCTTCCCGTCGTTCTACTTCGCGCTCATCGCGCTCAACCCCGTCGTGGTGACGGTGCTCGCCGCGCGCAACGTGCTCCTCGTGGTGCTCCTCGGCTGGTCGGTGTCGAAGCTCGGCGTCGCCGCGTTCGTGCATCAGCCGGTGCCGCTGGGCACGCGGCCCCTGGGGGCGCCGGTCCGCAACACCAGCTACTGAGCCGCGCCGGAGACGGCCGCCCGGAGACGGCCGCCCCGGAGAGGGCCGGGCCGGAGAAGGCCGGGCCGGTCAGGCCGCGGAGACCGCCTCGTCGGAGAGGGATGCTTCGACTTCGGCCTCCGACGCTGCGGCCGCTGCGGCCGCGACGGCCCGCTCGAGGTCGTGCCGCAGGTCGCGGACGCTCTCCAGCCCGACGGAGAGGCGGATCGTGCCGGGCGTGATGCCGATGGCGAGGCGCTCCTCCTCGGTGAGGTGCCCGTGGATCGTCGAACCGGTGTGGATCGCGAGGGTCCGGACGTCTCCGAGGTGCGTCATCTTGCTGATGAGCTGCAGCGAGTCGATGAAGGCCCTGGCCGCTTCGACGCCTCCCGCGAGCTCGAACGTGACGACGGCTCCGGCGCCCTTGGGCAGGTACTTCTGGGCCCGGGCGTAGTACGGGCTCTGGACGAGACCGGGGTAGTCGACGCTCGTGACGTTCTCCTGGTGCTCGAGCCACTGGGCGAGCGCGAGGGAGTTGGCGACGTGGCGGTCCATCCGGAGCGAAAGGGTCTCGATGCCCTGCAGGATCATGAACGCGCTGGTCGGGGGCAGCGTCGGGCCGTAGTCGAGGGCCGTCACGCTGCGGAGGTAGGTCAGGAAGGCGAACCGGCCGAACCGCTCCACGAAGGAGGCGCGGCCGCGCGCGCTCGGGAGGGTCAGCTGCGGGTAGCGCGTCTCCTGCGAGGCCCAGTCGAACGACCCGGAGTCGATGACGACGCCGCCGAGGACCGCGCCGTGGCCGGAGATCCACTTCGAGGTGGAGTGGATGACGATGTCGGCGCCGTGCTCGATGGGGCGGTTGAGGTAGGGCGTGGCGACCGTGTTGTCGACGATCAGGGGGATGCCGGCCGCGTGGGCGATCCCGGCGAAGCGCTCGAGGTCGACGACGTCGTTCTTGGGGTTGGGGATCGTCTCGGTGAAGAGGGCCTTCGTGGTGGGGCGGACCCTCCTCCGCCACTCGTCGTCCGACGCGTCGGCGGAGACCAGCTCGATCTCGACGCCCTGGCGCCCGAAGCTGTTGGCGAAGAGGGTCTTCGTGCCCTCGTAGAGGCTCGCGGTCGCCAGGACGTGGTCTCCGGCCGTGACGAGGGCGTTGAGGGTCAGGGCGATCGCGGCGGTGCCGCTCGCGGTGAGGAGGCCGCCGATGCCGCCCTCGAGGTCGGCCAGCCGCCTCGCGACGGCGGCGTTCGTCGGGTTGTCGGTCCGGGCGTAGGCCTGGCCGGGGACGGTGCCGTCGAAGCGCCCCTGCCCGTCGGCGAAGGAGTCGAAGACGAAGCCCGCCGTCTGGTAGATCGGCGTGAGCCGCGATCCGAACTCCGCGTCGACTCCGGTGCCAGCGTGGATCTGACGGGTGTCGAAGTCGAACTCGGAGGAGGACATGGCGGCATCTCGGCTTTCTGACGGGGGCCCGGGCCGGCGCTCGGGGCGTCTCTGCAGGCTAGCCGAGCATCCTGCGCCGACGAAGGAGAGCGTCACACGCTGTCATGCAGGGGACGCTGTCATGCAGGGCCGCTGTCACGCCGGGGACGCTGTCATGCAGACGAAACTGTCATGCAGCAGAAAAACGACAGAAAAAAGGGCGGGAGTCGCTTACCCGAAAAGGACTCCCGCCACCGCCGGATCAGTGGCGTGATCAACATACTAATCAGATCACCCGGAGACCGGCAACACTCCAGTGAAAAATACTCGCCGGTCGGCGCGGCCCGCGCTCAGGCGGCGACGCTGGCCAGCAAGAGGATCGGGCGGTGGTCGGACTTGCCCTGCGGGAGCGACAGCACGCTCGCGATCCTCATGCCCATGGTGGTGGCGAAGTCGAAGTGGCCGCTGAAGCCCGAACGCGCGTAGGTGGGCTCCTCGGTGATCGAGAGCTGGTAGCCGGTCTTGAGCAGGTGCTTCTGGAGGCCCTTGCGGAACCACGGGTAGTTGAAATCGCCGACCATGACGGTCGGGACGCCGCCGGCGAGCTCGCGCAGCTTCTCGTGGGCGAGGCCGATCTGCTTGCGCCGGAGCGCGTTGGTCGCGGTGAGGGGAGCGGCGTGGAAGTCGGCCACGATCAGCTCCTGGCCGGTCCGCCGGTCGCGCAGCCGCGCTGCCAGCAGGCGTTCGTGGGCGGGCGCCATGACCCGGTCGTGCATCGACTTCATGAGGGCGAAGAGGCTGGTGCCGAGCAGCTCGAAGCGGTCCTCGCGGTAGTAGAGCGCGAGTCCCAGGCGG
This sequence comes from Frondihabitans sp. 762G35, assembly GCF_002074055.1. Taxonomy (NCBI): domain Bacteria; kingdom Bacillati; phylum Actinomycetota; class Actinomycetes; order Micrococcales; family Microbacteriaceae; genus Frondihabitans; species Frondihabitans sp. 762G35. Next base: position 2,383,838 of record NZ_CP014619.1, on the reverse strand, counting down.
TTGGTCTTCGTCGACGCCGCCAGGGTGAGTCCCTCGATCGAGTCGGGGATGTCGGTGCTGTCGCACTCCTGCAGGCAGAGGACGTCCATCTCGTGGGCGGTGACGAGAGCGGTCAGCTCCCCGATCGCGAGGTGCTCGCGGAGGTTGTAGCTGACGATTCTCAGATCGGATTCCATAGGCACATTGTCACCCGCCGGGGGACCCTCCGCGTTCAGGAACCCGCGGGCGTTCATCGAAACGTCACGCGCGGGGTCGTGCGCCGGCCCGCGCGCGACGCGGCAGAATGTCGGGGTGACCTCGATCAAGCAGCCCGCTCCCACCGCCCTCCGCGTCGCCTGGGACGACCCGCGCGCCGTCGCCCTCCGCGACGTGATGGAGGTCGAGATGAGCGCCCTCTACGCCGATGCGCAGGGTGACGCGTCACCCGAGCAGCGCCGGCGGATCGACGACGCCCTCTACGTCGATCCCGCTCTCGTCCACGCCACGGTGCTGATCGTGGAGGCCGACGGCACGCCGATCGGGCACGCCGCGCTCAAGGACCTCCGGGGCGACTGGGAGATGAAGCGCGTCATCGTCGACCGCTCGGCGCGCGGGCGCGGGGTCGGCGCCCTCCTCATGGCGGAGCTCGAGAGGGCGGCCCGCGAGGGCGGCGCGCGCCGGATCATCCTGCAGACGGGCGACCGACAGCAGGATGCCGTGCGGCTGTACCAGCGGAGCGGCTACACGCCCATCCCGGTGTACGAGCCCTACGTCCTCGCGATCCCCTTCTCGCTCTGCTTCGAGAAGGTGCTCGACCCGGGCGCCGTCAGCGCCTGACGTCGGGGAGCTCCGGCAGGGGCCTCCTGGTCAGCCAGGCGTCGAGCAGGCCGGGCAGGCCGCCGTCTCCCGACACCTCGACGGCGAGCTGGCCGAAGTCCTCGGTCGTCACGACGCCGTGCCGGTTGCGGATCGTCCAGGTCCGCAGGATCTCGAAGAACGCGTCGTCGCCCACCGTGAGGCGGATCGCGTGGAGGGTCAGTGCGCCGCGCTTGTAGACGCGGTCGTCGAAGAGCTTCGCCGGCCCGGGGTCACCGACCACCAGGTCCTGCGGCAGGCGCGAGAGACGCGAGCGGGTGTCCCGGGCGATCGTGGCCGCCGAGGGGCCGCCGGCCGCCTCGGACCAGATCCATTCGGCGTAGCAGGCGAAGCCCTCGTTGAGCCAGATGTCCTGCCACCGGGCGAGACCGACGCTGTTGCCGAACCACTGGTGCGCGAGCTCGTGCGCCACGAGGCGCTCCGACGACGACCGGCCGTCGGCGTGGTTGGCGCCGAAGATCGCGAGGCCCTGGGCCTCGAGGGGGATCTCGAGGTCGTCCTCGGTCACCACGACCGCGTAGCCGTCGAACGGGTAGGGGCCGAAGCGCTCCTCGAAGCACGCCATCATGTCGGGGAGCCGCCCGAAGTCGTGCCCGATCCGGGAGCGGAGCGCAGGAGGCCCGGCGAGCACCCCCGGGACGTCGCCGAGTGCCACGGGCACCAGCTCGTAGCGTCCGATCTGCACCGTCGCGAGGTAGGTCGACGTCGGCTGCGACTGCTCGTACTCCCAGGTTGTCCGGCCGGAACGGATCGTGCGGCCCGCGAGGACCCCGTTGCAGACGACCGCGTACGGCTGCTCGGTCGTGACCCGGATCCGGTACGTCGCCTTGTCGCCCGGGTCGTCGTTGCAGGGGAACCAGGTCGGTGCGCCGCTCGGCTGAGCCGCGACGATGACGCCGTCGGTCAGCTCCTCCCAGCCGACCGTGCCCCAGGCGCTCGAGCGCGGGGCGGGGGCGCCGGAGTAGTCGACGGTGGCGACGAACTCCTCGCCGGCCGCCACGGGGTGCTCCGGAGTCACGACGAGCTTCGCCGTCGACTGGGTGTAGCGGGCGGCCTTCGTGCCGTCGACGCGGACCTTCGAGGCGCGCAGCCGCACGAGGTCGAGCGAGAACCGTCTGAGGTCGGCGGTCGCGACCATGCGGATCGTCGCGGTCGCGTCGAGGCGGTTCGTGGCGACCCGGTAGGCGAGATCGAGGTCGTAGGAGAGCGTGCGGTAGCCCTCGTTCCCCGAGTCGGGGAGGTAGGCGGTGGTCACTCGGCGGCGGCGTGATAGTCGGCGACGCGGACCTCGCGCCACGGCCCGATGGGGTTGCCGGACCATCTGCTGCCGACGGGGACGCCCTCGCCCCGCATCACGAGGCTGGCGGGCCCGACGGTCGCGTACGCCCCGATCGTGGCCTTGGGCAGGACGACGCTGTGCGGGCCGAGGGTGGCTCCGGCGTCGAGGGTGACGGTGTCCATGCTCATGATTCGATCATGAAAGAGGTGCGTCTGCACGACGCAGCCCCGATTGACACAGCTTCCGTCGCCGAGGCGCACGAGATCGGCCTCGGGGAGCCAGTAGCTGTCGGTCCAGACGCCCCGGCCGATCGACGCCCCGAGCGACCGGAGCCACCAGACGAGGGCGGGTGTGCCCGCGGCGGGCTGCGCGAACCAGGGGGCGGCGATCAGCTCGACGAAGACGTCGGCGACCTCGCTGCGCCAGACGAAGCTCGACCAGAGAGGCTTCTCGGACACGCGGATCCTGCCGACCAGCGCCCACTTGGCCGCCGTCGCCAGGAGCGCGGCGACGGCCCCGACGGCGAGCATCACGGCGCCGGAGACGAGGATCGTGAACCCGGGGCCGAGGAGCGCGGTGAGGGCGAGCAGGGCGAAGACCAGCGTCAGCCCGAGGAGGCAGCCGATGACGACCGGGACGACGCGGGAGAGCTCCCAGAGGATGCGGGCGGCGCGGATCGAGGCCGGCGGTCGGAACGTGCGCGCCTCGTCGGCGACGGCGACGGTGCGGCGGAGACGGACGGCGGGGGAGCCCAGCCACGAGGATCCGGCCTTCGACTTCCGCGGGGCGGCCGAGAGGACGGCGACGAGACCGTCTCGCGGCACCGTGTGTCCCGGCCCGGTCATGCCCGAATTGCCGAGGAAGGCGCGCTGCCCGATCTCGGCCCGGGCGACGCGGAGGTAGCCGCCCCCGAGCTCGTAGGAGGCGACGAGGGTGTCGTCGGCGAGGAACGCGCCGTCGCGGATCGTCGTCATCGACGGTAGGAGCAGCACCGTCGAGGCCTCGACGTCGCGGCCGACCCGCGCCCCGAGGAGCCGCAGCCAGACGGGCGTGAAGAGGCTCGAGTAGAGGGGGAACAGGAAGGTGCGGGCGAGGTCCAGGAGTCGCTCGGTGCTCCAGACCTGCCAGCCGACGCGCGACCGCACCGGGAAGGTGCCCTCGGTGACGCCGAGGGCGAGGAGGCGGACGGCCGCCACGACGAGGACGGCCGCGGTGAACCCGGCGAGGAGCGTGGCGGGCACGACGAGAGCGACGGCCCGACCGAAGGCCGTGGCGAGCGACGGCGCGTCGTGGATCCCGACGGCGAGGACGGCACCTCCCGCCGCGAGCGATGCGATCGGCAGGAGCGACAGGGCGACCGACGACAGGCCGTAGGCGACGAGCCAGCGTCGGGCGGGGCGCGGCCGATCGACGGGCCACCAGGCCCGGTTCCTCCCGACGCGGGCGGCGGGGGAGCCGGCCCACTCCTGCCCGGAGCGGACCCGTCCGAAGACGGCGGATCCGGGGGCGATGGAGGCGTTCTTGCCGATGCGCGTGCCGGGGAGCAGCGTCGAGCGCATCCCGACGGTGCTCCCGGCACCGATGCGGACCGCCCCGATCCGGACGACGTCGCCGTCGATCCAGTAGCCGGACAGGTCGACCTCGGGCTCGATGGACGCGCCGCGCCCGATCCGGAGGAGGCCGGTCACCGGCGGGAGCGAGTGCAGGTCGACGTCGGGGGCGATCCGGGCGCCGAGCGCGCGGGCGTAATAGCTGATCCACGGGGCTCCGGCCAGCCCGACCGCTCCGATCTGCAGGGCGACCTGCTCCGCGAGCCAGAGCCGCAGGTGGACGCCGCCGCCGCGCGGGTGGTCGCCCGCCTCGACGCCCCGGAGGAGCGCCCGGGCGAAGACGACCGAGATCGCCATGCGCCCGAACGGCGTCACGAACACCACGACGAGCACCAGCAGGAGCCACGGGCTCACGGCAGGCAGGGCGTCGAACCCGGTCGCGCTCCGCAGGAGCCACGAGGCCGTGAGCGCGTACGTCACCCACCGCACCCCGCTGAGGATGTGCAGCGGCAGGCCGAGCACCGTCTGCAGCCACTGCATCCGACGCGGCACCGGCACCGCGCGGTGGTAGTCGTCGCGCGGGCCGGCGGTCGTCCCGACGCGGAGCGCCAGGGCGTCGGACATGGCACCGAAGCGCGGGTGCGAGTAGATCTCGGCGACGGTGAACTCGGGATCCCGGGCGCGGATGCGGGCCACGAGCTGCGCGGCGGCCAGGGAGCCGCCCCCGAGGTCGAAGAAGTTCGCGTCCCGGTCGTCGACGGGGAGACCGAGCACGGCCTGCCAGTCGGCCGCGAGGGCCGTCTCGTCGGGGGAGAGCCCCGCGTCGTCCTCGGACGGACCCGCGGCGGGCAGGGGCCACGGCAGAGCGTCGCGGTCGATCTTGCCGGAGGTCTTCGTCGGCAGGTCGCCCTCGACGACGGCGATCAGCGGCACGAGGGCCGCCGGGAGCTCCTCGCGGAGACGGGCCAGCGCCAGGACCCGATCGAACGACGAGGAATCGGGGGTCGCGAGGTAGCCGACGATGACGTGGTTGCCGGCGGCCGTCGTGCGGACCGCCGCCGCGGCTCCTGCCACGCCGTCGAGGCCCAGCAGGGCCGCCTCGATCTCGCCGAGCTCGATCCGGCGGCCGCCGACCTTCACCTGGTCGTCGGCGCGCCCCTGGAAGACGAGACCCTCGCGCTCGAAGCGGACGAGGTCGCCGGAGCGGTAGGCCCTCGCCCAGCCGAGGCCCTCGTGCGGCGCGTACTTCTCGCTGTCTTTGGCCGGGTCGAGGTAGCGGGCCAGCCCGACGCCGCCGATGATCAGCTCGCCGACCTCGCCGTCGCCGACCGGTCGGCCGTCCGCGTCGACCACGGCCGCGTCCCAGCCGTCGAGGGGGAGTCCGATGCGGACGGTCTCGCCGGGCGTGACGCGGGACCCGGTGGTCACGACGGTCGCCTCGGTGGGTCCGTAGGTGTTCCAGACCTCGCGGCCGTCGGTCGCGACGCGGTCGACGATCTCCGGCGGGAGCGCCTCGCCGCCGAAGATCAGGAGGCGGACGCTGTCGAGCGCTTCGGCCGGCCAGAGGCCGGCGAGGGTGGGGACCGTCGAGACGACCGTGATGCCGTGGAGGACGAGCCACGGTCCGAGGTCGGCGCCCGTCCGGACGAGCGAGCGGGGCGCCGGCACGAGGCAGGCGCCGCTCCGCCAGGCCAGCCACATCTCCTCGCACGAGGCGTCGAACGCGACGCTGAGACCGGCCAGGACGCGGTCGCCCGGGCCGAGCGGGTCGACGTCGTCGCCGCGCAGGAAGAGGCGCGCCTCCGCGTCGGCGAAGGCCGCGGCGGAGCGGTGGCTCGCGGCGACGCCCTTCGGGGTCCCCGTCGAGCCCGAGGTGAAGATGATCCAGGCGTCGGAGTCGAGGGGCGGCGGCTCGGTCGGGGCTGCGGCCGGCGACGCCGGGGCGGCGGCGAAGAGTCGCGTCGCCTCGTCGGGGCGGCCGCCCGGCCGGAACACGCCGCCCGCACCGACGACGCCGACGACGGCCGCCTCGGTGAAGACGAGGTCCGCGCGTTCCTCGGGGTCGTCGGCGTCCACGGGCACGTAGGCCGCTCCCGCGTGGAGCACGGCGAGGATCGCGATGTAGAGGTACCGGTCGCCCGACGGCATCCGCACGCCGACCCGGTCTCCCGGCCGCACGCCGGCGCGCGTCAGGGCCGACGCAGCGGCGCGCACCCGCGCGGCGAGCTCCCGATAGCTGAGAGCGCCCTCCTCGTCCTCGAGGGCCGACGCCTCGGGGAACTCCCCGGCCGTCTCGCCGAACACCTCGACGAGCGTGCGGGGCGCGGGCGTCCTCGACGATCCCGCGAGGAGGCCCGGCAGAGCGGGTGAGGTGTCGGTGTCGGTCATGCGTCACTTTCCCGGGACGGAGCGAGGGGCATCGGCTGACGCACCCTAGTGGACGCCCGTGACGCGCCGGTGAACAGGGCCACCGGCGCCGCGACCCCGACGACGGCCGCGACGAGGTCGACCGGGTCGCCGGCCCGATCCGTCCCGCCTGCCGTGCCCGCCCCTCCCTCGGTCAGGCCGAGGCCGGCCGTGTCGAGGTCGCGCACGGCCGGGTCGTCCGCGCGGATCGTCGTCATCCGCCGGGTGAGCCCCTCGCCGGACGCCTTGAGCAGCGCCTCCTTCCGCACCCAGGTCCGGAGGAGGTCGTGCGACGTCTCGCCGGGCGCGAGGACGTCGGCGCGGAGCGGCTCGAGAGAGGCGCGGGGGTCTCGGACCTCGAGGTCGACGCCGACCCGGGCATCCTGCGCCCCACCGAGGGCGACGGCGGCGAACCGGCCGCTCCGCGACAGGCTGAAGTCGGGGGCGTTCGGTGCGAAGGGTCGGCCGTGCGGCTCGCCGCAGGCGACGCAGGGCGCTCGCAGGAGGAGCACCGCATCGGGCCCCGTGCCGGAGGCCTCGGCCAGCAGGAGCCGCAGGGTCGCGTGCGCCGTGACGTACCGTCTCGAGGCGGCCGGGTCGCGCAGCCGCTCGGCGCGGGCGACCTCGGAGGCGTCGAGCCACCCCGGGTCCGTCGCGGCGCGGAGCAGCTCGTCGTCGAGGTCGAGCACCCAGACGCCGTCCGTCGCGTGGCTCATGTGCCCACGCTAGGCCCCGCGGGGCTCCACGATTCGCGTGTTGCGGCGAAAGGGAGCGGCGTGTCGTGGAGTCGGGGCGGAGGTCGGAGTTGACCTGTTCACCTGGGGCGGGCATCCTGCGGTCATGCCCCTGATCGACAACGGCGTCTACGTCGCCGGAACACGGATCGAGAATCCCCGGAGCCTCGACGAGACCTACCGCCTCATGCGCGAGAACGACGGGATGGGCTGGATCGGCCTCTACCGCCCCAGCCCGGCCGAGATCCGCTCCGTCGCGGCGGAGTTCGAGCTCCACCCCCTGGCGGTGGAGGACGCCCTGCTCGGCCACCAGCGGGCGAAGCTCGAGCGGTACGACGAGATCCTCTTCGCCGTGCTGCGTCCGGCCCGCTACGTCGACAGCGAGGAGACCGTCGAGTTCGGCGAGCTCCACATCTTCCTGGGGCCCGGGTTCGTCGTGACGATCCGGCACGCCGAGTCGCCCGACCTCATGCGGGTCCGCAAGCGGATGGAGGACAACCCCGACCTCCTCGCTCAGGGGCCGGAGGCGGTCCTCTACGCGATCCTCGACCAGGTCGTCGACGAGTACGAGCCGGTCATCGCCGGGCTCGAGAACGACATCGACGAGATCGAGAACGACCTCTTCACGGTCGAGGAGAGCACGGGGCTGTCGGAGCGCATCTACAACCTCTCCCGCGAGGTCATCAACTTCCAGCGCGCCGTTGTGCCGCTCGTCAAGATGCTCGAGGGCCTGCAGCGCGGCTCGGAGAAGTACGGCGTCGACCTCGAGCTGCAGCGCTCGCTCCGCGACGTGCTCGACCACACGCTGCTCATCGTCGAGCGGGTGGCCTCGTTCCGGGCCATCCTCGACAACGCGCTGACGGTCCACGCGACGATCGTGACGCGACGGCAGACCGACCAGGGGATCCAGCAGAACGAGGAGGTGAAGAAGATCTCGTCCTGGGCGGCGATCCTCTTCGCACCGACCCTCGTCGCGTCGATCTACGGCATGAACTTCGAGACCATGCCCGAGCTCCACTGGCGCTTCGGCTATCCGTTCGCGATCGGCCTGATGATCCTCATGGGCGTCATCCTCTACGCCGTCTTCCGGAGTCGCAAGTGGCTCTGACCGACGCCCTCGGAGGACCGGCTTAACGGCAGGATGCCCGGGGCCGACCGCTCCCCGGGCATCCTGCGTTCGCTCTACGCGGTCGGGTCGCCGGGGGCGCCGCTCGCGTTGATGTCGCCGTTGACGCCGGCCGGGAAGAACCCGCCCTTGGTCGCGGCGTTCGGGGTCAGGTACGCGATGTTGAGGACGCGTGCCGGGGTGCGGCCGAAGACGATTCCGTTGGAGTCGGTCGGGACGAGGTCGATCACGTGGTTCGTGGTGGGGCCGTACTCGAAGCGGCCGGTGCCGTCGAGACGGTCACGGGCCACGGCGATCTTGTCGGCCGGGACCGCGAGGCCCAGGTTCAACAGGCTCGTGCGGATGATGCCCGCGTGGTACGCCTCGACCGACAGGATGCCGGCCGCAGCGCTGAGGTACGTCGAGTTCGTGATGAGCGGCGCCGCGCCCTTGTAGGCCGTGACCCCCACGTCCTCGAAGATGAAGGCGCCGAGCAGGAAGTTCTCCTGGCTGGCGAACGGGTCGAAGGTCTGGCCCGCCTTGATGAGACCGGCGGCCATGGCGGCCGCGGTGAAGCTGGACTTGAGGTCGATCGCCGGGCGCGAGACCTTCGATCCGGCCAGTGCGGTCCGGAGGAAGTTCACGTGAGCGCGCTCGTCGTTCGCGATCTCGGTGGCGATGCTCTTGAGGTTGGCGTCCTTCCACGGCACGGCACGGCCACCCGTGACGCCGCCCAGGGTTCCGCTTCCGTCGGTCTGCGAGGAGGGCAGTCCGGTGCCGTACACGGCGTGGAGATAGAACTCGGCCTCGAGGTACTCGAGGTTGAGGGCGAAGTTGAGGACGGTGGCGTCGGAGACGGGGGATGCCGCTGCCGTCGCAGCGGAAGCGGCGGTGCCGGAGGCCAGCGCTGTGACGCCTGCTCCGACGCCGGCGACGCCGGCTGCGGCGAAGAACTTGCGTCGGTCGAGCGACGTCTCCGCACTGCGGTTGATGGCGTTGGTGATGAAGCGTTTGTCGAACATCGATGTTCCTTATCTAGGGGCAACGCAACGTCGGCACATTCTTCTATGGTGCCGATCGCTCCCAGATAACGATCGCAACATGCCGGGAGGTCGGTGACCTCGCTGTTCGAAAACATAGACCAGTCTGTCGCCTTCGGGCCAGCATTCGACGGAAAGATTTTTTCGGCGCCTAGGCTTGTCGTCGTGATCACCCGCCGCGACGCCGCTCTCCGCCTCGACATCCCTCTCGAGATGGCCCATCGGCACGGCATCCCGGCACGCCTCAGCGAGGCCGAACTGCGCGCCATCGAGCAGGATCCGCCGGCGTGGCTCGTGCAGTCGCGCGCCAACCGGACGTCCGCCAAGAAGGTCTGGGTCCACCTCGAGTGCGTCGTGTGCTCGTTCGCGGAGGACGCTCGGCCGAAGAAGTGGTGGCCCGAGTGGACCTACCTGGCCTGCGACTACCACGCGCCCTACCAGGTGCCGGATCCCGCGGACGGGTTCGCCCGTCGCGAGGTCGACGGCATCGGCAGCCGGTTCATCGCGTTCGTCGACGAGCGTCCGTAGCCGTCCCGCCGTGACTCGCTAGCCCGTATGCGTCGCGAACGAGTGCTACTGGGTCGCGGAGCCCTCGGAGGCGGCCTTCTCGGCAGCCGTCCGCTTTGCCAGCTCGTCGCGCTCGTGCACGAGCGACGCGATCGTGGCGGCGTCGAGGAAGTCGATGAACGGGTTCGTCTGACCCGTCTTCGCCTCGACGATGTTGGCGTAGGTCGCCGCCGCACTCCGCAGTTCGGCCGCGGCCCGGCCCGCCTTCTTCTGGGGAACCGGCTTGAGACCCACGATCTGCGCGTGCTTCTCCAGGGCCTTCGTGAGTTCCTTGAGAGCGGTATCGATTTTCTTCGTCACGGAGACATTGTGGCGCATCGATGCGAACGAACACACCACGGCAGGTGAATTCATCGAGCCGTTTTCGCCACCGACGACGAAGGCGCGACGCTCCGGGTGGGACGCAACGACGGATCGTCGCGCCCTCCACGGAACGTCGCGCCTTCGGGGCGCTCGGGTCTCAGGCGTCTCGGCGCTTCACGAGCAGGGTCGCGAGGGCCATGACGACCACGACCCACCCGACGATGACGAGGAGCCCCTGCGTCGCGTCGAGCGTCACGAGACCGTCGACGACGCTCGCCTTCCCGCCGCCGTAGGCGTAGATCTTGCCGCCCGCGTTGCCGGGGAGGAAGGTCGAGACGTTCTGGATCCACTTCGCCTGCGTCAGGCTCGTGACGATCTGCAGCACGATCGGCACGACGAAGAGGAGTCCGATGCCCGCGGCGATCCCACCGGCGCTGCTGCGGATGATCGCGCCGAGGCCGTAGGCGAGGAGACCGGCGAGGGCCAGGTAGCCGGTGCCGCCGACGAGCGCGAGCCAGACCTGCGAGTCGCCCCAGTCGAGGGTGACCTTCGCGTTCGAGAGGCCGGGAGCCGCGACCAGGGCCGCCAGGATCATCGACACGAATCCGACGACGAAGGTGACGACGCCGAAGACGAGGGCCTTGCCGAAGAGGGCGCCGAGGCGCTTCGGGTCGGCCGTGAAGGTCGACTTGATCATGCCGGTGCCGTACTCGCCGGTGATCATCAGGGCGCCGAGGACGGCGCTCAGGAGGGCCGAGAGGCTGAGGCCCGCCGTGATCACGGTCAGAGCCTCGGACCCGCCGCCGGTGGTGGCGATGCGGGATCCGGGACCCTGCTGTCCACCGGTCGTGTCGCCGATCAGGCTCGAGACGAGAAGGGCGAAGCCCACGTTGATCACGAGGATGAACAGGTAGCACCAGAAGGTGGATCGCAGGGAGCGGAGCTTGATCCACTCGGAGCGCAGGATGCCGCCGAAGGTGAGGCGCGACAGCGTCGCGTGCGCCTGGCGGGGCGCGGTGGTGGTGGCGGCGGTCATGCGTGGGCCTCCTCGGGGGCGGTGGTGGTGCGGTACTCGACGTCGTCCTGGGTGAGCGCCATGTAGGCGTCCTCCAGGGAGCCGGCGAGGGGGGTGAGCTCGTGGAGGACGACGCCGGCTCCGGCGGCGATCTCGCCGATGCGTGCGGCGGCCAGACCGCGCACCTCGAGGAGGTCGGCCTCGGTGCCGGTGACGGTCACGCCGCCGGTGGAGAGCAGCGGGGCGAGGGCCGCGACGTCAGGGGTGCGCACCCGGACCCCGTCGCCCTTGGCGCGGGCCAGGACGCTCGCGACGGGCTCGTCGGCGATGACGCGGCCGCGACCCAGCACGATGATGTGGTCGGCGGTCTGCGCCATCTCGCTCATGAGGTGCGACGACAGGAAGACGGTGCGTCCCTCGCGAGCGAGGTGGCGAGCCAGGTTGCGGACCCAGACGACGCCCTCGGGGTCGAGACCGTTGACGGGCTCGTCCAGGATGAGGGTGGCCGGGTCGCCGAGGAGGGCCGCCGCGATGCCGAGCCGCTGCCCCATCCCCAGCGAGAAGCCGCCGACGCGCTTCTTGGCGACCGAGCCGAGCCCGGTGAGCGCGATGACCTCGTCGACGCGCTTGCGGCCGATGCCGTGGGTCGCTCCCATGGCCATGAGGTGGTCGAAGGCGCTGCGCCCGCGGTGCACGGCCTTCGCGTCGAGGAGGACGCCGACCTCGCGGAGCGGCGACCGGTGCTCGGAGTAGTGGCGGCCGTTGACGGTGACGTCGCCGGAGGTGGCCCGGTCGAGGCCGACGATGAGGCGCATCGTGGTCGACTTCCCGGCGCCGTTCGGACCGAGGAAGCCGGTGACGAGGCCGGGCTTGACGTCGAAGGTGACGTCGTCGAGGGCGGCGCGATCGCCGTAGCGCTTGGTGAGGTTCTGGGCGTGGATCATGCGTGTGGCTCCATGTCGGCAAGGCTAGGGAGCGCCCGCTCCACCGGGCATCCTCCCCAGGTACCACCCGGGTGCCCCTCAGGGACTCACTCTGCGAGCGTCACCGGCCCGGCCGGACGAACAGGCCCGCCCGGGCGTCGCGGGCGGCCCCGTCCTGGAGGACGAAGTGCTGCTTCTTGCCCGTGGTCGTGTACGGGAGCTCGTCGACGAAGGCGTAGAGCCTCGGCCTCTTGAAGTCGGCCAGGGCGGTGCTCGCGCGGCAGGACGCCTCGAGGGCGTCCGCTGCGGCCTGGGGATCGGCGGGTCGGCCGCCCCGGAGCACGACGTAGGCGACGACGAGCTGGCCCCACTCCGCGTCGGGCAGCCCGCAGACGATGGAGTCGGCCACCGACTCGTGCACGGCGAGCACCTCCTCGACCTGCACCGGGTGGATGTTCTCGCCGCCGGAGATGATCATGTCGTCCTTGCGGCCGACGATCGTGACGACCTCGTCCTCGTTCCACGTCGCGAGGTCGCCGGCGAAGAACCAGCCGTCGCGGAACTTCTTGGCGTCCTCCTCGGGGTTGTTCCGGTAGGTGTAGCCGGACTTCACGCTGCGCACGGCGACCTCGCCGATCTCCCGGCCGTCGCGGGCGACGTGGTCGGTCGGGTCGCCGAGGCCCGTGCCGCCGACGCGGACCACGGCCACGTCGTCGTCGATGCTCGCGCGCCCCGCGGCTCCTGCGTGGACGGTGAGCTCGTCGCCGGGGAGGAAGGTGTTCCAGAAGGCCTCGGTCGTGCCGTAGCCGTTCGAGATGTTGGGGGTCAGGATGCGCTGGTAGCGGAGGGCCGCGTTCCGCTCGAACGGTGCGCCCATCGTCACGATGCCGCGGAGGGTGGCGAGGTCGCGAGGCGTCGACTCCTGCACGTCGGCAAGTCGCTCGAGGTTGGTCGGGGCGCCGATGACGTAGGTGAGCCCGTTCCGCTCGACCAGGTCGAGGAGGAGCCCCGCGTCGAACCGGGGGAGCGTCACGGCCTCGGCGCCGACGTAGAAGACGGTGTTCGGGCCGGCGCAGTAGGTCCCGCCGCGGTGGAACCACGGGGACATGTTGACGGTCTTGTCCTTCGGGGTGAGCGACATGTTGATGATCACGTCGTGCGCCGTGAGGACCTCGTTCAGGCTCGTCAGCGGGACGGCCTTCGGGCGGCCCGTGGTGCCGGAGGTGTACAGCCGTGTCGTCTCGTCCCAGACGCTCGCGCCCTCCGGCGCGCGGAAGGGCGGGGCACCGTCGATCAGGAGGTCGTCGAAGCGGAGCGCCCCCTCGACCGCGGAGACGTCCTCGCCGCCGACCGCCACGAGGACGGCGGGCCGGTGCTCGGCCAGCCCCAGCGCCTCCGCGATCTGCTCCGCGTCGGCCGCCTCGAAGACGAAGACCGCGGGGCGGGAGTCGTCGAGGATGTAGGCGGTCTCGCCGGGCGCCAGCCGGAAGTTCATGGGCGATCCCACGGCCCGGAGGCCCTGGGTCGCGACGTAGAGGAACGCGAACTCGGGCCGGTTCATCAGCTGGTAGCAGACCACGTCGCCGACCCCCACGCCGTGCGCGGCGAGACCCGCGACGAGCCTGCCGGTGACGTCGCCGAGGTCGCGGTAGGTCCAGCTCCGCCCGGTCTCCGAGTCGGTGAGGGCGGTCCGGGCGGCGTAGCGGTGGATGTTCCGCTCGACCCCGTTGGCGTAGGTGAAGGTCGACTCGAACACCCCGCGGAGGACCCCCGGGTCGTAGTCGCTGTTCGCGGTGCTCGCCCCGCCCCGGTCGAACTCCGCCAGGCCCCGCGGATCCGTGTCGATCGTCGTCATGAGATTCCCCTTCCCTCGAGTCGCCGCCCAGCGCGGCGACTCCTCGCATCCATGCGAGAGCATCGATTCGGAGGATACTTCACGTCGCCTTCACCGGCACGGGAGAAAGCTTCGGGAATTCGATGAGGCGGGCGGGCGTCAGCCGGTGCGGTGGGACGGGGCGGCCTCGGGCTGATCGATGCGGAGGAACTCCTCGTAGGTCGGCCCGGCGTCGCGCGGCGGAACCTCAACGGCGGTCCGTCGGACGGCCTCCGCAGGCTCCGGCGCCGGCAGCGCCATCAGCACGTGGGTCGACAGCTTGCGGTGCTTCCCCAGGCGATCGATCCGCGCCGGCGGAATCCGCGGATCGCGGTCGTAGGCGCCCGTCATCGACGTCGCTCCTCGACCTCGCGGACCACTGACGACCAGAACATGCACCGAGAATGGCAGACCACGGCGGACACGCCAAGCGGGAGGCGGGGGCTTGACAACCGCCCTCTCCGTCCGGTCTCACGGGTGGCCGGAGGCGCCCTCGGGCGGCCTCGCTCGCCGGCGTCGCCGCTAGGTGACCGGGCGGAGGAACGCCCGCGCGGCACCCGCGAGACTGCGCGGGTCGTCCACGCCGCAGAGCTCGCGCACCGAGTGCATCGAGAGCAGCGGCACGCCGACGTCGATTGTCCGGATCCCGAGCCGGGTCGCCGTCAGCGGTCCGATGGTCGACCCGCAGGGCACCCCGTTGTTCGACACGAACGGCTGCCACGGCACGCCCGCCTGTTCGCAGGAGCGCGCCCACTCGGCCGCCCCCGGACCGTCCGAGGCGTAGCGCTGATTCGCGTTCAGCTTGAGGAGCGGGCCGCGGTTCGGCAGCGGTCGGTTCTGCGGGTCGTGCCGCTCCGGGTAGTTGGGGTGGACGGCGTGCCCCGCGTCGGACGAGAGGCACCACGACGCGGCGAACGCGCGCAGGCGCTCGGTCTCCGAGGCGCCGAGTCCGGCCGAGATCCGGGTCAGGACGTCGGCCAGGAACGGCCCGCTCGCCCCCGAGGTCGACGTGGAGCCGACCTCCTCGTGGTCGAAGGCCGCGAGGACGGCGACGGGTGCCCCCTCGACAGCGTCGTCGCCGGCGAGGATCAGGGCCTCGAGCCCCGCGTGGACGCTCGTCAGGTTGTCCATCCGCGACGCGGCGAACAGCTCGCCGTCGAACCCGAGGAGAGCGGGAGCCGCGGTGTCGGCAACGAACACGTCGTGCCCCCGCACGTCCCCGGCATCGACCCCGGCCCGGTCGGCCAGCGCCGCCAGGACGTCGCGCCCCGAGTCGCCGTCCACGCCGACGACGGGCAGGAGGTGCCGCTGCGGATCGAGCTTCAGGCCCTCGCCGTTGACCCCGCGGTCGAGGTGGACCGCGAGCTGCGGGAAGCGCAGCACCGGTCCGGTGCGCACGAGGTGGGACACCCCGTCGCGGGTGACCAGGCGACCCGCGAACTCGAGGTCGCGGTCGAGCCAGGAGTTGAAGAGGGGACCGCCGTACACCTCGACGCCCGCCTGCTGCCAGCCCGAGGCTCCTGCGTCCGGGTTCGGCTTGAGCTTGAAGGAGGGGGAGTCGGTGTGCGCGCCGACGATCCGGAACGGCGTGGTCGCGCTCGCGGACGCCGGCGTCACCCAGGCGACGACGGCGCCGTCGCGGACGACGAAGTAGCGGCCGGGGCCCGCGGGCCACTCGTCGAGCTCGCTCAGCCCCTGGAATCCGGCCGCCCCGAGGCGACGGGCGGCCTCGGCGGCCGCGTGATACGACGACGGCGAGGCCCGGATGAAGGCGGCGAGGGAGGCGAGGTGGGGGTCCTGTTCGAGAGTCATCCCCTCCAGCCTGGCCCACGGTGCGCTCCGGCGCCACGCCCCGTCGGCCTGTCGACCGTCAGACGAGGCGGAGGCGGGGCCGCCCGGGAACCCGCCGGTCGACGAACTCGGCGCGGGACGCGGCGAGGCTGACGCACCAGACGCGAGGGCGGGCAGGATCCGCGAACGTCACCTCGAAGAGACCCGCGATGCGCTGCAGGCGGCCGAGGAACGCCGCCGGGTCGGCCGGATCGAGCCGCCGGTCGTAGATGCTCCAGCGGTCGCGGCCCACGCAGAGGAAGTGCACCTCCGACTCGGAGGTGAGGGGCGAGGGCGCCCCCGCGGGGCGGTCCAGCAACGTGAGGTGCGCGGCCATGCGCCGACGGTAGGCCCCGCCGATTAACGCGCGGCCAACGTCCGCTGACGGTTCGCCGTCAGCGCGCCGCGCGGGTGGCCGCAACGAGCTCGAGGAAGGTCCGCACGAGGTCGGTGACCTCGTCGACCGGCAGGAGCGACGACCCGTGGTCCTGCCCGACGAGCTCGAAGAAGCGCCCGTGCGGCATCCGCTTCGCCGCCTCCTGCGACTGCTCGTACCGTCGGGTGTCGTCGGTGCCCGCGAGGAGGAGCGTCGGCACGGCGATCGACGCCGTGGCGGCCATGCCGAGGCTCTCCTCGCCCTCGATCGCCTCGAAGTAGGCGAGGAGGGCCGCGGGGTCGTTCTGCCGGAAGGCCAGGGCTGTCGCCGGATCGACGGGTCGGCCCCGGTGCGCCGACCAGCCGTCGACGAAGGCGTCCATGCCCCCGGAGCGCAGCGCCTCCTGCCAGCCCGGGAAGAAGGTCTCCGAGATCGCCTGGCTCATGTCGCCGTAGGAGCCGCCGATGGTGGTGAGGGTGCGGAGCCGCTCCGGCTCCTCGAGGGCGACGCGGAGCCCGATGCGGGCGCCGAACGAGTAGCCGACGTAGTGGACCGGCCCGAGGCCCTCGGCGTCGAGCACGGCGTCCACGTCGCCGACGAACAGCTCCGGGCGGTAGGACGCGGCGTCGTGCGGTTTGCCGCTCCGGCCGTGACCCCGCAGGTCGAGACTCACGACGGTGAAGTCGCGCTCGAGGTCGCGGAGGTAGCCGAGCCCGCGCCAGGTGCCCTTGGAGAGGCCCGAGCCGTGGACCAGGAGGAGCGGTTCGCCCTCGCCGCCCACCTCGTAGGCGATCTCGGTGCCGTCGACGGGGTTCCGGGTGGTCGCTCTCACCCGTCCATTCTGGCAAGGACCACGGAGGCCCGCAGCCGACGGGTGCATGATTCGGGAATGATCCTCGGGTACACGGCAGACCAGGTCCGCGCGGCGGAGGCGCCGCTCCTCGCACGAGGCGAGCGGCTGATGGAGCGGGCGGCGATGGCGCTCGCCGACGAGATCCGCTCGGTGCTCGCCCGGCGCGGCTCGGACCCCGGCGCCGTGCTCGTCCTCGCCGGCTCGGGAGACAACGGCGGCGACGCGCTCTTCGCCGCGGCGTCGCTGGCGTCACGAGGGGTCGATGTGCGGCTCCTGACGACGGGTTTGCGAGTGCACGAGGCGGGACTGGCCGCCGCCGCGGCCGCGGGCGTCGACGTCGCCAGCCGGGAGGCGGAGGTCGGCTCCGACGCGTTCGCGGCGCTCGCCGAGGGGATCGACGTGATCGTCGACGGGATCCTCGGGATCGGGTCGGGTTCGTCTCCCGCCCTCCGCGGCCGATCGCGCGAGGTCGTCGAGACCCTGCGCCCGTCGGTGCTCCGCCGCATTGCCGGGGCTCCCGGCGTCGTCGCCGTCGATCTGCCGTCGGGCATCGACTCCGACGACGGCTCGGTGCCGGACCCGTGCGTGCTCCCGGCCCTGGTGACGGTGACGTTCGGGGCGGTTAAGGCGGGGCTCCTGTTGGCACCCGCCTCGGGGCTCGCCGGCAGGATCCGCCTGGTCGACATCGGCCTCGGCCCCGGTCTCGAGGGCGTCGAGCCGCGCGTGAGCGTCGACGGCACGCTCTGAATCCGGCCTACTTCCTCACGACGGAGAGCGGCTCCGTGATCGACTCCAGGGAGCGCCGCTCGGCGTCGACTCCGAAGATCAGGGCGATGACACCCCCGACGATCATGATGCCGGCGCCGAGGTAGTAGCCGGCCGTGAGCGGGTTGCGGTCGGTCCCGTCGCCGACGAGGGCGCCGTAGAGGGCCGGGGCGATGGCGCCGAAGATCTGCGCCAGGGCGAAGAAGTACGAGATCGCCTGGCTCCGGATCTCGAGCGGGAAGATCTCGCTCACCGTCAGGTAGGCCGACGACGCTCCCGCCGAGGCGAAGAAGAACGCCACGCACCAGAACACCGTCTGCGTCGTCGCCGTGAGGAGGTCGGCGTGGAAGAGCGCCGCGGAGACCGCCAGGACGAGGCCGGAGATGACGTAGGTGCTGAAGATCATCTTGCGCCGGCCGATGGTGTCGAAGAGCGGTCCCAGCACGAGCGGGCCGATCAGGTTGCCGATCGCGAAGGGGAAGAAGAAGTACTGCACGTTGCTCGTGTTCAACCCGTAGAAGTTCGTCAGGACCAGCGCGTAGGTGAAGAAGATCGCGTTGTAGAGGAACGACTGCGTGATCATCATCGTCGCGCCGACGAGGGTCCGCTTCGGGTACTTCCGGAGCAGCACGTGCGCGATCGTGCGGAAGGGGACGCTGTCGGTGGCCTTGACCTCCATGGCGAGCGTCTCGTCGACCGGGTCGATCGTGCCGCCCTCGCGGCGGACACGCGCCTCGATGTCGTCGACGGTGGCCTCGGCCTCCTTCTCGAATCCGTGGGTCATCAGCCAGCGCGGGCTCTCCGGGATGTTGCGGCGCAGGAAGATGATCAGGATCCCCAGCACCGGTCCGATGAAGAACGCGAGGCGCCACCCGATGTTCACGTCGAAGAGCGCGTGGTTGAGGAAGAAGATGTTCGCTGCCGCACCCAGGGCGGCACCGCCCCAGTAGGTGCCGTTGATCGCGATGTCGACCCGGCCGCGGTACTTCGACGGGATCAGCTCGTCGATGGCCGAGTTGATGGCCGCGTACTCGCCGCCGATCCCGAGCCCCGCGACGAAGCGGAAGACGAAGAGGAACCAGATCGCCGGCGAGAGACCGGCGACGCCGCTGCCGACGAGGTAGATGACGAGCGTCAGGATGAAGAGCTTCTTGCGGCCGAGCTTGTCGGAGAGGCGCCCGAAGACGATCGCCCCGACGACCTGGCCGATGAGGTAGGTGGTGCCCAGCCAGCCCACGGCTCCGGCCGACATGCCGAACTCCTCGGCGAAGCCGTTGGAGGCCACGATCTGGATCTCCAGGCCGTCGAGCACCCAGGAGATCCCGAGCCCGACGATCACCGACCAGTGGAACCGGGTCCAGGGCAGGCGGTCCATCCTCGCGGGGACGAGGCTCCTGACGGGTCCTCCCGGGCTCCCGGCCCGGTCCGTCGTGGTCTGACTCGACATGCGTCTCTCCGTTCACCGCGGCACCCTCGGCCGCGGCGAAGTGGACGGTACTCCCAGCCGATCCCGGGTGTCCGCTCAGGTGCGACGCTTGCGTTCGGCGAGCTGCTGTGCTGCGGAATCCGCGACGCGATCGGTGAGCACGTCTCCGCCGCGGGTGTGGGAGTAGTCGAGGATCGTGTACGGAGCGCAGTGCACGACGCGGGCCGGCCGCCCCAGCATCGTCAGCGGCGACGACGCGAGTTTCGTGGCCGAGTCGACGAGCAGGTACGAGATCGTCTGGCCGCGGTACGTCGCCGCGTCGTCGAGCCAGATGCTCGCCTTGTAGGCGCCCGTGATCTGCAGGAGGCGCACGGAGCGGTCGCCGTAGGTCTGCAGCGCGCGGACGGTCCAGAAGGTGCCGGCTCCGGTGACGTCACGCCCTCCGATCCAGTTCTCGACGCAGGTGCGGCCGGCGACGACACGGGTCGCGGGCGCCGTCGTGAGCGCGCGCCCGGAGGCTCCTGCGATCAGTGCCGAGGCGACGAGGGCGAGGGCTGTCACCTGTGCCACGAGCCGGCCGTCGGGACGGGGGAGCGGCCTGCCGATCGCGCGGGGGAGGTGCAGGAGCACGTGGGCCGCGACGATCACGGTCGCGGCGGCCGGCCCGAAGAACAGCGGCATGAGGTAGCGCGTCGCCAGCGAGCCCGACAGGATCGCCACGGCCGGCGTGACGACCATCGACGCGGACACGACGACGAGGCCGAGCGTGGTCGCGAGCGGCCAGCGCCGCGCCAGAGCCACGACAGTGACCGCGACGGTGCCGAAGACGCCGGCCGTGAGGAGGGCCATCTCCGCGGCTCCCTGCCAGCTCGACGCCGTCAGGAAGTACTCCCGCACGTAATACGCGAGCGAGAGCGGGATCCGCGAGAACCGGAAGTAGTCGCCGATCCGGTTGGCGAAGAGGTGGGCGAACGGCAGCCGCGCGACGTACCCGAGGCCTGTTCCGGCGACGAGGACGATCGCCCCGCCGACGGCGAGTGCGCGCGGCAGCCGGCGCAGGGCGGTCAGGAGGGCCAGGGCGGCCAGGGCGGGGACGATCGCCCAGACGATCGCCAGAGGGTTGTCGAACGTCGCGGCCGCCCCGACGAGGAGGAGCGCGACGGCGATCCGACCGCGTCTCCTGCCGTCGCCCTGGCCCTTGCCGTCCCCCGCTCGCGCGAGGGCGACGAGGAGAGCGACGACGCCGACGAAGGCGAGCGTGGTGCCGTAGTAGTAGTCGGTCGTGAGGAAGAGCGACACGAGTTCGAAGCTGGCGCGGTCCGCCGTGTGCTCGAGGAGGCTCAGCATCGTCAGGCCGACGACGGGGAGCAGGGCCAGCAGGATGCGCGAGCCCCTGCCGAACGCTCGGCCGACGACCCCTGACAGTCCCCGCAGGAGGGCGTAGAGGGCCACGAGTGTGACGACGCCGCTCACGACGAGGGCGGCCTGCACGCTCGGCGTGACTGCGGCGACACCCAGGTAGACGGGGAGCTCCGGCACGAAGAACAGCACGGACGACATCGCCCAGTCGAACGGCTGCCCCTCGCGGATCGACCGGTCGATGAGGGGCATCAGGAGCGAGTCGCCGCTGTGGAAGAGGACGGCCGAGCGCGCGCTCAGCACGAGGTGCGCCATCGCGAGGAGGCCGAGCGCGGTGGCGACGGCGATCCCGGTCCCTTCGAGCGCCGTGGCCCGGATCCTGCCCCGCCGCGATTCCCGCCGGGTGGGCCGGGGATCGGCCCGCGTCGGGGCCGCGCGGAGGGAGGTGGTCACCTGTCGACTCTCGGTGCATCCGCTATCGGGAGTCTGACCATCCGGTGACGGCGCGATAACGGTTAACGGAGAGAACGCCGAACGGGGTACGGGAAGGCCCCGCCCGACCGGAGTCGAGCGGGGCCCGGGAAGCGATCGACGTCAGTCGGCGAGGATCGTGTAGAGCGCGCGGCGCAGCTCGTCGATCTTGGCGGTGGCCTGAGCGCGCTGCTCGGGGGTCGCGTCGAAGTGGAACTGCTTGAGGACGCCGGCGAGCTTCATCGAGCTGCCGAGGAACTCGTCGCCGCGGTGCTCGCCGTCGGCCGTGGCGTCGGACCAGGCCTTGGCGATCTCCTCGCCGTGCTCGGCGACGTAGGCGCGACCCGCCTCGGTGAGGTCGAAGGTCGACTGGCGACCCTCGCCGGACTCGGCGATCAGGCCCTCGTCGACGAGCTGCGAGAGCGTCGGGTAGACGGATCCGGGGCTGGGGCGCCAGGCGCCGTCGGTGCGCTCGGCGATGGACTTCATCAGCCCGTAGCCGTTGGACGCCTGCTCGGAGAGCAGCGAGAGGATGGCGAGGCGGACGTCGCCCTTGCGGGCGCGCCCCCGACCGCCGCGGCCGGGGCCGAAGCCGGGACCGAAGCCCGGGCCGAAGCCGCCGAAGCCGGCGCCCGGACCGAAGCCGGGGCCGAAGCCGCCGCGGCCGCGCATGCCGAAGCCAGCGCCGGGACCGCGGAAGCGGGCGCCGTGGCCCGCGTGGTCGTCGTGGTTCTCAGGGAAATCGTGGTGGTTGTGGGTACCCATGAGGTACTCCTTTCGATGTGGTCGAGTTGGGGGGATCGGATCGGCCGCTGCGCCGTTCCGATAGGTCAAAGATATATCGTGATAGTTCGTTAAGTCAACACCGACTTTCGTGCGTCCCTCGCAGGATCGAGCGGGTCGCGTCGAGAGCCCTGCCACACTGGAGAGATGGCCACCCGCAACTCCACCGACGTCACCGTCCGGCGCGTGCTGGCCGACGACGTCTACGTCCGCGTCAGCACCATCGGCGACAGCGGGACCCGACCCTTCGTCCTCGTCCCGGGGATCGGGGTGGCGAGCAACTACTTCGAGCGGCTCGCACCGAACCTCAACCAGTTCGGCCCCGTGCACGCGCTCGACCTCCCCGGGTTCGCCGGTGTGCCGCATCCCGACGACGCCCTGTCGATCCGCCAGTACGCCGACCTCGTCGGACGGGTCATCGACGAACTCGACCTCGATGACCCCGTCGTCGTCGGCCACTCCATGGGCACGCAGGTGGTCGTCGACCTCGTCGCCCGCCGGCCGGAGCTCACGACCGTGGTGTTGATCGGGCCCGTCATCAACCCGCGCGAGAGGAGCGTGGGGCGGCAGGCGCTGCGCTTCCTCCAGGCGGCCCGCCACGAGCCGGGGCGCGTGAAGCTCCTCGCCCTGTCCGCGTACCTGTTCTGCGGGCCGAAGTGGTTCTCCCGGATCCTGCCGAAGATGATGCGCTTCCCGATCGAGCGGGCGCTGCCGCACGTGAAGGCGGACACGCTCGTCATCCGCGGGGAGTTCGACCGGGTGGCTCCGCGGGACTGGACGAAGCGAGTCGGGGAGCTCCTGCCGTCGTCGCGCCTCTGGGAGATGCCGGGCGCCGCGCACTCCGTCATGCACGCCCACGCCGAGCAGGTCGCGAAGCTCTGCGTCGAGCACGCCGAGCAGCCCCTCGAGTACGACGAGGGCGGGGTGCTCCGGGAGTTCCGGCACGACGACGCCGACGATCACGCCGAGACGGTCACCACCGTCCGCACCTTCGTCCGAGCCGCGCGGGGCCGGATCACCGAGGCCCTCGGCATGATGCGCCACGACGACGAGACCATCGCCGAGGGCAAGACGGAGCACGCCGAGGCGATGAAGGAGGCGCACGACCTCGCCGAGGACGGCGACGCGGGTCGGTGAGGCCGGCGAACCGTGGCCAGGTAGGCGTCGATCTCGTGGGTGGTCACGGGCGACTCCTGCCGGGCATCCTGCCGTCGGGTCAGCCGCGACCGCCCGCGGAGCGACGGAGGCCCCGCACGACGAGGACGATGCCGATGATGACGATCACCAGGCCGATGTAGAACCACTTCGGGTCGCCCGTCATGGTGCTGCCCGGGATCAGGTTCGCACCCTGACCCGCGAACACACCGCCGATGATCACGGCGACGACTCCGACGGCGACGAGGACGCTGCGTCCTGCTCTGCTGTTCATGTCGCTCAACCTACCCTCACGGCCGCCGGGTCGTCGCCGGGAGGATTACTCTCGAGCCATGCATCTACGGGGGGAGCGCGACCTGCGGGGAACGCTGCAGCTCGTCGCGATCACGGTGTTCGGGGCCGCCTTCGGCGCGGGGCTGCCGCTGACCTTCGTGGATCACGTCGCGGAGGCGAACGTCGCGCTGTGCATCGCGTTCGCGATCATCGGCGGGGTCGCCGCCGCCTCGGGCCGGATCCTGACGTGGAACCGCGACGGCGGACGGTACGCCGTGGTCGAGGTCCGAGCGTGGCTTCGGGCGCGGCGGATCCCCGACGACGTCCCCGAGGCCGTCTGGCGGCCGCGGCTCGAGGCGCGCGCGTCCCGCGCTCGCAGGAACCGGGTCACACTCGTCACCGGCGCCCTCTCCATCGCCGTCACGACCGGTCATCTCTTCGGGGATCCGAGTTCTCTCGGCAGGATCCTGTTCGCCACGTGCCTCGTCGTCTGGTCGCTCGTCGTGGTCGACATCGTGCACGAGAACGTGCGGAGCTTGCCGGTGATGCGCGAACTCCTCGGGACGGGAGTCGATCGCACGCGGGTCTGACGAGTGCCGGACCTCGGCGTGCCTTTCTGGCACGATGTCTCCGTGCCCACCGTGAACGAAGCCGCCGGAGCCTCGCGCCCCCTCCTGCTCGTCGTCGACGTCGCCGACGGCGGTCGCGACGATCCCGCCTTCGAGGTCGAACTGCAGGGGCTCACCGCGGGCGTCGTCGCCGCGGCGGAGGAGGTCGGCTTCGCCGTCGACCGCGTCCCCGCCGCCCAGGTCGACCCGGACGAGCTGGCCCGGCGTGTCGACGCGGCGGACGCCGTCGTCATCACGGGCGGGGAGGACGTCGATCCGTCGTTCTACGGTGGCCGAGCCGACGAGCCGCACCTCGGACAGACGTTCCCGGACGCCGACCGAGCGCAGATCGACGTGACCCGACGAGCCGTCGCGGAAGGGCTGCCGCTGGTCGGCATTTGCCGGGGCATGCAACTCGTCAACGTCGCGCTGGGCGGCGACCTCGTCCAGCACCTGGAGGTCGACGGCCACGTCAACGCGGCCGATCCGGCCGACAGCATGATCGACCACCGCGTCGTGGTTGAAGCGGGGAGCTCTCTCGCCCGCGTCCTCGGCGCGACCGAGTTCGACGTCCGCAGCTCCCACCACCAGGCCGTCGACCGACCCGGGGCGGGGCTCCGGATCGTGGCGCGCGCCGACGACGGCACGGTCGAGGCGCTCGAGCACGAGGAGGCGCCCGTCTGGTGCGTCCAGTGGCACCCGGAGGACGCAGGTTCGCGCGGCACGGTGATGACCGACCTGCTGCGGGCGGCGATGGCGGCGCGGCGGTCGCGCTAGACGCGGACCGCACTTCCGGCGGCCTTCGACGGCACTCGGCCCCCGCAGTAATCGGTTCTCATCAGTCGACCTCGGTGAGCACGCCGTTCCGCAGGAGGAGGCGGCGGTCGCAGCGAGTGGCGACGGCGGAGCTGTGGGTAGCGATCACGAACCGGTCGCCCCGCCCCTGCAACTCCGCGAAGAGGTCGAGGACATCGTTCTCGGTGTCCTCGTCGAGAGCGCCCGTCGGCTCGTCGGCGAGGATCAGCCGAGGTCTCTTGACGAGCGCTCTCGCGATCGCGACCCGCTGCGCCTGACCGCCGGAGAGTCTCCTGACCCGCGTGCCGGCGAGCTCGCCGATGTCGACCCGCTCGAGGCAGTGCTGAGCGTCCGACCGGGTGGATCGTCGCTCGGGCATCCCGAGGCGGACGTTCTGCAGGGCGGTCAGCTCGGGGAGCAGGTCGAAGTGCTGAGTGATGATCCCGATGTGAGCGGCGCGGTGACGGGCCATCGCGGTGCTCGTGGGCCGGAGCGGTGACCCGTCGACGAGGTAGCTGCCGGTGTAGGCGAGGTCGAGTCCGGCGAGGAGGCGCAGGAGGGACGTCTTGCCGCTTCCGCTTCGGCCCAGGATCGCCACGGACCGGTCGTTCTCGCCCAGCGAGAGGGCCAGATCGACGAACAGCGGGCGCGCGTGTCCCGTGGCCTCGCGGATGCTCTTGTGGATGGACTGCAGATCGATCACGGGCGTCGGCTCCCTCGGGACTCGGTGCGGATCAGCCGGGCGAGGAGGGCTCGGTGGTGTGCGATATCGAGGAGCAGAACGACGGCACCGGCGAGGAGCACCGGCCTCAGGGCATAGGGGTCGTGCTGCGGGAGGATGCCGTAGGCCGCCGCCAGGAGCACGACGACGCCGCCGTGGGCGATCAGCACGGGGCGGAGGCTCTGCGCGAAGAGTCGTCGCGGCGGACATCCTGCGAGCCAGGCGGCCAGGAGCCGCGGCGTCCGCCTCGCGAAGAGGAACCGGTCGAGGAAGTGGATGGCGACCAGCGAGGCCGCCGCCACGGCCACCTCGAGGGCGAGCACGAGGCCGAGATTGCTGTCGATCACCCGCTTGGTCAGCGTGTACTGGACGAGGTAGGAGGACACGTTCAGCAGCGTGTACTCGTCGAAGCCGGTGGCGGTGGCGAGGGACGACAGCCGGGCGATGACGTCATCCGCGGAGAGATGCTTCGGAGCGGCGATGTCGCCGTTGATCATGGCGAAGGCGAGGATCCCGGCGAAGTCCTTCGTCGCCTCCGAGGCTGCGGGGAGTCGCTCCGGGTACGGGATGACGATGTAGTCGTCGAGGAAGAAGTCGATGTCGTCGTGGTAGAAGATCGAAGAGCTCGGTTCGAGGAAGCCCGCGACCTCGAAGGTGACCTCCTTGAAGTAGAGCGTGCCGCGGACGGTGTCGCCGATGTCGTAGACGCCCTCGTAGTCGCTGCCGAGGAGGAGCGGGGTCGTCGCGGCGTCGTAGTCGATCGCCGCCCAGGGGAGGGACGTCGGGGTCGAGGTCGTGAGTCGGTAGAACTCGTACGCCTCCCGATTGATCTGCAACGCCTTCACATCGAGGGTCTCGCGACCGGTGCGCTCGTCGAGGTACGGACCGCGCGTGTGGGCGTCCGTCCCGTACCCCTCCTCGAACGGCGAGCCGCCCCGGAAGTCCTGGATCGGTACCGGCTGGTCGAAGCTCGAGAGGAATGCCAACTCGTCGTCATCGGACAGTGCGCTGTAGAACGCAGCCAGCCTGTCGAGATCGGGAACGGAGTCGCGGAACGCGCTGAAGGCGTCGGGATCGCGGAGGTCGTCGATCAGGCCGTAGAGGTCGACGTCCGCGTCGGCGCTGAAGCTCGTGTTCACGGCATCATCGGTCGACGCCGAGAAGGTCTCGACGTTGTAGAAGGTGATGAGCAGGATGCCGGTGACGAGGACTTTCGCAAGCAGGGGGAGCGCCTCTGCCCGGAGAGTGTGGAGCGCTCTCATCGGTTTCCGAGGGGATGGGATCTGTCGGCCGCCGCGGTGAAGCCTGCCACGGCGAGGACGATCTGCGCACCGAGGACGGCCGCGAGATCGGGACCGACCGCGTCGCCCGTCGCCACGACCTGCGTGCACGCGCCGAGGGCGACGAAGGGTGCCAGGACGAGCGAGAGCCTCACGGCGCCTCCGAGGAGCGCGCGCGGCCGGGTCGCTCCTGCCAGTCGGGCCACACCAGCGCGAGCCCGGTAGCCGGCACCGGCGAGTGCCCCGGTGACAGCGAACCCGAAAAGGGCGAGGCTCGTGCCGAAGACGATCAGGATCGGGGAGACGAAGTCCACGTTCGTCCGCCGATTCGTGCTGGGGTCGACGGCCATCGCCGTGCCGCGCCGCATCTCGTCGAGGAAGAGTCGACGTGCCCCATCGCTGTCGACCACCATGGGTACCGCCGCCTGCGCGTCGGACCGCTGGCGGTCGAGCAGGAGCACCTGATCGGCGACCAGGCTGTCGGCCTCGAGGCCGAGTCGCCCGATGACCGGGTACTCCCGCCCGTCGTCCAGGTAGACGCTGCCGACCGAACGGGAGAGCACCGGGACGGCCGAGCCGACCAGTGCCACTTCATCGTCGTCGGCCGTCGGCTGCCGTCCTGAGTGGAGGGGGAACGGACGGGAGGGCGTGCCGATCGTCGTGAGCAGTCGGACTCGTCCACCGTCCGCGACGTCGATGAATACTCGCCCGGACTCGTGGCGCTCGGCCAGGCGCGATCTCGCATCCGCCGGGGTCGCGCTCAGCGTTACGGCCGAGGACGAATAAAGCGAGTTCCCCTCCAGAGTCAGGGCGCCCTGCCGAGAGTCGTAGACGCCGATCGCCGACGTCAACAGGCTGAAGAGGAGGACGAGGCAGGCGACCGCGGCCAGGCGCGGCGCCGTCACGGTGACCCGTGCGTCGAGTTCGTCGGGCAGGAGCCGCCGCCGATGCTCAAGACGTTCTCCCGTCGATGGGTGCTGACTCGGGTGGAACGCCCGGTCTCCCGAAAGCCAATCGTTAATATTTCGTGTTGTCAATTCGTATCGCGTATGCTCAAAAGCATCGGAAGCGTGGCTTGATGCGGGCCTGCCACCGGGCCTAGGGTGACGCCCATCGGCCAGTCCCTCAGGAGATGACATGTCGCTCGTCCGCGTCCACAACTTCTCGGTCTCCCTCGACGGCTTCGGCACGGGGGAGGGGCAGCGGCTGGACGCGCCGTTCGGCCACGCCTCGTCGCGACTCGTGGAGTGGGCCATGGCGACGCGGACGTTCCGCGAGATGGGCATCCCGGGTCCGACGTCCGGATCGACGGGCCTCGACGACGCCTTCGCGAGCACGTGGAGGCGCGGCATCGGCGCGGAGATCATGGGCCGCAACAAGTTCGGCCCGCAGCGGGGGCCGTGGACCGATGAGGAGTGGAAGGGGTGGTGGGGTGACGATCCGGTGTTCCACACGCCG
The DNA here is from genome assembly GCF_002074055.1 of Frondihabitans sp. 762G35. Classification (NCBI taxonomy): domain Bacteria; kingdom Bacillati; phylum Actinomycetota; class Actinomycetes; order Micrococcales; family Microbacteriaceae; genus Frondihabitans; species Frondihabitans sp. 762G35. Next base: position 2,356,035 of record NZ_CP014619.1, on the reverse strand, counting down.
GTCGTGGTGCTGACCCACCATCCGCGACCGGTGCTCGAGATGCAGGGTGGGACGTCGTTCCACTTCGTCGACGCCGACCCCGCCACCGCGCTCGAGGCGGCTCGGATCCTGGCCGGAGATCTCGACGTCAGGATCGGCGGCGGCGTCGACACCGTCCGGCAGTTCCTGGCCGCGGACCTCGTCGACCACCTGCACGTGGTGGTCGTCCCGATCCTGCTGGGTCGCGGCGAACGCCTCTGGGACGGCCTCGAGGGGCTCGAGGAGCGCTTCGACATCGAGGCGACACCGTCGCCGTCCGGCGTGGTGCACCTGGTGTTCACCCGTCGCGCGCGCGCGAGCGCGGCTCGCAGTTGACGAGCGCGGCGCGGGCATGATCCGCTCCGGCGAGTAGCGTCGCACCGATGACGACACGATTCGAGTACGGCGACGGACCGATGCAGTACGGGGTGTTCTGCGAGACCGGCGGGCCCGCCCGCGGCACGGTCATCCTCATCCACGGTGGATTCTGGCGCGGCACCCCCGACTACTTCGACGGCCCGACGCCGCTCGCGGAAGCCCTCGTCGCCGCCGACTGGAACGTCTGGCAGATCGAGTACCGCCAGCTCCCCAACGGCGGCGGCTGGCCCGCGACCCTCGACGACACGGCGGCGGCGATCGAGCACCTGGCCGTCGCGTCGTCCTCCCTCGGGATCGAGCCCGGGCCGATCGTCACGGTCGGCCACAGCGCCGGCGGGCACCTCGCCGTCTGGGCGCTCTCGCGACCGGAGCCCGGAATCGCGCTCGCAGGAGCCGTGAGTCTCGCGGGGGCACTCGACCTCCTCCTCGGCGAGTCCGAGAACATGGGCGACGGGGCCGTGCCCGGCTTCCTCGGCGGCAGTTCGGCCGATCATCCGGAGCGGTACGCCGCGGCCGACCCGATCCAGCGCATCGAGCCGTCGCTCCCGGTCCGCATCGTGCACGGAACCGGTGACGACGTCGTGCCGCTGAACCAGTCGCAGAGCTACGTCGAAGCGGCTGTGGCAGCGGGGCAGGATGCACGGCTCACCACGGTCGACGGCGACCACATGGTCGTCATCGACCCCGGGCATCCTGCGTTCGCGGCCCTGCTCGGCGCCCTGGACGAGATCGTCGCGCGTCCGTAGTCGCCCGGGCCCGCGGGCGACGCGGTCCCGTGCCACGCTGGAGGCATGGATCTGGAGGTGTCGCCCGCGCTGACGATCCCGGCGTCGGAGCTCGGCTGGCGGTTCTCGCGGTCGTCCGGCCCGGGCGGCCAGCACGTGAACACCTCCGACAGCAGGGTCCAGCTCACCTGGAACCTCGTCGATTCGGCGGCCCTGACCGATGAGCAGCGGCTTCTGCTGCTCGAACGGCTCGCACGGCGCCTCGTCGACGGCGCTCTGACGGTGTCGGCCTCCGAGCAGCGCTCGCAGCTCCGGAACCGCGAGATCGCGCTCGACAAGCTCGCGTCGCTGGTCGGTGACGGGCTCGCCCCCGAGGCGGCCCGGCGGCGCGCCACCCGGCCCACCCGGGGCTCGGACCGGCGTCGACTCGCGGCGAAGCAGGAGCGGTCCGCGACGAAGAGGCAGCGGCGGCGCCCCCTCGACGAGTGACCCGCCAGCGCGACGATCTCGAGGATGGCCGAGCTGACCGCCCTCGCCAACGACGTCCTGACGCGTGCCGGGCAGCCCTCCGGCGACGGGGAGTTCGTCCGCGAGGCGGAGCGGACCCTCCTGACCGGGACGGAGTGGTGATCGCCCACGGCGACGTCGTCTGGTCGACTTCGGGTCGCCTCGAGGTTCCGAGCCGGCGAAGATCCGCCCGGCGGTCGTCACGCAGGAGAACTGGCTGCTCGCGACGGACATCGGAACCGTCCTCGTCGTGCCGCTGACGTCCAACACGGCCCTGGAGGGGTTCCCCGGGAACGTCCTCGTCCCGGCCGCCGTGTCGGGCCTTGCGAAGGACTCCGTCGCCGTGGTCTCGCAGATCGGGCCGGTGAGTCGCAGGTTCGTCGATCCGTACCCGGCCGGGCATCTGGCCGCCTTCACCCTCGCCAGGATCGCCGCGGGCGTCCGGCTCGTCACGGGGGTCTGAGCCCGCGACGGCCCGCGCGACGACCGTCTGCGCCCCGGATCCTGGCCGCGACTCACGCGGATCTTCGCCCAGACTCAGCGGTACTGCGGCGGCCAGTCGAACGGGGCGGAGGGCCGCGCGACGGTTCCCGCCGGAGCGACGACGAGGTCGATGTCGTCGAGGTCTCGGAGGACGATCGAGGCCGGATCGCCGGCCCGCCGCTCGCCGTCGACGAAGACGGTCAGGACCTCCGCGACGTCGCCCCCGGCGGCCCCGACGTGGCTCGTGTCGAGCCGGACGCCCCACTCCGTGAAGAACTGCCCGAGCGTGAAATCGCGTTTCGTCGGCGACTCGACGTGCACGATCCCGGACGTGTCGTGGGTGTGGAGGGCGGTCGCGAACCCGTTCTTCTCGTCGAGGCCGATCTCGCCCGGGACCGTCGCCGGCTCGCCGTCGATCGTGATCGAGAGGTGCGCGTGGACGTGCTCGGCGAGTTTCAGGCCGTAGACGTTCGGGAGGTCGGCGGCGACCGCCTTGGCGCGCTTGTCGGCGGGCGCCGGCCAGGGCGGAGACGTCGAGGCCCCGTGAGCCAGGGTCGTCGACACGGCGCGATCGCGGGCGACGAATACCGACGCCACGAGGCCGACCACGACGAGGACGACGAGCAGGAGCAGAGTCCGCCGAGGGAGACGGGTCACGAGATCGCGCATCCCGCTACCGCTCCGTCCCGAGGAGCAGCGGCGTCAGCAGCCCCACGATCCAGGTGCCGATGAACAGCCCGGCCCCGACGACGATCAGCACCGTCTTACGGCGCGCAGGATGCCCGGGCGACGACCCCCACATGGCGGAGCGCTGCACCACCGTGTGCGCCTCGAAGACGACCTTCGCCACGTCGTCGTCGGATCGGTCGAGGACTCCCTCGCGGTCGAGCTCCACGATGCGCTCCGCCTCGGGCAGGGTCATCCGCGTCGTGCGTCGTCGCGGCTGGTCGGGCATGCCTCCAGCGTGCCACGCCGGGGCGGGCGGCGCCACGGGTCGCAGGATGCTCGGAGCGACGGGTCGCGTCCGCCCGGGGCTCCTGCGCTCAACTGCTCGGCTGCACTCCGAAGGCGCGCGCAAGGCGATCGATCTTCTGAGCGCGACCCAGGCGGGGCAGGTCGCTGCCGTCGCGGATGATGCGGCCGCGGCCCTCGAAGTCGGCGAGGAAGTCGCGCGCCCACGCGGTGTCGGACGGGGTGGGGCTGATGACCTCGTTGATGACGGGGAGCTGCTCGACGTCGAGGCAGAGCTTGCCCGTCAGGCCGAGGGCCACGGCGATGCCGGCCTGCTCGCGGAGGACCGGGTGGCTGCTCCCGACGGTCGGGCCGTCGATCGGGCCGGGGAGATCGCCGATGCGGGACGCGATGACGAGGCGCGAGCGCGGGTACGACATCGCCATGTCGTCGGCGCTCGTCCCGGTGTCGCGCCGGTAGTCGCCGCTGCCGAAGGCCAGGCGGAACGCTCCTCGCGCGCTGGCGATGCTCGGCGCCAGCTCGATCCCGAGCGCCGACTCGACGAGGGCGAGGACCGGGACGCTGCTGCCCAGGCGATCGTAGGTCTCGGTGACGTGCTCGCCGGCCTCGGTCTTCGCCAGCATCACGCCGAGGAGACCCGGGAGGCCCCGGAGCGCGTCGACGTCGTCCGACCAGAACGGGGTCGAGTGGTCGTTGATTCGGACCCAGGCGCGACCGCCCTTCTCGAGCCAGTCGACGACGCCCTGACGGGCCTCCGGCTTCGCCTTCGGGTCGACGGCGTCCTCGATGTCGAGGACGATCTGATCGGCGCGGGAACGAGCCGCCGCATCGAAGCGATCGGTCTGCGTCGCGTTGACCAGGAGCCACGACCGGGCGATCTCGGGATCCGGTCGCTGGCGGTCGGAGGTCGGTGTGGCGGTCGTCTCGGTCATGGAGCCTCGTCGTCGTTCGTCGTTGATCGCTTGCGCTCCTACGCTAGCGGCCCCGACCGCGGAATCCGGCCAGGTCCTGAGGAACTACGGCGGGGGAGAGCCGTCTCGCCCCCGCTCGGGGGTACTGTCCGCGTGACCGACGATCACGAGGAGCGATCATGACGGACCCCAACACGCCCGCGCGCGGTGGCGACCACCCGACGGCCACCCCGTTCGACGAGGACGACGAGGCGGTGCGCAGAGACCCCGCGGAGGCCGAGACCGTGGCGCACGAGACGGTGCGCGACGAGCCGGTGCGCGACGAGCCCGTGCGCGACGAGCCCGTGCGCGACGAGCCCGTGCGCGACGAGACGGTGCAGCACGACGCCGCGCCCCGGGACGGCGAGCGGTACGACGCACCCCTCGCCTCCGAGGCCCGCGCCGACGACGCACCGACGACCGCGCTTCCCACCGCCGAGGAGTCGCCCGCCCGACCCTGGAGCGTCAACCGCTCCGACCGGGCCGACGACGCCGGTGCGGCAGGAGCCGCGGGAACGACCGCCGCCGCCGCTCCCGCCGCCCCGCCCCTCGCGCAGCCGACCGCCGCCGAGTCGCCCGCGGGTGGCGCGAGCGGTCTGCACGACGACAGCGCGCTCCGGGCCGCCGAGGCCGCGCGCGCCGGTGACCACGCGGATCCCGCCCCCACGACCGGTGCGGGCGCAGCCCCCGGCGTCGCGACCGCGGGAGCCGCCGCAGCGGCCCGCGCGGACGACACCGGCGACGTCGGCGACACGCGGATCACCGCCCCCACCACGGCGCGATCGTCCACCGCGTGGACGCCGCCGCCCGCTCCCGCCTCTCCCGCCGAGTCCCCGGCGACGCAGGCCACGCCGACCCCCTACGCGCCGTCCTCGGGCGCGACCCCGACGACGAGCACGACCGCGCTGTCGAACCTCGGCACGTCCCCGGCCGACCGCCTGGGCCTCGGCGAGGGCATCGCCGGCGGCGACGACGGCTTCACGCCGGAGGAGATGGCCCAGCGCCGCGCCTTCCGCGACGAGATGGCCTTCCGTCAGAAGCAGGAGTTCTCGGGAATCAACTTCGGCGCCGGGTTCTTCGGCTGGCTCGCCTCGGTGGGTCTCGCCGGAATCCTGTTCGCGATCGCGGGCGGCATCACCCTCGCGGTGGGTCTCGCCAACACGTCGGCCCTCCTGGGGCGGGCGTCGGCCGTGACGCTCGGTTCTGTCTTCACGGGTCAGACCCAGCAGATCACGGCGCTCGTCGTGTTCCTGGTGATCCTCTTCCTCTCCTACTTCGTCGGAGGCTTCGTGGCGGCGCGCATGTCGCGATTCTCCGGAGCGAAGCAGGGCCTCGCGGTCTGGCTGTGGGGCCTGTTCATGTCGATCATCGGCGCCGTCGTCGCCGTGGTCGCCGCGAGCCAGAGCGTGACGCTCGCCGACCTGGAGGGGACCACCGGCGCCGGATTCTCGATGTCGACCTTCACCTCCCCGTCGGCGCTCATCGCCGAGGGCCTGGTCGTCGTCGTCTCCATCGGAGCGGCCCTCCTCGGAGGCCTGGCGGGCACGCGCTTCCACCGCCGCGTCGACCGGTTCGGACTCGACGAGGTCTGATCCTCCTGCACCGTCGCCCGACGACCCCGGCTAGATGTCGAAGTACTGGACGCTGGCCGGGGTCTCGAGTCCCGCGACGAGGTGCGTCAGCGCCTGCCACACGTCGTCGAAGAGCACCTCGCGAGCGATGTGCTGGTCGTACCAGCCCTGGAGATCGCGGGTGGTGACGCCCGTCGCGGTCGCCTCGTAGGCGGCTCCTGCGATGCCGTCGGCGGCGCGGAGCGTGACGCGGCTTCCCAGTGGGCGCCCTGTCTCTCGATCCACGAAGAGCGCCTCGTCGAGGGCGGGAGCCCCGGCCGAGATGGGCGCCCGCACCACGTCGACCACGCCGAAGCGCGACCCCGGGTCGGGCCCCGCGACGCGTGTCCCCACCCGCGACGAGACCACGTGCGCGCGGGGCGGTGCTTCACGGGGGAGGCTCTCGTCGAGACCCGCGGCCGCGTCGCTCACGGCCCGCTCGGCCGTCGCGCGGATCCGGTCGCGGTTGGCGTGGAGGACCCCGGCGACGTCGCGCATCCAGGTCTCCAGGCGCGACGTCTCCGCCTCGTCGAAGGGGCTGGCCGCCAGAGCGGCCGGGAGCGGTGGCGCGGCGAACACGCCGATCTCCGGCAGCGTCTCCCATTCGAGAGTCAGGCGTGCGAAAGTCCCCGCCCGGGGCATGAGCAGGAGCCGGTTCGTCTCGGGCGAGGCCTGGTAGTGGAGCTCGGGGTCGCCGAGGAGTCCGTCCACGTCGACGGCCGCCCCGAAGGCCCGGTCGGGCAGGGCGAAGCCGACGGTCAGCCCGCGCCAGAGGCCGGTCGCGTCGACCACGACGCTCATCGCTTCACCAGGACGGGGAACACGAAGACGGCGAAAACGAGGAACGCGGCGGCCACCGCGAAGACGATCCACGTCGATCGTGGCAGCGTCGTCTGCCCGGCCGACTCGCGCCGCGTGAGCCTGCGGTGACGCGCCACGCCCTGCACCACGATGAGGAGGACGATCGCGGCGATCAGGAGGGCTCCGAGCAGGGCAGTCACGCCAGCAACTATCCCAGGGAACCGCTGGAGGCTCCATGAGCGCGCCGTCGCGACTAGCCGTTTGCCGAATCTGCGGAGTAATCCGGCAAATTGGTCCTACGTCCGCGGCGATTCTTCGATACAGTGATCGCGTGTCTCGGCTGGTTACCGAGCGCACTGCGTCGATGAGGACGGCGGGAACGTCCTTCTCCTGATCCGAGTGGCGCGCCTGCCGATCGACTCTCGACGCCGACATGCCCTCGCCCGTCTCCGACGTGTCGAGGGCATGTCTGTTTCTTCCCTTTGGGCTTCCCCTGCCGCGGCCGCCGGTGTCGGAGGGGCGGAGTAGACCTGTGCCATGACCGATTCGGCATCGCCCCTCGACCACCTCGACCTCGTCCGCCTCGCCGGGAGCGAGCGTCCGCCCGCCCCCGGGCTGAGGCCCGCCACCGCGCAGACGGCGCCGTCCGAGGAGGTCGAGGCGACTCTCGTCCTGCGTCGACGATCCCCGGTCGATCCCGCCTCGCTGCTCGACGGCCCGGTCGACCGCGACGCGTACCTGCGCGACCACGGGGCCGATCCCGCCGACGTCGATCTCGTCCGCTCGACCCTCGAGGCGCTCGGGGTGGCCGTCCGGTCCGTCGACGCGGCCTCGCGGCGGGTCCGGATCGCCGGGCCGCTCGCCGTCGTGCAGCGGGTCTTCGGCACGAGCCTCGAGATGATGTCCAGCGACGCTCCGGTGCCGCCGGGCGCCGCCGAGGCGCGGAGCGACCACCGGCATCGCGAGGGCGGTCTCAGCATCCCCCGGGCCCTCGACGGGGTCGTCACCGCCGTCCTCGGCCTCGACACGCGTCCGCAGGCCCGGGCGCAGTACCGGGTGGCGCGGGCGGAGACCGCGGCGGTCAGCTTCAGCCCGGTGCGGCTGGGGGAGCTCTACGCCTTCCCGGCCGGTACCGACGGGGCGGGGCAGACGATCGCCGTCATCGAGCTCGGCGGCGGCTTCGCCCAGGCCGACCTCGACACCTACTTCGGCGGTCTCGGCGTCGGGTCGCCGGTCGTCTCCGCCGTCGGCGTCGACGGTGCGGCGAACCGGCCCGGCGCCGACCCGAACGGTGCCGACGGCGAGGTGCTCCTCGACATCGAAGTGGTCGGCGCCCTCAGCCCGGGGGCGTCCGTCGTCGTCTACTTCGCGCCCAACACCGACGCCGGTTTCGTCGACGCGGTCGCTCAGGCCGCTCATGCGATGCCGACCCCCGCCGCCATGAGCATCAGCTGGGGTCAGAGCGAAGACCAGTGGACTCCCCAGGCCAGGGCGGCCTTCGACGACGCGCTCGTCGACGCTGCGGCACTCGGAGTCACGGTGACGGCCGCTGCGGGCGACAACGGCAGCTCCGACGGGGCGACCGGCGGGGGCGACCACGTCGACTTCCCGGCGTCGAGTCCGCACGTCCTCGCCTGCGGAGGAACGAGCCTCCGCGCGTCGGGCGCGACCATCTCGAGCGAGACCGTCTGGAACAACGGCGCCGGGCGAGGCGCGACGGGCGGTGGCGTCAGCGACGCTTTCCCGCTGCCCGCGTGGCAGCAGGGGGTCGGTGTGCCGTCGGCTCCGGCGAGCGGCGGCGGGCGGGGCGTGCCCGACGTGGCCGGCAACGCGGATCCTGCGACCGGCTACGAGGTCCTCGTCGACGGCACGCGCTCCGTCATCGGCGGGACGAGCGCCGTGGCGCCGCTCTGGGCGGCGCTCGCCGCGCGCCTGACGCAGGCCCTCGGGAGCCCGCTCGGTCTCGTGCAGCCTCGGCTCTACGCGGCCGCGTCGTCGTTCCGCGACATCACCTCGGGCGACAACGGGTCGTTCCGGGCCGGCCCGGGCTGGGACGTCTGCACCGGCCTCGGGTCGCCCGACGGAGAAGCCCTTCTCGCGGCTCTCCGGGAGAGCGCCGGGCATCCTGCAGCGTCCGGGGAATAGCATCCACGCATGCCTGCCGATGCCCCGTCCACCCTCCTCATCCTCGGCGCGAGCGGAGACCTCGCCGCGCGCCTGCTGATGCCCGGTCTCGGCGAGCTCCTCGCGCACGAGCCGTCGCGGCGAGTCCAGCTCGTCGGAGCGGGGGCGGAAGACCTGTCCGCCGACGAGTGGACCAAGCGGGTCCGTGACTCCTTCGACAGCGCAGGAGCCTCGGGGCCGGCCGTCACCGCCCTCCTGGCCTCCACCACCTACCACCGGGCCGACGTCACCGCGCGAGACGACCTAGCCACGCTCCTGCAGGCCTGCGACCAGGCCCCGGCGATCTACTTCGCCCTGCCGCCGGCGGTCACCGAGAAGGCGTGCAAGCAGCTCGAGAAGGTCGACCTCCCCGAGGGGACGTCGCTCGCCCTCGAGAAGCCGTTCGGCACCGATGAGAGGTCGGCGAAGAAGCTGAACGCGCAGCTGCTCAAGCTGGTGCCGGAGGAGCGGATCCACCGGGTCGACCACTTCCTCGGCCGCGCCACCGTGCTCAACCTGCTGGGCCTGCGGTTCGCCAACCGGCTCATCGAACCGATGCTGTCGAACCGCGACGTCGAGAACATCGAGATCGTCTACGACGAGCAGCTCGGCCTGGAGAACCGCGCCCGCTACTACGACCACGCGGGCGCCCTGGTCGACATGATCCAGAGCCACCTCCTCCAGGTGATGGCGGTGCTCGTGATGGAGGCGCCCGCGACGCTCCGGGCGGAGGACGTCCGCGACCAGAAGCAGCTCGCCCTCCGCGCCACGCGGATCTGGGACGACGACCCCGCGTCGAGCCGGCGGGCCCGGTACACGGCGGGCACGGTCGACGGTCGGCAGCTGCCGTCGTACGCCGACGAGGAGGGTGTCGACCCGAGCCTCGAGACGGAGACGCTGGCCGAGGTCGTCGTCGAGGTCCGGAACATGCGCTGGGCGGGCGTGCCGATCATGCTCCGCTCAGGAAAGGCACTCGCCTCCCGCCGACGCGAGATCATCATCACGTTCAAGGCCCCGAGCCACGTGCCGCCGGAGTTCCACACCCTCAAGGCCCCCGACCGCCTCCGCATCTCCATCTCGCCCGACGAGATGTCGCTCGAGATCAACGTCAACGGGCCGGGAGATCCCTTCGTCATCGACCGCGCCTCGCTCTCCGCGACGTTCAACCCGGGTGATCTCCCCGCCTACGGCGAGGTCCTCCAGGGCATCCTCGACGGTGACGCGAGCCTCTCGGTGCGCGGCGACGCCGCGGTCGAGGGGTGGCGAATCGTCGCGCCCGTGCTGCGGGCCTGGCGGAAGGGCGACGTGCCGCTCGACGAGTACGCGGCGGGCTCCGACGGGCCGAAGAGCTGGCCGGTCGGCCTCGCGGAGGCCGCTCCGGCGCAGAAGCGCTGAGGGGCGTACCCCGCGGGCCTCGCCCCGCCGGGTGCTGGGTGAGCGCGAGAATGGGGAGATGACCCTTGATGCGAACGCCACCCCGTCCTCCGAGTCGCCGTCGACCGTCGGCGGCCCTGTTCCGGTCTCCGGGGCCCGTCTCACGGCCCTCGTCACGGGAGCGACCCGGGGGATCGGGCGTGCCATCGCCCTCGACCTCGGCCGGACCCACCACGTCATCCTCGGCGGTCGTGACCGCGATGCGCTGGACGCGCTCGCTCGGCTCCTGCCGTCCGCCTCGATCTGGCAGGCGGAGCTCACAGGCGACGGACCACTCGACGGGTTCGCGGCGGACCCGAGCCTCGTCGACCACGGCCTCGACGTGCTGGTGCACTCGGCCGGGGTCCTCGGTGGCTCGACCGTCGCCGCGACCGAGCGTAGCGAGTGGCGGCGCGTGTTCGACGTCAACGTCGTCGCGGTCGCGGAGATCACGCGCGTCGCGCTTCCCGCCCTCCGCCGGGCGGAGGGCACCGTCGTGCTGATCAACAGCGGCAGCGGATTCACCTCGTCGCCGGGTGGGAGCGTCTACGCGGGCAGCAAGTTCGCTCTCCGGGCCCTCGCCGACGGCCTGCGCGAGGAGGAACGCGGAAACGGGGTGCGGGTCAGCTCCGTGCATCCTGGTCGCGTCGACACCGAAATGCAGCAGGAGCTCGTCTCCTCCGAGGGCGGCGTCTACGACGAGAGCCTCTACCTGACACCGCAGGACGTCGTCGACGCCGTGCGCCTCGTCGTCGATCTGCCGCACTCCGCTGTCGCGGAGTCGGTGTCGCTGCGTCCGTTCCGCCGCGGCTGACGCTCCGCGCGCCCCGCGCCTGCTTCGCTCCCTCGAGACTCCACGACTCGCCGCTCACTTGCGCAAAACACCGCACATCGTGGAGTCTCGCGACCGGCGCCGCATCACGCCCCAGCCGAGACTCCACGACACGCCGCGGCGCCCCGAACGTGAGCAGCGTGTTGTGGAGTCTGGCGGGGCGGCGTTGCGGGGCGGGCAGGTGTGCTCCGGCGAGACTCCACGACACGCCGCGGCGCCCCGAAGGTGAGCAGCGTGTTGTGGAGTCTGGCGCCCGCACGAAACGTCGACCCCGGGCCGACGCCGGTCGGGCTCAGCTCGCGTGGACGTCCGGCCGGCGCTTCCGATCGGGCTCGGCCCGACGCAGCACCTCGCGCGTCACGGGAGCGACCTCGCCGCCGCCGGTCACCAGGAACTTCAGGAAGTTCGAGATCGGGTTGCCCTCGGTCCATTCGAAGTAGATGTCGGGGACGACACCCGTGACGTCGCGGACCTCGAGCAGGATCGTCGCCAGCGTGTTCGGGATGTTGCCGCTGTTGACGCGGAGCACCCGGTAGCCGTGGACCAGTTCGCCGCGCACCTCGAGGTCCTCCTCGAAGTTCGACGAGTCGGCCGGCCACACCTCGACGAAGATGACGGGGGAGCGCTGCGGGATCCCCGAGAAGCGCCGTTCGTCCTTCGCCTTCTGCTTGTACTCGGCCAGGCTGCCGTCGTCGGGCTCGTTGGCGATGAGGATGACCCGACCCGACTCGTCGGCGTCCTCTGTGACGAACGAGAGGGCCTGGGAGTCGAGGGAGACGCTGGTCGCCCGGAGCTGCAGCGCGCGGTGGATGCGCGAGACGACGGACACGATCAGGATGCCCAGGATGAAGAGCGCGGCGATCCGGACGCCCTCGGGCCGTTCGATGATGTTGAGGATCGTCGTGTAGACGAAGACCGCCGAGATCACGGCGAAGCCGATGGTGCGCTTGCGCTGCTTCTTGTGACGGCACGAGAGGAACACGGCGATGGAGGCCGACGTGATGAGCACCAGGACGCCGGTCGCGTAGGCGCCACCCTGCTTGTCGACGTTGGCGTCGAACGCGAGCGTGACGATGAACGCGATGGCGGCGAAGACGAGCACGAGCGGACGGACGGCCCGGGCCCACAGCGGCGCCATGCCGTAGCGGGGCAGATAGCGGGGCACCAGGTTGAGCAGGCCGGCCATGGCCGAGGCTCCTGCGAACCAGAGGATGAAGATGGTGCTGACGTCGTAGACGGTCCCGAACCCGTTGCCGAGGTACTCGTGCGCGAGGTAGGCGAGCGCTCGCCCGTTGGCTGCTCCGCCCTGCTCGAACTCCTTCTGCGGGATGAGCAGGGTCGTCGCGAAGCTCGAGGTCAGGAGGAAGACGCTCATGATGATCGCGGCGGTGGTCAGGAGCCGCTGGGCTCCGCGGATCCGGCCGAGGGGGCTCTTCGGGGTGTCCTCCTTCGCACCGCTGATCTGCGGCATGACGGCGACGCCGGTCTCGAAGCCCGACAGGCCGAGAGCGAGCTTCGGGAAGACCAGGAGCGACACGCCCACGGCGAGGAACGGCGAGGAGTACTGCCGGGTGAGGGCCTCCCACCAGTTGCCGATCACGATGGGCTGCGACAGGGCGGAGACCAGGGTGACGCCGATGACGACGGCGTTGAGCACGAGGTAGACGCCCACGAGGACCACGGCGATGCCGATGGCCTCCTTGAAGCCGCGGAGGAACACGATCGCCAGCAGCAGGATGAGGAACAGCGTGATCGGTACCTGCGCCCCGTGGAACCACGACGGAGCGAACGGATTCTCGATCGCGTGCGCGCTGGCATCGGCCGCGGAGAGCGTGATCGTGATCATGAAGTCGGTCGCGGCGAAGCCGAGCAGCACGAGGACGAAGAGCTTGCCGCCCCACCAGGGGAGCAGTCGCTCCAGCATGGCGATCGAGCCCTCGCCCTTGAAGCTCTCGCGGGCCACGCGTCGGTAGACCGGGAGCGCCCCCAGGAGGGTCAGGCCGATGAGCACCAGGGTCGCGAACGGCGAGAGGAGCCCCGCGGCCACGGCGGCGATGGCCGGCTGATAGCCCAGGGTCGAGAAGTAGTCGACGCCGGTGAGGCACATGACGCGCCACCACGAGTTGGTCTTCTCCGGCTTCTGGGCGTGGGGACCCTGGTGCTGGCCGGAGCTGTCGGCGAGGCCGTCGAGGAGGAAGGCGCGGAGGCCACCCCGCCGGGGCTTCGGCAGGGAGGACTGCTCCAGCGCGTCGGTGTTGCCGGTGCGGTCTGTCGTGGTCACGGGTTCTGTCTACTCGCTCTGATCGGGGGCGAGGGCTTTCTCTCAGTCCACACGCCGGAACTGCCCCGCCGGTGGCTCTCGACGAGGTGCGTGTCGACGATACCGATCGCCTCCATCAGGGCGAACATCGTCGTCGGCCCGACGAAGCGGAAACCCTTCGACTTGAGGGCCTTGGAGAGGGCCACGGACTCCGGCGACGTCGTCGGGATCTCGGCGAGGCTCCGCGGGGCGGGGGTCGTCTCGGGGCCGAACGACCACACGAAGTCGACCAGGCCGCCCTCGTCGCGCAGGGCGACGACGGCTCGGGCGTTGTCGATCGTCGCGTCGATCTTGAGGCGGTTGCGGACGATGCCGGCGTCGGCCAGGAGCCGCGCCCGATCGTCGTCGCCGAAGCGCGCGACCGCGTCGGGGTCGAACCCCGCGAACGCCGCCCGGAAGGCCTCCCGCTTGCGGAGGATCGTGGCCCAGGAGAGCCCCGATTGGAACGCCTCGAGCGAGATGCGCTCGAATAGCCCGCGCTCGTCGCGCACCGGCATTCCCCACTCCTCGTCGTAGTAGCGGCGCAGGAGGGGATCGATGGCGGCCCACGTCGGCCGCGCGAGACCGTCGTCGCCCACGACAACGCCGGACACCGCTGCGACGCCGGACGCCGCCGCGACGCCGGACGCCGCCGCGACGCCGGACGCCGCCGCGACGCCGGACGCCGCCGCGACGCCGGACGCCGCCGCGACGCCGGACGCCGCCGCGACGCCGGAGGAACGCTCTTCGCTGGTCATGGTCGAGATCCTAAGGTCGACCGCCGACGTCGATTTGACCTCGCGGGCCGCGGGGGACTCTACTGGACGCATGCGCACAGCCGCGGCTCCCGGCACCCCTGTGCCCGCGCACCCCGCCGCGCCCCCGCAGCGCACCCCGCGGATCCGGCCGGTCCCCACCTCGCCGGACGTCCAGCTCGGCCCGCTGCCCAGCCCGGTCGCCACGCGGATCGACCTGCACCAGCACCTCCTCACGCCGGAATTCCTCGATGCCCTCCGCCGTCGGACGTCCTTCCCGCGGATCGTCGACGACTGGACCCTGCTCACCGAGGGGGAGTCGCCGTACTCGATCAACCCCTCCGCTCACGACATCGAGCGGCGCCGGATGCAGGAGCTGGCCGAGGGCAAGGCGGACGTCCTCGTCTCGCTGCCGGGCAACCTCCGCGTCGAGGACCTCCCGCTCGCCGACGCCCGCGAGCTCATCGGCATCTGGCACCGATCCGCCACGGCCCTCGGAGCGCCGTTCCGGGTGTGGGCCTCGACGCCCCTCGTCGACTTCGATCTCGACTTCCTCGAGGAGTCGCTCGCCCACGACGCCGTCGTCGGCCTCCAGCTGCCCGCGATGAGCCTCGGCGACGTCGACGACCTGCAGCGACTCCGCCCGGTGCTCGCCGCGGTGGAGCGGTCCGGGAAGCCCGTGCTCGTCCATCCGCGCCACATCGTGGCCGCCCCGGTGAACGGGGTCCCGGCGGTCGACACCGTCCCCCGGTCGGAGCAGCTGAAGGCCGCGTGGAACGTCTGGCACGAGGGCGGTCACGAGCAGCACCCGACGCTGAGGGTCGGCTTCATCGCCCTGGCCGGACTCGCTCCGCTCGTGGAGGCCGCGGCGGCCGCCAAGCGCACGGGCAAGGTCGTCCGGAGCGATCCCAACGTCTTCTACGAGACGAGCGCCTACGACCGCCGGGCGATCGATGCGATGGCCCGCGTCGTCGGTCTCGGCCCGCTGGTCCACGGCTCCGACCGCCCGTTCCGTCAACCCCGCGACCCCGACCTCGGGCGAGCGTCGAACCACGCGGTCTTCTCGGTCAACCCTCGGACGTTCCTGACGGGTCGCTCGGTCTAGCAGAGGCACTCGGCCTCTCGGGCGGCGGCGTTCAGCCTCTCGGCCGACGTACCCGCCGACCCGTGCCGACCAGCAGGGCGGCTCCGCCGACGAGAAGCAGGAGCCCCGTTCCAATCGTCCCGACGGGCTCCGATCCCGTGCTGGCCAGTTCCGGTGCCGCCGCGGGCGTGACGACCGGGGCCGGTGCCGGAGCAGGCGCCTGCGAGGGCGACGGTGCGGGCGCGGGTGCCGGTGCCGGCGTGACGGCGGGCAGCACGAGCGGTACGTCGAGCGGGCCGCTCGTGGTCCCGGTCGTGAACGTGACCGTCAGGCCGTCGGCGCCGATCTCCGCCGTGTAGGTCTGCTGCGGAAGGAGGTCCGCCGCGAAGGTGCCCTGTGCGTCGGTCGTGGTGGTCGCGGTCGGCCGGTCGTCGCCGTCGCGCGTGATCACGACCGGCTCTGCCACGACGGGCTCGCCGTCGGCCGTCGTCACCGTGGCCGTCACCGCGATCGTGGCGGCGGTGAAGGCGAAGTCGAGGCCGGGGGAATCGGCGTCGAGGGTGTCGAACGTCAGCGTGGGGAGTGCGTTCGCACCGGCGGGGGTGTCGACCGAGACGCGGTAGCCGCTCGTCGAGACGAGGCCTGGGACGCTCCAGCTGCCGTCGGCGGCGGAGACGGTCTCGGCGACGACCGTGCCCGAGGCGTCGCGGATCGTCAGCGCGGCGTCGCCGTAGGGCGCCTCGTTCACCGTGACCGCCCCCGAGGCGGCGAACGTCTTCGTGGCGAACCAGGTCTGGTAGACCGGCGACCCGCTCCGCTGCTGGAACGTGATCGTGAGGGACTCCAGAGCCGTCGTCGGGCTGAACCAGCCCGCGGCTCCCTCGGTGTCGGCGGCCGTCGCATTGCCCCGCAGGATGCCCGTGCCCGCGTCCCACGACGGCACGTCGCTCACGTTCGCGGCGTCGCACGACGGCCCCTGCGGGAGGTGGCAGTAGTTGTAGGCGCCCTGGAACCCGAGCGCCGCGGGAGCCACGGGCTGCCCGTTCACGTCGGTGGCCGTCACGGTCGCCTGATCGGCGTCGATGTCGCCGAGGACGAACGACCACCCGCTCGCGGGCGTCGGCGTCGCGAACCGGTACGTCGTGGTCGAGATGCCGCCGGCCGTCAGGCCCTGGGCGCCGAAGTTCAGATAGCTCCGGCCGCTGCTCGTCCCGTACACGGCTCCCGGAGGGGTGGCGGCGGCCTGCCAGACGGTCGCGCCGCTGGGCTTCGTCGCCGAGGAGGCGGTGCTGGTGAAGGTCGTCGACGGGAAGCCGCCCGGCAGCGTCACGGTGCCCGCGTAGGCCCGGGACGAGCCCGAGAGCGTCACCGCACCCCAGGCTCCAGCCCCGGCCGCCGACGCGGCGGATGCGCCCGAGAGGGCCGCGGCTCCTGCCAGCGCGAGAGCGATTCCGGCGGCGACGGCCACCCTGATCCGATGTCCGACCCTGACCATGCGACAACCTCCCCGAAAGCGACCGTTGCCGTCAGGCTAAGCCGCGGTCGTCGCGTCTGTCACGTCCGGGCACGAAAGTCCGCGCACGAAAGTCCGGGCACGAAAAAGGGGCGACCCTGACGGATCGCCCCTGAGGTTCGGCCGGATCGGTCAGCGCTTCTTGACCTGCGAGACGACGTCCTCGGAGTGGTTGGTGCGAGCGGCCTTGTCCTTCTTGTCGGCGCGCTTCTCCTTGAGGGACCGGGCGGCCACCTTCTGGGTGCCCTTGTGGGAAGACTTCTCTGCCATGGTGGTGCCTCCGATCGGAACCGCGCGGCTCCGTGGCGGCTGAGACTACGCCCCGCTCGCTCCCGCGTCTGCAGGCGCGGGCGGATTGGCAGGATGAGTGCGCCGCCGCCGCTGTCCCGGAACCGCCCACCGATCTAGGGTGAGGGCATGTCGACGCCCGACCTGCCGCTGACCCGCGTCGCCGCCCAGGGGCTCGGGCGTCGGGGGTTCGCCTCGGTCGTCGAGGCCGCCGCCGGCATGCTCGCTACGCAGGCGCAGGACCTCGCGGGGGCGAAGTGGGCCCTGGCGCTCCGTTCGTCCACCTCGATCGACGACGTCGACGAGGCCCTCGACGCGGGCACCCTCGTACGAACCTGGCCCATGCGGGGCACGCTCCTCGTCCTGGCCGCCGCCGACGCGCGCTGGCTGACCGATCTGCTGGCGCCGCGCTCGTTCCTCGCCTCGGCGGGGATCTGGCGACGGGCGGGACTCGACGAGGAGGCGTTCGCTCGCGCCCGGAGCGTGGCCGCCGACGTCCTCGCCGGGGGTGGAGCACTGGGCCGGACCGCCCTCGTGGACGCCCTGCGCGACTGCGGAGTCGACGTCGCGGACGGTCGCGGAGCCCACATCCTGCGCCGGATCGCCGGAGACGGCGTCGTCGTCCTCGGGCCGACGATCGGGCGGGAGCAGGCCTTCGTCCTGCGCGACGAGTGGCTGGTCGACTCTCCGCGCCTCGAGCGCGACGAGGCGCTCGCGGCGCTCGCGGCGCGCTACGCGCGATCGCACGGACCGGCCACCGTGCACGACCTCGCCTGGTGGAGCGGTCTCACCGTCTCCGACACCCGGCGCGCGGTGCTCCTCGCCGGTGAGGCGGTCGCCCGCGATCGGGACGGTCTGCTCGTCGCGCCGGATGCCCCGCGACCCGCGCGACCGGGCTCGGTGCGTCTCCTGCCCGGCTTCGACGAGCTCCTCCTCGGCTACAGCGACCGGACGGCCTCTCTCCGCCCGGAGGATCTCGCCCGGGTCGTGCCCACGTCGAACGGGCTGTTCCTCGCCACCGTGACCCTCGACGGTCGGGTCCGGGGCACGTGGAGACGGACCCTCGTCGGGAGCGACGGCGTCGACGTGGCCGTGACGCTGTTCCCCCGCGGGGCGGGTGACGCCCCGGGGGCGCTGTCGGCGGAGGGGCTGCGAGAGGCCGTGGCCGACTGCGCCGCCGCCTTCGCCGCGGCCCACCGTCGGGCCCTCCGCCTCACGATCACGACGGGTTCGTGACCACCGGCTTCGACGGCCACCAGAACCGCTCCCCGGTGAGGAAGACGAGCGCGGGCACGAGCACGGTCCGCACGACGAGCGTGTCGAGGAGGACGCCGAGGCAGACGATCACGCCGACCTGCGTCAGCGCCACGACGGGGAGGACGCCCAGCACGGCGAAGACCGCGGCGAGCAGGATGCCCGCGCTCGTGATCACCGCACCGGTCGAGGCGAGCGCCCGGATCATCCCCTCCCGGGTGCCGTGGCCTTCGCGCTCCTCCCGTGCTCTCGTCGTGAGGAAGATGTTGTAGTCGACGCCGAGCGCCACGAGGAAGAGGAACGCGTAGAGCGTGACGTTCGAGTCGAGAGCCGGGAAGCCGAAGACGTGCGTGAAGAGGAACGTCGAGGCCCCGAGGCTCGCGAGGAACGTCGCGAGCACGCTGGCGATCAGCAGCACCGGGGCCACGAGCGAGCGGAGGAGGATCGCGAGGACCGCGAAGACGATGGCCAGGATGATCGGGGCGACGAGCCCGAGGTCGTGCGTCGCCGCATCCTGCGTGTCGAGGGCCGTCGCGTCGGTGCCGCCGACGAGCGATCGTGCCACGTCTCCGCCGGCGTCCGAGAAGCCGGTGCGGAGGGCGCGGATGCTGTCGAACGCGGCGGAGCTCTCGGGCTCGGCCCGCAGGGAGACGTCGATGCGCGTGAGGCCGTCGTGCTTCTCGCTGATGGAGGCCGAGTCGACGCCCTTCGACCCGGTGGCGATGTCGAGGGCCCGGGAGGCGGCCGCGTCGGGCGCGAGGACCGTCGTCTGGCTCGTGAGGCCGGCGGAGAACGACCGGTCGATGACCTTCTGCGCGGTGACGCTCTGCGGGTCGCCGAGGAGCTGGGCGGTCTGCGACAGGCCGACGGAGTAGCCGCCGAGGCCCAGGGCGAGCACGGCGAGGCCCAGCACCGCGACCACCGAGACGATCACGGGCCGCTTTGCGACGCGGCGGCCGAGACCGGCCCAGAAGCCGCGCGCCTCCCTGTCGGTGAGGCTGTCGGAGTCGCCGCCCGCGTGCGCCTCGACCCGGGGCACGAACGGCCAGAAGAGGCCGCGGCCGCAGACGACGAGCGCCGCCGGGAGCGCGACGAGGGCGAAGAGGATGGCGACGACGACGCCGATGGCGCAGGCGAAGCCGAGGGCGCGGTTGCCGGAGAGGGACGCGAACAGCAGGGTCAGGAGACTCAGGGCGACCGTGCTGCCGCTCGCGGCGATGGCCGGCCCGGCGCTCGTGACGGCGGTCCGCATGGCGCGGAACCGGTCGTCGACCCGCGTCAGCTCCTCGCGGTAGCGGGCGACGAGGAGGAGGGCGTAGTTCGTGCCCGCTCCGAACACCAGGACCGAGAGGATGCCCGAGATCGAGGCGTCCACGGTGATGCCGAACGGCTCGGCGAGGGCGGCGACGACCTTGCCGGCGAGGCCGTCGGCCGTGCCGACGACGGCGAGGGGCACGATCCAGAGCACGGGGCTGCGGTAGGTGACGATCAGCAGGACGGCGACGACGATGACGGTGACCAGCAGGAGCCGGAAGTCGGCACCCGCGAACGAGTTCGAGATGTCGTCCTGGAAGCCGACCGGGCCTGTGAGCTGGGCCGTGAGGCCGTCGGGGAGGCTCTCCGACGCCGTGCTGCGGAGCTCCTTCGCCGTGCCGGCGATGTCCTTCTCGACGGCGGAGCTCGAGAGCGGGACGGCCACGAGGGCCGCCGAGCCGTCGTCGCTGAACTGCGGGCGCACCGCCTGGGGGACCGTGGAGCCGGTGGCGAGGGTCGCGGCGCGCTCCGTGATGGCGCTCTTGTCGGCGCTCGTGAGAGCCGCCGAGGAGCGGTCGAAGACCAGGATGCCCACGGTCGTGTCCGCGGACGGGAACTGCTTGAGCAGCGCGGTCACCTGCGCCGAGTCGGCGCTGTCGGGAAGGCCCGACGGCGGGAAGGCGTCGCTCTTGCCCTGGGGGAGGAAGGCGAAGAGGAGCGCCACGGCGACGGCGGTGGCTGCCAGGACGAGCCAGGAGGTGCGTCGGCGGGAGACGAGGGCGGCGAGGGCGCGGATGATGGTTCCTTCACTCAACGAATGTCTTAGTGGCTAAGACTATGGCAGTCTCGGGTAGATTCTGCAATACAGCCGAATCGCGAGCGCCCGAGGGAGGTGGATCGCCTGACGAACGACGACGAGACGCGAGGTCTCCGATACGAGATCGTGTCGCGCCTCCAGGACCTCGCCACCGAGTCGCGCCATGTCGCGCAGTCCTTCTCGGCGACGCAGGGTCTCAACCACACCGACCTGGAGGCGCTCCTCCACGTCATGCGCGCCGAGGCGCGCGGGGAGGCGATCACCTCCGGTGGGATCGCCGACGTGCTCGGCCTGACCTCGGGGGCCGCCACGGGCGTCATCGACCGCCTGGCCCGCAGCGGGCACGTCGAGCGTCGGCGCGACGAGCACGACCGGCGGGTCGTGCGCGTGCACTACAGCCCGGAGGCGCGCCTCGTCGCCGAGAGCTTCTTCGGGCCGCTCGGAGAGGTCACCGATCGCGTGATGGACGAGTACACAGCCGACGACCTGGCCATGATCGCCACCTTCCTCGGGCGCATGAACGACGCCATGGCGCGCCACGCGCGGTCGGTCGCCTCGCCGGAGGAGAGCGCCCCGGGGCGTACCGTCGGAGGATGAGCACCACCGGCTACGTCTCCGCACTCGATCTCTTCTCGGTCGGGATCGGCCCCTCCTCGTCGCACACCGTCGGCCCCATGCGCGCGGGGAGGTCGTTCGCGGAGGAGATCCGCGACCTCGGCCTCCTCGCCGACGTCGGCCGTGTCGAGACGCGGCTGTTCGGGTCGCTCGCCGCGACCGGGCTCGGCCACGGCACGCCCGACGCCGTCCTCGCCGGCCTCGAAGGGCTCGAGCCGGAGACCTGCGATCCGGCGGCCGTGCGCGACCTCGCGCCCGCCCTCGAGTCGCGGGGGACGCTGCGCCTCCTGGGCGAGAGTCCGGTGCCGTTCGCCCGGGGCGACCTCGTCCTCGCGCCGCTCACCCGGATGCCGGAGCACACCAACGCGCTGAGCTTCGAGGCGTTCGACGGGGCGGGGTCGAGCATCCTGCGCCGCGTCTACTTCTCGGTCGGCGGCGGCTTCGTCGTGCGGCAGGGCGACGAGGAGGGAGCCGTCCCCGAGCGGGAGGCGCCCCTGGGGTTCGCGTCGGCCGCCGATCTCCTCGCCGTCTGCGACCGGGAGGGGCTGAGCATCGCCGGCGTGGCCCGGATCAACGAGGAGTTCCTGCACGGCGAGGAGGCCCTCGACGCGGGCCTCGACGACCGGTGGTCGGCCATGGAGTCCTGCATCGAGACGGGGCTCGCCACGGGCGGCGTCATGCCCGGCTGGATGAAGGTGCCGCGGCGGGCGCATGACGTCGCGACCCACCTCCGCCGGGTGGAGGCCGACGGGGGCGCCCCCGACGTGCCGCCGCAGTGGCTCCAGGCCTTCGCGCTCGCCGTGAACGAGGAGAACGCCTCGGGAGGCCGCGTCGTCACCGCGCCGACGAACGGCGCCGCCGGGATCATCCCCGCCGTCGGGCACTACGCCGGTCGGTTCCTCGGGGTCTCGCGCGACGCTCTCGTCGGGCAGTACCTCCTCACGGCCGCCGTCGTGGGCTCGCTCTACAAGCGCAACGCCTCCATCTCGGGCGCCGAGGCAGGATGCCAGGGGGAGGTCGGCACGGCGGCGTCCATGGCCGCGGCGGGCCTCTGCGCCGTCCTCGGGGGAACGCCGCGCCAGGTCGAGAACGCCGCCGAGATCGCCATGGAGCATCACCTGGGGCTGACCTGCGATCCCGTCGGCGGCTTCGTGCAGGTGCCCTGCATCGAGCGCAACGCGATCGCCGCCGGCACCGCCGTCTCGGCCGCCCGCCTCGCGCTCCTCGGCACCGGAGAGCACTTCGTCAGCCTCGACACGGTCATCGAGACGATGCGGCAGACGGGGCGCGACATGAGCACCAACTACAAGGAGACCTCCGCGGCCGGCCTGGCCGTCAACATCGTGGAGTGCTGACGCCCCGGCCCGCGGGCGGGGGAGCGGGGGACGGCGTCAGCGGGCCAGGAGACTCGCGAGGGCGGGGCCGGTGAGCCGGGCATCCTGCGCGACGTCCACGCCGTCGAGGCTCGTGACGGGCGCGATCTGACGCCCGCTGGAGGCGAGCCAGAGGGCGTCGGCCGAGCGGAGTTCGTCGACGGTGAGGGGGCGGTAGGCGGTCTTCCCGCCGTGGGCCTCGACGTCGGCGAAGAACGCGTGCTGCGTGGTGCCCTCGAGCACTCCGAGTTCGGGCGGGGTCGTCACGTGGACGCCGTCGATCAGGGCGATCACCGAGGAGTTCGGGCCCTCGAGCACGATGCCGTCGGTGCTGACGAACACGACGTCGTCGGCGCCCCGGCGGGCCGCCTCGCGGAGGGCGGCCTTGTTGACGGCGTACGACAGGGTCTTGGCACCGGCCAGGAGCCACGGGGAGGTCTGCGCGACGTCGCTGCGGTAGCCGCGGTCGAGCGTCACGACGCGGATGCCGCCCTCGCGCTCGGAGTCGTACGCTCCCGCGTCGTAGAGGTACACCCAGCCGGTGGGAGCGTCGCCCCCCTCGATCCCGCGGGTCAGGACCAGCTTCGCCAGGAGCTCCCGCCCCGCGGTCTCGTCTCCGGCGAGATCGATGCTCTGCAGGACGGCCGCCCGCCAGACGTCGCGGTCGGGTTCGGGCAGGTCGAGCATCGCGGCGGAGCGGGCGAGGCGCGTCAGGTGCGGCTCCAGCGCCTGTGGGCGACCGTCGACGACCCCGATGCTCTCGAAGATCCCGTCGCCGCGCGTCACGCCGAGGTCGAGGATCGAGACCTGCGGCGCCCGGGGATCGCGACGCTCGACGGAGACGACGCCGGAGGCGTCATGGACGAGGACGAGGAGCACGGGGACGGTCATGCATCGACGGTACCGTTCACCCATGGCAGTCACGAAGCGCACGTCCGGCCGGAAGCGGACGACCACCCTCCAGGCACCGCGTCTCGACGCCGTCGATCCGCAGGACGTCCGTCCGGGCGACGCCGATCGACTCCTCGACCGCGAGTCCCACGACGCCGAGTCGTTCGACGGCCTCGACCTCAGCGACCGCGACCTCGAGGGGTCGAGCTTCACCGAGTGCGTCCTCCGGGGCCTGCAGCTCGGCGGCACGCGGTTCCGGGGGTCGCGGTTCATCGACACCGTCGTCCTCGACTCCTTCGCTCCTGCCCTCGCCGCGCCGCGGACCACCTGGCGCGCCGTGCGGATCGAGCGGCCCCGCTGGGGTTCCGCGGAACTGTTCGACGCGGAGCTCGAGCAGGTGGAGATCTCGGGCGGCAAGATCGACTACCTGAACCTGCGCGAGTCGCAGTTGACCGACGTCGTCATCGAGGGCTGCTCGATCGGTGAGCTCGACCTCGGCGGTGTCCGGGCGGATCGGGTCGCCCTCCGCGACTGCCGCATCGGCACCCTCGACGTCACGCGCGCCGATCTCGTCGACGTCGACCTCCGCTCGTCGTCGTTCGACGCGGTGACGGGGCTCGAGGGGCTCCGCGGTGTCGTCGTCGACGACGGCCAGCTCGCCCTGCTCGCGCCGCTCCTGGCGGCCCAGCTCGGGATCGTCGTCGCCTGATCCCCCCGAGGCCCCCGTCGGCCAGGTCCGCGCGTGAGGAAACCGAAACACGGCGGTGCTACCGTGATCTCAGCAACGCGCTCCGGGGTCAGTGAAAATCTGAACCGGCGGTATAGTCCGCGACCCGCACGACGCTCACCGAGGCTCCGGCCCCGAGGCACCGTGCGGTTGAACTGGTGTGATTCCAGTACCGACGGTGAGAGTCCGGATAGGAGGAGGCGCGTGCCCGCGTACCGGTTTCCCTCCGGCGCGGGCGGCGGCCGACGGCCGACCTTTCCCGGAGCTCTGACCAAGAGACCGGAGAGTGCACGTGTTCACGGGAATCATCGAAGAGCGAGGCGAGGTCACGCGCCTCGTCGATCAGGGCGACTCCGTCCGTCTGACCGTCCGCGGCCCGAAGGTCGTAGAGGACGTCCGTCACGGCGACTCCATCGCGGTCAGCGGCGTCTGCCTCACGGTGGTCGAGAGCACCCACGAGGGCTTCACCGCCGACGTCATGAAGCAGACCCTCGACATGAGCACGATCGGCGATCTCGCCGCCGGATCCCCGGTGAACCTCGAGCGTGCCGCCCGCGTCGGCGACCGGCTGGGCGGCCACATCGTGCAGGGGCACGTCGACGGCACGGCGACGCTCCTCTCCGTCGAACCGGGCGACGCCTGGCGCCGGCTGCGGTTCAGCCTCCCGGCCGAGCTCTCGCCCCTCCTCGTCGACAAGGGCTCCATCACCCTGGAGGGTGTGAGCCTCACCGTCAGCGACATCAGCGAGGCAGGAGCCGCGGAGGCCTGGTTCGAGGTCTCGCTCATCCCCGAGACGCTGTCGGCCACGACCCTCGGCGTGAAGGAGCCGGGCGACCGCGTCAACGTCGAGACCGACGTCCTCGCCCGACATGTCCGCCGCATGCTCCGCCTCGACGAGATCGCGACCACGGCGCTCGACGACTCGCCGCTCACGACGGTCGACCTCTGATGCCCGCACCGCTCGCCGGCGACGGCCTGAACACCGTCGAGACCGTCCTCGACCACCTCCGCGTCGGTCGCCCGGTCATCGTGGCCGACGACGAGTCCCGCGAGAACGAGGGCGACATCATCCTCTCCGGCGAACTCGCGACGCAGGAGTGGATGGCCTGGATGGTCCGGAAGTCCTCCGGCCTCATCTGCGCGCCCGTCACCGCGGAGATCGCCGACCGGCTCGACCTGCCGCCGATGGTGGCCCGCAACGAAGACGCGCGGGGCACCGCCTACACGGTCACGGTCGACGCGGCCGCGGGCGTCACGACGGGCATCAGCGCGCACGACCGGGCGCACACGCTCAACGTCCTCGCCGATGCGGCGTCGGTGCGCGACGACCTGCACCGACCCGGCCACATCCTGCCGCTGCGCGCCCTCGCGGGCGGCGTCCGCCAGCGGCCCGGGCACACCGAGGCGGCCGTCGACCTCATGATCGCCGCGGGACTCCGGCCCGTCGCCGCCATCAGCGAGATCGTCGGCGACGACGGCGAGATGATGCGCTTCCCGGCTCTCCTCGAGCTCGGGGCCCGCGAGGGCGTCCCCGTCATCACCATCGGCGACCTCATCGCGTGGCTCACCGATCACGACCGCATTCCCACAGCAGAAGGAGTCACCGCATGAGCGGAGAAGGCGCACCCACGACGACCGACCTCGACGGGCGGGGCCTCCGGGTCGCCGTGGTCGCGGGCACCTGGCACACCGAGATCGCCGAGGGCCTCCTCCAGGGCGCGCTGCGCACGATCGAGGCGGCAGGAGCCACGGCGACCGTCGTCCGCGTCCCCGGCAGCTTCGAGCTCCCGGTCGTCGCCAAGGCCGCCCTCGACGCGGGCGCCGACGCCGCGGTGGCGCTCGGCGTCGTCATCCGCGGGGGCACCCCGCACTTCGAGTTCGTCTCCGATGCGGCCACGTCCGGCCTCACGCGGGTCGCCCTCGACACGGGCAAGCCGGTCGGCTTCGGCGTGCTCACCCTCGACGACGAGCAGCAGGGCCTCGACCGGGCCGGATTGCCGGGGTCGAAGGAGGACAAGGGCGAGGAGGCGGCCGGCGCTGCCATCGCGACCGCGCTGCTCCTGCGCGACCTCCGCTCCGCGTAGCGCGACCGCACAAGACACGACGAAGCGCCCCGGACAGGATCCGGGGCGCTTCGTCGTGTGCTGTGCGGGAGTCGCTCAGGCGGCGAAGACCTCGTCGAGGAAGTCGCGCATGGCCTGCCAGGAGCGACGGTTCGCCGTCTCCTGGAACGCGGCACCCTGCTCGGGTGCGTTGGCCTCGGGGACGGCGAAGGCGTGCACGGCACCGCTGTACGTGACGATCTGCCAGTCGGGTGCACCGGCGTCGCGCATCTCGTCTTCGAAGGCCTCGACGGCGCTCGGCGGCACGATCGGGTCGTCGGCGCCCGTGAGGACGAGGACCGGCGCGGTGACCTTGCCCTTCTCGGCCGGGGCGGCCGTACCGAGACCGCCGTGGAAGGCGACGACGCCGGCGACGTCGGCACCGGAACGGGCGACCTCGAGGGCGCCGGAGCCGCCGAAGCAGTAGCCCATGACCGCGATGCGCGACGAGTCGACGCGGGGGTCGGCGCGGAGCTTCTCGAGGTTGGCGAGGGCGCGGGCGCGGAACAGCTCGACGTCGCCGTAGTAGCTGCCGGCGAGGGAGGCGGCCTCGTCGCCGTCCGCGGGGCGGACGTCGGCGCCGTAGATGTCGCCGGCGAGGGCCACGTAGCCGAGGCGCGCCAGCATCTCGGCGCGCACCTTGACGTGGTCGACCATGCCGAACCAGTCGTGGAAGACGAGGACGGCCGGGAGCGGGCCGGTGGCGTCGCCGGGGACGGCGAGGTATCCCTCCAGGTCGGTGCCCGGACCTTCGAAGCGGACGGTCTCCGCAGTGGTCGGGGTGTCTCGCTCGGGAACCGAGGCGAGGACGGACTGGAGTTCGGGGGACAGGGTGGAGGCGTCGATGGTCACGATTGGACGCTACTCCCGAAACGTCTCAGGGTTCCCTGAGCATGTTCTCGACGGCCTCGTACACCACCCGGGCGCGACGCTCCGGGTCGTCCGTGTGGAGGTTGGTGGTCTGCGGTGTCACGAACCACGACAGGACGAGCCCGAAGGCGAGGGTCAGGAGTTCGTCGACGCGCCACTCGGACGGGATGTGCCCGGCCTCCTGCGCCTTCCTGACCTCGTCGCGACGCCACTCGAGCTGCTCGTGGTCGACGACGCCGGGGCTCGCGAGGGTCATCCCCTCGATCTGACCCCAGAGCAGGAGGCGCGCGTCGTCGGGATGCTGGGAGAAGTGCAGGTAGAGCTTCGAGGCCCACTCCGGGAGGTTCGAGGCGTCGAACGGCACGGCGGCGAGCCAGCGGTCGATGCTCGCGCCGATCGCGGCGTCGAAGAGGTCGGTCTTCGTGCGGAAGTGCGCGTAGAGGCGCTCTTTGCTGGCCTCCGCCTGCCTCGCGATGGTGTCGATGCGGGCGCCGGCCAGGCCGCGCTCGGCGAACTCGGCGTGGGCGGCCTCGAGGATGCGATCCCGGGGCGGTGTTTCGCGGCGTGCCATGCCCTGATCCTAGGGGCGCGAGAGCCTCGTTTCCGCGCGGACCGAATCATCTCGTTCGGAATCGGGACATCTCGTCGCCGAGGCGGCTGCCCGTCGGCTCAGACGGCGGGGCGAGTCATGGGCAGGTGGGGGATCTCGTCCTCGACGAAGTCCGGGCCGGAGCGGACGAAACCGAAGCGGGCGTACCACGCTTCCAGGTGCGCCTGCGCGTCGAGGTGGATCGGGAGGCCTTCGCAGTCGTCGACGGCTCGCCGCATGAGGGTCGCCGCGTGTCCGTGACCGCGGGCCGATGCGCGCGTGGCGACCCGCCCGATCCTGCGCTCGCCGCCGTCGGGACCCTCGCGCAGGATGCGCAGGGTCGCCAGGATCTCCCCGCCGTCGTCCTCCACCCAGGCGAGGCGCGCGTCGGGCTCGACGTCGCGCCCGTCCAGCTCGGCGTAGGCGGCGCGCTGTTCGACGACGAAGACGTCGACGCGGAGCTGCAGGAGGCGGTAGAGCGTGACCGGGTCGAGGTCGCGGACGAGGGAGACGCGGTGGTGCACGGGCATGATCCGAGGCTAGTGCGCCGCCAGCGGGTGAGGCGCGGGTGAAGATTCCTTGCTTTCCGGGATGGTTCTGGCCGGAGCGGCCGGAAAGCCCGCCCGAGTCGTGATGCGCTAGTTGACGCCCATGTCCCGTTCCACTCCGCTCTCGCCTGACCAGACCCGCCCGCCGGGGTCGGGCCGCGTCGTCGTCGTCGGCGACGTGCTCGACGACATCATCGTGATCCCGGAGAAGGCGCCGACGCCGGGCACCGACACCGGAGCCACGATCCAGCACCGCGCGGGGGGCGCCGCGGCCAACACGGCCGCCTGGCTCGGGTCGCTCGGCGTCGAGGTCGACTTCGTCGGCCGCGTCGGCTCCTCCGACGTGCAGCGGCACTCCCAGCTCCTCGTCAACGCGGGCGTCACGCCCCGCCTCGGCTACGGCCCGAACGACCACACCGGCACGGTCGTCATCCAGGTCGACGGCGCCGCGCGGACCATGCTCACCGACCGCGGCGCCAGCGCGGCCCTCGATCTCGGGACCGTCACGGACGACCTCGTGGTCGGCGCCGCGATCGTCCATCTCACGGGCTACAGCATCGTCCACAGCAGGAGCCCCGTGGCCTACCGCCGGCTCGTCTCCCGGGTCCGCGCGGCCGGGGCTCTCGTCTCGATCGACCCCGCCTCGTCGGGGTTCATCGCCGAGTTCGGACCCGACGCCTTCCTCGACCTCGTCGAGGGCGCGGACCTCTTCTTCCCGAACCTCGACGAGGGGCGGATCCTGACCGGGCTCGACGACCCGGACGACATCGTGCGGGCCCTGCAGCCGCGGTTCGGCGTCGTCGCTCTCACGCGGCCGGGCGGGTCGGCCGTCGTCGCGCGTGCCGGCGGCAAACTCGTCCACGCGGCGTCCAGCGCGACCCGGTTCCTCGACCCGATCGGGGCCGGGGACGCGTTCGCGGCGGGCTTCCTCTGCGGGTGGATGTCGTCCCCGAGCGTCGCCCTCGCCGCGCGGAAGGGCACGAAGCTGGCCGCCCTGGCCTACACGATCGTCGGCGGTCGTCCGTCGCGCTGACGGCCCGGCACGGGATGGTCCTCAGGCGCCGCTCTCGGCGCGGACGACGAGGGTCTGGATCCGCGGCCGCGCCTCCGGAGTGAGGCGGACCTCCACGCGGAGACGCCCGTGCGCCCCCGGCATCCGCCAGACGAGGTGCGACGGCGCGGAGGACTCCTCGCCGGCCTCGCGGTCGATGGAGGCCTCGCGGTCGACGGTCGCATCGAGGTCGACGGTGCCGGACGGTGCGGCCGCCGCATCGCGGGCCTCCAGCAGCCCGCCGACGGCCGCGACGACCTCGTCCCACGCCGCGCGGCGCCGGACGAACGGGACGTCGAGCTCGACGTTCTCGGAGACAGCCGCCTCCGGGAGGTCCGCGCCCCGGAGGGCCGCTTCGACCAGGAGGCGCGCCTCGAGCGTCTCGGGCCACACCCGCGGTGCCGGAGCCGCTCCCACGTCGAGAAGCAGTCCGTGCAGCGTGGCAGCGGCCGGGACCGCCACCTGCGCCGCGGTGGCGTTCTCGAACGCCACGATGCCGACACCGGACGCCGTGTGCCAGCGCATGTGCGCGGAGAACCCGGGGTAGCCGCCCGAGTGCGACACGACCGGCCCCAGGTCGGGGTCGTCGTGGACGAAGAGCCCGAAGCCGTAGCCGGTGGGCGCCCCGGGAAGCAGCGGCGCCGAGCGGTACAGCTGCTGCAGCTCGCGGCGGGAGGCGCGGGAGAGGATCTCGGTTGGGGCGTCACCCCGGGCCTCCTGCGGGGAGAACGCGGACGCGAGGTAGCCGGCCCAGCGAGCGAGATCGCGCACGGTGCTGAAGAGGCCGCCGATCGACGAGAACGCTCCGGGACCGGAGAAGGGCAGCGGCTCCCAGCCGTCGCCGACCGGTCGGTGCCCGACGGCCAGGCGGTCGTCGGCCGACGCGGGGCGCTCGAACGTCGTCGAGTCGAGGCCGAGGGGCGCGAGGACGGTCTCGGACACCACCTCGCGGTAGGGGCGCCCGGAAGCGACCGTCACGACTCGGCCGAGAAGCGCGTAGCCGAGGTTCGAGTAGGCGAAGCGCGTTCCCGGAACGCTGTCGAAGCGGAGGCCGCGGCGCAGGAGGGCGTCGAACTCGTCGTCGCCGAGCGACTCCTGCCGGTCGCCCCAGGGGTCGTCGGTGGGGAGGCCCGCGGACATCGTCAGGAGCATGCGCAGGGTCGGCACGGGGGAGTCGAAGGTCGGGAGGACCACGTCGGCGAACGCGGGCACGTACGCGGTGACCGGCTCGTCGAGGGAGACGGCACCCCGGTCGCGGAGGGCGAGCAGCGCGGTCGCGGTGAAGCTCTTGGTGCAGGACGCCACGCGGTAGACGGTGTCGGCGGTCGGTGCTCGGCCGGCGACCTCGCCCGTCGACCCCGTGTGGACGAGGCCCGAAGGGGTGAAGACGCCGTAGGAGGCGCTCGGCGCGTGCCGCTCGGCCGCTCGCGACGCGAAGAGGCGGTCGGTGCCCTCGGCGGCGCGTCGGACGGCCGCGTCGAGCGTCACGACACCCCGGCGGTCCGGCGCATGGTCTCGTAGGCGTCGAGGGCGCGCCTCCGGCTGGCCTTCAGGTCGACGATCGGCTCCGGGTAGTCGTCGGTGTCGATCTCGGGCACCCAGCGGCGGATGTAGTCGCGGTGCCCGTCGAACTTCTCGGCCTGGAGCACGGGGTTGAAGACCCGGAAGTAGGGGGCGGCGTCGGCCCCCGATCCTGCCACCCACTGCCAGTTGCCCGGGTTGCTCGCCTCGTCGGCGTCGACCAGGGTGTCCCAGAACCACTGTTCGCCCACGCGCCAGTCGACGAGGAGGTTCTTGATCAGGAAGCTGCCCACGACCATCCGGACCCGGTTGTGCATGACACCCGTCGCCCAGAGCTCGCGCATGCCCGCGTCGACCAGCGGGATGCCGGTGCGACCGTGCCGCCACGCCTCGAGGAGAGCCTCGTCGGGCTCCGCCCACGGGAAGTCGTCGAACTCGGGCCGGTAGTTGTCGGTCGCGAGATCGGGGTTGGCGAACAGCACCGTGTAGTTGAACTCCCGCCAGACCACCTCCCGGAGGAATCCGCCGACGGCCTGCTTGGCGTCGCCCGGAACCGACGAGCGCAGCCGGTGCCAGACCTGGAACGGGCTGATCTCGCCGAAGCGCAGGCGCGGGGAGAGGTGGCTGGTCGTGTCACGGGCCGGGAAGTCGCGGTCGCCGTAGTCGGCCAGGTCGGCGTGGATGAACCGCTCCAGGGTGCGGTGCGCGGAGTCCTCCCCGGGCTCCCATCTGTCGCGGAGCCCGCCGGCCCAGTCGGGCGCGGTCGGCAGGAGCCGCCACTCGGCGAGGTCGTCGGAGTCGGGGGCGGGGCCCGCGGAGGGGATCGATTTCGGGCGGGGGTACGGGTGCCGGGGCTCCTGCTGTTCGAGGCACGCGCGGTAGAACGGCGTGAAGACCTTGAACGGCGTGCCCGAGCCGGTCTGGACCGTCCACGGCTCGAAGAGCAGCGAGCCCTGGAAGCTGCGCACGTCGACGCCGCCCTCGCGGAGCGACGACTTCAGGGCGGCGTCGATGTCGCGGGCGGCCTTGCCGTAGCGGCGGTTCCAGGTCACGGCGCCGGCGTCGAGCTCCTCGACGAGTCGCGGGATCTCGCGCGAGGCGGGGCCACGGCGGAGCGTGAGGCGGGCACCGCGCTCGGCGAGGTCGGCCGCGAGAGCCGTGAGGCTGTGGTGCAGCCACCAGCGGGAGGCGGCGCCGAGAGGCCGGAGCCCCGGGGTGCCGTCCTCGAGGAGATAGACGACCTCCACCGGTTCGCCCCGCTCGAGGGCGGCGTGGAGCGCCGGGTTGTCGCCGAGGCGCAGGTCGTCGCGCAGCCAGACGAGGGTCGGGCCGGTCACGAGGCGCTCGCTCCGACCGGCTGCGACGCGGACTCGGTAGCACTGCGGGGCTCGGCGGGGCCGGTGTCCCGGCCGAGCCGGAGCTTGGTGCACAGGTCGATCAGGAGGCGCAGCTCGTCGGCGTCGAGCGAGGACCCGACCCGCCGCGTGATGGCGTCGGCGTGGCTCACGGCCGTCGTGCGGAAGACCTCGGCGCCGTGCTCGGTCATGGCGACGACGATCCCGCGGCCGTCGTTCGGATCGCTCGACTTCTCGATGATGTCCTTGGCGGCGAGGCGGTCGACGAGACGGCTGATGCTCGGTTGGGTCAGCAGGAGGTGCCGCGTGAGGTCTTTGATGCGTGCCCGCCGCTCCGGCTGGTTGGAGAGGTTGAAGAGCACGTCGTACTCGTTGAACGAGATGTCGCCCGAGGGGAAGCAGGCGGTGAGCTCGCGCATGACCGTCACCTGCGCTCGGAACAGGGCCTCCCAGGCGCCCACCGCCAGTTGTTTGTCGCTCACGTGGTGCTCCTCGCCCCTTTTGCCTGCCGACAGTCTACGAAGGAGTGGCTCGCGAGGGCCGCGGAGGTCGGGCGGACGGGCGTGAACGGACTGAGGGCCGGTCGCCGAGGCTGGCGACCGACCCTCTCCCTTGCACCAAGAGTGTCCTGCAATCACATTCCACTGCAGTCGCCACAGCAAACGACTTCAGCGGGATCAATCTATAACGGCTTGGTAACGGTGGTCTAGTTACCGTTTCGTTATTTTTCTGTGAAGTGTCTGGCTGCGGTCGTCCCCCGCCCCCGCCCCCACCCGCTGCACCCTGTTGTTCGGCTGTCGCACCTGTCCTAGGCGGCGTGCGGCGGCCGAGCGCGAGGGTTTAGCGGACGCTGCGAGCGCGGGGGCCATCGTGCCCGACGACAACGCTGCGAGGCGCCCCGCCCGGCGGGGGTTCTGGTGGGTGGGCGTGGTGGATCGCGAGGCGGAGGAGGAAGCGATGGCGGGGGCCATCGTGCCCGACGACAACGCTGCGAGGCGCCCCGCCCGCGCGCCAGAACTAGAAGACGTCGGGGGAGGGGGTGGAGGCCTGGCGAATCGACACGTCCGCGTGACGGTCGAACCGGTAGCCGACCCCGCGGACGGTGCGGACGATGTCCTCGAAGGCGCCGAGCTTGGAGCGGAGTCGCCGCACGTGCACGTCGATGGTGCGCTCGTTGGGCGCTTCCTCGTCGTCCCCGGCGGACCAGAGGCTCGAGATGAGCTCGGCGCGTTCGATGGTGCGGCCCTCGCGGAGCACGAGGTACTGGAGCAGCTCGAACTCCTTGTAGGTGAGCGGAGCGACGTCGCCGTCGAGCAGGAGGCGCTTGCGCGAGATGTCGACGACCACACCGCCCCGGGCGCCGGGCTCTTCGTCGACCTCGGCCTGGCGGTGCTTGGCGAGGGCCGCCGGATCCTGCAGGGCCAGACGCACGACGTCGACGTCACGCCCGCCGGACCCCTCGGGGGCCAGCGCCACGGCGGCGTGCGTCTCGGCGGCGGGCGCGAGCTGCTGGGTGAGGGCGCGGAGCTGCGAGACGATGTCGCCGAGGCTGGTGCCGGCCTCGGCGGCCTTGAGCTCGTCGATGCCCACGTAGAGCACGAAGCCGCGGGCTTCGGTGCCGGCCGGGACGGCGCGGAGACGGGGCGCAGGAGCCGCTGCCTCGGCGACCGCCGAGAGGTGGCGCTGGGCGGGGGCGGCGGTGGTGATGGTCGAGCCGGTGGTACGGGTGACGGAGGTGTCGAGGGCGAGAGACATGAGGGGTGTGTCCTTGGGACTGGGGAACCCGTCCGTTCGTCCGCTGACGACCCGCTTCTGGAGCCTGCGGGTGCGGAGAAGGAACGCGGCGGGTTCGGTGTGTGCCGCGAATCTCGCACGAGAGGGCTGATGACGCCCTGGCTCATGGAGGGGGTGTGGGATGCGCCGCCGGGTGGGGCGGATGGTGCATCCGGAGTCACATCCTGACGAACCGGGTGGGTTCGATGTCAGGTCGCGGGAAGCAGGGCAGCTTTATCAGGCCTGCTGGCCAGCGGTGACTCGGCGGGTCGGATGCCGGTCAGGCATGCATTCGACAACACATGACTGCCGCGGGCATCATCATGCCCGCAGTCCCCACGAGACCTCGGGAGGCGTGAGCCTCACGGGAGATCGGGGCGTGCGTGTGCGCAGTCATGAGTCCGATTGTGTCGCACGGGTCGAGGTCGTGTCAACAAAGGCGCGGTGCGGTCGCTCCGGCGTCGCCCTGCCTCGCTCCGGTTCCGCTCCCGCGTCGCTCCCGCGTCGCTCCTGCGTCGCTCCTGCGTCGCTCCTGCGTCGCTCCTGCGTCGCTCCGGCGTCGCCGAGACTCCACGACTCGCCGCTCATCTTCGCGGGGAGACGTCATTCGTGGAGTCTCGCTGGGACGGGGCCGCGCGGCTCCTGCTGAGACTCCACGATTGGCCAGCTCGGACGAAAGTGAGTGGCGAGTCGTGGAGTCTCGCGGGTGCGGGTGCGGGAGCGGGTGCGGGAGGGGGGGGTAAGCGGGAGCGGCAGCGCGCCGCGCCGGCTACGCCAGGCCGTAGAGGCGGTCGCCCGCGTCGCCCAGCCCGGGCACGATGTACCCGTTCTCGTCGAGCTTCTCGTCGACCGCGCCCAGCACGATCGATACGTCGCGGCCGTGCATCGCCTTCTCAACGGCCGCGAGGCCCTCGGGCGACGCCAGGATGCAGACCGCCGTCACGTCGACGGCCCCGCGGTCGAGCAGGAAGTCGATCGCCGCGATGAGCGACCCGCCCGTCGCCAGCATCGGGTCGAGCACGAAGCACTGGCGGTTCGAGAGGTCGTCGGGCAGGCGCTCGGCGTAGGTGGTGGGTTCGAGGGTCTCCTCGTCGCGCATCATTCCGAGGAAACCGACCTCGGCCGACGGGATCAGCTTCGTCATGCCCTCGAGCATCCCGAGCCCGGCCCGCAGGATGGGGACCACCAGCGGACGCGGCTTCGAGATCGCCAGACCCGTGGTGGGCGCGACCGGGGTCACGATGTCGACCGGCTCGGTGCGCACACCGCGCGTGGCCTCGTAGGCGAGCAGCGTCACGAGCTCCTCCGTGAGCGCCCGGAACGTGGGCGACTTCGTCTCCCGATCGCGGAGCACCGTCAGCTTGTGGGTGATGAGGGGGTGGTCGGCCACGTGCACTCGCATAGGCTCGAGGCTAGCGGAGTTGACGACGAGGGAGGTGCCGCGGGTGACGCTCGTACCGGCGACCTACGCCTCCTGGATGGGGCTCGCTCTGGAGCAGGCGGCGCTGACCCGGGCATCCTGCGATGTGCCC
Organism: Frondihabitans sp. 762G35; assembly: GCF_002074055.1. Taxonomy (NCBI): domain Bacteria; kingdom Bacillati; phylum Actinomycetota; class Actinomycetes; order Micrococcales; family Microbacteriaceae; genus Frondihabitans; species Frondihabitans sp. 762G35. The sequence goes on along the minus strand of NZ_CP014619.1, from coordinate 2,320,972 downwards.
GTCGGGGCGGTCGTGGTGGACGCCTCGGGCGTCGTCATCGGGGCGGGCTTCAACGAGCGCGAGAAGACGCACGATCCCACGGCCCACGCCGAGGTCCTGGCGCTCAGGGCCGCGGCCCGCACCACGGGCGACTGGCACCTCGTCGGCTGCACGCTCGTGGTCACCCTCGAACCGTGCCCGATGTGCGCGGGGGCGATCCTGGCGGCCCGCATCCCGCGCGTCGTCTTCGGCGCCTGGGACGAGAAGGCAGGAGCCGCGGGCAGCGTCTACGACATCCTCCGCGACCGCAGGCTCCCGCACCGCGCGGAGGTGTTCGCCGGGGTCCTCGCCGCGGAGTGCGCGGCGCTCCTCGACGACTTCTTCGCGTCGCGCCGCTAGCCGGCGGGGCCGGCGAGGTCGCGCTAGTCGGCGGCCCGGATCACGATCGCGTCGGTCGGCGGCTCGGCGAGTCCGGGGTCGGACCAGACGTCGGGCTCGATGTAGATGACGCGGGCGACGGGGACCTTCTCGCGGATCCTGCCCTCGACGGTGTTGATGGCCGAGGCGACGTCGGCCAGCAGGGCCCTGCCGCCGATGGCGACCTTGACGCCGACGAGGAGCTCGTCGGGGCCGAGGTAGAGGGTCTTCATGTGGATGATCCGCTCGACCTCCGGGCCGGACGTGATCGCCTCGCGGATGGCGGCGACGTCGGCGGGGGACGCTCCCTCGCCCACGAGCAGGCTCTTCGTCTCGATGCCGAGGACGATCGCGACCAGCACGAGCAGCGCCCCGATCAGGACGGTGCCGAGCGCGTCGAAGAGGCTGTTGCCGGTGACGACGGTCAGGCCGACGCCGAGGAACGCGAACACGAGGCCCGTGAGTGCTGCGGTGTCTTCGAGGAGGAGAACGGGCAGCTCCGGAGCCTTGGCCCTCCGGATGAAGGCCAGCCAGCCCTCGGACCCCTTGTGCGGCCTCGCCTCCTTGAGTGCCGTCCGCAACGAGAAGAATTCGAGGCCGATGGCGATCAGCAGGACCACGATGGGCAGCCACGCGTTCTCGAGCTCGTGCGGGTGCCGCAGCTTGTCGACTCCCTCGTAGAGCGAGAAGACGCCGCCGATCGAGAACAGGATGATCGACACGACGAAGGCGTAGACGTAGCGCTCGCGGCCGTAGCCGAAGGGGTGGTCGGCGTCGGCGGCCTTCTTCGCCTTGCGGCCGCCGAGGATCAGCAGGATCTGGTTGCCCGAGTCGGCGATCGAGTGCACGCCCTCCGCCAGCATCGAGGCCGAGCCGGAGAGCGCCCAGGCGACGATCTTGACGAGCGCGATCCCGAGGTTGGCGCCGAGTGCCGCCAGGATCGCCTTGTTTCCGCCCGTTGTGCTCATTGCGTCGTTCCCATGGTCGTGATCGTGTCCGGACGGTCGTCCCCGCCTCCTGCAGACGCAATCCTAGGATGGACCCATGACCACGACGCTGCCCGCGACCGCGATTCTCGGAGCCGGATCGATGGGGGGAGCGATCCTCGCCGGGCTGCTCCGGCCCGACGTCCTGGTCGAGGGCGGGATCCGCGTGACCAACCGCACCGAGGCCAAGGCGGCGGCCCTCCGTCACAGCGGGGTGACGTCGCTGGCGCTCGAGACCGACGCGCAGGCGAACGCCTCGGCCGTGATCGGCGCGAAGCTCGTCCTGATCGGAGTGAAGCCCCACATGGTCGTCGACCTCCTCCGCGAGATCGGGCCGGTGCTCGAGCCGGGCACCGTGGTGGTGAGCCTGGCCGCGGGCATCACGACCGAGACGATGGAGGCCGCTCTGCCGGAGTCGGCGGTCGTGCTCCGCTCGATGCCGAACACCCCCGCCGTCGTGGGGCTGGCGGTGACGGGCCTCGCGCCCGGCAGCCGGTCCTCCGACTCCGACCTGGCCCTCGCCCGCAGCCTGTTCGCCTGCGTCGGCGACGTCGTCACGGTCGAGGAGGACCGCATCGACGCCCTGTCCACGATCTCCGGCTCGGGGCCGGCCTACGTCTTCTACCTGATCGAGGAGATGACGCGCGCCGCCGTCGACCTCGGTTTCAGCGAGCAGCAGGCCGCGACGATGGTCCAGGGCACCTTCCGGGGCGCGAGCGAGCTCCTCGCCGCCGACGTCATCGGCCCCGAGGAGCTGCGCCGCCGCGTGACGAGCCCCAAGGGCACGACCGAGCGCGCCGTGGAGGTGCTGCAGGGCGCCGGCCTCCACGAGCTCTTCGGTCGAGCGTCGGCTGCCGCGCTGGCCCGCGCGCGGGAGATCGCCGCGCAGTAGCGTCCGCCGCGGGCGCTGTGCGCCCCGCCTGTGCTGCCTGCGCTGCCCGTGCTGCCTGTTCTGCCCGAGCGGCGAGACTCCACGACTCGCCACTCACTTTCTTCCGACACGCCCAAACGTGGAGTCCCGCGCGGTGCGGAGAAGGCTCGACAGTGGGAGACTCCACGATTTACGCCTCGCGGGAAAGATGAGCGGCGTGTTGTGGAGTCGCGCGCGGAGCGGAGAAGGCTCGGCAGCGGGAGACTCCACGATTTACGCCTCGCGGGAAAGATGAGCGGCGTGTTGTGGAGTCTCGGGACGGGCCGGGCTGGGCCGGGCCGGGCCGGCGCAGCCCTACGCGTCGAGCGCCGAGAACCGCTCCAGATCCGTCTCCGTGCCGCTCACGATGAGCAGGTCGTGGGTCCCCACGACCGTCTCCGGCGACGCCTCCTGGAACGCGCCCCCGGGGGTCTTCACGCCGACGACGGTGACGCCGTACTTCGTGAGGATCTTGGACTGCGCCAGCGGGACGCCCCGCACGAAGCGCGGCGGGTACATCTTCACGATCGCGAAGTCGTCGTCGAACTCGATGTAGTCGAGCATCCTGCCGCTGACGAGGTGGGCGACGCGCTCGCCGGCCTCCGCCTCCGGGTAGATGACGTGGGTGGCGCCGATGCGGGTGAGGATCTTGCCGTGCGACTTGGAGATCGCCTTCGCCCAGATCTGCGGGACCTCGAGGTCGACGAGGTTCGCCGTGATGAGGACGCTGGCCTCGATCGACGAGCCGACCGCCACGACGGCGATGGCGAAGTCGCGGGCACCGATCTGCTGGAGCGCCTCCATGTTGCGCGCGTCCGCCTGCACCGCGTGCGTGACGCGGTCGGCCCACTTCTGCACCAGCTCGAGGCTGCTGTCGACGACGAGCACCTCGCGGTCGAGCCGCTCGAGCTGCCCCGCGGTCGCGGCTCCGAACCGGCCGAGACCGATCACGAGGACCGGGGCGTCGTGGGGGATCCGGTCAACCAACGATGGGCCTTTCTTCCGGTCGCGTGAACAGCTGTCGCCGCTGGCTGTTGGCCAGGGCGACGGCGAGAGTCACTGTACCAACGCGCCCCATCCACATCGTCACGGCGAGCACGTACTTCGCCGGGTCGGGGAGGTCGCCCGTGAGACCGGTCGACAGGCCGCAGGTCGCGAAGGCGGAGATCACCTCGAAGAGGACGTGCGACAGCTCCGCCTTGGTGATCTGCAGGATCACGATCGTCGCCACGGCCACGATCGTCGCGCCCCAGAGCGCCACGCTCACGCTGAGGCGGAGGACGTCGCTCGGGATCTTCCGGCCGAACGCCTCCATGCTCCGCTTGCCGCGCGCCTCGGCGACCGCCGCCAGGAACAGGATGGCCAGGGTCGTCACCTTGATGCCGCCGGCCGTGGAGGCGGAGCCGCCGCCGATGAACATCAGCATGTCGGCCACGACGAGGCTGGAGTCGTGGAGCTGGGCGATGTCGACCGTCGAGAAGCCGCCGGACCGCGTCATCGTGCTGAGGAAGAGGGAGCCGAACACCGTCGGCCAGGCCTCCTTGCCGCCGAACGTCTCCGGGTTGTCGAACTCCAGCAGCATGAACAGCCCCGTCCCCGCGACGAGCAGGATGAGCGTCGTCACCAGCGTGAGCTTGACGTGCAGCGACCAGCGCCTCGGGTGCAGCGGGTTGCGCGTGATCGCGTAGATGACGGGGAAGCCGATGCTGCCGAGGAAGACCCCGAGCATCAGCAGCGCCAGGAAGAAGTCGTCGTTCGCGAACGGCTCGAGCCCCGCCGCGTTGGGGGTGAAGCCGGTGTTCGTGAAGGCCATCGCCGCGTAGTAGAAGGAGTCGAGCAGGGCGTCGCGGAGGGGGATGCCGTCGATGAGCATGCGGGGGATGAGGAGCACCCCGATCACGAACTCGATCGCGAGGGCGCTCACCGCCACCGTCCTCAGGAGGCCGCCGACCTCGCCGAGACGCACGGCCTGCCCCTCCGGCACCGGCCCCGCGTGAACCCGGAGCGGGTTGGTGTCGCTGGCCGCCATGAGGCGGGAGCGGAGTCCGAGGCGCCGCGAGACGACGAGACCGAGGATCGAGGCCACGGTCAACACGCCGATCGCCCCGATCTGCACGCCGACGAAGATCACGACGTGGCCGAAGACCGACCAGTGCGTCGCCATGTCCACCGTCGCGAGGCCGGTGACGCAGATCACCGACACCGCCGTGAACAGCGAGTCGGCGACCGGCGTGATCCGGCCGTCGGCGGCGCTGATGGGCAGCATGAAGATGCCGGTGAACACGAGGATGAGCGAGGTGAAGATGAGGATCGCGAAGCGCGCCGGCGACCTGCGGCTGACGTCGTCGACGGCCTCGCGGAGAGCGACGAGCGGGGGGCGTCGGCCGGGCATCCTGCGGGAGCCCGTGATCGGGGTCCTCGTCGACGGTGCTGTCGCCACCCGGCCTCCCGATCCGTCGCCACCCAAGAATCGTCATGGTACTACCGGGTTTCCGTCAGTAGCCTTGCGCCTATGGCCGACATCTTCGCCGTGATAGCCGACCCGACGAGGCGAGAGCTGCTGCGCCTCCTGCTCGACCGCAGGCCCGACGGGGGCGAGAGCAGCGTGGGCGAGCTGGTCACGGCCCTCGGCCTCAGCCAGCCCACCGTGTCGAAGCACCTCCGCGTCCTCCGTGACGCCGGTCTCGTGCACGTCCGCGAGGAGGGGCAGCACCGCTTCTACAGCGTCGACGAGGAGCCGCTCAGCGAGGTCTCCACCTGGTTGGCGCCGTTCCTCGGCGTCGTCGAGACGGCACCGCAGGATGCCCGCGACCTCGCGTCCCTTCCGCCCTGGACGAGCCCCGTGCCCGTCCCCGCACCCCTCCGCCGCGCCGCGGAGAACCTGCCCGCGGCGGGCGACGTCGGCACGAGCCTCGGCCGCGCGGTCGCGCAGGCGCAGAGCCGGATCCTCGATCCCGTGAAGAAGCGTCTCGGGCGCGCCGACCACCCCTGAGGACAGCCGGACCCGGCCACCCGAACGGGGCGGCTCCGTTCCCTTGCACGCCAGTCACATGCGCCCCTAAAGTAGCCACGAGGCACACGAGTAACACTCAGGAGGCCCCAAGCAGCCCCCGGCCACGTGCGTCGGGCCCGAACCCGAGGCAGGACATGTCGGACGACCTGACAGATGTGCGTTTTCTTACGGTGGCGGAGGTCGCCGACATGATGCGCGTGTCCAAGATGACCGTGTACCGCATGGTGCACTCCGGCGACCTGCCCGCGATCCGCTTCGGCCGCTCGTTCCGCGTGCCGGAGACCGCCGTGGCCGACGTCCTCAAGCACGGGGTCGCCGACGTCGGCTGACGCCGGGGGGCACCGGTTCGTCTTTCGCCGCCGTCGCGACTAGACTGACGCGAGGCATTTTTCCGCGGTTCTTGATGGGCCCGGTTCCAAAGGTCCAATCGAGAAGTCAGTGAGGTTCCCCTATGGGTTCTGTTATCAAGAAGCGCCGCAAGCGTATGGCGAAGAAGAAGCACCGCAAGCTGCTTCGCAAGACGCGCCACCAGCGTCGCAACAAGAAGTAGAGATCGTCGAAGCGCCCGGCCCTGTGCCGGGCGCTTCTGCGTTCCCGGAGGCGCTGGCGATACCAGGGAGGCGCTGACGACGGGGCTAGGCTTCTGCCGTGCTCGAGATCACGCTCCTGTCGAAGCCCGGCTGCCACCTCTGCGACGACGCCCGCACGATTCTCGCCGGCGTGCTGGCGGAGGAGGAGTTCGGACTCCGCTTCGACGAGCGGTCGATCCTCGACGACCAGGCCCTGGCCGACGAGTACAGCGAGGAGATCCCGGTGGTCCTCCTGGACGGCCGCGTGCACACCATCTGGCGGGTCGAACCCGACCGCCTCCGCGCAGCGCTGCGCGTTGCCCTCCGAAAGGACGCCCCATGACCGTCAAGCACATCGTCATCTGGAAGGTCGCCGCCGCCGACGAGAACGAGAGGGCCGCGGCGATCGCCCGGATCCAGGGGTTGCTGACCTCGCTCGTCGGCCAGATCGACACCATCCAGAGCCTGACGGTCGGGGTCAACGGCATCTGGCCGGAGAAGAACGCCGACGTGACGATCGTCGCCGACTTCGCCGACTTCGAGGGGCTCGAGACGTATCAGAACGACCCGCGTCACCTCGAGGTCGCGGGGGAGATCCGCGCGCTCGTGAGCGAGCGGACCTCCATCGACTACGAGTACTGAGCGCAGGGCCCGGGCCCGGGTCTGAGGCCTCGGGCCTCGGACCTCGGCCCCCGAGCCCTACGGCTCGAGGCGCGTCGGCCCGCGGAACAGGTAGGTCGTCTCGCGGAGGTTCGGCAGGCGCAGCATCAGCATGAGGACGCGCGCGAGGCCCATGCCGAAACCTCCGTGCGCCGGGACGCCGTAGCGGAAGAAGTCGAGGTATCCCGACAGCTCCTCCGGGTCGAGGCCCTTCTCGACGGCGTTGGCCGTCAGGACGTCGACGCGGTGCTCGCGCTGGGCGCCCGTGGAGATCTCGACGCCGTTGAAGATGAGGTCGTAGCTGTTGGTGAGCGTCTCGTCGTCGGCGTGACGCATGTGGTAAAACGGCCGGATGCTCGCGGCGTAGTCGGTCAGGAACACGAACTCGTGCCCGAACGTCTCGGCCACGTGGGCGGCGATCTGTCGTTCGCCCTCGGGGTCCATGTCGTCGTCGGCGCGGGGCACCTCGTAGCCGCGCGAGGCGACGATCTCCTTGGCCTCGGCGAGGGGGATGCGCGGGAACGGCGCCGTCGGCACCTGGAGGTCGATGTCGAAGAGGGCCTTGATCTCGTCGCCGTGCTTGTCTTTCACGGCCTGGAAGCCGCGGACGAGGAGCTCCTCGTGCATGGTCATCACGTCTTCGTGCGACCGGATCCAGCTTATCTCGGCGTCGACGGAGGTGAACTCGGTCGCGTGGCGGCTCGTGAAGCTCGGGTCGGCGCGGAAGGCCGGCCCCACTTCGAACACGCGGCCGAAGCCGGCGGGCTGCGCCATCTGCTTGAAGAACTGCGGGCTCTGGGCGAGGTACGCGGAGCCTTCGAAGTAGTCGATGCGGAACAGCTCGGCCTTCGACTCGGACGCGGACGCCATGAGCTTCGGCGTGAAGATCTCGACGAAGTCGTTCTCGTACCAGTAGGAGCGCCACGCGTGGAGGAGCGTCGTCTGGATGCGGAAGATGAGGGCGTTCTTGGGCACGCGCAGGTCGAGGAAGCGCCAGTCCATCCGCTTGTCGATGCCTGAGTCGTCGGCGATCGGCGTCTCGGCGATGGCGGGGGCGGCGACGTCGATCGACGCCACCTTGATCTCCACTCCGCCGAGCTTGACGCGCTCGTCGTGCTTCAGCTCGCCCGTGACCGTCACGAACGTGCCCTGCGCGAGCGCGGAGATGGCCTCGGAGACCTCGGTCGCCGTGGCCGCGCCCTCCTCGTCGAAGCTCCTCGGCGACACGAGCTGGACGGCACCGGTCTCGTCGCGGAGCACGACGAACTGCACCTTCTTCTGATCGCGGACCGTCTCGACCCATCCGGAGACGGAGACGGGTCCGTCGGTGGCGGCGGCGAGGCTTTTGATGAGGGTGCGTGTGGTCACGGTAGACCAGCTTAGTCGGGCTCGATCTCTCGATCCCGAGCTACCCCCACCTGGGGAAAACCCCGGTGGGAGGTGGGCATGGCGGCGCAATCTACACTGGATGCCGTGCCCGCGTCCCAGATCCACCTCGTCCGCCACGGCGAGGTGTACAACCCCGAGGGCGTCCTCTACGGGCGCATCCGGGGGTTCGGCCTGAGCGATCTCGGGCACCGGATGGCCGAGCGTGCCGCCGAGAGCCTCCTCGGAGAGGGCGCCGACGTCACCGGGCTCATCGCCAGTCCGCTCCAGCGCACGCAGGAGTCGGCGGCCCCGTGGGCGCGCGCGACCGGCCTCGAGATCCTCACCGACGAGCGCCTGATCGAGCCGACCAACAAGTTCGAGGGGCGACGCTCCACCTTCACGAAGGCCCTCGCGACGCCCACCGAGTGGCCGTGGATCGCGAACCCGCTCAAGCCGAGCTGGGGCGAGGCCTACGTCAAGATCGCGGCGCGGATGCTCGCGGCCGTCGACAGCGCCTGGCGGAGCGTCGACGCCGGCGAGGTCGTCCTCGTCAGCCACCAGCTCCCCATCTGGATGGTGCACCGCAGCGTCGCGGGGCAGCGTCTCTTCCACGACCCGCGTCATCGCCGGTGCACGCTCTCGAGCATCACGACCTTCGAGCGTCGCGGCGACGCGTTCGCCGAGGTCGGCTACCGCGAGCCCGCCGCCGACCTCCGATCCACCGCCGTCGACCGAGGAGCCGTCTGACCCCGTGAGAGCCACCCCGTCCCGTCTCGTCCGCCTCGCCATCGTGGTCGGTGTCGCCGCCACCGCCCTCACCGGCTGCTCGAAAGACACCCTCGCCCAGCAGTACGGAGACGGCACGACGAAGAACTACGTCTCCGGCGACGGCACGGTGACCGAGATCAAGCCCGCCGACCGGACGAAGCCGATCGAGTTCACCTCGACGACCGACCAGGGGAAGAGCATCTCGCGCAGCACCTACGAGGGGAAGGTCGTGGTGCTGAACTTCTGGTACGCGTCGTGCCCGCCCTGCCGCATCGAGGCTCCTGCGCTCGAGACCCTGAGCAAGAAGTACGCGTCGCAGGGAGTGCAGTTCATCGGCGTGAACGTCCGTGACGAGGCCGACACCTCGCGGGCCTTCGCGCGCTCGTTCAAGATCAGCTACCCGTCGGTCGTCGACACCGCCGACGCCAAGGTGCAGCTCGCCCTCGCCGGTCAGCGCGGCCCGAACGCCACGCCCACCACGATCGTCCTCGACCAGAAGGGTCGCGTCGCCGCCCGCGTGCTGGGCGAGGTCAACGAGAACGTCCTCGACACCCTCGTGGGCGACACCGTCGCCGAGGGCAAGTAGGTGTATCAGGGCAACCCGTTCTTCGAAGCCGTCACCAGCGGCCAGATGCTCGTCGCCCTCCCGGTCGCGCTCCTCGCGGGCATCCTGTCGTTCGTGTCGCCCTGCGTCCTGCCCCTCGTGCCCGGCTACCTCGGCTACGTCGGCGGGCTGACCGGCACCGCGCAGGATGCCCGGGGCAAACGCCGCGACCGCGTCCGCGTGCTCCTCGGCGTCCTGCTCTTCATCCTCGGCTTCACGGTCGTCTTCGTCGCGTTCAACACCGCGGCCGGGGTCCTCGGCTCGTTCTTCCTCGAGTGGCGCGGCCTCATCACGCGGATCCTCGGGGTCGTCGTGATCCTGATGGGACTCGTGTTCATCGGCAACTTCCCGCTGTTCCAGCGCACCTCGAAGCTCCGGATCAGCCCGAAGACGGGCCTCATCGGGGCACCGCTGCTGGGGATCGTGTTCGGCCTCGGCTGGAGCCCGTGCCTCGGCCCGACCCTCGCCGCGATCACGGCGCTCTCCTACAATTCGGGCTCGGCCTGGCAGGGCTTCGTGCTCGGTCTCTTCTACTGTCTCGGCCTCGGCGTGCCGTTCCTCCTCGTGGCCCTGGGCCTCGGCTGGATGTCGCGCTCGATCGCCTTCGTCAAGCGGCACATCCGTGCCGTCAACCTGCTGGGAGGCAGCATCCTCGTGCTGATCGGTGTGCTCATGGTCGCCGGGGTCTGGACCGACCTCATGTCTCGTCTCGGGGCGGTGATCGCGACCTATGGCACCGTCGTCTGACACCCCGAAGAACGGTCCCGCCGCAGGCAGGCCCGACGACGCGATCGCCGAGGCACGGACCGACCGGCCCGACGACCACATCGAGGCCTCGGGCGACCCGGATCCTGCGATCACCCAGCCCCGGCTGGGCCCGATCGGCTACGCGCGGTTCTTCTGGCGGCAGCTGACGAGCATGCGCACGGCGCTGTTCCTGCTGATGCTGCTGGCCATCGCCGCCATCCCCGGGTCGCTGGTGCCCCAGCGAACCTCCGACCCGAACGGCGTCGTCCAGTACAAGACGGACCACCCGCAGCTCTACCCGTTCCTCGACCACCTCGGACTGTTCGACACCTACTCGACGCCGTGGTTCTCGGCGGTCTACCTCCTCCTCTTCATCTCCCTCATCGGCTGCATCATCCCGCGCACGAAGCACCACTTCGACGCGCTCCGCGCCCGCCCGCCGAAGACGCCGGTGCGCCTGTCGCGCCTCGTCGGGTTCCAGGCGCACGACGTCGCGGTCGACCCGGAGTCGTCGTCCTCACCCGTGACCGCGCAGTCGGCCATCGCAGCGGCGAAGGCGCAGCTCCGGCGGGCCGGCTACCGCACGGAGGTCTACGGCGACTCGGTGAGCGCCGAGCGCGGCTACCTCCGCGAGACGGGCAACCTCGTCTTCCACACCGCCCTCCTCGGAGTGTTGATCACCGTCGGCATCGGCGGCGGCTTCGGCTACACGGGACAGCGCGTCGTGGTCGAGGGCCAGTCGTTCTCGAACGTCCTCGGCTCGTACGACTCGTTCAACCCGGGTCGGTTCTTCAACTCGGCGCAGCTCGCGCCCTACAACCTCAAGGTCGACTCGTTCACGGCGAAGTACGACTCGAGCAGGACGTCGGCCCGCGGCACCCCGATCGACTACACGGCCGACGTGACCACCCAGATGCAGGGCGGCTCGCCGGAGAACAAGACCATCAAGGTCAACTCCCCGCTCTACATCGGCGGCACCAACGTCTACCTGCTCGGCAACGGCTACGCCGTCGACGTCACGGTGCGCGACGGCAAGGGCAACATCGCCCTCAAGGACTCCATCCCGTTCCTGCCGCAGGACAGCAACAACACCTCCATCGGCGTCATCAAGGTGCCAGACGCGAGCCCGAGCCAGCTCGGCATGATCGGGTTCTTCTATCCGTCGGCGGAGAAGCTCGCCTCGGGCGCTCTCGCGTCGAACTTCCCCGACACCCTGAACCCGGTGCTCAGCCTCAACGTCTTCTCCGGTGACCTCGGGCTCAACGACGGCGTGCCGAAGTCCGTCTACGCGCTCGACACCGACGGTCTCACCCCGATCGCGGGCACCGACAAGAAGGCCCTCGAGAAGTCGATCGAGCTGAAGCCGGGGCAGACGGTCGACCTGCCGAACGGACTCGGCTCCATCGAGTTCAACGGCGTGAAGCGCTTCGCGTCGCTCGACATCCACCACGACCCCTCGCAGATCTGGGTGCTGGTCTTCGCCATCCTCATCGTCCTCGGCCTCCTGACCGGCCTCTTCATCCCGCGCCGCCGCGTCTGGGTGAAGGCGGTCGAGGGCCCGGACGGTCTCCGCCTGGAGTACGCGGGCCTCGCCCGGGGCGAGGATCCCAACCTCGAACGAGCCGTGGGTGACTTGGCGAAAAGACATCTCACCGCTCTCGGAGCGAGCCCCGCCTCCAATCGACGTAAGGTAAGCGCGTGACTCCTGCAGAGCTCTCCACCTACTGCCTCTATGCCGCGTATTCGGCGATGGCGATCTACGTGATCTCGTTCGTCGCGTTCGCCCTCGATCTCGCCAAGCGCTCCGGCGACGCACAGATCGCCGCGACCGCCGCCCTCCGTGCCAAGACGCGCGGCGTGGTCTCCGGGCGGGCAGGAGGCTCGGGCGTCGCCGTCCTCGAGCGCACCGACGTCGACACCGGCGCCGACGCCCCGCGCCGCTCCTCCACCTTCGAGCGCCTCGGTTTCTCGATGATGGCCCTCGGCCTCGTGGTCCACATCGTCGCCGTGGTCCTCCGCGGGCTCGCGGCCGACCGGGTGCCGTGGGCCAACATGTTCGAGTTCGGTCTGACGGGCACCGCCCTGATCGTCGCCGTCTACCTGCTCGTCAACCTCTTCGTCAACGTTCGGTACCTCGGCGCCTACGTCCAGGGCCTCAACCTCGTCCTGCTCGGCGTGGCCGTCGTGAACTTCTACGTGCCGGTGAGCCCGCTCGTCCCGGCTCTGCAGTCGGCCTGGCTCGTCATCCACGTCTTCGTCGCGTGCCTCGGCACCGCGTTCTTCGCCATCGCGGCGGGCCTCTCGGCCGCGCAGATCATCCAGGTCCGTCGCGAGGCGTCGAAGGCCGCCGGCCTCAAGCTCTTCGACACGCTCCCGGGCGCCGAGCGTCTCGAGGACCTCGCCTACCGCATCGCCCTCGTCGGCTTCGTCCTCTGGACGTTCACGCTCATCGCGGGTGCCATCTGGGCCGAGAAGGCCTGGGGTCGGTACTGGGGCTGGGACACCAAAGAGGTCTGGACCTTCATCATCTGGGTCATCTACGCCGGCTACATCCACGCCAGGGCGACGCGCGGCTGGCGCGGTGCCCGGTCGAGCTGGCTGTCGCTCGTCGGCTTCGCCGCGGTCATGTTCAACTTCTCCGTGGTCAACCTGTTCTTCAAGGGTCTGCACGCCTACTCGGGCATGTAGTCCCCGGGTGCGGTCGTCCGCGCCTCCTGACGCGTTCGCCTCGGCGAGCGGTTATCGGGCGGCGAGCACGCCGTAGCAGGCGCGGGTCCGCTCCACCCACCAGTCCCGGCGGTCCGCAGGAGCCGCGTGCTCGCGCAGCAGGTCGACGTCGGCCTCCACGCGCCGCACCTCGATCGCCCCGTCGACCGGCAGCAGCGGCTCCCGCGTGACGTCGGCCACCAGCATGGCAGCCGTGCCGAGCCCGCAGGCGTGCGCCAGCTCCGGCAGCGCCGCCGCGAGGTGGGCGCCCATGGCGAGCCCGACCGAGGTGTCGATCGCGCTCGACACCACGGCGGGCAGCCGGGCGTCCCGCACCAGTCGGACGGCGGTCGCGACGCCCCCGAGCGGCTGCGCCTTGACCACGAGCAGGTCGGCCGCTCCGGCGCGGGCCACCGCGAGCGGGTCCGCCGCCCGGCGGACGCTCTCGTCGGCCGCGATCGGGAGATCGAGCCCGGCATCCCGGAGGCGCGCCCGGAGCTCCGCCAGCTCGGGAACCGTTCGGCACGGCTGCTCGGCGTACTCGAGTGCGAACGGGGCGAGAGCGGTCAGGGCCTCCTGCGCCTCGTCGACCGACCAGTTCGTGTTCGCGTCGACCCGCACGCGGCCCCGGTCTCCGACCCACGCGCGGGCGGCCCGCACCCGGGCGACGTCGTCGGCGAGCGTCTGGCCACGCTCGGCGACCTTGACCTTGACGGTCCGGCAGCCGGGATAGCGGTCGAGGATCGTCGGGACGAGGTCGGCGTCGACGGCCGGGAGGGTCGCGTTCACCTCGATGCGATCGCGGAGCGGGGCGACCTCGTCTCCCCAGCCGAAGTCGACGGCGGCGGCGAGCCAGGCCGCGGCCTCGTCGGCCTCGTACTCGACGAAGGGGCTGAACTCGGTCCAGCCGCGCGGTCCCTCGACGAGGAGGGCCTCGCGCGCATCGACCCCGCGGAACCGGTTGCGGAGCGGCAACCGCACCACGTGGGCGTCGCGGAGGAGGTCGTCGAGAGGGGGCAGGAGCATGCGTCCAGTCTGGACCAGGGGGTGCGTCGCTAGGCTGGCGGCATGGCTGAAGGCGTATCCGACCTGTTCGATCCGAGCGAGTGGCGCGAGGCCTCCGGAGCGGGTGAGCTCACCGACATCACCTACCACCACGACGTCCGCGGGCAGGTGGCTCGCATCGCCTTCGACCGGCCCGAGGTCCGGAACGCCTTCCGTCCGCAGACGGTCGACGAGCTCTACCGTGCGCTCGATGACGCGCGGATGAACCCGCGGATCGGCGTCGTGCTCCTCACCGGCAACGGGCCGAGCGCCAAGGACGGCGGCTGGGCGTTCTGCAGCGGGGGAGACCAGCGGATCCGCGGTCGCGACGGCTACAAGTACTCCGAGACCGAGAACGCGGTGAACGACCCGGGTCGTGCGGGTCGCCTGCACATCCTCGAGGTGCAGCGCCTCATCCGGACCATGCCGAAGGTCGTCATCGCCGTCGTGCCCGGCTGGGCGGCCGGGGGCGGGCACTCGCTCCACGCCGTCTGCGACCTCACGATCGCGAGCCGGGAGCACGGGAAGTTCAAGCAGACCGACGCCGACGTCGGCTCCTTCGACGGCGGCTACGGGAGCGCCTACTACGCGCGCCAGATCGGGCAGAAGCTCGCGCGCGAGGTCTTCTTCCTCGCCGAGGAGTACTCCGCGCAGCGGGCCTACGAGATGGGCGCGGTCAACGCGGTCGTCGACCACGCGGAGCTCGAGGTCGAGGCCCTGCGCTGGGCGCGGATCGTCATGACCAAGTCGCCCACGAGCATCCGGATGCTGAAATTCGCCTTCAACGCCGTCGACGACGGGCTCGTCGGCCAGCAGGTCTTCGCCGGAGAGGCCACACGCCTCGCCTACGGGACGGACGAGGCCGTCGAGGGCCGCGACTCCTTCCTCCAGAAGCGCGAGCCCGACTGGTCGCCCTACCCCTGGCAGTTCTGACGAGCCGAGATCTCCCGATGACCCACCCGCTCGTCGCCGTCGACGCCCGCTCGCCCGGCGCCGTCCTCGAAGCCCTGCGCGATGCCCTCTCCGGAGGCGACGCCGTCAACCCGCGGGTCGACGGCGACGTGCCGTCCGACCTTCCCTCCCGGGTGGAGAAGCGGATCGCCCTCGTCATCGAGACGAGCGGCTCGACCGGGCGCTCGAAGCGCGTGGCCCTCTCCGCAGGAGCCCTCCTGGCGGGAGCCGCCGCCGCCGACCAGGCCCTGGCGGGCCCGGGCCAGTGGGTCCTCGCCCTCCCTGCGCACTACGTCGCCGGCACGAACGTCCTCGTCCGCTCCCTCGCCACCGAGACGGCGCCGGAGCTGCTGCCCGTGGGGCACTTCTCGGCCGCGGCGTTCTTCGCGGCGGCCGACCGGCTCGACGCGCCGGTGCGGTACACGTCGCTCGTCCCGGCGCAGCTCACCACCGTGCTCGACGCGGCGCGGCCCGGAACGGAAGAGGACCGGATCC
Source organism: Frondihabitans sp. 762G35 (assembly GCF_002074055.1). NCBI lineage: Bacteria > Bacillati > Actinomycetota > Actinomycetes > Micrococcales > Microbacteriaceae > Frondihabitans > Frondihabitans sp. 762G35. Next base: position 2,305,755 of record NZ_CP014619.1, on the reverse strand, counting down.
TGCGCCGCTTCGACGCGATCCTCGTGGGCGGCCAGGCGACGCCGGCGTCGCTGCTGGCGCGCGCGCAGGAGTCGGGGGCCCGGGTGGTCCGCACCTACGGCTCGAGCGAGACCAGCGGCGGCTGCGTCTACGACGGCGTGCCCGTGGGGCGCACCCGCGCGACCGTGGTCGACGGGCAGCTCGAACTCACCGGCCCGACGCTGGCGGAGTACTACCTCGGCGATCCGGAGCGCACCGAGGCGGCCTTCGTCGTCCGCGACGGCACCCGGTGGTACCGCACCGGCGACGCGGGCGAGGTCGACGTCGACGGGCGCGTGACCGTGACGGGGCGTCTCGACGACGTCATCGTCTCCGGCGGCGAGAAGGTGTCGCTCGGCGTCGTCGAGCGCGTGGTTCAGGGGTTCCCTGGCCTCGCGGGCGCCGTCGTCGTCCGGGCGCCGCACGCGCGCTGGGGCGAGGTGCCCGTGGTGGCGCTCGCGCGCGACACCGCCGAGGAGCCGCCGGGTCTCGACGCCCTGCGCGCGTCCGTCGTCGAGGTGGCCGGCCGCGCCGCGGCTCCCGATCGCCTCCTCGTCGTCGACGCCCTGCCGCTCCTGCCGTCCGGGAAGCCCGACCGGGTCGCCCTCACGAGGCTGGCGGCGGAAGCGTCGAGCCCGGCCCCGTAGGATTTGCCCGTGGCGAAGACCAAGACGAAAAGCACCAGGAAGCCGGGCCGACCCGGAGGCCGACCGGGTCGACCGGAGGTCCGTCCGGCGACGGCCTCCGACTGGATCAGCGGTGCCCGCCCGCGCACCCTGACCCTCGCGGTGGCGCCGGTCGTCCTCGGCAGCGCCTCGGCCTTCGAGCAGCACGACTTCCAGCCCGTGCTGGCCGTCCTCTGCCTCGTGGTCGCGCTCTTCCTGCAGATCGGCGTCAACTACGCCAACGACTACTCGGACGGCATCCGCGGCACCGACAAGTACCGCGTCGGTCCCGCCCGCCTCACCGGAGCGGGCGTCGCGAACCCGAAGACGGTCCGCACGGTGGCGTTCGTGTCGTTCGGCGTCGCCGCAGCGGCCGGTATCGCCGTCATCGTCCTCAGCCACTTCTGGTGGCTGGCCCTCGTCGGAGTCGCCAGCGTCGTCGCCGCGTGGTTCTACACCGGCGGTAAGCGCCCCTACGGCTACAACGCCCTCGGCGAGGTCTTCGTCTTCGTCTTCTTCGGGCTCGTCGCGACCGTCGGCACCAGCTACGTCCAGTCGGGGTCGCTGACCTACCCGACGGGTCTCGTGGCGGCCGTCATGATCGGCCTGTTCTCCTGCGCCGTGCTGATGGTCAACAACATCCGCGACATCGAGCAGGATGCCCTGGCCGGCAAGCGGACGCTGGCCGTCGTCCTCGGGCAGCGCGGTGCGCGCGTGGTCTACGCGCTCTTCCTGATGCTGCCGTACGTGCTGCTCGTCTACTTCGTCGTGTTCACGTTCGGGGGCGGCTACCCCTACTTCACGCTGCTGCTGACGCTTCCGGCGCTCGTCATCGGCGTGACGGCCAAGACGGCTCCGGAACTCATCCTCGCGCTCAAGCTGTCATCGTTCGGAGCGCTGGCGTTCTCGCTGGCGCTCGCCGCGGTGATCTTCTTCCTGCCGTAGAGATCCGCTCCGGAGTCGGTCGTCCGGAGTCGGTCGTCCGGAGTCGGTCGTCCGGAGTCAGTCGTCCTCGGCGGGAGCCTGGCGCCGCGCCGGACGGGCGACCCGGGGCGAGCCGTCGAGAGCGGCGTCCTCCTCGTCGGCGTCGTCGTCGCGCTCGGGTGCGGCCCGGCGGCGGGCGATCGTCTCGGCGACGCCCGAGCGGAGCCGGCCGAAGAACAGGTACGAGAGCACGAACGCCAGCACGGCCGCGACGATGGCCGCCACCGGCACCGTGAAGGTGAGGAGGCGGAGCAGCAGGAACAGCACCGCGAAGGTGCCCACCCGGGAGAGCGTGTAGAGGATCGTGGCTTTCACAGCTCGCAGTTTACGGTCCGGCGACCCGCAGCCCGCCGAGAGTCTCGACCTCGGGTAACGGTCCAGCCACGACACCGGCATCGCCCAGGATGCCCGCCTAGGATTCGAGCATGGTCAAAGGCCTGATCGTTCTGATCGTTGCGGCGGTCGCCTTCGTCGTGTTCGCCCTCGTCGACTGCCTCACTTCCGACAGGGCCCGCATCCGGTCGCTCAACAAGGGCTCCTGGGCCCTCGTGATCGTCCTCCTCCCCGTGGTGGGCGGCATCCTCTGGTTCCTTCTCGGCCGCGTAGGCCAGGCCGGCACCGGGCGGCGCACCGTCGCCCCTGACGACGACCCCGACTTCCTCGGTCGCCCCGCGCAGCCGGTGAGCGACGCCGACCGCGAGTCGCTCGACGAGCGCATCCGTCTCCTCGAGGAAGATCTCGCCGAGCACGACGACGACGGTCCCACCTCCACGCGGGGCCCGAAGAAGTAGTGGCAGAAGACATCAGCGCTGGCAGCGCCCTCTCGGGCAGCGCCGCGACCGACTTCGCGGTCCGCCTGTTCGTCGAACTCGAGGCCGCGGGTGTTCGCGACGTCGTCCTGAGCCCGGGCTCCCGCTCGCAGGCGCTCGCCCTCGCCGCCGCGGAGTTCGAGCGCGAAGGTCGCCTGCGGCTCCACGTCCGCCTCGACGAGCGCTCGGCCGGCTTCCTGGCGCTGGGGCTGGCGATCGAGTCGGGCGTACCCAGCGCCGTCGTGACGACCTCCGGAACGGCCGTCGCCAACCTGCATCCTGCGGTTCTGGAGGCGCACCACTCGGGCGTTCCCCTGATCCTGCTGACCGCCGACCGTCCCGTGGAGCTCCGCGGGATCGGCTCCAATCAGACGACCCACCAGCCCGATCTCTTCGGCCCCGCGCTCCGGATGCTCCGCGACGTCGAGGCGCCCGTCGAGGGCCGGGTCGACGTCGATGTCGTCCGCGCCCTGGCCCGCGAGGCCGTCTCGGCGGCGCTCGGCCGGTCGGGGTCGCCCGATGCTCCGCCGTCGCGCGGTCCGGTCCAGCTCAACGTCGCCTTCCGGGAGCCGCTCTCCGCACCCGTGAGCGCCCTGTCCGCTCGCGCGGCCGATCCGGGCGCAGGAGCCTCGGGCCAGGCCTCGGCCACGCCGCCCCACGACCTCGCGGTCGACGCGACCCCCACCACCGTGGTCGTCGCCGGCCACGCGTCCGGCCCGATCGCGGAGGAGACCGCGCGTCTCCTCGGCGCGCCGCTCCTCGCCGAGGTGTCGAGCGGGGCTCGCTTCGGGCCGAACGCCGTGCCGGCCTACCGGCAGCTGCTCGACGATGCGGAGTTCGGCGGCCGCATCCGACGCGCGATCGTCTTCGGTCACCCCACCCTGTCGCGGCAGATCCCCGCTCTGCTCAAGCGGGCGGGCGTCGAGGTGATCGTCGTCCGCGGCGGTGCGCCCGAGGCGTACGACCCGTCGCGGAGTGCGACCGTCGTCGAGAGCGTGCGGGTCGTGCCCGCGGCTCCTGCCTCTCCCGAGGAGGTCGATTCCGCTCCTGGAGCCTCGCCCGACGACCGCGAGCACCGCGCCTGGGTCGGCCGCTGGGTGCACGCAAGCCGTTCGCTCATCGTGGACGACGACACCGCTCCCGACGTCGAGGCGTCGCGCTCCGACGACAGTGCGACGCGAGCGGCTTTCCTCCGCTCCGAGGTCGAGGCGATCCGTCGGCCCGTCACGAGGCGATCGCTCGTCGAGGCCCTCTGGCACGTCACCTGGCCGCACGACCGTCTCGTGCTCGGGGCCTCGCGCCTCATCCGCGAGGCCGACTCGGTCGTCACCGGCAAGCGCATCGCCGTCCACGCCAACCGCGGCCTCGCGGGCATCGACGGCACCATCGCGACGGCGACCGGCATCGGGCTGGCCTCGCAGGCGGGCGGGACGCACGGCATCGACGGCCTCGACTGGCAGGCCGGCGACCGCGGGGTCACGCGACTCCTGGTCGGTGACCTGACCCTGCTCCACGACGCCGGGTCGCTGCTCTTCGGCGAGGGCGAGGCGAAGCCGCGGATCCAGGTCATCGTGGGCAACGACGTGGGCGGCACGATCTTCGACGGCCTGGAGGTGGCCAAGGTCGCACCGGCCGACGCGATGACGCGGGTGCAGCTCACACCGCAGCCGGTGTCGTTCGAGCACCTGGCGCGCGCCTACGGGTGGGAGTACGTCCGAGCCACGACGCGGGGCGAGCTCGACCAGGCGCTCGTGGGATCGCGCGGGCCCGTGCTCATCGAGGTCCCACTGGAGCGCTGACGGGTCGTCCGGGGTGCGGAGTCGGCCCCGGCTGTCGGCCCGCAGGGATAGGGTCTGCGTATGGCCAAGACCTGGAAGATCGAGCCCACCGACAGCCTCCGCGTCCGAGAGGGGTTCCGCCTCGCCGACGTCGACACGTCCGCGACGCCGGGGTTCAACGGCGACAAGAAGTACGGGGTCCAGGCGCTCGAGTCCGGGGCCGAGCAGCTCTCGGCGATGCAGGAGAAGCTGTTCGCGTCGAGCAGGGGAGCCGGCGGCACGCGCAGCGTCCTGCTGGTGCTCCAGGCGATGGACACCGCGGGCAAGGGCGGGATCGTGCGGCACGTCGTCGGCGCGGTCGATCCGCAGGGCATCCGGCACAAGGCCTTCAAGGCCCCGACCGAGGAGGAGCTCGCCCACGACTTCCTCTGGCGGGTGCGACGCGAGGCGCCCACCCCCGGCATGATGGGCGTTTTCGACCGGTCGCACTACGAGGACGTCCTGATCGGCAAGGTCCGGGAGCTCGCCTCCCTCGACGAGATCGAGCGTCGGTACGGCGCCATCCAGGAGTTCGAGCGCGAGCTCGTCGACGCGGGCACGGTGATCGTGAAGGTCATGCTGCACATCTCCTACGACGAGCAGAAGCGTCGGCTCGCCGACCGCCTCGACCGCCCCGACAAGTTCTGGAAGTTCAACCCCGGCGACATCGACGAGCGGAACCTCTGGAGCGACTACCAGAACGCCTACGAGATCGCCCTCCAGCGCACCTCGACCGACGACAGCCCCTGGTTCGTCGTTCCCGCCGACCGCAAGTGGTACGCCCGGGTGGCCGTCCAGCGGCTCCTGGTCGATGCGCTCTCGGGTCTCGACCTGGCCTGGCCGCCGGCCGACTTCGACGTCGACCTGCAGAAGGTGCGGCTCGCCGCGAGCTGACGGTGATCGACGCGCTGCGCGCCCGGATGGTCTCCGCCTGGGCGCCTCTCATCGGGGAGGCTCTGGCGTTCGAGCGCGCGCGGCGCATTCTTTCGGCGAAGGGTGCCTCATAGTGCGTTTCATCCCGACGATTCCAGGGCGGGACGGGGTCGGGCTGCGCCTCTTCGCTCCCGGCGATGTTCTTCCCGGGACAGACGAACGGTCGACCGACGAGGTCGCCGTCGAGTGGGCAGGGGGCCGAGGCGGCCACCCCACCAGCTATGCGCTCATCGGTGGTCGCGAGCAGCCGAGGGGCGGAGTCACCGAGTTCGGGCCGCTCCGTGCGACAGGTCGATTCGAGGGGGCCCTCGCAAGCGTGCACGTGGACGACGTTCGCTTCGGTCTACCGCTCGAGTATCGGGACGCCGTCCGGGCGGGATCGGAGCGGGGCGGTCGGGCCCTACACGTGGGCGTCGCCGCTCACGGCGTCATGGGATCGTCTGCGCTGGCCTTCGGCTGGGTGACCGAACTTCTCTGCTTCGTCGTCGGATGCCAAGAGCCGGCTCCCGATGACGAGGTCCTCGACACCTGGCGGTCCATCAGCCGTATCACCCGCTGAGGATCCGACAGCAAGACGCCTCGAGCGTCCGGCTCTGTTCTCCGACGAGTACGGTACCGACATGGCTTCTCTCATCCAGCGGCGGATGGCGATCGATCGGATCGTCATCACAGGACGCTGGCAGATCGTGGGGGGCGCCGCGTTCCTCGGAATCGGAGCGTTCGAACTGCTCACGTCGGGTTTCCACTGGCCTGTTCTCGGCCAGATCGCCATCGGCGCGGTAGGTCTTGGCCGGGGAATTCTCCTGGTGCGCCGCGGTCGCCGCGAGCGTCAGGCCTTCGAGTCGATCCAGGGAGAGGATGCGGGCAGGCAGAGGTCCGTGTCGCGGTGACGAGCGCCGGTCAGCCTCAGGCGTCCGCCCCGGGGTGGCCGAAGCGCGTGATGGCCGTCTGGAAGTAGAGGTCCGCCTTCTCTCGCACCTCGGCCACCGGTCGTTCCGGACGATCCGTCTCGAAATGCTCGGCGCAGTCCAATTCGGTCTCGACGAATCGGCGCAGGATGTCCGGCGGCGATCCTGTCCCCATCTCGCGTGTGATGGCCTTCTTGGCCACGAGCTCGGCGGCGGCGGCACGGACGTCCTCGCTGACCGCACTCTGAGAGAGGAGCGATGCAAGGTCCATCGGCGGCACGCCTCATCGGAGTGATCGTGCAACCATCGCAGCGCGGAGGCCGTCCGAAGGACGTAGAAGAACCGTTTCAGAGTGGCCGTCCCACCCTGCTGACGTCGTGCGACGTGGAGATAGTGACGCCCGATGGCGGCTCTCTCCGTCACCGTCGCAGCGAATGCCAGGAGGTCATCGCGGAAATCGACGTCGCCCCCGTAGACGATCGGGGAGCGCAACCACTCGAGTGCCACGGCGTTGCCTTTGACGAGGAGCCTCACCGTCTTGGCAAGGTCCCACCCATTCACATCGAGCACTTCGTCCAGGGGTGTTTCGATCACATCGCGACCGGGCCACAGCGAGAGGTAGTCCGCAGCCGGGCGGACGTAGATGAAACGGCAGTCATAGTCGCTGTCGGGCGAAGGAAATCCCCAGGCGCGGCTCCCGCTCTCGATGGCCCAGGCGACGGTGACACCGAAATCCGATCCGACCTCAGCGAGACGCTCATCGATTTGGGCGACGACGGAGGAATCGAGTTCACGAGGCACAGAACGCATGGCAGGACCCTACCGGGTGGCTCGAATGTCGTTCACTCCGGTGTCGCCTCGTCGCGTCGCCCATCGCGCTGGCCACGACCACGTCGCCGCATGACTCCAGATTGGGGAGAATCGGATGTCCTGAGCCTGCTCCAGGCGACGGGAAAGCCCGGTAGGGGGAGTCCCGGTACGGAGACAGCGACTATCGTCGACAACGTGGAGTTGAGGACCTGGATCGCGATGGGGTCCCTGTCCGTCACGGAAGTCGTGCCTCGACGTCGAGTCGGGAAAGGAATCGATGGTGCGTGATCAGATCTCCGTCGATCGGCTGAGTCAGCTCCTCGAGGCGGCGCCGCCGGGCCCTCTGATTGCCGGTCTGCTCTCTCTTCTGGAGCTCTCCCCTCACGAGAACATCGCGTTCAACTGGATGGAGGCGGGATACCTTGCAGGCTTGTACGGGCTCCGCCAGCAGCGGATCGCTGAGAAGCCTTTCCTTCGCGAGGAGGGCATGACGGCCTTCCTCGACGCTCTCCGGGATATTCCTTCCGATTCGCAAGTCGGTCTTCTTCGCGTCGGCCCCCGGACGAGCTTCTTCGTCGGGGCGGTCGCCGCTGAGAAGTCGGAGCTTCTGGGCCTGTTCCGAGTCGAGAACTCCGCTCCGAGGCCCAAGAGTCGCGTGTGACGCCCATGGTGCCGGCACAGCCCTGACAGGTGGTCTTGGAAGGACTAGCGTCGGGATCCTGAGACGATGGCCTCGTGACAACCGACCTCGATCCGGCTCTCGTCCCCGAACTCCTCGTGTCCGATCTCGACCAGAGCCTCGAGTTCTGGGTCGGTCACTGCGGCTTCTCGGTGTCGTATTCGAGACGTGACGAGGGTTTCGCCTTCGTCGCGTGCGGAACCGCCCACGTCATGCTCGAAGAGATCGGCGCCGGACGAAACTGGATCTCGGGCCCTCTCGAGCGGCCCCTCGGGCGGGGTGTCAACTTCCAGATCTCAGTGAGCGATTGCGCCTCACTCGCAGCGTCACTCGAGGCTCGCAGCATCCCCTTGTTCATGCAGCTGGAAACGAAGTGGTACCGGATCGGCGACCAGGAGGCCGGTGTCGAGCAGTTCGTGGTCAGCGATCCGGACGGCTATCTGCTGCGTTTTCAGTCCTCCCTCGGTCGCCGCTCGGCGAAGTAGGGGGCGCGAGAGGACCTCCCGACGATGATCCGCTGAGCGAGTGCACGGGTATCGCCTGGCACGCCTCCTGTCAGAAGCCCTGGCCGTCTCCCGGTCGGCGTCGAATCGGCGAACGACGGAGCAGGCACCGTGGCACACTCTCCCCATGACCGACGACCGACCCCGGCCGGGACTCCTCGCCAACGGAGCCGTCGCGGTGATCTCCGTGGCACTCGACCTTTTCCTCGGCGGCGTGGTCTTCGTCGGCGTCGTCCGAACGGGAGGCGGTTTCGCGACCTCGTTGGCCGCAGCGATCATCGTCGCGCTCGTGGCGGCGGCGGGAATGGTCGCGTGGAGTCTGTTCGTCCGGTCGGAGGCTGGCAAGAAGGCCGTCTGGCACGGTGTGTGGACGAGCACGCTCACCGGATCCGCGCCGGCGGACGCCGACCCCGTACAGTGGCTGCCGCGGCGGGGCGGCGGCCGTCCTGGGCGTCTTCACTTCTCGACTTCAGGTGAAGCGGATCGACCGCGTGGTCATCGAGCTGGAGCAGCGTCTCGACGCCATGGGGACGACGCCGCGGGGGTACGACGGGTAGGGAGCGGTTCTGCCTGCACCTGGACTGGGGGCAGGCGACCGAGCCCCGCCGCTGCTAGCTTCTCGATCAGTCCGCGATCACCGGACGACCCCCGACGGCCGAGCGGCACGGCTCGCACGACCGTCCCGGCACGGATCGGACGCCCCCGCCCATGACCTCGACCTCGAACGGGATCCGCTGGAGCCGCCTGCTTCCTCTCGCCGTGGCTCCTGCCGTTCTCGCCGCCGTCCTGGCGACCGGCGCCGTCGGCTCGACGCCCGCGCTCGCGGCACCGGTGCTCCACAGAGGCAGCACGACTCTGGCCGAGGCCGTCGGACACGAGCCGTCCGTCGTCGACGCGCACGCGCTCGCGGCCGCGAAGACGGCGAAGCCGACTCCGAAGAGTGCGGCGAAGGCAGCACCCGCGCCGGGCATCGTCATCACCACGCCGACGGACACCGACACGGTCTACTTCGTGCACGGGCCGCGCACGGTCACGATCGCGGGTAGCGCACCCCTCGGGGCCGTCATCACCCTGCGCGATGGATACGAGAAGGTCCTGACGACGACGTCGGTCGACGCCCGGGGTCTCTTCAGCGCCACCGTGACGTTCAGCGACGCGGTGAGCTGGGACCAGCTGATCCTCATCGACGGGAAAGCGGGGTCCCGGACGCTTGGCCAGCGGCTAGTCGAGGTCCAGTTCGATGCTCCCGACACGGAGCCCCCCGTGATCACGTCGCCGGTCGCCGGAGCCACGCTGGAGGGCGAACCGACTCCGTTCGGGGGCGGGAGGGTCTTCGCGATCGTCTCCGGCACGGCCAAAGCGGGAGACGTGGTGTTCGTGGACGCCGAGCGCCTCGATCCCGGCCAGGACGGATATTCCGGAGGTGCCTTCGCCACGGCGGACGGGACCGGGGCATGGTCAGCCAAGCTCGATCTCCCTCCCGGAACCTACTCGTTCACCCCCCTCGCCCAGACGGTCGACGATCGGGGCGACCCGCTGTCCGGCTACACCGATGGTCAGCCGGCGGAGCCCATCGACGTGAGCATCGTGCCCGGTGCCGTCCTTCCTCCGACCATCGACGACCCCGTGACGGTGACGCGCACGGGCGATCGCTTCACCGCGACGATCTCCGGAACCGGAACGCCCGGCAGCGGGGTGCAGCTCTACATCGGTGACCTCACCGCCGCCGACCGCTACTTCTCGGCGCTCTACCCGGGTTGGTTCGACGACTCCACGGCGGCCCCCTCCGCGACCGTCCCGGCCTACGACGGCAGTATCACCGTGGGAGCGGACGGCCGCTGGTCGACCGCTCTGACGGTCGGCCCCGGTCAGTACGGCCTCGGAGCATTCACCGTCGACACGAGCGATCCCGCGCACCTCCGCTACTCGGTCGTCGGTAATTACCCGGACTTCGACACGGCGGACGTGCCCGTCCCCGGCTCGGCGGCCCCTCCGCCCACCACGTCGAGCCCCGCTCCGGTGACCGCGGCCGTCGCACCGGCCGCCTCGCCCGAGTTGGCGTCCACGGGATCGACCCCCGTCGCTCCTGCGCTCGTCGCCCTCGCCGCAGCGACCCTCGGCGTCTCCCTCGTCGCCGCGGCCCGTCGCCGCCGGTCGTCGCGATGACGCGCCCCGGTCGGCGGAGCTCGATCACGACGGCGCGGACCGCAGGATGAGGAGCCCGCGACCCGATCACCGAGCCGAGGTCGGCGAACTTGACCTCGATTCCCCGGCCGTCCGCGCTTGGGCGGCGGCCGTTCCCGCTGCCGCACCCGCCGCGGGCCCGACGACGCTCCGCGATGAGCAGGTGCCGCAGCGGCGGCGCACCCTCGAGCCGAGCGGGACGAGACCCGGCCTGTTCATCGCGGCGTCACCGCTCGTGCTGATGGTCACGCTCGCGGTTCTCGCCGCCTCGGTGGGCGGACTTTCCTGGGCGGAGATCGCGCTCGTCGTCGCGGCTGTCGCCGGTACCAACTTCCTCGCCGCTCGGCGCGACCTCGCGGAGCTCGATCGGCGCGGGTTCCGTCACGGTCTCAGCGTCCACGCCATCTGGGCGACGCCGCTCGTCTACCTCGTCCGCCGGGCTCGGGGCACGCGCGACGACTTCCACTCCTACCGGATCGTGTGGGCGCACGCGGCCTTCACCGCGGGGGCGTTCGTCTTCGTCGTCGGAGCGATCCTCGCGGCCACCTGGGTCACCGGTCTGACGGGGATCCTGGGCTCCAGCCCCTGGTGACGGCCGGCCCGTGAGCGGTCGTCAGCCGAAGCGCCGCATCGCCCTCCAGGACGGATCCAGCTCGAACTCGACGGTCGTGTCCGCGTGGCGGACTGCGAATCCGGCGATCGAATCGGCTCCGTTCTGATCCTCGGAGTCGACGTAGACGTGGAGCGTGCGCCGTCCGGCGCCGGTCTCGTGGGCCAGGAGCAGCCCCCGCCCGCCAATGGCCTCCATCAGGCGGTCCTCGTGGTCTCGAAGCCGGTCGAGGGAGTCCGGCGTGGGCATCCCTCCGTCGTCCGGGTCGAATCGCAGGGTCACCGACGCGTGCTGATCGAGGAGGGGGTGGTCGATCCAGCGGAGAGGCCGTCGAGCGACAGCCAGAATGTCGCTGCCCGTAGCGCTCCGTCCGCGGAGCACGTGCCACGTCTCCTCGACCGGCTGGGCGGCGACGGCGTCGACGCAGTCACGCAGCACCCCCAGGTCGACCGCGGCGTCGTCGGGGACCGAGGCCGTCTCGATCCTGCCGATCCATCGTTCGACGTCGTCCTCGCCCAGGAGCCAATCGACCACGAGGAAAGCGATCTGAGCCCGGACGGCGTCGGGGGCGCTCGCGAAGCGGGGGTGGAGGAGACGGACGTGGAATAGGGCCGCGTCGTCGTCGAACTCCATCACGGCGGTGATCTCGCCGAGGAGCAGCTCGACTCCGCCGAGATCGAGTCTCGTGGTCAGCACGGCAGGATCCCGCTGGCGCGAGGCCGCGAACGACCACGTCGCATCGGCCGGGGGAGCGGCTCTCAGCCAGCGTTCCGCCAGGGGCCGAAGGGCTGCGTCGCCCTCCGAACCGAGGGAGAGCAGGTGCTGGGAATCCCGACCGGCGCTGGTGTCCCAGGCCAGGCCGGGGTCGATGGCGGCCACGCGGGCCGAGATCTCGTCGACCAGGGATGCCGCGTCACCCGCCGCGAGTCTGTCGCCCAGCCGCGCCGCCGCGCCGCCGTTCCACCACTCCCAGAAGGCGGGGATCGGAGCGCGCTCGGGGGTTCGTCGGCGGAAGAGGGCCATGAGCCATGATCTCGTGAGGGCCGACGCGGGGAGTCAAGACACGACGAGCGCGGCGACACGTGGCGAGCGCGGCCGAAAAAATGTCAAGGACGATGGACCCTTTCGGGCGGACCGGACATGTCGTAGACAAGAACGATCACAGGGGGTTGCAATGGCACTGGATGCCACGTCCGACGAGTCGGACACCTGGGCGCGGGCCCGAACGGGAGACAGATCCGCTTTCGGCGAGATCTTCGATCGGCACTTCGACCGGGTCTATCGTCATGCCCTCGGGATCCTCGGCCACGTCCACGACGCCGAGGACGCCGCGGCGCTCGTCTTCCTGGAGGCGTGGCGGAAACGGGCCACGGTCCGCGTCGTCGACGGCACGGTCCGCCCGTGGCTCCTGGTGACGACGACCTATGTCTGCTCCAACACGGCCCGGGCCCATCGACGGCACCGGATCGCGATGGCCAAGCTGCCTCTCGACGACCGGATCGAGGACCCGTCCGAAGGCGTCCTCACCGCGATCGAGATCTCCGGTCAGTACGTGCGGCTCCGGGAGGCGTTCGCGCATCTGTCGAGCAACGACCAGAAGGTCCTCACCCTCTGCGTGGTGAACGACTACTCCCTGCAGGCCGCCGCCGACACCCTCGCCGTGCCCCTCGGGACCGTCAAGTCCCGGCTCGCCCGAGCCAAGAAACGCCTCGCCGCTCTCACCGGACCCCGGTCCCTGGACGACACCACCCCCGCGCTAGGAGAACTCAAATGATCTCGACCCCGTCCTCGTCGTCCCCCACCGATCCCGTCCGCCGCGCGGCGATCCGCGACATGGTCCTCGACTCGATCGACGCCTCCTCGGCCGCCGCGGCAGGGGCGCGCAGGAGCCGCGTGGTCCGGTTCGCATCCCTCTCCGTCGCCGCCGCGGTGGTCCTGGGTGGCGCGGGGATCGCGCTCGCCGCGCACCAGTCCACGGCGCCCGGCGGGGGGACCGCCATCGCGCCGTCCGCCACGACCGGCCCCGGGCAGACGGAGCCTCAGCCGGGCGGCTCGGCGACGACTCCCTCCGGAGATCCGGGGACCGTGGCTCCGGCCGGTTCGCCGAGCCCCTCCGCGGTCCCGGCGGATCCGACCGCCGGCGTGGGGGATCCGTCGTCCTGGCTGATCACCACGGCCGGAATCGGGCCGCTCACACTGGGCGGTAAGCAGACGCTGGAGGCGGCGAAGACGACGGGCTCCTACACCGTCACGGCGCCCGGCTACGTCTGCCCCGTCAACTTCTACACGCCTCGTTCATCGGCCGACCCGAATCTGTCCACCGAGGCCGTGAGGAACGACACGATCGACTCCATCCAGATCGGCGAGGTCGGGACGGAACCGTCCAGCAGTACGCCGCGCACGCCGTCCGGCATCGGTCTGGGATCGACCCGAGCCGAACTCCTCGCGACGTATCCCGACATCGAGAGCCTGAGCACCTCCTCGGCGACTCCCGCGACGAGCACGTTCGGCGAGACGTTCGGGATCCAGGACGGTCAGGGACGGTGGTTGAGCTTCATCCTCGATGATCACGGCCACGTCGGCGAGATCGACGTCACCTACACGAAGGGCAGGTCCGGCGAGTTCTGCTGACGGGAGTCGACACCGGCCCCGCTCGGGTTTCGCACCCGGGCGGGGCTGGTGCTCAGCTCCTGCGTCCGTATTCTTGGGAGGACCGACCCGAGAGGACCGCCCGTGGGAGAACGACTCGACACCGCCGCCAGGATCTCCGCCCGCGCCGTGGTGGCTGCCTCGCGCACCCCGATCGCCCGGCAGGTGAAGGAGAACGTGCTGTTCCTCCGTCGCGTCGCCCTGGCGGCCGCGGCCGAGGCCGTCTCCGAGCCACCGGTCATCGTCGCCCTCGAGGCGCCGAAGCCGGCTCCGCACCCGGGCCTCCAGCGTCAGCCCGTCGACGAGTACGTCGCCGGTGACGAGGAGCGTTGCACCTGCCGGAGCCCGGCGTGGTGCGGGGTGACGAAGGGCGACGTCGTCCACGACCTGATGCACCGCGGCATGCGCCTCGATCGCTCGCGGGCCGAGGCCATCTGGCGCGAGGCGCAAGACAGCCGGGTCGGCTGAGCGCGGGCGGCGGTGCCGCCGCGCTCGCCGGAGCCGTGCCGGCGCCTAGGCCGCGTCGACCGTTCCGGAGACCGCGAATGCCGTCGCCTCGACTGTGAAGGGCCGGTCGCCGAGGCGCTCGTGGGCTCGGCCGCGGAGTCGATCGCGCGAGGAGACGTCGAGCGAGGAGACCCAGGCTCCTGCTGGCCCGACGCCCTCGGTGAACGGCGTCCACCACTCGTCGAACGACGCGAAGTCGACGGACACGGTCAGCTCGGTGGAGGTGATCGCCGCCAGGCCGGCAGCGGCGAAAACACGCTCGAGGTCTCCCGCGGAGGCGCCGGGGAGGTCGCGTTCGGAGGGGGCGGGCGGGTCGATGCCTCGGGCCGCCTCGTCGAAGACACCGAGGGGGCCGCGACCGCCGGCGAAGTCCCAGACGTCGGCCGCCACGACGCCGCCCCGCTTCGTCACGCGGCTCATCTCCCGGATCCCGGCCGTCGGATCCGGCATGAAGTGGACGACGAGCTGGGCTGCCGTCAGGTCGAAGGTCTCCTCGGGGAAGGGGAGGGCTTCAGCCGAGGCGGCGCCGACGTTCACCCCGGGGAAGCGCTCTCGACAGGCCTCGACGAACGCCGGCGAGGGGTCGACGGCGCTGATCGACGCGGCACCGACGACGTCGACCAACGCCTCCGTGAGGGCGCCCGGCCCGCAGCCGACGTCGAGGACGGTCCACCCCGGTCGCACTCCGAGGGCGTCGACGAATCGCCGCCCCAGAGGCCGCGAGTAGCGCCCCATGAATCGGTCGTACGCCGTCGCGCTCGCGAACATGTCGTTCATGGGCTCAGTGTCGCAGCAGGATGCGCACCGCGCACCCGGCGATCGCGGTCCGGCCGCGGAGCACGACGGAACCGCGCAGGGGCGTCAGGCGAGCGCGTCCACGATCGGGCGGAACTTCATCGTCGTCTCCGCGATCTCGTGCGCGGGGTCGGACTCGCGCACGATGCCCGCCCCGGCGAAGGCGCGGATCCTGCCGTCGGGCGAGACCTGCGCGCACCGCAGCGCGATGGCCCACTCGCCGTCGCCGTCGGCCCCGAGCCAGCCCACAGGGCCCGCGTAGCGGCCGCGGTCGAAGGGTTCGAGGGAGGCGATCGCGCGGAGGGCGTCGACGGTGGGCGTGCCGGCGACGGCCGCCGTCGGGTGCACCGAGTCGATGAGGTCGAGCGACGACGCCCCGTCGGTGAGGCGCCCGGCGACGTCGGTCGCGAGGTGCCAGACGTTCGGCAGCCGGAGGGTGAACGGCGTCTCCGCCGTCGTCACGTCGGTCGCGTGCGCGTCGAGCGAGAGCAGGAGGCTGCGGAGCGCGAAGGCATGCTCGTCCAGGTCCTTGGGGGAGGTGGCCAGCGCCAGGGCCGCCGCGGCGTCGCTCGCCGCGTCGACGCCCCGGGCGGTGCTCCCGGCGAGGACCCGCGCGGTGATCCGGCCCTTCGAACTGCTGATCAGCGTCTCCGGGCTCGACCCGATCAGGCCGTCGACGGCGAAGGTGAAGGTGTCGGGGTAGCCCATGGCGAGGTCGGCTGCGAGCACGCGCAGGTCGGCGCCCTCGGGGAGGTCGCCCTCGAGCGACCGAGCGAGCACGACCTTGCTGACCTCGCCCCGCTCGATCGCCTCGACGGCGTGCGAGACGGCCGCGCCGAACTCCGCCTCGCCGAACGTGCCCGTACCGAAGCGGACCGAGAACGGTCGACCGAGCGGCGTGGGCTCCGCGCTCTCGGTCGCGAGCGTGTCGACGCCGCCGATTCGCGTGATCCAGTGGACCCCGTCGCGCCGCCCGAGGACGAGCCGCGGCACGATCAGCACGCTCTCGTCGTCCGAGTCGTCGGCGAAAGCGAACGAGCCGAACGCGACCAGCCCGCTCCCCGCGAGACGGACCTCGTCGTCGACCTGCGCCTCCGCGGCCAGTTCCCTCCAGGCGCTGGCGGCGTCGCTCATCCTCGTCGGCCCGCGGAACGTGAGCCGCGCGGCCGTCCCGATCCCCGCGATGCCGTCGCCGCGACGGACGAAGAGGAGGGGGCGTTTCGGATCGATCAGCGTCAGGAAGGGGGCGATGTCGTCGACCCGCGTCGTCTTGACCACGAGGGGTGCGGCAGCCACGGAGGGATCCGAGTCGTTCACCATTTCATCGTAGCCACGCGGGATGCGGGTGCCCCGGGTGCGAACGGTCCGCTTCGCCTGAGCGTTCGCCTGGGCATCCTGCGAGCAGGAGCCGCACACGGGCCGGGTGCAGGCCGTCCCGATAAGATCACCGAGTGACCAAGGCCGATATGAACAAGCAACCCGACGAGGTTGCCTCGATGTTCGATGGGGTGGCCGCGCACTACGACGTGACCAACGACATCCTCTCCGCCGGGAACGCGGTGCTGTGGCGCCTCGCGACCGTGAAGGCGATCGACGCGAAGCCGGGCGAACGCGTCCTCGACATCGCCGCCGGCACGGGCACCAGTTCCGCCGCCATCGCCAAGGGCGGCGCCGAGGTCACGGCCCTCGACTTCTCCGCGGGAATGGTCGCCGTCGGCCGCAAGCGCCAGCCCGCCATCGAGTTCATCGTCGGAGACGCCGAGAAGCTCCCGTTCGGCGACGAGGAGTTCGACGCCGTCACGATCTCGTTCGGTCTCCGCAACGTGAACCGGCCGAAGGTCGCGCTCGACGAGATGTACCGCGTGCTCAAGCCCGGCGGTCGCCTCGTCATCTGCGAGTTCTCGACCCCGCCGCTGACCGTCCTCCGCGCGAGCTACCAGGCCTACCTGCACTACGTGCTCCCCGCCGTGGCCCGCGTCACCTCCAGCAACTCTCCCGCCTACACCTATCTCGCCGAGTCGATCGAGAAGTGGCCGGAGCAGCAGGTCCTCAGCCAGTGGCTCCGCGGAGCCGGCTTCTCTCGAGTGGCCTACCGCAACCTGACGGCGGGTATCGTCGCCCTCCACCGCGGGCGGAAGCCCGCGACCTCGTCGCGGCGCCCCTCGTCGGCCGCCGGCGCCTGACCCGACCGACCGATCCGAAGGTGAACCTGTGAACCCCAGTGCTCCTCCGGCACGACGAGGCAACAGCCTCAGCTCGTCGCTGGGCCTGGCCGAGAAGCTGTTCTCGTCGGCGTCCGAGCGCCGCTTCGTCGCGGCCATCGACGAAGGGCTCGAACGCGTCGAGGAGGGTCTGCTCGTCGAGATGGCGTTCGGCGACGATCTGGCCGACGTCACGAGCCGCTACCTCCTCGCGGCCGGAGGCAAGCGCATCCGGCCGACCCTGACCCTCCTCACCGCCCAGCTCGGCGAGGGCGGCACCGACGCGGTCGTGTCCGCCGCCCAGGCGGTCGAGATCACCCACCTCGCGTCGCTCTATCACGACGACGTCATGGACGAGGCGACCATGCGCCGCGGCGTCCCCAGCGCCCAGGCCAAGTGGGGCAACAACGTCGCCATCCTCACCGGCGACCTCCTCTTCGCCCGCGCGTCCACGATCGTGGCCGACCTCGGTGAAGAAGCGATAAGGCTTCAGGCTCAGACGTTCGAGCGCCTCTGCCTCGGTCAGCTGCACGAGACCATCGGGCCGCGCGAGGGCGACGACCCGATCGACCACTACATCGGCGTGCTCTCCGACAAGACGGGGTCGCTCATCTCGATGGCCGCGAAGGTCGGCGTGATGTTCTCCGGCGGTCCGCGCGAGCTGATCGGCCCGGTCGCGTCCTTCGGCGAGAAGATCGGCGTCGCGTTCCAACTCGTCGACGACGTCATCGACCTGTCGCCCCAGACCGAGGAGACCGGCAAGCGCGCGGGCACCGACCTGCTCGCCGGCGTCGAGACCCTCCCGCTGCTCTACCTGCGGCAGGATGCCCAGACCGACGTCGACTCCGCGGCCCTGCTCTCCGAGATCGAGGCCAACGTGCGCGCCACGGTCAAGGGCGGCCAGGTCAGCGAGGCCGACCTCGCCGACACCGTGCGGCAGCTGCGCGAGCACGAGGTCACGGCCAGGACGCACGCGGAGGCCCGCCGCTGGGCGTCGGCCGCCGTCGAGGCGCTCGATCCGCTGCCCGCCGGGCCGGTCAAGAAGGCGCTGACGCGTTTCGCCGACCGCGTCGTCGAGCGCTCCGCCTGACCGTCGGCTCCGAACCCCACCAGACCGTTCCTGGTCGCGCGGCCGATCCGCGCCCGCGACCGACACCCCGATCCGCAGAACCACCGCAGGAGAGTGAACCACCCGTGACCACGTTGCGCCTGGCCATCGTCGGAGCCGGCCCCGCCGGAATCTACGCCGCCGACATCATCCTGAAGGCCGAGCGCCAGTTCGGCGTCTCGATCGACCTCTTCGAGCAGCTCCCGGCGCCGTACGGCCTCGTCCGCTACGGAGTCGCTCCCGATCATCCCCGCATCAAGGGCATCGTCACGGCCCTCCGCGACGTGCTCGACCGCGGAGACATCCGGATCTTCGGCAACGTCCGCTACGGCGTCGACATCACCCTCGACGACCTCAAGAAGCACTACAACGCCGTCATCTTCTCGACCGGCGCCATCCGCGACGCCGACCTCGACATCCCCGGCATCGACCTCGAGGGCAGCTACGGCGCCGCCGACTTCGTCTCCTGGTTCGACGGTCACCCCGACGTGTCCCGCACCTGGCCGCTCGAGGCCGCGTCCGTCGCCGTCATCGGCGTCGGGAACGTGGCCCTCGACGTCTCGCGCATCCTCGCGAAGCACGCCGACGACCTCCTGCCGACCGAGATCCCGGCCAATGTCTACGAGGGGCTCAAGGCGTCCCCCGTCACCGACGTGCACGTCTTCGGTCGCCGGGGCCCCGCCCAGGTGAAGTTCACCCCGCTGGAGCTCCGCGAGCTCGGCGAGATGAACGACGTCGATATGATCGTCCACGACGAGGACTTCGACTACGACGACGCCTCCAAGAACGCGATCGCCACCAACAAGCAGGTCTTCGTCATCGACAAGGTCCTGAACCAGTGGCGCCAGCGCGAGGTCGGGACGGCCTCCCGGAGACTCCACCTCCACTTCTTCGCGAACCCGGTCGAGGTCGTCGGCGACGAGAACGGTCACGTGTCGGCCTTCCGGTACGAGCGCACTCGTCCCGACGGGGAGGGCGGCGTCGTTGGCACCGGCGAGATCCGCGAGGTCGCGATCCAGGCCCTCTACCGCGCCGTCGGCTACTTCGGCTCGCCCCTCGACGGCATCCCCTTCGACGCCAAGCGCGGCGTGATCCCGAACCACGAGGGTCAGGTCATGGACGACGACGACCAGCTCGTGCCCGGCGTCTACGCCACGGGGTGGATCAAGCGCGGACCGGTCGGTCTCATCGGCCACACGAAGTCCGACGCGATGGAGACCGTCAAGCACCTCCTGAACGACCAGTCGCACTGGTGGTCGCCGGAGTCGCCCGACGAGGCCTCGGTCGACGCTCTCCTCGAGTCCCGCGGCGTCGAGTACACCGACCTCGACGGCTGGCACCGCCTCGACCAGCACGAGATGGCGCTCGGTCAGCCCGAAGGTCGCGCGCGCATCAAGGTCGTGCCGCGCGACGAGATGGTCAGCGTCTCCCGCGACTCCTGACGATCGGTCCAGGGTCGATCCGTAGCATCGTGGGATGACGCAAGACGCGCCCGCTCCGACCGACCTCGGACCCGTGGCTCCTGCGGTGCGGTCCGACCGGATCGTGGGCATCGACCTCGCCCGGGCGATCGCCCTGCTCGGCATGTTCGCCGCCCACCTCGTCGACGTCACCCGGCCCGTCGACTGGGCCGACCCGTCGACATGGTGGTCGATCTCGAGCGGGCGGTCGTCGGTGCTGTTCGCCGTCGTGGCCGGCGTCTCGCTGGCCCTGCTCAGCGGAGGTTCCCGCCCGTTCGCCGGGCACGCTCTGGCGACCGCGAGGCGCAGGATCGCCGTCCGGGGCGGCATCGTCTTCGCGATCGGCACGCTGCTCGTCCTGCTGGAGCCGCCGGTCTCCGTGATCCTGCCGACCTACGGGTTGCTGTTCGTGCTCCTGCTTCCGGTGCTGCGCTGGTCGCGGTCGGCGCTGCTCGTCGTCGCGGGGATCGCGGCGCTGCTGTCGATCCCCGCCCTGCTCGCGTTCGAGATCGCCCTGCCCTCCCCGGGGCCTTTCACGCAGCAGTTCCTGCTGGTCTATCCCGTCGTCACCTGGATCGTCTACGTCCTCGTCGGGCTGGCGATCGGGCGGTCGCTCCCGTCGAGCCCGCCGAGGATCGCCCTGGTCGGGAGCATCGGGGCCGGTCTGGCGGTCGTCGCCTACGGCGTCGGCGAGGTCGTGACGCCCGGGGGAGCGCTCTACGGCGACTACGGCGAGGTCCGCCTTCGCGACCTGGTCTTCGCGTCCGAGCCGCACTCGTCGACGCTCGTGGACGTCGTCGGGTCGCTCGGCGTCGCCCTCGGCGTCATCGCCGTCTGCCTGCTCGTGGCGCCGCGAGCGGGACGCGCTGTGGCCGTGGTCGCGCGCCTGGGAGCCATGCCGCTGACGATCTACACGGTGCACGTGGTGATCCTGGCCGGGCTCCAGCACAGCGGGGTGCTCGACTCGCTCGACACGGCGGGCCGGCTCCTGACGCTCGCCCTCTTCGCGCTCGGCGCCCTCCTCTTCGCCGGGCTCTGGGGAGCCCGCCGGGGCCCGCTGGAGTCGCTGGTCGCCCGGGTGGCGAACGTCGGGTCGGGGCCTCGATCTACTGCAGCGCCGAGGTGAGCCGCGCCACGTTGTCGAGCACCTGGGAGCGGAACGGGCGCCCGAGCCAGTCGTCGAGCAGGATCTCGGTGCTCGCGTCGCGGTAGGTCTGCTCGACCTCGCGCAGCTTGTTGACGAACCGGCGGCCCCGGATCATCACCGAGATCTCGAGGTTGAGGCTGAACGAGCGCATGTCCATGTTGCTGGAGCCGATGACGGCGACGTCGCGGTCGATCGTGATGTGCTTCGCGTGGAGGACGGTGGGGGAGCGGTAGAGGAAGATCCGGACCCCGGCCCGGAGGAGCGCCTCGTAGTAGGAGCGCTGAGCGTGGTACACGACCGCCTGGTCGCCGATCTCCGAGGCGAACAGCTGCACCTCGACGCCGCGCTGCGCCGCCGTCGTGATGGCGTAGAGCATCGACTCGTCGGGCACGAAGTACGGGCTCGTGATGATGATCCGCTCCTGCGCGCTGTAGACGAGCGTGTTGAAGAGCCGGAGGTTGTTCTCGCCGTCGAAGCCCGGGCCGCTCGGCACGACCTGGCAGTCGAGCATGTCGGGGATGTCGCGCGCCGAGACGGGATCGGCCTCGCGCGTCAGCAGTTCGTCGGTCTCGCTGTACCAGTCGGTCACGAAGAGGGCGTTGATGCCCGCGACGATGGGGCCCTCGAACCGGACCATCAGGTCTTTCCAGGCAAGGTGCCTCCTGCGGTTCCGCCTCCGGTCGTAGCTCCGGTCGATCATGTTCTGCGAGCCCGTGAAGGCGACGTCGCCGTCGATGACGAGGAGCTTGCGGTGGTTGCGGAGGTCGGGCCGCTGGAACTTGCCCCGGAGCGGCAGGATCGGGAGCATCAGCTCCCACTGCACGCCGATGCGGTCGAGGCGCTTCTTGGTCTTGCGATAGCCGGGGTAGCCGCGGCTCGCGATGTGGTCCATCAGCAGGCGCACGGTCACGCCTCGCCGCCTGGCGGCCTCGAGGGCCTGGAAGAAGGGCTCGCTCGTCGCATCGAGGCTCGTGATGTAGAACTCGGCGTGCACCCAGCGCTCCGCCTGGCCGACGGCCTCGGTCATCGCGCGCAGCGACTCGTCGTAGTCGTCGAAGATGTCGGCCGAGTTGCCGCCCACGAGGGGCATCGCCCCGAGCTTCCGGTTGAGAGCCACCGCGCTGTCGAGCCACGCGGGCCAGTGGAGTTCGCGCGTGACGCGGTCCATGCCCTCGGTCGTGTCGACGATGTAGCGGTTGATCTCCTCCTGCTTCTCCCGGCGCCGCTTCGGCAGGTGGTAGCTGCCGAAGAGGAGGAACAGGATGAAGCCGGCGTAGGGGATCAGGAAGATCGCCAGGAGCCACGCGGTCGCCGTCTGGGGCCGCCGGTTGATCGGCACGTAGACGACGGCGAAGACCCGGATGAGGATGTCGACGACGACGCCGGTGATGCTGAGTGCCGGGGCGACCCAGGCAGCGAGGTGCACCGAGCGCTACCGGAAGTTGACGAACTGGAGCGAGACGTCGAGGTCGGCGCCCTTGAGGAGCGCCATCGTGGCCTGCAGGTCGTCGCGGCTCTTCGACTGGACGCGGAGCTCGTCGCCCTGGATCTGGCTCTTGACGCCCTTGGGACCCTCGTCGCGGATCAGCTTGTTGATCTTCTTGGCGTGCTCCTGGTCGATGCCGTCTTTCATGGAGACCTCGATGCGGTACTCCTTGCCGCTCGGGTAGGGCTCGCCGGCGTCGATGCTCTTGAGCGAGATGCCCCGCTTGATGAGCTTCGACTCGTACACGTCGAGGACGGCCTTCGCGCGCTCCTCGGTGCTCGCCTTGATCAGGACCTTCTCGCCGCTCGTCTCGATGGAGGCGCCGACGTTCTTGAAGTCGTAGCGCTGCTCGACCTCCTTGCGCGCCTGGTTGAGCGCGTTGTCGGCCTCCATCGCGTCGACCTTGCTGACCACGTCGAATGAACTATCTGCCATGGCTGCCAGCCTAGCCCGTCGCGGTTCCGCCGCCCGGGGTGACCGATGACAGGCAGGTGAAATTGAAATGCTAAGTTTTTGCCGTGAAGATATTGAGAGAACCACGAAAGAAAGTCCATCCTCGACGTCGCGCCGGTGTCATCGCTCTCGGCCTGAGCCTCTTCGCGGCTTCAGTCGCTGTCGCCGTCGCCGCCGGAGGGTTCGCCGGGGCGCAGGCAGCCACGGCCGGGGAGCCTCGGGCTGCGGGGGTGACCGTCCTGATGGGTGGCGACTTCGTCAACACCGGCACGGAGAGCCGCAACATCAGCCGCTGCGTCATCGGTGACGTCCTCGTGGGGAGGCAGCACGCGGGTGACGAGAACGGACCGACCTTCCATCGGTGCGCCAGCGTGAGGCCCAGCGACCCGCGCACCCATGAGATCGCGCAGCGACCCGAGGTCGTCAAGTCCGAGTGGATCACGGAGAGCTCGGGAGTCCGATTCACCTGCCCGACCGACACCGTCCTCTTCCAGCGCATGCACGTGAACGACGAGAACGGTCAGACCCAGTATCGGTGTCGCTCCTTCGACCTCGTAAGCCTCGAGGGCGGCTCGACGATGCGAGTCGTGACGAGCGATCCGGTCTGGTCCTCGTCGATCAAGGAGTCGGCGGGCACCGCGTTCTCGTGTCCGCGCGGTCAGGCCATGACCGGGCGCTTCCACACCGGCGATGAGAACGGCAGCACCGAGTACCAGTGCAGCTCCGTCGGGGTGTCCGGATGATCGGCATCACTTCCACGCCTTCGACGACCTCGACGAGGTCGACGTCCGCATCGATCGGTGATCGGGACAGGCGCTGGCTGAGTCTCGTGTGGCTCGTCGGCATCATGTCGCTCGTCCTGAGCCTCGTCACGGTCACGCCCGCGAGGGCCGTGGGTCAGGGTCCCGGCCCCGAGGACCTCGCCGAGATGGTCCTGCCCGACGCGGTTCCCGGCTCCGTCTGGCGTGCGGATACGCGAACCCCCGAGGCGCTGCGCGGGAAGGGGTTGGAAGCGCTGGGCGACAACTACAACCTCGCCGATCACCTGATGAACTCGAACCGCACACGGAACAGCGGCTGGATCTCGACGGCCGGCGACGAGGACACCGCGAGCTTCTTCGGCCAGTTCAGCTTGAAGAAACCCAACCCGGACGTCCCGGGGAGCATGATCCGCGCCGACTCGTACACGCTCTACGAGATCGCGCCGGATGCGCGGTTCACGAGCATGGAGATCTCCATGCACAAGGCGATGGTCGAGCATCCGGAGTGGGGCGATGCCTGGGAGGAGACGAGCAAGAGCAAATTCTTCGGTGATCTCCAGGCCGAGAACGAGTGGGCAGCGAAGGACAGGATCGACTGGTCCCAGGTCAAGTCGACTCAGAAGTGGTCGCGTGATCCCGTAACGGGAGAGTGGTCGGCGGAGGAGCGCGTCCCCAGCGCCGAGTTCGTCGAGCCGACCACGCGCCCCACGCTCGAGCCCCACCCCATCACCGAGGAGACGCTCTGCACGCGCAGGGCGGTCTGCGACTGGTCCGTCCCCGACGAGGACGCCCTGGCAGACCTGCACGCCGATCGGTTCTCCGGCGACTTCGACGACGTGACCTTCGAGCTGAAGCTCGATCGATTGGCGGATGACGAGTACGCCCTCCTCGCGCCGTTCCCCGAGACGAGCGAGGTCATCGAGGGGATCGGGGCCTCCTCCCAGGACTTCGCCGACTTCGAGGCCCTCGGTGCGGATCTCACCGAGGCATTCGGGGCGGATTCCCGTGCCCTGGCTGCCGCCTCGGCCGACCTGGACCTCCTCGCGTCGGTGGGCAAGTCCGCCGGCAAGGTGCTCGACTACGGGAGCGAGTTGGTTCCCTACCTGGGCATCGCAGCCACGGGCTACGCGATCCGCGGTGACATCGACGACGGCCGATGGGGCGATCTCGCCGCCGACGGCATCGCCGAAGCGCTGCAGACCGCCGAGGTCGCGTTCCCCGAGTTCATCCCGTTCCTCGAGCCTCTCCTGATGGCCGATCTCGCTCTCGAGGCCCTGGGCGACGCCGTCTGGGGCTGGCTCCATCCCAAGCCCGCGATCTCTCCGGAGCACCGCGACGAACTCGACTCGATGCTCGATGGCGTCGATGCGATCCTGCCCAACATCACCACGTCCTGGGATGCGGAACGGAAATCCGCCCTCGACACGTTCTACGCCGAGCACGTGCTGACGGCTCAGGCCGATCTCCTGGCGAACAAGCTGAAGTCCGACCTCGCGGTTCTGCGAGGGAGCTACGAAGCGACGCAGTTCGAGTTGGCCCGCCACGAGCGCGTCGTTTTCTCCCGAGCGAAGAACGACGGCGAACGCGTCAGAGTGACTGGCCAGTACAGCTATCACACGTGATTGCTCCAGGATGCTGCCAAGCGGGCCATCGATAATCGCGTCGAGCAGTACAGCGACCGATACCCCGCCTACGTGTCGGCCACCGCGGAGAGCACCTACTCCAAGAACGTCCTCGACACGTCTTTCGGCGATCAGTACTGGAGCGGCGTCGCGGCGCCGTATCTGGCTCAGGTCAAGGACGTCGCCCAGCGGATGTACTGGAATCAGACGCCCTGGCACAAGGATCTCAATCCCGCCGAGATCACGTGGTCGAACGCCTACCACGGCAGCTGGGTCGATTCTGCTCGGGACGCGGTCCTCCAGCGTGAGAGGGGGCGGACCGTCCCGAGTGATTTCAATGCCAAAGCTCTGACCGAGTCGCTCAGAGGGACCGTCCTCTCGAAGATCGCCTCGGCGCGAACGCTTCCCTTCGCACCGGCATCGCCTCCGCTTCCCGAGAACCCGGGTGGAGGAGGTCCGGACTTCCGGCCGTCGGCGGAGGCCACCGTCTGGCAGGTGGACGACGGGGCGATCCACCTTCGAGGTACGGGTCCGAGCGGTCAGATCGTGACGGTCGATCCGCGGGACGGCTCCAAGGTCTCCGTCTCGATCGACGCGGACGGTCGCTGGGAGCTCGACGTCCGCTGGAAAAGCGAGATCCTGTTCCCGCTCGTGTTCGAGGACGGAGCCGGAGTGAAGCAGAGCAGGAAATTCATGTTCTGGAACTGCTTCGTCCGTGACCCGGAGTACGAGGGTGAGGCCGCCTGCGATCCCTATCACATGGATTTCTAACCGAGCGACATCCGTGAGCCCGGTCGTCCGGTCTCCGTCGAACTCTCGCGACGGAGACCGGGCGGGAACCGGCCGGCGTGGTCTCGACCAGCCTCCAGAGGCTGTATTGTTGACGCGCACCATCGAACGGCCACAGGTCGTCGAGGAGCATCTGGCAAGTTACCCAAGCGGCCAAAGGGATCTGACTGTAAATCAGCCGGCGTAGCCTTCGGGGGTTCGAATCCCTCACTTGCCACGAGCCATTCACAACGGGTCGGCAGCGCGCGAGCGAGGCCGGCCCGTTCTGTCTGTGCCCGGAGCCGTGCCCGTATCCGACCGAGGAGACCGCATGACGACCCCCGACGAACTGCTCGCCATCGCCCTGGAGATCGCCCGCGAGGCCGGCTCGCTCGCCGCCCGCCGCCGCGCCGAGGGGGTCGAGGTCGCCGCGAGCAAGTCGAGCGCCGTCGACATCGTGACCTTCGCCGACCGCGAGGTCGAGGCCCTCGTCCGGAAGCGGCTCGCGGAGCGCCGCCCGGGCGACGGCTTCTTCGGCGAGGAGAGCGACGCGACGACATCCGAGACGGGCCTGACCTGGATCGTGGACCCGATCGACGGCACCGTCAACTTCCTCTACGGGATCCCGATGTACGCCGTCAGCATCGCCGTCGTCGAGGGCGGGCCCGACCCTCTCACCTGGAAGGCTCTCGCGGCCTGCGTCGTCAACCCGGCCTCCGGCGAGGAGTTCACCGCCGTCCGCGGCGGGGGCGCGCATCTCGGCACGGCGACCCTCCGGGTGTCGGCTCCGGCGTCCCTCTCGCAGTCGCTCCTCGCGACGGGCTTCTCCTACGATCCGAGCAGGAGGCGCGAGCAGGGCGAGAGCGTCGCCCGCCTCCTCGGCGTCGTCCGCGACATCCGCCGGGCAGGAGCCGCGTCCCTCGACCTCTGCTACGTCGCGGCCGGACGCCTCGACGCCTACGTCGAACGGGGTCTCTCCCCGTGGGACCACGCGGCCGGAGTGCTCATCGCCGAGGAGGCCGGTGCCGTCGTGCTGACGCCGTCAGGAGCCCCGGCGAGCCGGGAGCTCACGTTCGTCGCGGCTCCGGCCATCGCCGACGACCTCGGAAAGGCCCTGGCCGAGGCCGGATTCTGACGGCATCGCGAGCGAGATCGCGACGTTGCTCCGGCGACGCTCCAACGGGTGCCACCCCGACTGGGGTCGGAATATGTATTTCAAAGGGTAGAGACCGCGGGGGACTTTCTGTACTATGGGATGGGTCGTCTCGCCTTCGAGCATCTCGACGACACCTCTCCGGGCGAAGAAACCACCGTCTCTCCGCGCCCGGCAGCCCGCGTCTCTCCACCCCGAGCCCCGAGGAACGAACCGCTGTGACGAATCCCCTTCAGGTCGCCGACACCGAGGGCGACGGCACCCACGTGCCCGCCGCCGCTTCGATGACGCGACGTGAGGCGCGAGCTCGTGAGCGGGCGGCCCTCGCCGCCTCGGAGGCCGTCGACGTCGTCGCTCCGGCGGCCGCGAGGGTCGCGGTGCAGCCCGTCGTCGTCGAGCCCGCCGTGGTTCCCGTGGCCTCTCGGCCGGTCCGGGTCGAGGCGTCGGAGCCCGCGACGCCCACCGCGGAGCTCCCGACTCGTCGTTCCTCCCGCGCCGCCGAGAAGGCGACGCCGCTCCCCACCACTCCTCACCGCCAGGCCAGCGCCCGTCGTGCGCCCGCGCGCGTCCAGCGCGCAGCAGCCCCGCGACCCGTGGCACCGCGCTCCACCGGGCCCTCGAAGGCCCTCGTCCGCACCCGTCGCTTCAGCGCCCTCGGCGTCATGCTCTTCGTGGGCGCGACCATCGTGTCGACGTCGGTCCCCGCGAACGCCTACTTCGTCGACAGCCCCGAGAAGTCGGCCGTGAAGCTCGCCGTCGCCGCCGTCTCCGGCACGACCGTCGGTGGGACGACCACTCCCCAGGCGCAGGTCTTCGTCGCCTCGGGTGCGACGGCCGCCGAGCAGATCGGCCGCGACGGCTACTCGGTGACGAACCCCGTCATCCAGTCGACCGGCACGAGCCCCGGCTCGGCGTCCTCCAGCACGGGTGCGGTCCGCTGGCCGTTCCCGACGGCCGTGCCGATCAGCAGCGGTTTCGGTGGTCGTCAGGTCGCGAACTGCAGCTTCTGCTCCACGTTCCACCAGGGCCTCGACTTCACGCCCGGCTCCGGCACCCCGATCGAGATCGTCGCCGACGGCGTCGTCTCCAAGGTCGACCAGGGCAGCGGTGCCCTCGGGTACAACGTCTGGATCGATCACGTGATCAACGGGCAGAAGGTCACGACCGTCTACGCGCACATGATCGCCGGCTCCATCCGTGTCAGCCAGGGCCAGTCCGTCAAGGGCGGCCAGATCGTCGGCGAGGTCGGCAGCACCGGCAACAGCACCGGCGCGCACCTCCACTTCGAGGTGCACCTGAGCGGCATCCCCGTCGACCCGTTCCCGTGGCTGGTGGCCAACGCCGGAGCCGAGTAGCGGCTCCTGCCCCGAATATGAAGAAGAGCACCGACCCTCGGGGGTCGGTGCTCTTCTCGTCGGTGAGGGCTCTGCCCGTCAGGGCTCTCCTCGTCAGGGGAGCCGCAGCCAGACCGTCGCGTCGGGCGGAAGCGCGGAGCCGTCGAGGTCCACGGAGGCGAGCAGCTCCTCGGCGACGGGGAGCTCCACGGCCACTCGACCCGTGTTGGCGATGACCGTGACATCTCCGTTGCGGAACGCGACGACCTCGGGGCCGAAGCCGGTCAGCCACTCGACCGTGCCCGAGCCGAGTCCGTGGCGCGATCGCAGCTCGAGGGCGGAGCGGTAGAGCTCGAGGGTCGACCCGGCGGCTCCTGCCTGCGCGTCGCGCGCGTAGGGAGCCCAGTCGGCCGGCTGCGGCAGCCAGGAGGCGCCGGTGTCGCTGAACCCGAACGCGGGAGCCGCCGCCTCCCAGGGCAGCGGCACGCGGCAGCCGTCGCGGCCGTAGCGCTCTCCGGCCGTTCGGAACCAGGTCGGATCCTGCCGGGCGTCGTCGGGGAGGTCGATGGCCTCGGGGAGGCCCAGCTCCTCGCCCTGGTAGAGGTACGCCGACCCGGGGAGAGCCAGCATGAGAGCCGAGGCGGCGCGACCGCGGGCGAGGCCCACGACGGGATCGGGGCGGCCCGGGCTCCGGGGGCCGATGCCGTGGCCCTGGGGGCTGTCCGCTCCGAGCGCCAGGCGGGTGGCGTGCCGGACGACGTCGTGGTTCGACAGCACCCAGGTGCTCGGGGCACCGACGCTGCCGAAGACCTCGAGCGAGGCGTCGATCACGCGGCGGATCGACGGTGCCGCCCAGCCGCTCTCGAGGTAGGAGAAGTTGAAGGCCTGGTGCATCTCGTCGGGACGGACCCAGTTCGCCAGCTTGGCGAGCGGGTCGACCCAGGCCTCGGCCACCAGGATCCGGTCGCCGTCGTACTCGTCGAGGAGCTCGCGCCACACGCGGTAGATCTCGTGGACGCCGTCCTGGCCCCAGTAGGGCGGAGTCTCACCCGACTCCTGCCCGCCGCCCATGCTGCCCGCATCGGCGGGCGGCTGGTAGTCGGGGAGGCCGTCGGCCTTGATGAGCCCGTGGGCGACGTCGACCCGGAACCCGTCGACGCCGCGGTCGAGCCAGAACCGGAGGACGTCGAGGAAGTTCTCGCGCACCCACTCGCTGGTCCAGTCGAGGTCGGGCTGGGACGAGTCGAAGAGGTGGAGGTACCACTGGCCGGGGCGCCCGTCGGCCTCGGTCACGCGGCTCCAGGCCGGGCCGCCGAAGATCGACTGCCAGTTGTTGGGCGGCAGCTCGCCGGTCGGGCCCTTCCCGTCGCGGAAGAGGTAGCGCGAGCGGGCCTCGGAGCCGGGCTCGGCCGCCAGAGCCGCCTGGAACCAGGCGTGCGCGCTGGACGTGTGATTGGGGACGACGTCGACGATGACCCGGAGCCCCAGCGCAGTGGCTTTCGCCCGGAGCGCGTCGAAGTCGGCCAGCGTGCCGAAGAGCGGATCGACGTCGGCGTAGTCGGCGACGTCGTAGCCGGCGTCCTTCTGCGGGGAGCGGTAGAACGGCGACAGCCAGACGGCGTCGACCCCGAGGTGCGCGAGAGCGTCGAGGCGGGCCGTGATGCCTGGGAGGTCGCCGATGCCGTCGCCGTCGCTGTCGGCGAAGGAGCGCGGGTAGACCTGGTAGATGACGGCCGAGCGCCACCATTCGGAGCCGGTACCCGTCGTCGTGTCGGGGAGGGGAGCGCTCGACGGGGGAGCGTCGGTGTCGGTGGACGGCCGTGTGGCATCGATGGACATACCCAAAACGATACCGGCGGCGGTCGGATGCTCCGGCCCGGTAGGTCATCGGTTATCGTGATCCCACCTCGAACCGATTGGCCGCATCCTGGACCTCCTGCCCGACCTGACCGCCCTGACTTCGCGGTTTCCCCTCGCACTCGGCACCAACGTCTTCGGCTGGACGGTCGGCGCACCCACCGCGCTCGAGATCCTCGACGTCTTCGCCGCCGACGGCGGCACGGTCATCGACACGGCCGACGTCTACTCCGCCTGGCTGCCGGGCAACGCCGGCGGCGAGTCCGAGGCGATCATCGGGCGCTGGCTGGCGCGACCCGGAAACCGCGACCGCGTGGTCGTCAGCACCAAGTGCGGCCAGCACCCGGATGCGCCGGGGCTGACCCGCGCGAGCATCCGGCGGGCCGTCGACGCGTCGCTGCAGCGGCTCCGGACCGACCGGATCGACCTCTACTTCACCCACTTCGACGACGACGAGGCGCCGCTGGAGGAGACGGTCGGAGCGATGAGCGAGCTCGTCGACGAGGGCAAGATCGTCTACCCGGCGGCCTCGAACTACACCGGTGCCCGGCTCCGGCAGGCGCTCGCGATCGCCGATCGCGACGGGTTGCACCCGTTCCGCGCCGTCCAGTCGGCCTACAACCTCGTTCGCCGCGCCGACTACGAGAACGACGTGTCGCCGATCGTCGACCACTACGGTCTCGCGGTCCTGCCTCATTCGTCGCTCGCCTCGGGCTTCCTCACGGGCAAGTACCGCGACGCGGACAGCCGCGGCGACTCGCCGCGGGGCAACCGCGCGCTCAGCTACCTCACCGACGACAACCTGGCGACTCTCGACGTGCTGCTCGACCTCGCGAACCGCTACGAGGTGTCGCCGGCCGCCATCGCCATCGCCTGGCTCGCCTCGCGCGACAACGTCGTCGGCGCTCTCGCCAGCGCCCGGTCGACCATCCAGCTCGAGGGGCTGCTCTCGGCCGCCAGCGTCCCTCTCACGGAGGACGACCTGGCCCGTCTCACCGAGGCGTCGGCAGCGGCCTGACCGGCACCCCGCGGGTCAGAGGGGCGTGACCTCTCGCAGGGTCGAGTCCCAGCGGCGGGCGGCGGCGAAGTGTGCGGGGCCCTCCGCGTCCGGGGTGCCGGCCAGGGCGACGAGGGCGCGCCCGACCTGCTCGGCGGTGAGCCGCGACGCGAGGGTGACGTGCGGCGTCCAGCGGCCGGGCAGCGTGTGCGGGGCATCCTGCGCTCCGCCCTCCGCGCCGTCGGGCGCGCCGACGATCCCGTGGACGGTCTCGTGCAGTCGCAGGATCCGCGTGCCCGCCACCGCGAGCCGGGCCAGCACGAGCCCCCGGGCCGCCGTCCCGAAGACGACGAGGCCGCCCAGCTCGACGGGCACCGGGAGCGCCCCGAACGCGGCTCGGAGCTCGTCGTCGTGCGATGCGTCCAGACTGCCGCGGGCGAGCAGGGTGACGTGCGGGGCGTTCGACGCGCCCGCGTGCCGCGCCTGGCTCGGCAGATCGGCCTCGAGGAGCGCGGACCACTGGGTGCGGACGTGGGCGTCGGTGGCGTCGTCGAGGAGGAGCTCGAGGCTGTGCATCCTGCCATCGTGGCCCCTGCCGCGCGCGTGATGCCCGGGGCGCACGGAATGCACCGAGCCGGGAGGCGTTGGGTGGAGGGAACCCCGTCACCATCCGCGGTGGACGTCACCGCAGAAAGAAGGACCGGCCTCATGACCGATGCACCCCTGATCCCCGTCGGCGGAAGCGACCTGCGCGTCTTCCCGATCAACCTCGGCGGCAACGTGTTCGGCTGGACGGCCGACGAGGAGACCTCGTTCGCGGTCCTCGACGCCTACGCCGCCGCGGGCGGCAACTTCATCGACACCGCCGACGTCTACTCGGCCTGGAACCCCGGCAACTCGGGGGGCGAGTCGGAGGAGATCATCGGGCGCTGGATGGCGTCCCGCGGCAACCGCGACGACATGATCGTGGCCACCAAGGTGGGCATGCTGGAGGGGCTCAAGGGCACCTCCCGCGACGTCGTGCGTCGCGCCGTCGACGACTCGCTCCGCCGGCTCGGAACCGACCGGATCGACCTCTACTACGCGCACAGCGACTTCCCCGACCGCCCCGTGGAAGAGGCCGTCGAGGCCCTCAACGAGCAGGTCGAGCTCGGCAAGGTCCGGACCATCGGAGCGTCGAACTTCACGGGTCAGCGGCTCGAGCAGGCCCTGCGCTTCAGCGAGTCGGAGGGCATCGCCTCCTACGTCGCGATCCAGAACAAGTACAGCCTCGTCGAGCGCGGTGACGTCGAGGGCACGTCGAACGGGCCGAGCGTCGCCTCCGTCGCCCTGGCCGAGAACGTCTCCGTCCTGCCCTACTCGTCGCTGGCCTCCGGCTTCCTGACCGGCAAGTACCGCGACGGCTCGACCGTCGACAGCCCCCGGGCCGGG
This sequence comes from Frondihabitans sp. 762G35, assembly GCF_002074055.1. NCBI lineage: Bacteria > Bacillati > Actinomycetota > Actinomycetes > Micrococcales > Microbacteriaceae > Frondihabitans > Frondihabitans sp. 762G35. The sequence goes on along the minus strand of NZ_CP014619.1, from coordinate 2,273,106 downwards.
GGAGCCTCCGCCTACCTCGACGACCGTGGTCGCCGGGTCCTGGCCGAGCTGGACCGCGTCGCCGGAGCCCACGGCGCCTCCGTGTCGACCGTCGCCCTCGCGTGGCTCCTGGCGCAGCCCTCCGTCGGAGCGCCCATCGCCAGCGCGCGGAACCTCGAGCAGCTGCCCGACCTCCTCGCCGCGGCGACGCTGAGCCTCTCGGCCGACGAGGTCGCCGCTCTCTCCGCGGCGTCCGAGGTCGTTTCCGCGTAGGTCCGGGGCCGGCGCCTCGGCTCGAGTCGGAGCTCCGGGGTGCGCCCGTGTCACGTGGCGCGGGCGCCCCCGAAGTCCTGCTATTCTCGTGTGGTGCCATTGCGGGGCCGAGAGATCGGCTCCGTTTCCAGGTCACGCCCCCTTAGCTCATTGGTAGAGCACTTCCTTGGTAAGGAAGAGGTAGTGGGTCCGATTCCCACAGGGGGCTCCGCAGGCCCAGCGCGGTCGGCGATGCGGCGGGGTAGCTCAGGTGGTTAGAGCACACGGCTCATAATCGTGGTGTCGCGGGTTCGAGTCCCGCCCTCGCTACAGCAGAACGGCTCCGCTTCGGCGGGGCCGTTCGTCGTTCCGCTGTGTCGCGTCCCCGCGCCCGTCTCGTCCTCGCCCCGCGAGACTCCGCGACTCGCCGCTCACCTTCGCGGGGGAGCGCCAATCGCGGAGTCACGCGGCACGCCACCCCGCGTCACTCGAACATCTCGGCGAGCAGCGCTCCCGGATCGCCGTCGACGACGTGCCCCGAGGATCCTGCCGGCCAGAACGTGATCCCGTCATCCGCCCAGCACGGCACGACGTGCAGGTGGAAGTGCGGCACGCTCTGCCCCGCGTCGACGCCGGTGGCCTGCAGGAGCACCGTGCCCGTCGCTCCCAAGCCGCCCTTCATGGCACGGCCGACGCGCTGCGCGAGATCCACGGTGGCGTGCAGGGCGCGGGGCGAGGCGTCGAGCAGACCGAGGGAGTGCTCGCGCGGCACGACGAGCGTGTGGCCGGGCGCGAGACGGGAGTCGGGGAGCGGGAGGAACGCCACGGCATCCTCGTCGCGGTCGATCCACCGTGTCGAGTCCGGCTCATCGCGGACGATGCGGCAGAACGTGCAGGTGGGGTCGTCGTCGGTCGCGCCTGTCATCGATCCAGCATGCCAGCCGGCCGACCCCGCCAGGGTCTCGTCCCGGCTCGGTCGGCCGTCCCACCTCGCCCCGCGAGACTCCACGACTCGCCGCTCACCTTCGCGGGGGAGCGCCAATCGTGGAGTCTCACCCGTCCGCCGCCGCACCCCGCCTCGCGAGACTCCACGACTCGCCGCTCATCTTCTCTGCGGAGCGCCAATCGTGGAGTCTCGCGGCGCGGGATCCAGCGCAGGATGCGCGGGGGCGACCTCGCCCAGGGGCGGAAGGTCGAGCGGGCATCCTGAACAGACGCCACAGCCACCTCCGTATCGGCCCATCCGCGGGAGGCCCGTGGACGACCGTCCAGCGCGACTCGCACCAGCGCGTGCCCCACCTCGGGACCACCCTCGAGAGCGGCCAGGATCAGGATCGCCTCGGCCTCGCGGACGACGTCGTCCTCCGCGTAGGGCCACGACGTCGTGTCCTTGAGCTCGGCAACCAGGAGCATCTCGTCCTCCTCGTCCACGGAGCGTCGGCCGGGGCCCTCGGGCCCCGGCCGATCCGCCCCCCTTTAGCTGGTCACGGAGTGCTGCTCGGTCGTCTGGCCGGAGGTGACCGCGATCTTCCGCGGCTTCGCGCGCTCGCTCACGGGGATCACGAGCGACAGCACGCCGTTCTCGTAGTGGGCGGTGATGCCGTCGGGATCGACGCCCTCGCCGAGGCTGAACTGGCGGAGGTAGGAGCCGTGGGGTCGCTCCTGCGCCAGCCACTTGGCTCCGGACCGGGTGTCCGCCGTGCGGTTGGCCCGGACGGTGAGGAGCTGGCCGTCGACGTCGATGTCGACCGATCCGGGATCGATGCCCGGCAGGTCGGCGTTCAGGACGTAGCGATCGCCGTCGCGGTAGAGGTCGACCGGCATGAAGCGCGGCCCCTGACGGCTTCCGAGGAGAGCGCCCGTGAGACGGTCCAGCTCGGTGAAAGGATCGAAAGACATGGCCATGATGAAGAGTCCCCTTTCGGTGTTCGCATGTGGAGTTGGCCTGTCGCGGTTCAGCACCGCGACACCAGAAAGATAGAACCGACGCGAGCGCGATAGCTCGAGATCTGCTCAGAACCGGCTGCGAAAATTCTTGGACGGGCGGGACGGGGTCGGCCCCACCCCACCTGAAAGCCCGCCGACCCGGCGGGAGTTAGCATGACTCATGGTCGCCATCCGCTCCATCGAGACCGCCGTCCCCGCGACCGTGATCCGACAGTCCGAGTTCCGCGACCTCCTGACGGGGCAGCCCGGCTACGGGCGGCTGGGCAGGCGCCTCGTGGGCGCGGCCTTCGACGCGTCGGCCATCGAGACGCGGCACACCGTGATCGAGGAGTTCGGCGACGGGGCGGGCCCCGCGGATCCTGCGTTCCTCGACCGCGAGAGCGGCGCCATCCTCGTGCCCGGGACGGGTGCGCGCAACGACGCCTACGTCCGTGCCTCGCGACCCCTGATCGTCGACGCCGCGCGGAAGGCGCTCGCGGCGGCACCCGACCTCGACCCGAGCGACGTCACCCACGTCGTGACCGTCTCCTGCACGGGTTTCTCGGCGCCCGGCCCCGATTACGTCCTCGTGCGCGAGCTCGGACTCCGCCCGTCCGCGCAGCGGTACCACCTCGGCTTCCTCGGTTGCTACGGCGCTTTCCCGGCGCTCCGGGCGGCCGAGCAGTTCTGTCGGGCCGACCCCGACGCCGTCGTGCTGGTCGTGTCCGTCGAGCTCTGCTCGCTCCACGTCCACCTCGACGACGACCCCGACACGATCGTCGCGGCCTCCGTCTTCGCCGACGGCGCCGCGGCCGCTCTCGTCACGGCTCGGCCCGCTCCGAGCGGGGTCGCCCTGCTCGATCTCGACGCCTTCGAGACCACGGTCATCCCCGAGGGGGAGACCGCCATGGCCTGGAGCATCGGCGACCGCGGCTTCGACATGGTGCTGTCGAGCTACGTTCCCCGGATCGTCGAGCAGCACGTGGGCGACGCCCTCGAACCGCTCCTCGAACGCGATCCCGAGATTCGGGGCGCGCTCGCCGCGGGTCTGGCCCCCGCCGAAGCGATCGACCGCTGGGCGGTCCACCCCGGAGGCCGCAGCATCCTCGACCGGGTCCAGACGGCCCTGGGGCTCTCCGACGAGCAGGTCGACGACTCCCGGAGCGTCCTGCGCGACTACGGCAACATGTCGAGTGCGACGGTGCTGTTCGTGCTGCGGCGGCTCCTGCATCCTGCGGGCCGCGAGCCGGAGGCCGGAGCCGAGGCCGTGATCGTCGAACGAGAGCTGGTCGGAGCCGGAGCCGGAGCCGGTGGTGTCGCCGACATGGGGGCTGCGCTCCCGGCGGCTCCCGCGATCATCCCGCCCGCGTCGACACCCGCGCAGGATGCCCGGCCCGAACGCATCTGCGCGATGGCCTTCGGCCCGGGCCTCACCGTGGAGACCGCCCTGCTGACGCGCCGCCTCTCGGACGGCCGATGACCGTGCCCGACCTGACCCACCGCGAGACGCGCGCTCTCGAGCTCATGGACGACCCGGACTGCGACCTCGTCGCCCTCGAGCGCACCTACCGGCACTTCGCCCTCGTCAACGGTGTCGTCGCGGGCTGGCGACGCGTGTACCGCCGCCGCATCCGGCCCCTGCTCGAGGCGTCTCCCGACGGCCGGCTCACGGTGCTTGACATCGGGTCCGGGGCCGGCGACGTGCCGCGGGCTCTCGCCGACCGTGCCCGGCGCGACGGCTACCACCTCGACATCCTCGCCGTCGATCCGGACCCCCGGGCGCACGCCTTCGCGACCGCGGAGCGCAGGAGCCCCGTGCCGGGCGCCGCACCCGGACGAGACGCCACCCTCGCCTTCGATCGGACAACCAGCCGAGCGCTCGTCGACGAGGGGCGCCGGTTCGATCTCGTGCTGTCGAATCACGTCCTCCACCACCTCGATCCGGTCGACCTCGGAGACCTCCTCGACGACAGCGCCCGGCTCGCGACGACGCTCGTGCTGCACAACGACATCGAGCGCTCCCGCCTGGCGTACCTGCTGTACGCCGCGGCGACGCTCCTGCCGTTCCGCGGGTCGTTCATCCGTCACGACGGGCTCCTGTCGATCCGCCGGAGCTACCGGGTCGACGAGCTGCGGCGCGAGGTCCCCGCGGGGTGGAAGGTGGAGGGGCAGTTCCCGTTCCGGCTGCTGCTGACGCGAACGGGCACCCCGGAAACCGATCTCGAGGCCGCTGCCGAGGCGGCCGCTGCCCAGGGGGCCGGCGGCGCCGCAGCCCACCCGGGAGGCACCGATGCGTGACGTCGTCGTGGTGGGTGGCGGCCCGGTCGGCCTGTTCCTCGCCGCACTGCTGGCGGAGCGCGGACTCGACGTCGAGGTCTGGGAGAAGCGGCGATCGCCGGCGGCCCTGTCGCGGGCCATCGGCATCCATCCGCCCTCGCTCACCGCGTTCGAGGCCCTCGGGATCGCGACGACCGTCGCCGAGCGGGCCGTGCGCATCCGACGTGGAATCGCCCGGAGCGGCGACCGCACGCTCGGCATCGTGCGGTTCGACGGTGTGAGCCCGACGTTCGGGTTCGTCGCGGCGCTGCCGCAGCACGAGACCGAGTCGATCATCGAGGCGAGACTCGAGGAGCTCGCCCCCGAGTCGCTCCGCCGCTCGGTCGAGCTCGTGGCCCTCGACGACGTCGACCCCGGGGTGGTGCGCCTGCACGGACGCACGGTCGACGGAGAGGACGTCTTCGAGATGGCCCGCTTCGTCGTCGGCGCGGACGGCCCGCGCAGCACCGTCCGGCGGCTCCTGGGCATTCAGGCCCCGCTCAAGGCCTACCCCGATCCCTACTCGATGGGCGACTTCCGCGACGACACCGGCCACGGTGCGGACGCCGTCGTGCACCTCGAGGCGGCGGGTGTCGTCGAGTCGTTCCCCCTGCCGAACGGGCTCCGGCGGTTCGTGCTCCACACGGGTAAGCCGCTCGTCCGGCCGACCGCCGAGCAGATCGCGGAGCTCGTCACCCGGCGCACGGGCACCCCGGTCGATCCCGCCACGGCCGGGACGGTCGCCTCGTTCGCCACGCGCCGCCGCCTCGCGCAGCATCTGGTCCGCGGCCGCGTGGTCCTCGTCGGCGACGCCGCGCACGAGATCAGCCCCATCGGCGGCCAGGGGATGAACCTCGGCTGGCTCGACGCGGAGGCGTTGACGCCGCTCCTGGTCGCGAGCCTCGGGCGGGATCGGCCCGACGCCGCCGCGTTCGACGACTACGAGCAGCGGCGGATCCAGGCGGCGCGCCGAGCCGCCCGCCAGTCCGAGATCAACATGGCCATCGGGCGACCCACGGGTCCGGTCCGGCGAGCGGCGCGCGACACCGCGTTCGGCGTCGCCCTCGCGAGCCCGCTCGGCGGGGTGCTCGCCCGCGCCTACTCCATGACGCTCTCGTGACGGCCCGCAGGATGCCCGGCCCGATGACGCCGGTCAGCCGACGAGTCGCGTCCCGCTGAGAACCAGCTCCACGGCGATCACGAGCGATGCGGCGATCACGAGCCGGAAGAGCGTGCGGTCCGGCTCGCGGGTGAGCACCAAGCGGATCCCCACCAGCGCGATCCCGAGCGTCACGACGAGTCCGACGATCGAGATCGCGCTGACGCCGTTCACCGGGTGCGCGACGACGGGCCCGAAGGCGGTGAACAGTCCCGCCACGACGAGGGCGGCGAAGGCCACGATCCCCGACGCCCGGGCCCCGAGCCGGTGGGGGAGTCCGCGCACGTCGGTGGCCTCGTCGTCGGCGAGGTCCGGCAGGACGTTCGTGAAGTGGATGGCGACCCCGAAGAACGCCCCGGCGAGGAGGGCCCAGACCGCGGCGGGCTGCCCGTACTGGCCGGCGAGCGTCACGATGTCGGGGAGCAGCCCGAAAGCGACCACGAACGGGACCACGGAGAAGGGCGTGCGCTTCAGGCCCGCGTTGTACGCCCAGCCCGACGCGATCAGGACGGCGTGGGCGACGGCGGCCGGACGTCCCAGCGCCACGGAGACGGCGAGGGCCACGACGGCCGTCGTGATCGCGGCGCGACGCACGAGTCTCACGGGGACGAGCCCCTGCGCGACGGGCTTGTCCGTGCGGCCGGCGACACGATCCCGCTCGGCGTCGATCCAGTCGTTCGAGAAGCCGATGGAGAGCTGGCCGAGGAGGACGGCGACGGCGATCACGAGGATCCGGGCCGGCGCATAACCGAGGCCGGTCGCCAGGAGGGCCGCCAGGATCGTGACGGCAAGGGTCGGCCCCGGATGCGAGGACAGCGCGAGGGACCGCGCCCGGGAGAGCATCCCCACAGCCTAGGGGCGGAGCGCCTCCGGCCCGCGGCGATCCGCGGAGGGGAGGGGAACGGTGTGGCCCGGCCGAGTCGCTCGGCGGGGCCACACCTCTGGTGCCCGGACGGCGGTACAGCCCGGATTCCGCTTCGGAACCCACGGCGGGTCGGAACCAGGGGGGATCCGCCACGCCGTCGGAACGGGCACTCACGTCGAGTTACCATCCCAGACGTGTGCGTGATCATACGCCTCCCCGAGCCTCAGGAGAAGGGGACGTCCGCCCCGATTCGGGGGCGCCGTCGGCACCGCTCTAGACTGGCCCGCGTGTCAGTGAACCCCGCGCTCCAGGGGCGGACCTTCCCGCCCGCTCCGCCGTATCTCGTGGGCCGCGAGAAAGTCCGCGAGTTCGCTCGCGCGACCTCGTCCGAGAGCAGGCTCTCCTTCGACGTGGAGGCGGCCCGCGCGGCCGGTTTCCGCGACGTCGTGGCGCCCCCGACCTTCGCCATCGTCGTGCAGGAGTCGACCCTCCAACAGCTCCTCGCCGAGCCGGACGCGGGCATCGACTTCACGCGCGTCGTCCACGGCGACCAGCGGTTCCAGTACTCCCGTCCCGTCGTGGCCGGCGACGAGCTGACCGCGACGCTGACGGTCACGTCGGTCAAGTCCCTCGGCGGCCACTCGATGGTCACGGCCGAATCCGTCCTGGTCGACGCCGACGGCGCGCACGTCGTCACCACCACGTCGACCCTCGTCGTCCGGGGCGACGAATGAGCGCCGCCCTGGAGGTCGGCCTCGTGGTCGCCGAGAGGGCGTTCTCCCTCTCCCGCGACTCGCTCGTCCGGTACGCCGGCGCCTCCGGCGACTTCAACTCCATCCACTACCGCGACGACGTCGCCGCGGGAGTCGGCCTGCCCGGCGTGCTGGCGCACGGGATGCTCACGATGGGCGTCGCGGTCCAGCCGGTCGTGTCCTGGCTCGAGGGCGACGACGCCCCCGGAGCCGCGGGCTGGGTCACCGACTACCAGGTCCGGTTCACCCGGCCCGTCGTCGTCGACCCGGAGCGCGGGGCCGAGATCACCGTCACGGCCAAGATCGGGCAGCTCGACACCGAGGCTCGCACGGCGCGCGTCGACCTGACCGTCACGTTCGAGGGCGCCACCGTCCTCGGCAAGGCCCAGGTGCGAGTGGCTTGGTCGTGACCGCGCTCTCCGACCTGACGACCATGCAGGTCGGCGGGGTGCCCTCGCGCCTCGTCGTCGCCACGGAGCACGACGAGCTGCTCGAGGCGGCTCGGGAGATCTTCTTCGCGGGCGACGACGAGTGGTTCGTCCTCGGCGGCGGCTCCAACACCGTGGCCGCCGACGAGGGGTTCGAGGGCACGGTCCTCCGGGTGGCGACTCGGGGCGTCGAGCGCCTCGACGCGCCCGAGGGCCGCGTGCGTCTCCGGGTCCAGGCGGGGGAGGACTGGGACGACCTCGTCCGCCACACGGTCGACAACGGCTGGGCCGGCATCGAGGCGCTCAGCGGGATCCCCGGATCGACGGGGGCCTCGCCCGTCCAGAACATCGGGGCCTACGGCCAGGAGGTCTCCTCGAGCCTCGTGAGCGTCGACTTCCTCGACGCCGAGACGGGGGAGTTCCGCAGGATCCCGCGCGCCAACCTCGGCCTCGACTACCGCACGAGCGTCTTCAAGCCGACCACCGCCACCGCGGGGCGCCGCGGGGTGATCACCGCCGTCGAGTTCGAGCTCCTCGACGACTCCGCCCTCGGGACCCCGATCGCGTACGCCCAGCTCGCCACCGCCCTGGGGGTGGAGCTCGGGAGCCGCGTCCCCGTCGCCGACACCCGCCGTCGCGTCCTCGAGCTCCGGGCCCGCAAGGGCATGGTGCTCGACCCGTCCGACCGCGACACCTTCTCGAGCGGGTCGTTCTTCACGAACCCGATCGTGCCGCGCGAGGCCCTCGACGCGATCCCCGCCGACGCGCCGCGGTGGGAGACCGCCCCGGAGCCCCGCGACGTGGCCGTCCCCCTCGGCGAGCAGCCCGCGCCCCCGCCTCCGGCGAACGACTCCGGGGTCAAGCTGAGCGCCGCGTGGCTCATCGAGCACGCGGGCCTCGGCAGGGGCTTCCACCTCCCGGGCTCCGGTGCGGCGCTCTCGTCGAAGCACACGCTCGCGATCACCAACCGCGGGGGAGCGAAAGCCGAGGAGGTGGCCCAGCTGGCGCGTTACGTGCAGAGCAGGGTCGCCGCGGAGTTCGGCGTCGTCCTGCAGCCGGAGCCCGTGCTCCTCGGCCTCGCCCTCTGACGATCGACGCGCGGAAAGCGCGGGGACGCCCCTAGGAGAAGAGCCTCTGCAGCCGCCGGACGCCCTCGAGGAGGTCGTCGTCGCCCAGGGCGTACGACAGTCGGAGGTAGCCGCTCGGCCCGAACGCCTCGCCGGGGACGGTCGCGACCTCGGCCTGGTCGAGGATGAGGTCGGCGAGCTCCAGCGAGGTCGTCGGCGTCACGCCGCCCCAGGTGCGGCCGAGGAGCCCCGTCACGTCGGGGTAGACGTAGAAGGCGCCCTCGGGGGTCGGGGTGACGATGCCGTCGATCGCGTTCAGCTCGGCGACGATCGTCTTGCGCCTCGCGTCGAAGGCCCGGCGCATGGTCTCGACCGACTCCTGCGAGCCCGTGAGGGCCGCGAGAGCGGCGCGCTGCGAGATGTTGGACACGTTCGACGAGAGGTGCGACTGGAGGTTCGACGCGGCCTTCGTGACGTCGGCCGGGGCGATCATCCAGCCGAGGCGCCAGCCCGTCATGGCGTAGGTCTTCGCGACCCCGTTGACGAGGATGGTCGTGTCGGCGAGAGCCGGGACAGCCTCCGTGATGGAGACGGCCTTCACGCCGTCGTAGACCAGGTTCTGGTAGATCTCGTCGGTGATGACCCAGATGCCGTGCTCGAGGGCCCACTCGCCGATGGCGCGCGTCTGCTCCTCGGAGTAGACGGCGCCGGTGGGGTTGGAGGGGGAGACGAAGAGGAGCACCTTGGTGCGCGGGGTGCGGGCGGCCTCGAGCTGCTCGACGGTGACGAGGTAGCCCTGGTCGGCTCCGGCGAAGACGTCGACGGGGACGCCGCCGGCGAGCTTGACCGCCTCCGGGTAGGTGGTCCAGTACGGGGTGGGCAGGATGACCTCGTCGCCGTCGTCGACGATGGAGGCGAACGCCTGGTAGACGGCCTGCTTGCCGCCGTTGGTGACGATGACCTGCGAGGGGGAGACGTGCGTGCCGCTGTCGCGGAGGGTCTTCTCGGCGATCGCCTCCCGCAGCTCGGGGAGGCCGGCGGCGGGGGTGTAGCGGTGGTTGCGCGGGTCGCGCGCCGCCGCGACGGCGGCCTCGACGATGTGCTCCGGCGTGGCGAAGTTCGGTTCGCCCGCGGCGTAGCTGATGACGTGCTTGCCCTCGGCCTGGAGCGCCTTGGCCTTCGCATCGACCTTGAGCGTCGCGGATTCGGCGATCGCGGCGATGCGACGGGAGAGGCGGGCGTGGTCGGTGGTCTGGGCGGGACTGTTCACGGCGATCAGCCTACCGGGAGCCCCCGCGGGGCGACAGGCCGCAGGAGCCGCCAACTTTACTTGCCCAGGCGGGTCACCTACACTTGTCTGCGGCGGTCGAAAAGGCCCTGATTTTCCATGCCTGGCGCAAGCTGCGCAGACGATCGGGGCGAGGTCGGCCGGCCGAAGGGCGGTGGCTCAATTGGTAGAGCAGCGGTCTCCAAAACCGCAGGTTGCAGGTTCAAGTCCTGTCCGCCCTGCACCCTCATCCTCGCGGAAGCGCGGACAGGACCCCGCTCGTGCGAATGCGCGGGCAGGACGCCCCACCCGCGCAGAAGCGCGGGCAGGACGAACGGCTCGTGGCCTCCGGCCGGGTAGTCGACCACTCGGAAGGTAAGTGCGACAGTGGCGAGAAAAGACGTGGACGTTCCCAGCGAGGACGTCGTCGCGATCGCGAAAGCCGACGGTGCCGAGCGGCGCGGGCGTTTCGCTCGCATCGCGCTCTTCCTCCGCCAGGTCATCAACGAGCTCAAGAAGGTCGTCACCCCGACCCGCAAGGAGCTCGTGAGCTACACGGGCGTCGTCCTCGCGTTCGTCGTCATCATGATGGCTCTCGTCTTCGGCCTCGACACGCTGTTCGGGTTCCTCGTGCAGTACGTCTTCGGCAACGGGGTCAACCCCGGCTGATCCCTCGGGGGTCGCGATCGGCGGGGGCTCAAGGGCAAGACCACCGCATCCGGAACACCGAAACCTCACGAGCACGACCGCCGGGCGACCCGCTGCGGTCGCCACCACACCAACGGAAGAAGAACCTTTGCCTGACAACGAGCGCGACGACATCGACCTCGCCACCGCCGCTGAGCAGTCCTCCGAGGTCGAAGAGGCCCAGGAGGGCTCGACGCAGACGGCCGACGAGGAGTCCGTCGAGCCCGCCGAGCAGGAGGCGCTCACCGTCACCGACGAGAACGAGGCCGGCTCGAGCGACGTCACCGACCTCGACGAGCTGCTGAACAGCCTCAGCGAGGCCAAGGACGACGAGGCCGACGCCATCGTCGACGACGCTCTCGAGATCGACGACCCCGCCGAGGCGGAGGCCGCGGTCGAGGCGACGGAGGACGAGGCCGAGGAGGATGCCGAGGAGCACCAGGCCGACGGCGACGCCGTCGGGACCTTCGACGCCGTCACCGAGATCGAGTCCGCCGAGACCGACCAGACCGTGCAGGACGCCGACGTCGAGGCCGCCTTCGGTTCCGGTGAGAGCGACGTCGCCACCGTCGTCGTGGACGAGGAGGACGAGGCCGAGGTCGACCCGTACGAGGCCTTCCGCTACGAGCTCCGTGGCAAGCCCGGCAAGTGGTACGTCATCCACTCCTACGCGGGCTTCGAGCGTCGCGTGAAGCAGAACATCGAGAACCGCATGGTCTCCCTCACCATGGAGGACTTCATCTACCAGGTGGAGGTCCCCATGGAAGACGTGGTCGAGATCAAGAACGGTCAGCGCAAGCTCGTCACGCGCGTCCGGATCCCCGGCTACGTCCTCGTCCGCATGGACCTCAACGAGGACAGCTGGTCCGTCGTGCGCCACACCCCGGGCGTCACCGGCTTCGTCGGCAACGCGCACAACCCGACCCCCCTCCGCTTCGAGGAGGCCTTCAACATGCTGAAGAGCCTCGTCCAGGTGCAGGAGGCGGCTCCCGCCAGCAAGGGCGGAGCCAAGGGCGGCAAGGCGGCGCAGCGCGTCATCCCGGCCGAGGTCGACTTCGAGATCGGCGAGACGATCACCATCAAGGAGGGCTCGTTCGCAGGCCTTCCCGGAACGATCAACGAGATCAAGCCCGAATCGGGTAAGCTCACGGTGCTCGTTTCGCTCTTCGAGCGCGAGACGCCGGTCGAGCTCAGCTTCGACCAGGTCACCAAGCTCTAACCCCCCCCCCCCAAGTTTTTCAGACCACCGGATCCCTGCACCGCAGATTCCGGGAGAGCACGCTGCAACCGCAGCGAGTTCGAATCCACCAGAAGGAAGAAACACATGGCACCGAAAAAGAAGGTCACGGGTCTGATCAAGCTTCAGATCAACGCCGGCGCCGCGAACCCCGCCCCGCCCATCGGCCCGGCCCTGGGTCAGCACGGCGTGAACATCATGGAGTTCTGCAAGGCGTACAACGCGGCCACCGAGTCGCAGCGCGGCAACGTCATCCCCGTGGAGATCACCGTCTACGAGGACCGCTCGTTCACGTTCATCCTCAAGACGCCCCCGGCCGCCGAGCTCATCAAGAAGGCCGCCGGTCTCGCCAAGGGCTCGTCGACCCCGCACACCGTCAAGGTGGGCAAGCTCACCCAGGAGCAGGTCCGCGAGATCGCCACCGCCAAGCAGGCCGACCTCAACGCCAACGACATCGACGCCGCGGCGAAGATCATCGCCGGCACCGCCCGCTCCATGGGCATCACCGTCGACGCCTAGGCATCGGCGACACCCCCCAAGACATCCAGTGGGAGAGCCGGCCAGGCTCGTAACCACGCTCTCGAAATCAGGAGATTTCCCATGGCTCAAAAGTCGAAGGCCTACCGGGCCGCTGCCGAGAAGATCGAGGCAGGCAAGTTCTACAGCACCAGCGAGGCCGTCCAGGTCGCGCGCGAAACCGGCTCCAAGAAGTTCGACTCGACCGTCGAGGTCGCGTTGAAGCTCGGTGTCGACCCCCGCAAGGCCGACCAGATGGTCCGCGGCACGGTCATCCTGCCTCACGGCACGGGTAAGACCGCCCGCGTCATCGTCTTCGCGACCGGTGCCGCGGCCGAGGCCGCCATCGCCGCGGGCGCCGACGAGGTCGGTGGCGACGAGCTGATCGAGAAGGTGGCAGGCGGCTACACCTCGTTCGACTCCGCCGTCTCGACGCCGGAGCTCATGGGCAAGGTCGGTCGTCTGGGCAAGGTCCTCGGCCCGCGCGGCCTCATGCCGAACCCCAAGACCGGCACCGTGACCCCGAATGTCGCTCAGGCCGTCAACGACATCAAGGGCGGAAAGATCGAGTTCCGAGTCGACAAGCACTCGAACGTGCACTTCGTCATCGGCAAGGCCGGCTTCACCGAGGAGCAGCTCAACGCCAACCTCGACACCGCCCTCGACGAGGTCACCCGCCTCAAGCCGTCCTCCTCGAAGGGCCGCTACATTACGAAGGGCACCGTCTCGACCACCTTCGGTCCCGGCATCCCCCTCGACGTCAACGCCCTCTAGGTCGACGCGCACCACGTAGCGCGACAGAAGCCCCGTACCGACCGGTACGGGGCTTCTTCGCGTCGGAGCGTCGGTGGCGGCTACTCGTCGGCGATCTTGAGAACGAGCTTCCCGCGCGTGTGGCCGCGGGCGAGGGTGCGATGGGCATCGGCGGCGTCCTCGAGGTCGTAGACGTCGTCCACGTAGACTCCGACGTCGCCGGAGTCGATGAGCCGGGCTATCACGGCCAGGCACGTGGCGTCGGGGGCGACCGCGTACCCGGTGAGGCGGACGCCGGCCGAGTCCGCCGCATCCTGCAGGACCGATGTCGGCGGGGCCGACACTGCGACCAGGGTGCCGCCGGGACGGACGAGGTGCACCGTGCGGAGGGCCGTGTCCGTGTCGCCGACGAGATCGAGGGCGACGTCGACCGGTGCGACGGAGTCCTCGAACGCGCCGACCGTGTGGTCCACGACCTGGGCCGCACCGAGCTGGCGAAGCCAACTGGCGTTGCGCGCGGAGGCGGTCGTCACGACGTGCGCGCCGAAGTAGGCGGCGAACTGGACGGCGAAGTGCCCCACTCCACCGGCTCCGGCGTGGATCAGGATGCGCTGTCCCTCGTGGGCCTTCGCGACGTCGACCACGAGGCCCCAGGCCGTGAGCGCGGCGAGGGGGACACCCGCGGCTTCGACGTGCGACAAGGTACCGGGCTTCCGGGCGACGGAGAGCGCCGGCACCGAGACGAACTCGGCATAGCTCCCCGCCGACCGGGGGACGCTCGCGACCCCGTAGACCTCGTGGCCGGGCTTCAGGGGGTGAAGAGCGTAGGGGCTCTCGACGACGACGCCGCTGAAGTCGCAGCCCAGGACGGCGGGGAGTTCCGGCGAACCGCAGCTCCCCGCGCGCCCCTCTCGGGCCTCGACGTCGAACGGGTTGACCCCGGCGGCGAGCACGCGGACCAGCACCTCGGATCCCAACCGGGTAGGCGTCGGGATCTCTCGGGGGAGGAGGACGTCCGGTCCGCCGTTCTCGGTGATGACCATGGCGCGCATGGTGCTGGTCATCGCTGGCCTCTCGGTCGTCGTCGTCATCGCTGGCCTTCCGTGGTTGCGGGATGCGGCTGTCGGGTCAGGCGCGTTGCGTTCCTTCAGTAAAGGGCCGGGATGATTCCGATGTGTTTCCGGGGTGTCACTGACGAGGAAACTATGGGTACTCTCAACGGATGAGAACGCTGTTCGCCGTTTTGCGACTGGTCGCCGCCGTGGCGATCGTCGTCGCCGTGGTGGCCCAGTGGGTCGAGGCGATGAAGGACACCAAGTACTTCTTCTTCAACTTCTTCGGCTACTTCACGATCCAGAGCAATCTGCTCATCGCCGTGGCGTTCGCGATCACCGCCGTGTACGGCTTCCGGCGGAGAGAGCAGCCCGAGTGGCTCGTCGTCGTGCGAGGCGCGACCACGACGTACCTCGCCACGACGGGCGTCGTCTACAACCTGCTCCTGGCCAACCTGCCCGCGGGCGATTTCAACGTTCCGTGGTCGAACGACATCCTCCACAAATGGATCCCGCTCTTCGCGGTGCTGCAGTGGATCCTCTTCGGCGACCGGCCGCCGATCGCCTGGCGGCGACTCTGGATCTTCCTGGTCTATCCGATCGTCTGGCTGATCGCGACGCTCCTGCGGGGCCAGAGCTTCGTGCCCTACCCGTTCCTCAACGTCACGGTGCTGGGTGCGGGCGGTGTCGCCATCTACTGCGTCGCCATCACGGCGTTCATCATCGGGATGAGCGCGCTGGTGATCTGGACGAGCCGGTTCCGCATCCTGCGACCCGAGGGGGCCGAGGCGGTCCGTCACGACCGGGCGAGCGTCTCCAGCACCTGATCGGCGAGCGTCACCAGGCGGTGGATCTCGTTGTCGTCGCGCTCGACCCACTGGCAGTGCGGATCGCCTGACATCGGGACGAAGTCGACGTGCTGCTCCCAGACCACGAGGGTGCGCTCGGCGCCGAGCACGTACTGCTGCCACCACACCTGGCGGAGATAGGAGCGCGGGATGCTCCGCCACTCCTTCTTGGTCGTCTTGATCTCGGCGAGAACGACGGTGCCGTCGGGCCGCTGCCCCACGCCGTCGGGCGTCGCCAGGTGCTGCTTGCGGTGACGCGAGTGGAAGAGCTTGCTGCTGGGCGCGATCGAGTGGTGCCTCTCGACCCAGCGCGCGATCTCCGGCTCACGGGCGCGCCCGTGGTCGGTGTAGGCGTTCCCGGCGAACCCGGAGCCGTAGAGCTTGTCGATCACGACCGCCTGGATCGCCGCGGCGCTCGAGAGCCGGGCCACGTCGGTCGCCGTGATCCCCGTGCTGCGCGCTCGGAGCCAGGCGATGCGATCCGTGGAGTCGGCGAGGATGCGACCGGTGTGGTGCTCGGCAGGGTCGGGCTCGTCCCAGAGGGAGAGGGTCGGCTGCACGAGGGTCACCCCACCATTCTCTCTCGCCGGCGGCGTTCCGGTGGCAGGATCAGGTCGCGGCGGCGAGCGTGTCGAGCCCGGCGGGGGAGAGGGCGTGGTGGATCGCCAGCATGCTGGCCCCCAGGATCGCGGCGTTCTCCGCCGCCCGGGACTGCACGATGGTGAGGTGCTCCGTCGCCAGGGGCATCGACCGCGAGTAGACGACCTCGCGCACCCCGGCCAGGAGATGCTCGCCCGCCTCGGCCATCGATCCCCCGATGGCGATGACGGACGGGTTGATGAGGTTCACGCAGGTGGTGAGGACCTCACCGATGTCGCGCCCCGCCTGCCGAACGGCGCGGACCGCCTCGATGTCGCCCCGGCGCACGAGCTCGACGACCTCCGCCCCCGTGGTGACGTCGCGGCCGAGGTGGCGCAGGCCCTGCGCGATCGCGGGGCCGGCGGCGACGGCCTCGAGGCACCCCGTGTTGCCGCAGCGGCAGGCGATGCCGACGGCCCGGGCGACGGGGATGTGGCCGATGTCGCCGGCGATGCCCTGGGCGCCGCGCTGCAGGAGGCCGCCGGAGATGATGCCGGACCCGATCCCGGTGGCGACCTTCAGGAAGAAGAGGTGGTCGACGCCCGGCCAGGAATGCTGCCTCTCGCCGAGCGCCATGATGTTGACGTCGTTGTCGACGAAGACGGGCACGTCGATGTGCTGCTGGACCCAGGTCGGTACGTCGAAGGCGTCCCAGCCCGGCATGATCGGCGGGTTGACGGGGCGACCGGTGCTGAACTCGACCGGGCCGGGGAGCCCGATGCCGGCCGCGATCAGATCGGCGCGCTCCTTGCCGAGCTCGGCGAGCAGCAGATCGACGTGCTCGACCATCCAGGTGAGCACCGGCTCCGGGCCGAGCCCGATCTCGAGCTTCTCGCGGTGGCTGACGAGTTCGCGGCCCATCAGGTCGGTTAGGGCGACGTGGGCGTGGCTCGCGCCGAGGTCGGCGGCGAGCACGACCCGGGCGGAGGGCAGCAGGGCCACGCGCGAGGGCGGACGGCCACCGGTCGACACCGCGTCGGCGACGGGCCCGATCAGGCCCAGCTGGGTGAGCGCGTCGAGGCGCAGGCCGATGGTGGATCGGGCGAGCCCGGTCATCGCGGAGAGTTCCGCCCTCGTCCGGGGACGCCCGTCGCGGAGGAGCTGGAAGAGGTCGCCCGCCCCCGTCGTTCCGAGGACCGACGTGCGGAGCGCGTCTGACATGAGAGGAGTAAATCACAGCTTCCGCGCGGACACAGCCAAAGATGTCGACAGGCCGACACCTTTTGCTTGACCCTCGACAGAAGTGGTCCTATCGTGAGACGCGGTCAGCGAAGACCGCTCACTCGATTAGGAGAACTCCCTCGTGACTCAGGTTCCACTCTCGGTTCAGCTCTACACCGTCCGCGACGCCATCGCAGAAGACCTTCCGGGCACTCTGGCCCGCATCGCCGAGATCGGATTCACACAGGTGGAGCCCTACTCGTTCGTCGAGCGCGTCGACGAGTACGCCGAGCACCTGCCCGCCAACGGCCTCACCGCTCCGAGCGCGCACGTGAAGCTCATCGGCCAGGACCTCGAGCCCATCTTCGCCGCCGCCACGCGGCTGGGCGTGAAGACGATCATCGACCCGCACATCGACGAGACCCGCTGGATCACGCGGGAGGATGTCGAGGGCATCGCCCGCGAGCTCGGCGAGATCGCCGACCAGGCCGCTCTCCACGACCTCACCGTCGGTTACCACAACCACGCCTTCGAGCTCGAGAACCTCATCGACGGGACCCCGGCGCTCGAGGTCTTCGCCGCGGTGCTGCCCGCGAACGTCGTCCTCGAGGTCGACACCTACTGGGTCGAGGTCGGCGGGCAGAACGCCCCGGAGCTGCTGGCTCGCCTGGGCGACAAGGTCCAGTTCCTCCACGTCAAGGACGGCCCGAAGACCAAGGAGAACAAAGACCAGGTCGCCGTCGGACGCGGCGACATGCCGATCCGCGACATCCTGGCCGCCGCTCGGCAGGCCCTGCCCGTCGTCGAGCTCGACGACTCCAACGGCGACCTCTTCACCGCGCTTAGCGACAGCGTCGCCTTCCTCGAGGGTGTCCGCGCGTGACCGACACGACGACGAACGCCGTCCGCGGCGTCGCGAGCGAGGGTCGCACCGGCCCCGTGGGCGTGGGCGTCATCGGGGCCGGCGTCATCAGCGACCAGTACCTGGGCAACCTCACGAAGTTCCCCGACCTCCGCGTGCTCTTCATCGCCGACCTCGACGAGGCCCGCGCAGCCGCCCAGGCCGAGAAGTGGGGCATCGCAGGATCGGGTTCGGTCGACGATCTCCTCGCTCACGACGACGTCGAGATCGTGGTCAACCTGACCATCCCCGCGGCGCACGTGGAGGTGGCCCTCCGCGCCGTCGAGGCCGGGAAGCACGTCTGGGGCGAGAAGCCCTACGCGCTGGACCGCGAGAGCGGGAGGCGGCTCCTGCAGGCCGCGAAGGATCGCGGCGTCCGCGTCGCGGTCGCGCCGGACACCTTCCTCGGGGCGGGCCTCCAGACCGGGCTCCGCACGATCCGCAGCGGCAAGATCGGGACGCCCCAGACCGGCCTCACCCTCTTCCAGAGCCCCGGCCCGGAGTCGTGGCACCCGAGCCCCGAGTTCCTCTTCGCTCGCGGCGGCGGCCCGATGTTCGACATCGGCCCCTACTACCTGACGACGCTCGTGCAGGTCTTCGGTCCCGTGGCCAAGGTCACGGCGGCCGCCTCGAAGGCGCACGACACCCGGGTGATCGGCTCCGGCCCGAAGGCCGGGACCGTCTTCCCGGTCGAGGTTCCGACGAACGTCACGGCTCTGATCCAGTTCGAGAGCGGGGCCAGCGCGCAGAGCGTCTTCAGCTTCGACTCGAAGCTGGAACGGGCCGGTTTCGTCGAGATCTCCGGTACCGAGGGCACCGCGGTCTTCCCCGACCCGAACATGTTCGAGGGCGACACGATCGTCCACACGGGTGCCGACGAGCCGGAGACGATCCCGGCAACCGGCTCCACCTTCAGCCGCGGGACCGGGGTCGCCGAGCTCGCCCAGGCCATTCGCGAGGGGCGGCGCGAGCGCGTCCCCGGCGAGCTCGCCTTCCACGTCCTCGACATCATGGTCTCGCTCGACGAGTCGGCCTCGCGCGGCGAGACGGTCGTCGTGGAGTCCTCGCTCGAACCGACCCCCGACCTGCCCGAGAGCTGGGACCCTTCGGTCCCGACCCTCGCCTAGGCCGCCCTGCTGGGGGCGGCCGCCCCGTGCGGTCGTCCCCCGGGACGATATTCACGCGAACTGCCAACGAAACTTTCGTGGATCGAGGGCTGCCGAAGGCCTCGCAGCACTTCGACCGATTTCTAGATAACGATCCGATAATCCCCGCAAAATGGCGTTGACTTGACCGATCACTTCGGTGAAGATGATGCCAGCACCTGGTTACCCGGGCTTGGAAACGGCTCCTCCGGAGTCGAAACGGCCCGAAAGTTTTTATTCAACGAAGAGTAAGCGCAACGCCGGCAGAGCTGCCGCCGTTCGAAAGGACACTGACCATGCCATCTGAAATCACAGGTTCGGCCTTCTCTCGGCGGACGTTCCTCGGAGCCGCCACCGGCGTGAGCGCCGTTGCGCTCCTCGCGGCCTGCTCCTCCGGGGGATCGTCCGGCGGCGCGACCGGAACCATCAAGTTCTGGAACATGCCCTGGGGCAACACCCAGTTCAACGTCCTCGACAAGAAGATCACCACGGCCTACAAGCCCGCCTCGGGCGTCGGCCCGGCGAGCTACCAGGTCATCCAGTGGGCCAACTTCACCCAGTCGTTCTCGTCGGCCATCGCCTCCAACACGGGCCCGGCCGTCTCGTCCGGCGGCGGTACCCAGGCCTTCCAGTTCGAGGACCAGGGCAAGATCGCCTACGCCGACAACCTCCTCGAGACCTGGAAGAAGAACGGCATCTACGACGACTTCCTCCCGGGACTCGTCGACACGCTGAAGGTCAGCAAGGGCTACGCGGCCGTCCCCTACAACCTCGACATGCGCGTCATGTGGTACAGCAAGTCGCTTCTCGAGAAGGCCGGGGCGACCGTCCCGACCGACTGGCAGAGCTACTCCGACGCCTGCGCGGCGCTCAAGAAGATCGGCGTCTACGGTTACGGCCTCGGCTCCGGCGCCGGCAACTTCACCGGCAGCCACATCCTGGTCAGCCACATGATCAACAACGGCGGCGGACTCTTCGACGCCGACCAGAAGGCCAACTGCGTCACGGCCGAGAACATCGAGGCCATGGAGTGGGTCCTGTCGCTCGTCAAGAACGGCTACGTCGACCCGGCCAGCGCGACCTACACGAGCGCGAACATCCAGAGCCAGTGGAAGGCCAAGAAGTTCGGCATGGGCTGGGACGGCGCCGGCCTGGCGCAGAACGTCGGCGGCGACGCGCTCACCGACCTCGACGTGCCGAGCCCCCTCACCGGCCCCTCGGGCAAGAAGGGTGCGCTCTACTTCCCGAACAACATCATGATGTACAAGAACACCCCCAGCCAGAAGGGCTCGGAGGCGTTCCTCACGTACTACTACCAGAACATGAAGCCGCTCTGGACCCAGAACACCGGCATCGGCCTGCCGCCCCTCAAGTCGATCACCGAGACGCCGGAGTTCCAGGCGAACGCCACCAACGTCAAGATCATCAAGGAGTGGCAGCCCATCTCGAAGACCTGGGCCGCCCCGGGCAGCGACGCGCTGTTCCTCGGTGTCACGGCGGTCGACGGCACCCCCGCGATGTCGACCTTCACGCAGTCCATCCTCGGCGGCAAGACCACGGCCAAGGCGGCGCTGACCGCGCTCCAGGCCGCGATCAAGTCCTCCTGATGACTGCTTCGCCCTCACGTGTCCGGTCGCTCGAAGGAATGAACAATGTCGGCAAGTAGTGTTGGCGAACAGCTGAAGCGCGCCCGCCGCGGAGTCGGAATGTCCGGCTCCGGGGCGGGCGGGCCCCGCCCGGGGTCTCCCACGATCCGGAAGCGCAAGCGGTTCAGCGCGCGCACCCTGACGCTCCTCGCGTTCGCGCTCCCCTCGTTGATCCTGCTTCTGCTGATCAACCTCTACCCGGTCATCTACGCCTTCATCCAGTCGCTGCACAACGGCACGCTGCTGGCTCAGGGACCCTTCGTCGGGCTCCAGAACTACATCGACGTGCTCGGCGACCCGGCCTTCGCCAAGGCCGCGCTGTTCACGGTGATCTTCACCGTCGTCGGCGTGTTCGGGAGCTGGGGTGTCGGCCTCGGCCTGGCGCTGCTGCTCCGCACGCACATCCCCGCCGGCGGCCTCTTCAAGGTGCTCCTCCTGCTGCCGTGGATCGTGCCGATCGTCGTCTCCTCGACGTCGTGGAACTGGCTCGTCGCCACCCCGCAGAGCCCGCTGCCGATGCTGGCCCAGGCTCTCGGCCTCGGGAACGTCCTCTTCCTCGCCGATCCCGTTCTCGCTCAGATCACGGTCTGCGTCTTCAAGGTCTGGATCAGCTTCCCGTTCATGATGATGATGATGTCCTCGGCGCTCGCGTCGGTCGACACCAACGTCTACGAAGCGGCGACGGTCGACGGCGCCGGCAAGTGGCAGTCGTTCCGGCTCATCACGATGCCGCTGATCGCCCGCACCACGTTCGTCTCCTGGATCCTGATGACGATCTTCTGCGTCAACGACTTCCCGACGATCTTCCTCCTCACCGGCGGTGGCCCCGTCAACGCGACGCAGTCCCTGGTCGTGCTGGCCTACCTCACCGTCTTCCAGAACTTCCAGACGGGCCCGGGCGTCGCCATCGCCTTCCTGATGACGGCCGTGCTGGTCATCATCTCCGTGGTCCTGTACCGACAGATCCGAAAGGTGGACGTCGAATGAGCACGCTCTCCGTCCGGCGCACCGCGCGCCTCCAGACCGGTGTCACCACCGACGCCAAACGCGTCACCTCGCAGGATCTGCGACGTCGCGGAGGCTGGTTCCGGTTCGCCCTCATCCTGGTCATCACGGCGATCGTGCTCGTCCCGATCATCGCGGTCTTCTACCTGTCGGTGCAGCCCGCCCTCGGGTCGACGTCGACCTCGAAGTTCACGCTCGAGAACTTCGCCAACGTCTTCTCGCAGACGGCGGTGCTCACCTGGCTGGGCAACAGCCTGACGGTGACGATCGTGACGGTCGTGATCGCGGTGGCGGTCGCGGCTCCTGCCGGCTACGTCCTCTCCCGGGCGCGGAACAGGCTCGTCTCGGGCTACTCGCTGATCCTGTTCGTCGTGCAGTCGCTGCCGGTCGTGACGGCGGTCATCCCGCTGTTCATCCTGTTCGCGAACCTCGGTCTCGTCGACAACCTCATCGGCGTCACGATCATCTACGTGGGGGCGACGATGTCCGTCGCCATCTGGATGATGGCGGCGTACTACGACTCGATCCCGATCGCCCTCGAGGAGGCGGCCTGGATGGACGGCGCCTCGCTCTTCGGCTCGTTCACGCGCATCGTGCTGCGGAACGCGCTCCCGGGCATCCTGTCGACCGCGATCTTCTCGTTCCTGCTCGCCTGGAACGACTACCTGATCGCCGTCGTGTTCCTGCGGTCCGACCCGAACTACACGCTCCCCGTGGGTCTCGAGACGTTCTTCCAGCAGAACGCGACGAACTGGGGCCTCGTCATGGCCGTCGCCGTGGTGATGATGCTGCCGCCGATCATCCTCTTCGTCTTCCTCAACAAGTACTTCAGCGTCGGTGGAATCGGCGGTTCGCTTGCCGGACGCTGATCCACACCGCTCCCGAGCAGTCCGAGTTCCACCCGCACGCCAGAACCTGAAGGAGTGGCCGATTTGAGCCAGCCGACCCCCACCAAGAGAGCACTCATCGTCCGGGGAGGGTGGGACGGCCATCAGCCGGTCGAGGCGACCAACCTCTTCGTCCCCTTCCTCGAGGCCAACGGATTCGAGGTCCGGATCGAGGAGTCGCCGGCGGTCTACGCCGACGCCGACTACCTGCCCACCGTCGACCTCATCGTGCAGTCCAACACGATGAACACGATCGAGGCGGCCGAGTTCGAGGGGCTCCGTGCGGCGATCGAGGCGGGCACCGGCCTCGCCGGTTGGCACGGCGGGATCGCGGACTCGTACCGCAACAACTCCGACTACCTGCAGATGATCGGCGGCCAGTTCGCCGCCCACCCGGGCAAGCACCCGTCCGAGCGCGTGGGGGAGCAGTCCGACAACTACCTGCCCCACACGATCGACATGCTGCCCGCGGCCGCCGACCACCCCATCACCCGGGGCATCGGCAGCTTCGAGCTCACGACCGAGCAGTACTGGGTCCTCCACGACGACTACCTCGACGTCCTCGCGACGACGACCCAGGCGGTCCGCTCGTGGGACCCCTGGACGAGACCCATCACGTCACCGGCGATCTGGACCAGGCAGTGGGGCGAGGGCCGCATCTTCGTGAGCACACCCGGCCACCGCGTCGACATCCTCGAGAACCCGAACGTCAAGACCATCATCGAAAGGGGTCTCCTGTGGGCGTCCCGCTGAACGTCGGCGTCATCGGAGTCGGCAAGATCAGCGAGCAGTACTTCGCGTCGCTGCCGCAGCTCCCCGGGCTCCGGCTCACCGCCGTCGCCGACCTCGACGAGGCCCGTGCCCGCCAGGTCGCCGACGAGCAGGGCGTCGAGGCGCTCACCGTCGACGCCCTCCTGCAGGATCCCCGGATCGACGCCGTCATCAACCTCACGATCCCGGCCGCTCACGTCGAGGTCGGGACCCGCGCCCTCGAGCAGGGCAAGCACGTCTTCGCGGAGAAGCCCCTCGGGCTGACGCCGGAGGAGGCGCTGCCGATGCTCGAGCTGGCGGACCGCAAGGGCCTCCGCGTCGGGAGCGCTCCCGACACGGTCCTCGGCACGGGAGTGCAGACCGCCAGGCAGGTGCTCGACAGCGGAGTCATCGGGGCTCCCGTCGGCGCCCAGGTGCACTGGTCGGCTCCGGGGCACGAGCGCTGGCACCCGTCGCCCCTCTTCTACTACCAGCCCGGTGGCGGCCCGCTCTTCGACATGGGCCCGTACTACCTCACGAGTCTGGTGACGCTCTTCGGGCCGGTCGTCCGCGTGGCGGGGCTCGCGTCCCGATCCACGCGCGAACGCGTCGTCGAGACCGGTCCGCTCGCGGGAACCCCGATCCCCGTCGACATCGACACGCACGTCAGCGCGCTGCTGGAGCACGAGAACGGCGTGACCTCCACGGTCACGGTGAGCTTCGAGGTGTGGGCCACGCGCTCCCCGCTGTTCGAGGTCTACGGCACCGAGGGCACGCTCGCCGTGCCCGACCCCAACCGCTTCTCCGACCCGGTCGAGATCGCCACGCGCCACGAGCCCGAGTTCCACGAGGTGCCCGTCTCCGCCGGATACGCTGATGCCGGTCGCGGCTACGGCCTCGCCGACATGGCGCGGGCGATCGAGACCGATCGGCCGCACCGGGCCTCCGGGCGGCTGGCGTTCCACGTGCTCGAGATCATGGACGCCATCGTCCGGTCGAGCGACGCGAAGAAGGTCGTGGAGATCACGATCCGGGTCGACCGACCCGAGGTCGTGCCCCACGGGGCGACACCCGACACCTGGTGAGAGGAGAGGCCGCGTGACCTCCACCGCGCCCACGAGAGACGCGCCCGAGAGAGACAAGGTCACCCGGGCGACCCTGTCTGAGGTGGCCGTGCGTGCCGGCGTGTCGATCTCGACCGTCTCGAAGGTGCTGAACGGCCGTGAGGGCGTCTCCGTCGACACGCGGAGTCGCGTTTCCGACCTCCTCCGCGAGCACCGCTACAACCGCCGCAACTCCAGCCAGCCGCGCATGCCGCTGATCGAGGTGGTCTTCGACGCCATCGACAACCCCTGGGCTCACGAGGTCCTGGTCGGGGTCGAGCGGATCGCCCGGGAGAACGGGCTGAGCCTCGTCGTCACGGCGACGGAGGGACGCGACGCGAAGAGCCCCCGCTGGATCGAGAGCGTCCTGGGCCGCCAGCCGGCCGGCGTCATCCTGATGATCGCCGACATCTCGGCGCTCGACAAGGACCACCTGCGTGCTCGCAGCATCCCGTTCGTCATCGTCGACCCGGCCGGCGACCCGACCCCGGGAGTCCCCTCGATCGGGGCCGCCAACTGGATGGGCGGCTACCTGGCGACCCAGCACGTGCTCTCGCTGGGGCATACGCGCGTCGCGGCCATCGCGGGCCCGGCCCGGCTCGTCGCCGCGATGGCTCGCCTCTCCGGCTACCGCGCGGCCCTCGCGGGAGCGGGCATCGCCGAGCGGGCCGACTACGTCCGACCGGGCGAGTTCACGCAGGAGTCGGGGTACGCCGCGGGCCGAGCGCTCCTCGCCCTGCCCGACCGGCCGACCGCCATCGTGACGGCCAACGACGTCGAGGCCCTCGGCGTCTACGAGGCCGCCGCCGAGAGACGGCTCTCCGTGCCCGACGACCTCTCCGTCGTCGGCTTCGACGACCTCGAGTTCACCCGCTACACGGGCCCGCCGCTGACCACCGTGCGGCAGCCGCTCAAGGAGATGGCGGAGGAGGCGGCGCGGCTCGTGCTGCGCCTCATCGACGAACCGCAGCTGACGTCGACCCGGCTGGAGCTCGCGACCACGCTCATCGTCCGGGGAAGCACCGCCGGGCCTCCTGCGGTCACCCCCTAGCCTGGGCCCACCGCCCCGACCCCGACCTCGGAGACACCATGGCCCGCACCCTCCTGCCCGGACAGTCCTGCCGGATCCTCGTCGTCGACGCGGAGACCCGCTCCTCCCGCGTCGTCTTCGACAACGCCCACACCCTCGCCGAGGCGCCCAACTGGAGCCCCGACGGCCGATGGCTGGTCGTCAACGCCGACGGTCGCCTGTGGCGTCTCCCGGTCGAGGGCGGTACGCTCGAGTGGATCCGGATGGACTCCGTTCCCCCGATCAACAACGACCACGTCATCGCACCCGACGGCGGCTCCGTCTTCGTGAGTGCGAACGACGGCCACCTCTACGAGGTCCCCTGGGAGGGCGGGACCGGTCGCCGAGTGACGCGGGACCACCCCGAGGGGCGCGGGTACAAGAACTACCTGCACGGCGTCTCGCCCGACGGGGCGACGCTCTCGGTGATCGTCGGGGCGCGGCCCACGCCCGAGTCGACGCCCGACCGGTGGCGCACGAACGTCGCGCTGGTGAGCGTCGCCGACGGCTCGACGACCTTCGTCACCGACGACGACTTCCCGGACGACGGCGCCGAGTTCTCTCCGGACGGCACCTGGCTCTGGTTCAACACCGAGCGGTTCACGACGGAACCCGGCCACGCGCAGCTGGCGCGGATGCGCCTCGACGGGGCGGAGCTCTCCCGCCAGGTCGTCAGCGACACCGTCGACTGGTTCCCGCACGTGTCGCCCGACGGCTCGAAGCTGCTCTTCCTCGCGTTCGAGGCCGGGACGATCGGGCACCCCGAGAACCGCGACGTCGTCCTCCGGATCCTCGACCTCGACGGGGGTTCGCCCGTACCAGGCACGGAGCGCGACGTCTTCCGGCTCTTCGGCGGTCAGGGCACCATCAACGTGCCCGGCTGGTCGCCCGACGGAGCGCACTTCGCCTGCGTCGAGTACCCGGTCTCCTGAGTCGAGAAGCGTCCTGGGTCGACTCATCAGGGGGTCACAGGCGGCTCATAGAAAACGCTCGATACTGGAAAGCGTGACCACTTCAGCCCCCACCACCGCCGCTGCCGCCCCGCGATTGACGCGAGCGGACGGATCGCCCCTGCGAGTCCTCGTCGTCGACGACGAGAACAGTCTCACCGACCTGCTCTCGATGGCTCTGCGCTACGAGGGCTGGGACGTCAAGGCGGCTCCGGACGGTCAGACCGCCCTCACGCTCGCCCGCGAGTTCAAGCCCGACGCGATCGTGCTCGACGTGATGCTGCCCGACATCGACGGGCTGCAGGTCCTCGGCCGGCTCCGCAACGGCGGCGACGACACCCCGATCCTGTTCCTGACGGCGAAGGACGCCGTCGAGGACCGCGTCACGGGGTTGACCGCAGGAGGCGACGACTACGTCACGAAGCCGTTCAGCCTCGAGGAGGTGGTGGCGCGGCTCCGCGGGCTGATCCGCCGCTCGGCGGCGCTCGTCTCCGAGGGCGGCGACTCGCGCATCACGGTCGGCGACCTGGTCCTCGACGAGGAGAGCTACGAGGTGAACCGGGCCGGTCGCGAGATCGAGTTGACCGCCACCGAGTTCGAGCTCCTGAGGTTCCTCATGCGGAACCCCCGCCGCGTCCTGTCGAAGGCGCAGATCCTCGACCGCGTCTGGAGCTACGACTTCGGCGGCAAGTCCAGCGTGGTCGAGATCTACATCTCCTACCTCCGCAAGAAGATCGACGCCGGCGAAGAGCCCATGATCCACACCGTCCGCGGCGTGGGGTACGTGATCAAGCCCGTCTCGTGACGCCGCCTCCTGCGGCCCGCCTCCGTCGCTGGGCCACGAGTTTCGCCGGGCCGATGACCCTGCGCCGCCGCCTCATCGTCAGCATCGTCGCGATCGTCGTCGGGCTCAGCGTCGTGATCGGGCTCGTGAGCGTGATCGCGCTCCGGGGCTTCCTCAACCAGCAGCTCGACGGCCAGCTCGACTCCGCCACGAACCGGGCGCAGCACAGCCTGCCCAACGACTACGACCCGACCGGAGGGCCGAGCAACCTCGAGGGGCTGCTGCTCGGCACCGGCCAGGGGCCGGGCACGCTCTCGGTGCTCTTCGCCGGCACGCGGGTCTACACGCCGGGACGGGTCAACGACGACGGGAACTACGAGAACCCGCTCACGACCGCCGACTTCACCAAGCTGGCGAACATCGGCTCCGGGCAGCACGTCACCATGACCCTCGACGGCAAGCTCGGCGAGTACCGGGTGAAGTCGGTCACGACCGCCGAGGGCTACCGGCTCGTCGTCGGTCTCCCGATGGCCTCGGTCAACGCGACCATCGGCCGCCTCCTGCTCGTGATCTCGATCGTGACCATCGTCGGTCTGGCCGTCTCGATCGCCATCGCCCTCCTCGTGGTCCGGTACGCCCTCCGGCCGCTCCAGCGGATGGCGGCGACGGCGAGTCGCGTCGCCGAGCTCCGGCTCGACCGCGGCGACGTCGCCCTCGACGCCCGCGTCGCCAAGGAGGACACCGACCCGCGCACGGAGGTCGGCCGCGTCGGCGCCGCGATGAACCGCATGCTCGGCCACGTCGCCAGCGCCCTCACCGCCCGGCAGGAGTCGGAGAACAAGGTCCGGCAGTTCGTCGCCGACGCCTCGCACGAGTTGCGCACCCCGCTCGCGTCCGTCCGCGGTTACGCCGAGCTGACCCGCCGCATGGGCAAGGACCTCCCGGAGGACGTCGTCTACGCGATGGGCCGGATCGAGTCGGAGTCCGTGCGGATGACCTCTCTCGTCGAGGAGCTGCTCCTGCTGGCCCGCCTCGACGAGGGCACCGATCTCGTGACGAAGGAGGTCGACCTCACCAGGATCGTCCTCGACGCCGTCCACGACACCCACGTGTCGACGACGGGGCACCAGTTCGAGGTCTCGGTGCCCGAGGAACCCATCACCCTGCTCGGCGACCCCATGCGCCTGCACCAGGTCGTCGCGAACCTCCTCAACAACGCCCGCACCCACACCCCCGAGGGCACGGAGGTCTGGGTGACGCTGGCACGCGACGACGCGGCGAAGGAGGCCGTCGTCACCGTCTCCGACAACGGACCGGGGATCGACCCCGCCGTCATGCCGGTCCTCTTCGAGCGGTTCGCGCGCGCCGACAGCTCGCGCTCGCGGAAGGCAGGATCCACGGGGCTGGGCCTCGCCATCGTCGAGGCCGTCGTCCACTCCCACGGCGGCACCGTGTCGGCGTCCAACGGCGAGCCCGGCGCGGTCTTCACCGTGCGCCTGCCCCTCGAGCCCGCCCCGAAGGGCTCGCCCGCACCCCTGCCCGCGCCGGAGGCGGTCCGCCCCTGACCCGGGTTGCCGGGGGACGCCGGGATCCTGCTATAGTTACCGAAGCCCAAGACCGCCGGTTGCCGGTGTGAGCTCGCAAGAGTCCACCCGGCCGAAGGTTCTCTCACGAGAAACGACCTGCGCAGGTGTGTACAGCAACCCGGTCCGATCGTGAGTCCACTCC
The DNA here is from genome assembly GCF_002074055.1 of Frondihabitans sp. 762G35. NCBI lineage: Bacteria > Bacillati > Actinomycetota > Actinomycetes > Micrococcales > Microbacteriaceae > Frondihabitans > Frondihabitans sp. 762G35. The sequence goes on along the minus strand of NZ_CP014619.1, from coordinate 2,244,234 downwards.
GATCCTCGATCGAACGGGAACAGGCTCTGCGCTCCTGCGCGGAGCCTTTTTTCGTGGGTCGACCTGCTCCGTCACACGAGCACAGGGGCTGCCGGCACTACACACGTTAGGAGCGACATGGCGAACAAGGAAGCATCGGTCGCCGAGCTCACGGATTCGTTCCGCGACTCGACCGCCGTCCTGCTCACCGAGTACCGCGGCCTCTCCGTTGCTCAGCTCAAGGAGCTGCGCACCGGGATCCGAGAGCACGCCACCTACGCCGTCGTGAAGAACACGCTCACCAAGATCGCGGCCAACAACGCCGGCATCAGCTCCTTCGATGCCGAGCTCGCTGGGCCGTCCGCGATCGCTTTCGTCCACGGAGACCCTGTCGCCGTGGCCAAGAGCCTGCGTGACTTCGCCAAGGCGAACCCTCAGCTGATCGTGAAGGGCGGGTACTTCGACGGTAACCCCCTGACCGCGGCCGAGGTGGGTCAGCTCGCCGACCTCGAGTCGCGGGAGGTGCTGCTGGGCAAGCTGGCCGGCGCCTTCAAGGCTTCGCTGTTCGGTGCGGCCTACCTGTTCCAGGCACCGCTCTCGCAGGCCGTCCGCACGGTCGAGGCGCTGCGTCAGAAGCAGGAAGACGCGGCCTGATCAGGTCCGCAACACTCGTTACACACCCCACTTTTAGCTAGACAACAAGGAGAAAATCATGGCAAAGCTCAGCCAGGACGAACTGATCGAGGCTTTCAAGGAGCTCACGCTCATCGAGCTCAGCGACTTCGTCAAGAAGTTCGAAGAGGTCTTCGAGGTCACCGCTGCGGCCCCCGTCGCCGCTGCCGGTGCCGCCGGCCCCGCCGCTCCGGCCGAAGAGGTCGAGGAGAAGGACTCGTTCGACGTCGTCCTCGAGGCCGCCGGTGACAAGAAGATCCAGGTCATCAAGGAGGTCCGCGCGCTCACGAGCCTCGGCCTCGGCGAGGCGAAGGCCGTCGTCGACGGTGCCCCCGGCACCGTCCTCGAGGGCGCCAACAAGGAGACCGCCGAGAAGGCCAAGGCTCAGCTCGAGGCCGCCGGCGCCACGGTGACCCTCAAGTAATTCCGCTTCACCCGTGCGAAAGCCCCCGACCGGAAGGTCGGGGGCTTTCGTCGTCGGGACGTCCGCCCCTGTCGTCAGTGGGCGTCGGCGAGCCCGAGCTGCACCGCGCGGGCGATGGCCTCGCGGCGGTTCGTCGCCGAGAGCTTGCGGTAGATGCTGCGGACGTGGCTCTTGACGGTGTTGACGGAGATGAACAGCTCGGTGCCGATCTGGCTCAGGGTGGCTCCGGTGGCCAGGTGCCGGACGATCACGAGCTCGCGATCGCTGAGCGGATCGGCCAGCGTGGCCGCCTCCTGCGGTGTCGCGCCGTCGAGGCGCTCGAGAAGGCGGACGACCGAGGCGGGTTGGGTCCGCTCCAGCGCGCCGGACACGAGGCGGTCGACGACTTCCCGGGGGAACGCCCGGAAGGGCCACGAGGTCCCGGTGTTGGCCGCGACCAGCAGGCTCCGGTCGAAGGCGATGCCGGACGCCACGGGGTTGCCGAGCTCGCTCTCGGCGGCAGCGACGAGCGCGAAGATCGGCGCCATGTGCCGCGTCGAGTGGAGTTCGCCGAGGGCGAGGCACTCGCGGAGTGCGGCGAGGGCGCCCCGCGGGTCTCCAGCGGTGAACGCCGTGAGCGCCTCGATCCTGCCGGGGCAGGTGACGTGGTGCTGGCCGGGCTCGAGCTCCCGCACGATGTCGCGCGCCTCGTCGAGCTCGCCGAGCGCGCGGAGAGCCTCGGCCCGCAGGATGCCCGCGGACGTCGCGACCACGGGATCGCCCGTGTAGCCCCGCACCAGCCGGGTGACCCGACCGAGCAGGTCGAGGGCCTCGATCGAGCTCCCGGCCGTGTGGCGACCGAGGGCCTCGGCGAAGACGGCGTGCGCCTCCCAGTCGGTGTCCCGCGTCGAGATCCGGAGCGAGCGGAGCTGCCGGTCGTAGTCCTGCGAACCGCTCTGCCGCTCGACGAGGAGGAGGAACCGGGTGATGTGAGTGAGAGCGGAGAAGGAGCTCGTCATCAGCTCCGTCCCGTCCGCGTGGCGGACGGCCCGGTCGGCCTGCTCCTCCGCGCGCTCGAAGTCGCCGAGCTGGAACGCGACGAACGCGAGCGCCGAGTGGCACTCGACCCGCTCGGCCGAGGAGAGGTGCTCGGTGGCGAGGCCCTCGGCGAGCGACAGGGCGAACGTCGCCTCGTCCCACAGCCCGAGGTGGATGCGGACGAGCCCGAGCTGGAGGGAGAACGACGCGCTGAGGTCGACGCGCGTGGAGATCTCGAACGACTCGTCCTCCTCGAGGAGGTCGCGGGCGCGCTCCAGGTGCGTGCGGGCCGTCTCCAGGTTGCCGAGGGTGCGAAGAGTCGCGGCGAGGTGCACGAGGTATCCGACCCGGACGTCGAGCGGGCTGTCGGGGTCGGCGCGGATGCTCTTGTCGACGGCGCGGAACCAGGGGAGCGCGGCGCTCCTGCTCGTGGACCCGACGGAGCGGTGGCTCGTCGCGAGGGCGAGCAGGATGCGGGCCCTCTGGCTCCACTCGTGCTCGGGCACGCTCCGCACGGCCTCGCGCAGGCGGGCGCCCTGGAGCGGCGCGATCTGCGGCCAGATCCTCTCGATCGTGTCGAGCATGGATCGGTGGTCGAGCTCAAGTTCCGTCGACGGCGCAGGGTCGACGGTCGTCTCGTTACGGGTAGTCACTCAGGTCACCTCTGCCGCATCGGGTAGTTCCCCGGTCGGGACGGGGAATGCGGTACACGGGCTCTCGGCCCGAACACATCATAAACTGAGATTTCTTCTCCATCGCCGGAATCGCGAAGTCGCCCAGAAGTGGGGACAGACGAGGTGTTCGGAGCGGGGCCGGGTGTCGGTTCGGTTCCGGGTCGTCCCCTGTCGGCGGGCAGGCTTACAGTGAGACCGTGAGCAGGATGGACTCGGTCGCCTCCGGAGGCGGCATGCGCGGTGGCGGCGGTCGCCCGGGCGGCAGCCGCGTGTCGGGTGCCGACATCGACGCCCAGAAGGCAGCCAACGCGTCCGCGCCCAAGGTCCCCGACCTGCTGCGCCGCATCCGCAGTCTCTTCTCGCCGCACAAGCGAGCCCTCGTGGTGACCGTGATCCTCGTCCTCGTGGGTGCCGCGCTCAGCGTCGTCCCACCGCTGCTGACGCAGCAGGCGTTCGACCGGGGCCTCTTCCCGCGGGGCGGGCCCGACGTGCCGGTGCTCCTGCGACTCGTGGGCCTGATGGTCCTGCTGTGGGTGCTCTCCGCGGCCATCGGCGTCTGGCAGACCTACCTCACGGCGACCGTGGGCAACAAGGTGATGGGCGCCCTCCGCATCCGGCTCTTCGGTCACCTCCAGCGGATGGAGCTCGCCTTCTTCACCCGCACCAAGACGGGAGTCATCCAGTCGCGGCTGCAGAACGACGTCGGCGGCGTGGCCAACGTGCTCAGCAACACGATCTCGTCCGTCCTCGGCAACACGGTGACCGTGATCGCCGCCTTCGTGGCCATGCTGTTCCTGAGCTGGCAGATGACCATCGTGGCCGTCGTGCTCCTGCCGGTCCTCGTGATCGCTCAGCGCAAGGTCGGCCAGGTGCGGGCGCGCATCGCCACGGCGACTCAGGAGTCGCTCTCCGACATGACGGCCATCACGCAGGAGACGCTGAGCGTGAGCGGCATCCTGCTGGCCAAGAGCTTCAACCAGCAGCGCACCGAGGTCGAGCGCTACGCGGCCGAGAACCGCACGCAGATCGGCCTCCAGGTGAGGCAGCAGATGAGCGGGCAGTGGTTCTTCGCCACGGTCCAGATCTTCCTGTCGATCATCCCCGCCGTCATCTACCTCGTCGCCGCGTGGCTCATCACGCGGGACGTCGCGGTCACGGCGGGCACGATCGTCGCCTTCACCACGGTGCAGGCGCGCCTGACGTTCCCGCTCCTCGGCCTGCTGCGCGTGGCGCTCGACATCCAGACGTCGGGGGCGCTCTTCGCCCGCATCTTCGAGTACCTCGACCTCACCCCCGCGATCAGCGACTCCCACGAGCCGGTCCCGGTACCCGAGGCGGGCCTCGGGCGGGTCGGGTTCGACGACGTCACCTTCGCCTATCCCGACGCCGAACCCGGTCAGAAGACGCTCGACGGGCTGACCTTCGACGTCGAGCCAGGGCAATTCGTCGCCTTCGTCGGGCCGAGCGGCGCCGGGAAGACGACCGTCTCCTACCTCATCCCGCGGTTCTACGAGGCGTCCAGCGGTGTCGTCCGGTTCGCCGGGATCGACGTCCGCGACCTCTCGCAGGACGACCTCGTCGCCAACATCGGCATCGTCAGCCAGGAGACCTATCTCTTCCACGCCACGATCGGCGACAACCTGCGGTACGCCCGTCCGGGGGCGACGCTCGAGCAGCTCGAGACGGCGGCGCGCCAGGCCAACATCCACGAGACGATCATGTCGTTCCCCGACGGGTACGACACGGTCGTGGGGGAGCGGGGCTACCGGCTCTCGGGGGGCGAGAAGCAGCGCATCGCCATCGCCCGCGTCCTGCTGAAAGATCCGGCGGTGCTCGTCCTCGACGAGGCGACGAGCGCGCTCGACTCCGTCTCGGAGCGCATCGTGCAGGAGGCGCTCGACACGGCCGCCCGGGGCCGGACGACGATCGCCATCGCGCACCGTCTCTCCACGGTCCGATCGGCCGACGTCATCTTCGTCGTGAAGGCCGGCCGGATCGTCGAGCGCGGAACGCACGACGACCTGGTCGCCCTGGGCGGCGTCTACGCCGAGCTCTACGACCAGCAGGTCGGCGTCGCCGGCTGAGGGGGCGACGGCCCCGTCGCGGCAGGTCTTCTCCCGTCACGGCCAGGTGCCCGTCGGTAGACTCGACGGGTGAAGTACGCCGAATCCGTCCTCGACCTCGTGGGCGACACGCCCCTGGTGAAACTGAACCGGCTGACGGAAGGCATCGAGGCCACCGTCCTCGTCAAGGTCGAGTACCTCAACCCGGGTGGGTCGTCGAAGGACCGCATCGCGACGCGCATCATCGACGCCGCCGAGCGCGAGGGGCTGCTGAAGCCCGGCGGAACGATCGTCGAGCCCACGAGCGGCAACACGGGCGTCGGTCTCGCACTCGTCGCGCAGCAGCGCGGCTACCGGTGCGTCTTCGTGCTCCCCGACAAGGTCGGCGAAGACAAGCGGAACGTCCTCACCGCCTACGGCGCCGAGATCGTGGTCACGCCGACGGCCGTCGCGCCCGACAGCCCCGAGTCCTACTACAGCGTCTCCGATCGGCTCGTCACCGAGATCCCGGGCGCCTTCAAGCCCAACCAGTACTTCAACCCCAACGGCCCGCTCAGCCACTACGAGACCACCGGTCCGGAGATCTGGCGCGACACCGAGGGGCGCCTCACGCACTTCGTGGCCGGGATCGGGACCGGCGGCACCATCAGCGGCACCGGTCGCTACCTGAAGGAGATCAGCGGCGGCGCCGTGCGGATCGTGGGCGCCGATCCCGAGGGCAGCGTCTACTCCGGCGGCTCCGGCCGGCCCTACCTCGTCGAGGGCGTCGGCGAGGACTTCTGGCCGGGGGCCTACGACGGCAGCGTCGTCGACCGCATCATCGCGGTCTCCGACGCGCGATCGTTCGACCTCACCCGGCGACTCGCCCGCGAGGAGGGGCTGCTCGTCGGCGGCTCGAGCGGAATGGCCGTGGCGGCCGCGCTCGACGTGGCGCGCGAGCTCTCCGCCGACGACGTCGTGGTGTGCCTCCTGCCCGACGGCGGGCGCGGCTATCTCGGCAAGATCTTCAACGACCGCTGGATGCGGTCCTACGGCTTCAGCGAGGTCGCGGACGAGCGCACGGTCGGCGACCTGATCGCCTCGAAGAGCGGTGCCCTCCCGGACCTGGTGCACGCGCATCCCGGCGACACCGTGCGCGACGTGGTGCAGATCATGTCGAAGTACGGCGTCTCGCAGATGCCGGTCCTCTCGGCCGAGCCGCCCGTCGTGATGGGCGAGGTCGTCGGGGCCGTCGAGGAGAAGGCGCTCCTGGAGCACGTGTTCTCCGGTGCCGCTCAGATGACCGATCGCCTGGAGGGCTTCGTGGGGGAGCCGCTTCCGCTCATCGGCCTCAACGAGTCCGTGTCGGCAGCGCGTCGCGCCCTCGAGAAGAACGACGCGCTGCTCGTCACGAGCGACGGCAAGCCCGCAGCCGTCGTCACCCGCCACGACCTCCTCGCCTTCCTCTCCGAATGATCCCCTCGAGCGGCGTCGCCGCTCCCCAGAACGCCCGCGAAAGGCTCCTCCCGTGACCCACTCCTTCGAGACCCGCGCCATCCACGACGGCCAGGAGTTCGACCCGACGACGGGTGCCGTCGTCCCGCCGATCTACCAGACCTCCACGTTCGTGCAGGACGGCATCGGCGGGTTCCGCGGCGGCTACGAGTACGCGCGCTCGGCCAACCCCACGCGCGACTCCCTCCAGACGGTGCTCGCCAGCCTCGAGGGCGGCTCGGCCGCTTTCAGCTTCGCTTCCGGCCTCGCGGCCGAGGACTCCCTCCTCCGCGCCGTCCTCTCGCCCGGCTCGCGCGTCGTCATGGGCAACGACGTGTACGGCGGCACCCACCGGCTCGTCAACCGGGTCTGGAAGCCCTGGGGCATCACGCTCGACACCGTCGACATGACCGACCTCGACCAGGTCCGCGAGGCGGTGCAGGCGTCGCAGACGACCCTCCTGTGGGTCGAGACGCCGAGCAACCCGATGATGAAGATCAGCGACATCGGCGCCCTCGCCGAGATCGGGCACGCCGCCGGCGCGCTGGTCGTCGTCGACAACACCTTCGCCTCGCCCTACATCCAGCAGCCCCTCGCGCTGGGCGCCGACGTGGTCGTGCACTCCACGACGAAGTACCTCGGCGGCCACTCCGACACCGTCGGCGGCGCCCTGGTCGTGAACGACGACGACCTCGCCGAGAAGATCGGCTTCGTGCAGTTCGGCGTCGGTGCCGTGTCCGCTCCGATGGAGGCGTGGCTCACGATCCGGGGCATCAAGACGCTGGGAGTGCGGGTCGACCGCCACTCCGAGAACGCCCAGGCCGTCGCGGAGGCCGTGGTCGGGCATCCTGCGGTCGAGAAGGTCTACTACCCCGGTCTGCCGGAGCACCCGGGTCACGAGCTGGCCTCCCGCCAGATGAAGCGCTTCGGCGGCATGCTCTCCATCGCGGTCTCGGGAGGTGCCCCCGCGGCCAAGCGCTTCGCGGAGTCCACCGAGGTGTTCCAGCTCGCGGAGTCGCTCGGCGGCGTCGAGTCGCTCATCGGCTATCCGTCGGAGATGACGCACGCGTCGGTCCGCGGGACGGCCCTCGAGGTGCCGGAGAACCTCGTCCGGCTCTCGGTGGGCATCGAGTCGGTCGACGATCTCGTGGCCGACGTCACCCGCGCGCTCGGCACGCTCGGCTAGCCACGGCGGCGGCGGTCTCGTCACCGCAGCCTCGTCCTCGCCCCCGCGAGAAGCGACCATCGCTTCCCCGGGGGCTTTTTCCTGTCCGGATGTTGTATTTCACTTGAGGGGACTGAGCCGTATCGGTACACTCTGTGTAATATGTCACACAACAGAGAGGCCTCGGTTTGACCCTGCTGACGCGCACCACGACCCTCCCGATCTCGCGCTCCGACTCGTCCGCGCTCCCTCGGGCCGACGACGCCCCGTCCCCGAAGGTCGCCCCGCCCGCCGACAGGCGATCCCGGTCCGCGGCGCGCACGGCGAAACGCGGCGTCGACGTCCTGGGTGCCCTCGTCGGGCTCATCCTGCTCTTCCCGGTCTTCCTGGCGATCGCCCTCCTCGTCCGTCTCGACAGCGCGGGGTCGCCGATCTACCGCCAGGTGCGCGTCGGGCGTGACGGTCGAGCCTTCTCCATCGTCAAGTTCCGCACCATGCACCTCGACTCCGACGCCCGGCTGGCAGAGCTCAAACGGCGGCACCGAGCCGACGGTCCGCTCTTCAAGCTCGAGGCCGATCCGCGCGTCACGCCGGTCGGCGCCGTCCTGCGCCGCTTCTCCCTCGACGAGCTGCCCCAGCTGTGGAACGTGCTCCGCGGCGACATGAGCCTCGTCGGCCCTCGCCCGGCGCTTCCCTGCGAGGTCGCGACCTACTGCGCCCGGGCGGCGCGTCGGCTCGAGGCCGTCCCCGGCATGACCGGTCCCTGGCAGGTCGGCGGCCGGAGCACCCTCACGTGGGAGGACGGACTCGCACTCGACCTCGACTACGTCGATCGCTGGAGCCTCGGGTACGACGTCGTCGTCCTCCTCAAGACCGTCCGCGCCGTCCTCCTGCCCGTCGGCGCCTACTGATCCGTCCGAGTCTCGGGCACGCCGACTCCACCTGTTCCGACCGCTCGCCGCAGAGTCCCCACCCGTCATCGATCCGAAAGCCGCGCCATGACCACGACCCCCGATGTCGTCTCGCACCCCGCCCCCTCCCGATCCTCCCGCCGTCGCAGCCGGCGCCGGCGCCGTGCCCGGATGAAGGCCCTCGTCACGGTGGGCGTCCTCGTGGCGATGCTGGTGGCCGTCGTCGGGGGCGCCGCCGTGCTCGTCCAGCAGGTGGTCGGCAAGAACCTCACGACCATCCCCGTCTCCGAGGCCTTCCCCGACGAGAAGGGCCGACCCGCTCCCGTCGGCGGAGCCCAGAACATCCTGCTCCTGGGGAGCGACTCCCGAGTCGAGAGCGACGCTCGAGACCTCCTCGCGAAGGGGGCGCAGCGCTCCGACGTGATGATGCTCGTCCACGTGCCGGCCGACGGGTCGCACGTCTCGATCATGTCGATCATGCGCGACCTCTGGCTCCCCGTCCCCGGTCACGGCGAGGCCAAGGTGAACGCCGCGCTCGCCTGGGGCGGCACAGCGCTGTCGATCCAGACCGTCGAGACCTTCCTCGGGGCGCGGATCGACCACGTGGCCATCATCGACTTCGAGGGCCTCTCCGACATGACGACGGCCCTGGGGGGTGTCCCCGTCGACAACCGGGCGCCGTTCACGACGACGAACCCCGAGCTCGGCGGCCCCTTCTTCTTCCCCGGAGGCCCCGTGTCGCTCGAGGGCGAGAAGGCCCTCGCATTCGTGCGCGAGCGGAAGGCGTTCGCGACGGGCGACTACCAGCGCGTGGCCAACCAGCAAGCCCTCCTCCGGGGCATCCTCGACCGCGCGATCAGCCGTGACGTCCTCGCCGACCCGCAGGCGCTCACCGCGTTCGCGTCGGAGACCTCGAAGAACCTCACGGTCGACGCCGGCTTCACCCTCCCGCGGATCGCCTCGCTCGCCTACTCTCTCCGCGGTCTCGACTCCAGCGGCTTCTCGTTCTTCACCGTTCCCACGGGCGGGACGGGCACGTCACCCGACGGGCAGTCCATCGTGACGGTCGATCCGGAGGCGACCGAGAGGCTCCGGCAGGCCCTCCGCACCGACACGGTGCGCGACTTCGAGAGGAGCCTCGTCCGGGCCAAGTGAGCGGGCGCCCCCGGGTGTCTTCCGTAGCGGCCGGGCCGAGGGCTAGGCTTGTCGAACGGTCGCCGTCGCGTCGGCCGAACCCCTCCCCACCCTCCTCCCCGCTCGCGCAGGTCACTGCTTCCGTGAGCGTTCACCACAGCCCTGACCGGCATTTTCGCTAGGAGTTCCGTGACCATCGTCGTGCACCCGGGAGACTCTCTCACCCGGCGCCAGCGTCTCGTCTACGTCGTCGTGCTGGGGGCGCTCACGGCTCTCGGGCCGGCGACCATCGACCTCTACCTGCCCGCGTTCCCGGCGCTCCAGAGCGACTTCGGGGTGACGACGGCCGTCATCCAGCTCACGCTGACGGCGACGACGATCGGCTTCGCGCTCGGGCAGCTCCTCGTCGGCCCGTGGAGCGACCGGGTGGGTCGCCGGATCCCGCTCATCACGGCGAGCACGGTGCACGTCATCGCCAGCATCGGCGTCGCGATCGCTCCGAGCATCGAGCTCCTCGGGCTCTTCCGCGTCCTCCAGGGAATGGGCGCGGCCGCCGGTGGCGTCGTCGCCATGGCGCTCGTCCGCGATCTCTTCGGAGGCAAGCCGCTCGTGCGCATGCTGTCGCGGCTCGCGCTCGTCAACGGACTCGCGCCGCTCCTCGCCCCGCTCATCGGGTCGCAGCTCCTGCGCGTCACCAGCTGGCGGGGGATCTTCGTCTTCCTCGCGGCGTACGGCGTCTTCGTGGTGCTGGCCGCGGTCTTCTTCATCGTCGAGACCCTGCCCCGGGAGCTCCGGCAGGAGGCGGGGCACTCGACGCTCCGTCAGCGCTACCGCGTCCTGTTCGGCGACCGCATCTTCGTCGGCGTCGCGCTGATCGGCGCGATGGTCTTCTCCGGCCTCTTCGCGTACCTCTCGTCCTCGTCGTTCCTCTTCCAGGAGGTCTACGGCATGAGCGCCCAGCAGTACGGGCTGCTGTTCGCGATCAACTCGCTCGGGATCGTGATCGGGGTGCAGGTGTCGGCGCGGCTGGCTCAGCGCTTCGGGCCGCAGTGGATCCTCGCGGGCTCGACGAGCGTCATGTTCCTCTCGGCGATCGCCATCGTGGTCCTCGACCTGGCTCAGGTCGGTCTCGCGGGCGTGCTCGTGCCGCTCTGGCTCTTCATCTGCTCGTGCGGCTTCTCGTTCCCGCAGGTGCAGGTGCTGGCCCTCGCCAACCACGGGAAGGAGGCGGGAACCGCCGCGTCGCTGCTCGGCGCCCTCAACTTCGGCCTCGCCGGCCTGATCTCGCCGATCGTCGGCGTCCTGGGGATCACGACCGCGGCTCCGATGGGTGCCGTGATGGTCGCCACGACATTCATCGCGATCCTCGGGCTGTGGATCCTCGTCCGCCCCAGGACGGTCCCGGCGCTCGGCCACTGACCACCCGGTACGGTGGGTCGATGACCGACTCCACCGACGAGCGCCGGATCGCTCTCCGGGTCCAGCGACGATGGCCCTTCGTCTCCGCCCTGGGCGGCCTCGGCCTGGCGCTCCTCCTGGGCTGGCTCGTCACGCTCCGTCGGGGCCGGCTCGAGATCGACACCGAGTGGATGGCCGAGATCGTGGAGCACCGGTCGCCGCTGTGGGAGGTCCCGGCCCTCGTCATGAACTTCCTCGGCGGAGGCTGGTTCGGGATCTTCGTCGTGCCGATCGTCATCGCGCTCCTCCTGGTGGTCCGCAGGAGACGCTGGGCGGCCCTCTATTTCGTCCTGGCGTCCGTGCTGAGCGCCGGTGTCGTCCAGCTGCTCAAGCACCTGTTCGGCCGGGCGCGCCCCCTCGACATCCTCGTCGCGAGCGACTTCGGGTCGTTCCCGTCCGGGCACGTGGCGAACGCCGTCACGATCGCCGTGACGCTGGGCGTGATCCTCCGCCGCACCCGGGTGTGGGTCGCCGGCGTCGTCTACTCCGTGCTCATGCTCCTCAGCCGCACCTACCTGGGGGCCCACTGGCTCTCGGACACCGTCGGCGGCGTCCTGATCGGCGCGGGAGTGGCGGTCGTCCTCTGGGCGCCGTTCGCGTACCGGCTCCTCGCGGAACGACACCGGCTCGAAAAACGAGCGGCGGCGCCCGCGGGCTCCTAGGCTGTCGCCATGAGCGACGCCGCCGAAACCGCACGCCTCGAAGCGGAGGCGGCTGTGGCCGCCGCCGAGACCGCCAAGAGGGAGGCGGACGAGGCCCTGGCGCGGGCGCAGGAGCGTGCGGCGGAGGCTGCGGCTCTGGCGAGTGCGGCCGCCGAGGCGGCAGCCGCGGCGACGGCGAGCAGTGGTCCCGTGGCTCCTGCGGTCGAGACCGCCGGGCCCCTCGACGCCGACCAGGTCGCCAGGATCCGCGCCGGCTACTCCTTCGACGGCCCCGCGCTCGAGATGGGTGCGCTCGTCAACGGCGACGCGCTCGCCGACGTGCCCGTGCGCATCCCGCTCGCCATGCTCAATCGGCACGGACTCGTCGCCGGAGCCACCGGCACCGGCAAGACGAAGACGCTGCAGGTCCTGGCCGAGCAGCTCTCCCGCGCGGGCGTGCCCGTCTTCGCCGCGGACATCAAGGGCGACCTCTCGGGGATCGCCAGCCCGGGGGAGTCGAACGAAAAGCTGCTGGAGCGCACGCGGGGGATCGGCCAGGACTGGTCGCCCGAGGCCGCGCCCACGGAGTACTTCGCGCTCGGCGGACGGGGGACGGGGATCCCCGTGCGGGCCACGGTGTCGGGCTTCGGCCCGCTCCTGCTCAGCAAGGTCCTCGGGCTCAACGCCACGCAGGAGTCGAGCCTCGGGCTCGTCTTCCACTACGCCGAGCAGGCGGGCCTGCCGCTCCTCGACCTCACCGACCTCCGTGCCGTGCTGACCTTTCTCACGAGTGACGCCGGGAAGGTCGAGCTCGAGGACCTCGGGGGCCTCAGCTCGGCGACCGTCGGCGTGATCCTGCGCGAGCTCGTCACGTTCGCCGACCAGGGTGCGGACCTCTTCTTCGGCGAGCCGGAGATCGACACGGCCGAGTTCCTCCGCCTCGCGCCCGACGGCCGCGGCATCGTCAGCCTCCTGGAGCTCCCCGGGGTGGCCACGCAGCCGGCGCTCTTCTCGACCTTCCTGATGTGGATGCTCGCCGACCTCTACAACGACCTGCCGGAGGTCGGCGACCTCGACAAGCCGAAGCTGGTCTTCTTCTTCGACGAGGCGCACCTGCTCTTCCGCGACGCGTCCAAGGACTTCCTGACGCAGATCACCCAGACCGTGCGCCTCATCCGCTCGAAGGGGGTCGGCATCGTCTTCGTCACGCAGACGCCGAAGGACGTCCCGGGCGAGATCCTGGCGCAGCTCGGCTCCCGCGTGCAGCACCAGCTCCGTGCGTTCACGCCCGACGACGCCAAGGCCCTCAAAGCCACCGTGTCGACCTATCCGTCGAGCGGCTACGACCTCGCCGAGGTGCTCCAGGGTCTCGCCACGGGCGAGGCGATCGTGACGGTCATGAACGAGAAGGGGGCGCCATCGCCGGTCGCGTGGACGCGGCTCCGGGCGCCCCGGAGCTCGATGGCGCCGACACCCGAGGCGACGATGCAGCAGACGGTCGCGTCGTCCCCGCTCCTCGCGACCTACGGAACCGCGATCGACCGCGAGTCGGCCCGCGAGATCCTGACGGCGAAGCTCGAGGCCGCGTCGCAGGCCGACAGGGCGAAGGTCGAGGCCGAGCAGCGCGTGAAGGAGGAGGCGCTCGCGGCCAAGGAGGCCGAGGCGAAGGCCAAGCAGGATGCCCGTGCCGAGGCCGTCGCCGCCAAGGAGCGTGCCACGGCCCAGGCCGCCTTCGAGCGCCAGCAGCGCGAGTTCGAGAAGACGGAGAAGGCCCGGCAGACCCGCGCCTCGTCGACGCGATCCCGTGCCTCCACCACGCGGGCCCAGGGGGCGGGGTCAATGATCGAGGACCTCCTCGGGTCGTCGACCGGCAAGACGATCGTCCGCGAGATGGTCAAGGGGATCTTCGGCACGCTGCGCCGTCGCTGACGGTCGTCGACGACCCTCGTCGCCGATCGCCCCGACTAGGGCAGGCTGACGAGGTTCTCGATACCGGAGACGGCCAGCGCCACGACTCCGATCGACGCGACGACGGCGAGGGTCCGGACGTCGCGGCGCCCGTACCAGGCGCGGGCCATCGGGAAGCGCGCGTAGTAGTCGCGGCGCATCAGGTGGTCCTCGACGACGACGGTCTGGACGTCGAGGGCCTCGGCGATCCGCAGGATGGAGGCCTCGGTCCAGAACAGCCCGCTCATGCCGAGCACTCGGCGGCCGTCCGGGCCGAGGCCGAGGAGCTGGGGGAGGACCTCGGTCGAGTTGTGCCGGTAGACCTTGGCCATCACGAGGGAGGCGATCTCGTCGCGGTCGACGTGGACGAGGGGCAGGAGCATCCTGCGCTTCACGAACGCGGTGGGCGTGACCTGGGCGAAGACGAGTCGGAACCGGATGTAGACGGCGAAGAACAGGGCGGTGATCGCGACCTCGGCGAGGATCACGACGACCCACCACGCCGAGCCGACGGTCAGCCAGACGAGGGCGGCGAACACCGGCAGGAGCGAGACGGCGCCGGAGAGCAGGGCAGTGCGGCCGAGCTCCTGGATCGGAGTCTCACGGACCTCGTCGGTCACGCTGTCGATTTCGTCGTGCATCGAGATTTTCCCCTGGACATCGGAACGATCGCAGGCGGCCCACCCCTGGTACCCGCTGCGCTGGCATCACCTTACGGGAATCGGACGACTGCGGAACAGCCCAGTTCGGGAGGTATCCGGTCGACCGGTATGTTTTTCCGGCGGTGATTCCCGGCGCGCCGTCAGTCGTCGGGGAGGTCGTCGAGGCGCTCGCGGAGCCGGTCGATCTCCCGGCGGTCGCGCTTCGTCGGACGACCGGTTCCGCGGTCTCGGACGGGGACGAAGAAGACCTCCTCGCGCGGCGGCCGGGGCGGCGTGAGGTCGGTCAGGGCCTCGGCGGCGACCGGTGCGCCGACGCGTTTGACCAGGAGCTTCTCGACCACGACGATGCGATCGAAGCCGTCCTGGCGCGCCCGCACCTCGTCGCCGGCGCGGACGGTCTGCGCGGCCTTCGCCCGCTCCCCGTTGACCCGTACGTGTCCGGCGCGGCACGCGGCCGTGGCCGCCGATCGCGTCCTGTACAGGCGGACGGCCCACAGCCAGGAGTCCACCCGCGCCGTCGTCGCCTCTGCCACCCCTCCACCCTACGCGCGCTGCGTCCCCGCCCCGCCCCCTCCTGCTCCCGCCCCGCCCCGCCAGTGTCGGCCGCAGGCCGCACGCCCCCGTCGCACGCACGCAAGTGTCGGCCGAAGGCCGCACGCTCCACCCCGCACGCGAGTGTCGGCCGAAGGCCGCACGCCCCTGTCGCACGCACGCAAATGCCGGCCGCAGGCCGCACGCCCCACGCGAGTGCCGGCCGCAGGCCGCACGCCCACCCGTGCCGCAAAGGGGCGAGTGCCGGCCGAAGGCCGCACCCGCCCCGCCCCTCCGCCGCAAGGGGCGAGTGCCGACCGCAGGTCGCACCCGCCCCGCCCCGTGCAACAGAACGCGCCGGGTGCCGCACCACCCCGCCCAACGATCGCCGGGCGCGCCCGGAGGGCGCCAAACGTGGTCTCCGCACAGGAAAAGCCCCGCCCCAGAAGGGGCAGGGCTTTTCCTGTGCGGAGAATGGGGGATTCGAACCCCCGAGGGCTTGCACCCAACACGCTTTCCAAGCGTGCGCCATAGGCCACTAGGCGAATTCTCCAGCAGTCGGGATCGCACCCCGGGGGGGTGTCGAGCCGGACGACCTAGAGAACTCTACCGGGTCTTCCGGCCGGTGACGAACCATCCCGCGACTCCTGTGGAGTAGTCGTCCGGGGATCGGGTCGGTGGAGGACGGCGCAGGATGCTCGGAGCCTGCGGCCATACAGTTGCCTCGTGTCGACTCGCATCTACATCACGTCCGCCGAAGGCCACACCGGGAAGTCCACGATCGCGCTGGGTGTGCTCGACACGCTGAGCCACGAGGTGGGGCGTGTCGGTGTCTTCCGCCCGGTCGCCCGGTCGACGAGCGAGCCCGACTACGTGCTGGAGCTGCTCCTCGCGCACGACAGCGTGGATCTCGACTACGACGACTGCATCGGTGTCACGTACGACGACGTCCACGCCGATCCGGACACCGCGCTCGCGACGATCGTGGGGCGGTTCGCGGCGGTGGAGCGTCAGTGCGACGCGGTCGTCATCATCGGCTCCGACTACACCGACGTCGGGAGCCCCACCGAGCTGTCGTTCAACGCGAGGATCGCCGCGAACCTGGGGGCCCCGGTCCTGCTCGTCCTGGGGGGTCGCACGTCGGACGGCGCTCAGCCCCGGACGGGCGCGGACATGCGCCAGGTCGCCGATCTCACCACGGCGGAGTTGCGGAGCGAGCACGCGACACTCCTCGCCGTCGTCGCGAACCGGGTCGAGACCGATCTGATGGGGGAGGTCGTCGACGGCATCGGCGACGCCCTCGAGGGCACCGCCACCGGCCGGGTTCCGGTGTGGGCGCTGCCGGAGGACCGCGTCCTCGTCTCGCCGACGCTCCGCGCGGTGATGGCCGCGACGCACGCGCGCCTCCTGCGAGGCGACGAGGAGCTCCTCGACCGCGAGGCGGTCGGTGTCGTCGTGGCGGCGATGTCGATGGAGAACGTCCTGCCGCGGCTGACGGAGGGGGCGGTCGTCGTGGTGCCGGGTGACCGGTCCGACGTGCTCGTCGCAACCGTCCTCGCTCACGCGTCCGACACGTTCCCGTCGCTCGCGGGCATCGTCCTGAACGGCGGCTTCGATCTGGCACCGCAGGTCGTGAGGCTCCTCGGTGGTCTCGACAGCACGCTCCCGATCCTGTGGTCCGATCTGGGCACCTACGACACGGCGCTGCGCATCACGCAGACGCGCGGTCGCCTCGCGGCGGAGTCGCCGCGCAAGTACGATCTGGCGCTGGCCCTCTTCGAGACGCACGTCGACTCGAAGGAGCTGCTGCGGCTCCTCGAGGTCAGCCCGTCGTCGGTGGTGACGCCGCTGATGTTCGAGTACCAGCTGCTCGATCGGGCGCGGAGCATCCAGAAGCACATCGTCCTGCCGGAGGGCGACGACGACCGCATCCTGCGGGCCGCGTCGTCGCTGCTCCAGCGCGGCGTCGCGAAGCTGACGCTCCTCGGCGACGAGCAGAGCATCCGGGCGCGGGGGGCGGAGCTCGGCCTCGACCTGAGCGAGGCGGACGTCCTCGATCCGACCGACCACGATCTCCAGGTGCGCTTCGCCACGGCCTACGCCGAGCTGCGCGCACACAAGGGGATCACGATGGACCGCGCGATGGACACCGTCACCGACGTCTCCTACTTCGGCACCATGATGGTGAAGCTCGGCCTCGCCGACGGCATGGTCTCCGGTGCCAAGCACACGACCGCGCACACGATCCGCCCGGCGTTCGAGGTCATCAAGACGCTGCCCGACGTGGGGGTGGTGTCGAGCGTGTTCCTCATGGCTCTCGCCGACCGCGTCCTCGTCTACGGCGACTGCGCGGTCATCCCCGATCCGACCGCCGAGCAGCTCGCCGACATCGCCATCTCGTCGGCGCAGACGGCCGTCCAGTTCGGCATCGAGCCGCGGATCGCGATGCTCAGCTACTCCACGGGCGACTCCGGCTCGGGGGCCGACGTCGAGAAGGTGCGGCTCGCCACGGCTCTCGTCCGCGAGCGCCGACCCGACCTGCTCGTCGAGGGCCCGATCCAGTACGACGCCGCGGCCGACCCGACCGTGGCCCTGGCGAAGATGCCCGACTCGGAGGTGGCGGGGCGCGCCACCGTGTTCATCTTCCCCGACCTCAACACGGGTAACAACACCTACAAGGCCGTGCAGCGGAGCGCAGGAGCCGTCGCCATCGGGCCCATCCTGCAGGGTCTCCGAAAGCCGATCAACGACCTCTCCCGTGGCGCCCTGGTGAGCGACATCGTCAACACGGTCGCCATCACGGCCATCCAGGCGGGCATCGAGCCCGCTTCCCACCCGACACCCGACCCCTCCGAAGGAGCCGCCCTGTGAGCGCCGTCCTCGTCGTCAACTCCGGTTCGTCGTCGTTCAAGTACCAGCTGATCGAACTCGACGGCGAGAGGACGCTGGCCTCGGGACTCGTCGAGCGCATCGGCGAGCCCACGGGGCAGACGAAGCACCGCAACGTCGAGACGGGGGAGGAGACCACCAACGACTCCCAGCCCATCGCCGACCACGTGGCCGGCTTCGCGGCGATGCTGGCGGCCTTCGAGAAGCACGGGCCCTCGTTCGCCGAGCACCCGCTGATCGCCGTGGGGCACCGCGTCGTGCACGGCGGGTCGGAGTTCGACCGGGCGACGGTGGTCACCCCCGGAGTCGAAGCGTCGATCGAGCGCCTCTCCGCGCTGGCGCCGCTCCACAACCCCGCCAACCTCCAGGGCATCCGTGCCGCGCGCGACGCTTTCCCCGACGCCCCCCAGGTGGCGGTCTTCGACACCGCGTTCCACCAGACGCTGACGCCCGCCGCCTACACCTACGCGATCGACGACGCCCTCGCGCGGGAGTACGACGTCCGGCGCTACGGATTCCACGGCACGTCTCACAAGTTCGTGTCCGCTCGCGCGGCGGAGTTCCTCGGAGTGCCGCTCGCGGAGCTGAAGATGATCGTCCTGCACATCGGGAACGGTGCCTCGGCGACGGCCATCAGCGGTGGGCGGAGCATCGAGACCTCCATGGGCCTGACCCCGCTGGAGGGGCTCGTGATGGGCACGCGCTCCGGCGACGTCGATCCTGCGGTCATCTTCCACCTGCACCGCGAGGCCGGTCTCGGCTTCGACGAGCTCGAGACGATGCTCAACAAGCGGAGCGGTCTCCTCGGGCTCACCGGCAACGGCGACATGCGCGACGTGCAGGACTCCGCGTCGCGGGGCGACGGTGTCGCCGAGGCCGCGCTGGCGGTCTACCGGCACCGGATCCGGCACTACGTCGGCGCTTACGCGGCGCAGCTGGGCGGGCTGGACACGGTGGTGTTCACCGCCGGCGTGGGGGAGAACAACGCTCTCTTGAGGCGGCGCACGCTCGCCGGCCTGGAGTTCCTCGGCATCGAGATCGACGACGACCGCAACGAGCTCTCGTCGCGCGAGGCGCGGTTCATCTCCCGCGAGGGGGCACGCGTCTCGGTCCTCGTCGTTCCCACCGACGAGGAGCTCGAGATCGCCCGCCAGGCCGCCGCCATCGTCTGACGGCGGCGGCCCGAGGGTCGATCGGGTCAGTACTTGATGGTCGTGAGAGCGTCGCTGATCGGCACCTCGCCGGTGATGACCTCGAACTGCGTCTTCACGGCCGTGCCCTCCGTGAGAGCGGAGACGATCAGGGCGGCCACGTCGGCCCTCGAGATGGTGCCCTCGTCGAAGCGGGCGGCGACGGAGACGTTCCCGGTGGGGGCGTCGTCGGTCAGGGTGCCGGGACGCACGATGGTCCAGTCGAGCGCGTCGCGCGAGCGGAGGTCGGCGTCGGCCTCGCTCTTCGCGCGCAGGTAGACCTGGAACACGTCGTCGCCCTCCGCGGGCAGCGTCGCGCGATCCGCGTCGAAGTCGTCGGCGTGCATCGACGACACCAGAACGTAGCGCGAGACGCCCGCCTTCTCGGCGGCATCGGCCAGCAGGATCGCCCCGTCACGGTCGATCGAGAGCTTGCGTTCGGCGCCGCTCGACCCGCCGCCACCCGCCGCGAACACGACCGCGTCGGCCCCGTCGAGGTGACCCGCGAGCGAGTCCACGTCGCTCGACTCCAGGTCGAGCACGAGAGCCCGCGCACCCGCCTGCTCGAGGTCGGCGGTCTGCTCCGCCTTCCGGATGATCCCGACGGGGTCGTGACCGGCGTCGGACAGCTGGCGAGCGAGGAGGAGGGCGATCTTTCCGTGGCCTCCGGCGATGACGATTCTCATGCGTCCATCAAAGCCCTCCGTCCTGCACGCCCGATGCGAACCGCTACACTGAATGCGGCTCCCCACGTGGCGCCATCCAGGCCAACTCCCCCAGGGCAGAAATGCAGCAAGGGTAACCGGGCTCTGGCGGGTGCGTGGGGGGTCTTTCCTGTTTTCAGGCGCCCCGCCAGAGCACGGTGCTTGCTTTGGCACGCCGGCCCCTGGCCGTCGTGCGGGCGGGTGCGTGGGGGGTCTTTTACGTGTGCGGACGCCTGCCAGAGCACGGTGCTTCTCTGGCACGCCGGCCCCTGGCCGTCGTGCGCGGTGGGTGCATGGGGGGTCTTTCCTGTTTTCAGGCGCCCCGCCAGAGCACGGTGCTTTTCTGGCACGCCGGCCCCTGGCCGGCGTGTGCGACGGGTGCGTGGGGGGTCTTTTCTGTGTGCGGGCGCCCGCCGGAGCACGGTGCACGGGCCGAACGGCGGCGTGGTCACGTCGGACCGGGTCCGCCGAAGGGCAGACCGGGGGCCCCAGTTGGGGGGACAATCCGGCCCGGGCGGCCCCGAACGGTCTGGTTCTGCCTATCATGGAGCCACCAACCGGAGAAGCCCCTCACCAGAGCCTCCCCGGCACGTTCGCACCAGGTCCTCACCAGGCCTCCTGCCGGACCGGCGTCGCTCACCACGATGCCGACAGAGAGGACGCGGCATGACGTCGCACATCAGGATCAGGGACAGCCGTGCACCACTCGTGCGCGCGCACGCCGCCTCCGGGGGTATTCCCCTCAATCCGTAGAGGCCGAGCCCGCGTCGATGGCCCATCGTCGACCGAGGCAGCCTCTACCTCGGCAGGGTGCGCGTCTCACCAGCGCGCATCCTGCCCCCTTCGGCCCGCGGGCAGAGTCGCCCGCCGCCGAAGACGCACCACGGCACCGACGGCACCATTCAACCGAACCAGAGCAGCACAGCACCACCGAACCACAGCAGCACAGCACCACCGCACCTCCGGCAGCGACCCACCACCGCAGCCGCCCGCAGCGACCAACCACCGCCGCGACGAGCACCACCGCACCACCCCTCCGACCCACCACCGGAGGGCTTCCCGGATCAGGGACGGGCGCCGCCCGTCAGGAAGAGGCACCTCATGCACCACCAGGGGACCGCGCGTCGGCGCACCGTTTTCCTCGGCCGTCGGCCATGGCTGAAGCTCGGAGCGGCGACCGTCGTCGGCGCCGTCATCGCCGCGGGCGCCATCGTCCCCGCGCAGGCGGCGACGGGCGACATCAGCGCCTCGGAGGGTCTGCTCCTCTCGGGCGGCGGCATCGTGAACGTCGACACGCTCGCGCAGCTCAGGGGCGCCTACTCGTCGACGAACGCGACCTCGAGCGCCGGAGCCGTCAGCAACCCCCTCGACCTGACCGCGCTCTCCACCGTGGGCGTCGGGCTCGGCAACGGCGTGCAGCTGCTCGGCACCAACGGCATCCTGAACCTCGGTGTCGTCGGCCAGTACGCCTCGTCCACCGCGACCTCGGCCACGGCCTCCGCGGGACTGGTCGGGTCGGACGGCAGCATCGCCGTCGGATCCGGCACCCCGGGGAGTGCCTCGAGCCTCAACCTGACCCCGCTGCTCAGCCGGATCGGTGCCTCCGCCACCGTCGCCAGCGCCGCCCAGCTGGACGTCGGCGCCCTGGCCTCGACGATCACGGCCACGCGCGGAACCACCGTGGGGACGACAACCGGCTACGGCATCGCCAGCGCAGGATTCACCGTCACGAGCCCCGCGATCGGCACCCTGAACACGTCGCTGCAGACGGCCGTGAACGGCATCGGCTCCGATCTCAACGGCCTCACGACGAACCAGGCGGCCCTGAACGGCGTCGTCTCGGGCTCCACCGGCTCGATCACCACGGCGCTCAACTCGCTCGGCCTCGGCGCCCTCAGCCTCAACGGCACGACGGCGACCACGAACCTGACGGGTCTCAGCCTGTCGGCCGTGACCGCCCCCGTCCTCGCCCGCCAGTACACCTCGGGGGCCGTCACGATCACGCCCTCGACGGGGAAGATCGTCATCGACCTCAACACCCTGCAGGCGCTGAACGGGCAGGACCCGAACACGCAGCTCCTGTCGACGCCGGCGCTCCGGTCGCTCGTGACCGCCGCGATCCAGGACATCCTCGTCACGCAGCTCCCGGCGGCCCTCAACACGGCCGTCGTCACGGCCGTCGGCAACGCGACGCTGACGACGACGATCACCGGCCGGATCCAGCTCGCCG
Organism: Frondihabitans sp. 762G35; assembly: GCF_002074055.1. Lineage (NCBI taxonomy): Bacteria > Bacillati > Actinomycetota > Actinomycetes > Micrococcales > Microbacteriaceae > Frondihabitans > Frondihabitans sp. 762G35. Next base: position 2,222,470 of record NZ_CP014619.1, on the reverse strand, counting down.
GTGTGAACGTGTCGAACCTCACGATCACCACGTCGACCACCCTCGCGAACCTCCTCAAGACCTCGGGTCGCGCTCCCGCGACCGTCAGCGCGTCCGCCACGGCGATCGGCGTCACGGGCCTCTCGATCTCGAGCGCCGTCCTCACGCCGGTGCTGCAGCCGGTCGTCGACAACACGGTCGTCCCGCTCCTCGCCGCCGTCTTCCAGCCGACCGTCGGCGGGGTCACGGCCACTCTCGCCGCCGTCACCGGTCCGGTGAACACCACGGTCAGCGCGCTGACCGGCATCCTCTCGCAGCTCGTGTCGATCACCGTCAACGCGCAGGACTCCTCCGGCTTCCGCGACGCGCGGGGGACCGATCAGGGCTCCCGGTCCGTGCACGCGCTGCGCCTGAGCATCCTGCCTGCCCTCGATGCGGCCGTGGTCGACCTGGCCACCTCGACCGTGAACGCCACCCCCACGGCGCCGCTCACCATCGCGACGCCCACGCAGGGACAGCAGTTCACCGTCGCCACGTCGACGGCCACACGGTCGGTCACCGTCACGGGGACCGGCGAGCCCGGAGCCACCATCGCGGTCGACCTCGGTGCGGGGCGCACCGGCACGGCGACCGTCGCCCCGGACGGCTCCTGGTCCGCGACGATCCCGGGTGTCGGGGTGGGCTCCGTCACGGCGAGCGTCACCCAGAGCATCGGCGGTACCGCGTCCCCGGCGGTCACGCGCGACTTCACCGTCGTCGCCCAGCAGCCGCTCACGATCCAGGCGCCGACCGAGGGCCGCGTCTTCACCGTCGTCTCCGGAACGGCGACGACGCCGGTGACCGTCCAGGGCACCGCGACGCCCGGCGCGTCGGTCTCCGTCGACCTCGGCTCCGGCCGCACCGCCACCGCGACGACGGCGGCCGACGGCACGTGGTCCGCGCCGTTCACCGGCGTTCCGGTGGGCAGCTACACGGCCTCGGCCGTGCAGACCGTCGGCGGCACGACGTCCTCGGCCGTCACCCGCGACTTCTCGGTCGCCGCAGGAGCCGCGCTCACGGTCACGGCACCGGCCGACGGCACGCAGCTGGTCGTCCCCGGCGCCACCTCGACGACGACGGTCACCGTGACCGGAACCGCCCAGCCGGGCGCGAGCGTCACGGCCGACCTGGGCGGCGGGCTCACCGCCACCTCGACGGCGGGCGCGGACGGCGGCTACAGCATCCCCGTCACCGCGGTGGGTGTCGGCAGCTACACCGTCAGCGTCACCCAGACCGTCGCCGGGACGCAGTCCGCACCGATCACCCGCGGCATCCAGGTCGTCGCGGCGTCGCCGATCACCATCCAGACGCCCGTGGCCGGAGCGCAGTTCCGCGTCGCCGGTCCCACGTCGACCAGCCCCGTCACCGTCTCGGGGACGGCGCAGGCCGGTAGCGCCGTCCAGGTGCAGATCGCGAGCGGCGTGTCCGCGACCGTGACGGCGAGCGTCACCGGAACGTGGACCACCACGTTCCCGAGCGTCGCCGTCGGCGACTACACGATCAGCGCGACGCAGACCGTGGCCGGAGCGACCTCCGCCCCCGTCACCCGCGACATCTCCGTCGTGGCCGGCGCGCCCGTCGTCATCCAGGTCCCCGCCGCCGGCGCCCGGACAACCGTCGCCGACCCGACCTCGACCACCCCGGTGACCGTCTCGGGCACCGCGGAGCCGAGCGCTCCGGTCACCGTCTCGCTGGGCGGAGGCCGCTCCGCGACCGTCACCGCCTCCGGGACGGGCGCCTGGACGACCACGTTCCCGGCCGTCCCCGTCGGCGACTACACCGTGAGCGCGTCGCAGACCGTCGGCGGCACCACGTCGACCCCGGTCACGCGGCCGTTCTCCGTGATGGCCGCCGCCCCCGTCGTGATCACCGCTCCGGATCCGGCCGTCGACGTCGTCGTCGCCGGGCCGGGCACGACCGCTGACATCACCGTCGCGGGCACCGCGCAGCCGAACGCCGACATCGCGGTCGACCTCGGAGGCGGGCTCACGGCCACGACCACCGCGGGGACCGACGGCACCTGGTCCGTGCCCGTGAACGACGTCCCCATCGGGACGCGCACGATCAGCGTCACCCAGACCGTGGGCGGCACCACCTCGCCCGCCGTCACGCAGGATCTGACCGTCCGAGCGGGCGCACCCCTCGCGATCGTCCGTCCCGCCCCCGACGCCAGCGTGACGGTGTTCGGCACCGACACGGCGACCGTCGCCGTGTCCGGCACCGCACAGCCGGGAGCCGTCGTCACGGCCTCCTTCGGTGGCGGGCTCGCCGCGACGACCACGGCCTCGGGCTCCGGCGCCTGGTCCGTCACGATCCCGGGCGTCGCCGTCGGCGACTACACCCTGACCGCCACGCAGAGCATCAACGGCTCGACCTCCGCCCCGGAGTCGCAGCCCTTCCACGTGGTCACCGGCGGCGCGATCGTCATCCAGGCGCCCGTCGACGGCTCGACCTTCCTCGTGGCCGACGCGTCCGGCACTCGGACGACCGAAGTCGCAGGGCGCGCCGATGCGGGGGCCGACGTGACCGTCGACCTCGGTGCCGGTCTCGTCCGGACGACGACGGCCGGCCCCACGGGAGCCTGGACGGTGTCCTTCGCCGACCTCCCGGTCGCCACATACACGGTGAATGCCACGCAGGCGGTGGGCGGCGCCACGGACGACGCCACTCCGACGACCTTCGCCATCCGCGCGGCCGACCCGGTGACCGTCGTGGCACCCGCCGCGGACGCCGTCGTCCTCGTGGCCGGCCCGACCTCCGTCGTCCCCGTCCCGATCTCCGGCAGTGCGCAACCCGGCGCGACCGTCACGGTCGACCTCGGAACGGCCGGGACCGTCACGACGACCGCAGGAGCCGACGGCTCCTGGCAGGTGACGGCCGACGGCAGCTCGGACGGTTCCGGCGACGGCCTCGGCGTGGGCTCCTACACGGCGAGCGTGACGCAGACCCTCGGCGGCACGACCTCCGCGCCCGTCACCCGCGACTTCTCCGTCGCCGCGGGCAGCCTCTTCACGGTCGCGACCCCGATCGACGGGACCGTCGTCCGCGTGGCCGACGCCTCGAGCACGCTCGCGGTCGTCGTCTCCGGACAGGGCCAGATCGGGGCCACGGTCGACGTGACCCTCGGCACGACGACGCGCACCACCACCGTCGCCCTCAACGGCAGCTGGAGCACCACGTTCCCCGCCGTGGGGACCGGCACCCGCCTGTTCTCCTCGACCGAGACGGTCGGCGGGACGACGACAGCCCCCGTCGAGCGCACGCTGGTCATCCAGGCGGCGACTCCCGTGGCGATCACCGCGCCGGCGACCGGCTCGAAGGTCACCGTGGCAGGTCCGTCCTCGACGACGACCGTCTCCGTGACGGGCACGGCCGAGCCGAACGCCTCCGTCTCGATCGACCTGGGCGCCGGAGTGACGGCCACGACCACGTCGTCCCCGACGGGCGTCTGGAGCATCGACGTCCCCGATCTCGGGGTCGGCGCCTACGCGATCCGCGCCACGCAGACCGTCAACGGCACGACCTCCGCGCCGGTCGACACGATGTTCTCGATCGTCGCCGGAGCCCCGGTGACCGTCACCTCGCCCGCCGACGGCGGCCGCGTGGTCGTCGCCGACGCGTCCTCCACCGTCGACCTGCCCGTCTCGGGCACGGCCGAGCCCGGAGCCGTCGTCACGGTCGACCTCGGAGACGCCCTGACCGCGACGACGACCGCGGGAGCCGACGGCTCCTGGTCGACGACCGTGGCGGACGTCCCGGTGGGCACCCGCACGATCTCGGCCACCGAGCAGGTCGGCGGAACGACCTCCGACCCGGTGACCTCGGCCGTCCGCGTCGTGGCGGGATCGCCGCTCATCGTCGTCAGCCCCGCGCAGGGCACGTCGATCGTCGTCGCCGACACCTCGTCGACCCTCGAGCTCCCCGTCTCGGGCACGGCGCAGGCGGGAGCCTCCGTCAGCGTCACGCTGGACGGCGGCACGGCCCGCGTCGCGACCGCCGACTCGTCCGGGTCCTGGTCGACGACCTTCCCCGGCACCGGCGTCGGCTCCCACGTCGTCCGCGCCACGCAGACCGTCGGCGGCACCACCTCGCCGGTCGTGACGCGCGGCGTCGACATCGTCGCCGCGGCGACCCTCACGGTCACGCAGCCCTCGACCGGTGCCGTGTTCGTGGTCGCCTCGCCGACCTCGACCACGAGCATCCTGGTCCAGGGCGCGGCGCAGCCCGGCTCCACCGTCACCGCCGAGGCTCCGGGCGGGATCGCCGGGACCGCGACGACGCGGGCCGACGGCACCTACTCGCTGACCCTCGACGACGTCCCCACCGGGCCGCGCACGATCTCCGTCACGCAGACGGTCGGCGGGACCACCACGGCGACCCCGGTCACGGTCGACGTCACCGTGCAGGCCGCGGCCGCGGTCGTCATCTCCGCGCCGACGGCCGGACAGCCGCTCTTCGTGAGCGGCCCCACCGCCACGGTCGACGTGCCTGTCGCGGGAACGGCTCAGCCCGGCGCGTCCGTGACGGTGTCGCTCGGCGGAGGCCTCACCGCGACCGCCACGGCGGGCACGGACGGCAGCTGGTCCACCGTGGTCCCGAATGTCCCCGTCGGCGACCGCACGATCTCCGTCACCGAGAACATCGGCGGCACCGACACCGCGCCGGTCACGCAGGATCTCTCGGTGCGGGTCGCCGCGCCGGTCGCCCTGACGACGCCCCGCGACGGATCCTCGATCCCGGTCGCCCTCGGCACCTCGACGGTGTCCGTCCCCGCCTCGGGAACGGCGCAGCCGGGGGCGAGGGTGAGCGTCTCCCTCGACGGCGGGACCGCTGTCGTCGTCACGGCCGGACCCGACGGCTCCTGGTCGACGACCTTCGCCGGCGTCGCCGTCGGTACTCACGAGGTCGCCGCGGCCGAGACCCTCGCGGACGGGACCACGACGCCTGTGACCAACGCGTTCACGGTCGCCGTCGCTCCTGCCCTCGTCGTCACGACGCCGCAGGCCGGTCAGAGCTTCCAGATCCCGGCGGGCGGGACCGCGACGGTCCCGGTGTCGGGGACGGGACTCCCGGGCGCCGGCGTCTCGGTGACGCTCGACGGCGGCACGCCCGCCACGGCGACCGTCGGGTCGGACGGCACGTGGACCGTGTCGTTCCCGGGCGTCGCCGCGGGCGACCACTCGGTGGTGGCGACGCAGACCGTCCGCGGGACCGACCAGGCCCCCGTCGAGGTCTCCTTCTCGGTCGACGTCACGACGGCCCCCGCGGCCCCCGTGGTGATCACCGCGCCGACCGCCGGAACCGTCGTGCCCGACGCCGACGGCAACGGTCTCGTCGACCTCCCCGTCTCCGGGACGGGCGAGCCCGGCTCCACGATCACCGTCGGCGGCGGCGGCGTCACCGCGACCACCACCGTCGCTCCGGGCGGCGCCTGGTCGACGACGCTGACCGACGTCCCGGTGGGCGCCATCACCGTCGTCGTCACGCAGACGACCGGTGGAACGCTGACCGGCTCCGACTCGGTGCAGCTCGAGGCGCGGACCATCGTCCCCGCCACGATCACGACGCCGGCCGCCGGAACGACCCTCGTCGTCTCCGGCCCGACCGCGACCGTGGACGTCACCGTCCGCGGGGCGGGGGAGCCCGGAGCCGCCATCGCGGTCGACCTCGGTGACGGCCTCACGGCCACCGCCACGGTCGCCGGCGACGGGAGCTGGACGGCCGTCGTCCGCGACGTGCCCGTCGGCGACCGCACGATCTCCGTGGTCGAGACGGCATCCGGAGCGGCTCTCCCGGCTGTCACCCGTGACATCACCGTCGCGGTCGGCGACCCGGTCGCGATCGTCAGCCCGCGCGACGGCGCCGTGATCACCGTCCCCGCCGAAGGCAGCACCGCCACCCTCCCGGTGTCGGGCACGGCGGCGGCCGGGGCGACCGTGTCGGTGTCGCTCGACGGCGGTACGCCCGTCACGGTCACGGCCGGGCAGGACGGCGCCTGGACGGTCACGTTCCGGAACGTCCCGACGGGCGATCACACCCTCGCAGCGATCGAGACGCTGGCCGACGGCCCGACGACCCCGGTGACCGCAGGAGTCACGGTGCGCGCCGCCGCGGCGCTCGCCGTCACGACGCCCCGCTCCGGCCAGCAGTACCAGGTGGCGACCGGCCAGACGGCCACCGTGGCCGTCACCGGCACCGGCGAGCCCGGTGCCTCCGTGTCGGTGAACCTCGACGGGGCCGGAGCCACGACGGCGACGGTCACCGCGAACGGCACCTGGTCCGTCACCTTCGCGGGTGTCGCTCCCGGCAGCCACAGTGCGGCGGCCGCTCAGACCGTGCTCGGCACGACGCAGGCCCCGGTCCGCGTCGACTTCACGGTCGCCGTCACGGCCGACCCGGTCACGCCGCCGACGATCACCAGCCCCTCGGCCGGCCAGATCATCCGCGACGCCGACGGCAACGGCACGGTCGACTTCCCGGTCACGGGAACGGGCGAGCCCGGCTCGACCATCCGCGTCGACCTCGGCAGCGGAATCACGCGCACCGTCACGGTCGGCTCCGACGGGACCTGGGCGACCACGGTCACCGACGTCCCCAACGGAACCCGGACGGTCGTCGTCACCCAGACGACGGGCGGCACCACGACCGGCTCGGCCAGCGTGACGATCTCCGCCCTCCGCACGGCTCCCGTGGTGATCACGGCTCCGACGGCGGGCCAGGTCGTCCCGGCCTCGTCGCTGGGCGCCTCCGTCACCGTCACCGGCACGGCGGAGCCGGGAGCCCTCGTCCGGCTGACGCTCGACAACGGCGCGGCCGTCACGACGACGGCCGACGGCTCGGGCGCCTGGAGCGTCCCGCTCAGAGGGCTCGGCCAGGGGAGCCACACGGTCGCGGCCACGGAGACGGTCGCCGGTGCCACCTCGGCACCCGTGAGCGTGACGTTCACGGTCGCGTCGGTGCCCGCCGGCGGGGCGATCACGGTCACCTCGCCCGCGCCGAACGCCCTGATCGTCGATGCCGGCGGCGACTCCCGGGAGGACGTCACCGTCACGGGGACCGGGACGCCCGGGGCTCCGGTGACCGTCAACCTCGACGACGGCACGCTGCAGACGACCACGGTCTCGGCATCCGGCACCTGGAGCGTCGTGTTCCCGGGGGTCAGGACGGGCGGTCACTCGTTCGTCGCCTCGCAGGTGGTCGCCGGAGTGACGACCGCGGCTCCTGCCCAGGCGTTCACGATCCAGGCGATCGCGCCCGTCACGATCGGGAGCCCGGCGAGCGGTTCGACCTTCTCCACCCTCGGGACCGGCCGCGTCACCATCCCGGTGTCGGGTCGGGCCGAGCCCGGAGCCACGGTGACGGTCACGCTCGACGGGTCGCGGGTCACCACGGTCGTCGCCGGCAGCGACGGCACCTGGTCGACGGCCTTCCCCGGCGTGGTCCCCGGAAGCCACGGCTTCGTCGTCACGGAGACGGTCGAGGGCTTCACCTCGGCACCCGTCACGACGACGTTCCAGGTGATCCGCGGCGTGGCCGTGGGCACGGGCAACGGCGGCGCGGGAACCGGCGGCTCCGGCAACGGGGGTGCAGGAGGCACGGGCGGCACCGGCACCGGGTCGGGCGTCACCTCGCCCGCCGGCTCCGGGTCGGCCACGCCGACCATCGGCCAGGCTCTGGCCTACACAGGCTCGACCGTCCTCCCGTGGATGGTCGTGGGCGCAGGCATCCTCGCGCTGGGACTCGGGATGTTGGGTGCATCCCGTGCTCTCGGCCGGTTCAGGTCGAGGAGACGCTAGCGCCAGAAGGGGCGGTCCTCTCCATTCGGGTGTGAGAGGGCCGCCCCGCTTCGTGTGCCGCCGGCCAGGGGACTTCTGCCGCTGCGGCGGAGGCGGCGCAGACGTACCGTCGGACGCCGTGCTGTGCGGCCAGCGAGCCCGGATGCTCTCGACGACCCGTCGCTCCTGCTCGGCCGTCAGGCCCGACAGCCGTGGACGTCCGAGCCCGCGGGAGACCTCGTCCTCGAGAGTGCGGGCGAGCGTCTCGCGGAGCGGCCTGAGAACGCCACCGGCGGCGACGAAGGCGACGTTGCTCCGCTGAGCGAACCCGACGACCGCGCGCGGCAACCACGGGGGGACCGACGACTCGCCGGCCGAGGGCCGCGTTCGCCCAGAGCGGCCCGTCAGGCGCAGGTCGGGTTGAGCGTCAGGAGGGCGTTGACCGTGCGGGTCTGGGAGGCCTGGCTCGACGTCGTCCCGAGGTTCGACGAGATCGTGTAGACGAACGACGTGAGGCCTCCGAGCGAGACGAGCGGCACGGCGACGTCGACGAAGCGCTGCGTCCCGGGGGTCACCGTGGTCACGGTGCCGTTGCCCGTGTTGGTGATCGTGAAGGACGTCGGCGCCCAGGTCGAGGGCGGCACCGACCAGGTGAACCGCACCTTGCCCGCGACGATGGCGCAGGTGAACGTGTCGGGGGCCGGAACGCTCCCGGCGGCCAGGGTGCCGGAGACGGCCGCACCCGTGTCGTCGAAGGCCGCGAGCGTCGGGGTCGCCGAGAGTCCGGGCACGCCGGTCGCGAGACCGACCGCGAGGGCCGTTCCGAGCACCGGGCCGACGAGTCGCGAGGCGTCGTGGCGACCGGGATGCGGGGTCTCGGTCGCCCTCTCCTGCTCCTCCTCCGCTGCCTCGACGGCGCGGAGGAGCCGCCGGTCGACGGGAGGTCGGAACCCCACGATGGCCAGGACGCCGAAGAGCGCTCCCGCCGGGAACGCGATCTGCGGCTTCGAAGCGGCCTGCAGCACGGTGCCGAGGCCGGGCGCCGACCAGAACACCCGGTCGGCGGTCGACGCCTGCACCGGGACCGGATCCGGCTCGCTGTTCGCGTCGCCCTTGATCACCAGCGCGTAGCGGCCGCCGCCGACGGGCTCCTTCGACACCAGGCGATGCGTGACACGCTCGCCGTCGGCCCGGATGACGCTGACGACGTCACCGGGCGCGAGCGAGCCGGCGGGGACCGTTCGGGCGAGCGCGAGCGAACCGGTCGGGATGCCGGGCGACATCGACCCCGACCGGAAGACGAGCGGAGTCACTCCGAAGAGCATGGTGACGGCCGCGACGAGAAGGCAGAGCACGCCGACTCCTGCGCCGAGCCACAGCACGATCTCGCGCACCGCGAGGCTCGCCCGGTGCCCGCGGCTTGCCGCGCTCACTCGTCGCCCTCTCGTAGGAACGCCGGTCAGGGGGCCTGGGTGGCCGTGAACGACACCGTGGCGACCGTCGACTTGCCCTGGACTCCCGTCGGCGCGGCGCTGGGGAGCTCGACCTTGAAGCAGAGGTTCTCGGTGGCTCCGGCCGCGAGAGCACGGCCGGAGACCGCCGGAGCCGCGCTCAGGGTCGCCGTCGGGGAGATGTACGTGGCAGGGACGCCGGCCGCCGTGGCGAAGGTCGCGGACGTGCAGGAGGCGTTCGTCCCGAGCGACACGACCGACCAGTTGAGGTTGGCATTGAGGGCGGGGGTGTCGGTGCCGTTCGTGCTGGAGGTCGTGAACCCGTAGGTGAAATTGATCGAGCCGTTGTTGGTGACGGGCAGGAGCGCGTACGTCACCGCCCCCGGTGCGGCATTCGTCAGAGACAGGTTCGTCACGGCGATGGTGCCGTCCTGGCCGTTCAGCTTGAGGTCGACCGTGCCGGTGCTGAAGCTGCCGGTCGCGGCTCCGGTGTCGGACCAGGCGGCGAGGGTCGCCACGGACCCGAGCCCGACGACCGCGCCGAGCGCCAGGACGGCGCGGACGCGGCCCGAGCCGCTCAGACGCCGCCGCCGGCGAGGGGGCGGGACGGTGCCGGGGGCGGATGTTCGGGCGTCGCGGGACGCCAACGGTGTCGACATGATGTCTCCTGATCCTGATCTCGTGTGTCGGATGCCCTGGAGGGCGTCGCGGTGGTGAGCCGACGACGGGTGGTGAGCCTCGTCCGATGGGATCAGGGTACCGCGGACGACGGGGTTCGGCCAGGGGTGTGCCGTCCGACCGGCGCCCTCGACCGCGCGGGCGGGACTGTCGGTGGCGCCGACTACTCTGGGTCCGTGGTCACCGCTCTGTATCGCCGCTATCGGCCCGAGAACTTCGCTGAGCTCATCGGTCAGACTCAGGTGACCGATCCGCTCCGCACCGCCCTGCGCACCAACCGGGTCAATCACGCCTACCTCTTCAGCGGTCCCCGCGGCTGCGGCAAGACCACGTCGGCCCGCATCCTGGCCCGGTGCCTCAACTGCGCCGAGGGGCCGACCGACACGCCGTGCGGTGTCTGCCCGAGCTGCGTGGAGCTCTCCCGCGACGGCTCCGGCTCGCTCGACGTGATCGAGATCGACGCCGCCAGCCACAACGGCGTCGACGACGCGCGCGACCTCCGCGACCGCGCCATCTTCGCTCCGGCGCGCGACCGCTACAAGATCTTCATCCTCGACGAGGCGCACATGGTGACGCCGCAGGGCTTCAACGCCCTCCTCAAGATCGTCGAGGAGCCGCCGGAGCACGTGAAGTTCATCTTCGCGACCACCGAGCCCGACAAGGTCATCGGCACGATCCGCTCCCGCACGCACCACTACCCGTTCCGGCTGGTGCCTCCCGCCCAGATGCTCGACTACGTCGGGCAGCTCTGCGAGACCGAGAACGTCACGGCCGAACCCGGCGTCCTCCCGCTCGTCGTGCGCGCGGGCGGCGGCTCGGTCCGCGACACGCTCTCGCTCCTCGACCAGCTCATCGCCGGGTCCGAGGGCGGTTCGATCGGCTACGAGCGCGCCGTCGCCCTGCTCGGCTACACGCACGCCTCGCTCCTCGACGCCGTCGTCGACGCCCTGGGGGAGCGCGACGGAGCCACCGCCTTCGCGTCCGTCGACCGTGTCATCCAGACCGGTCAGGATCCCCGGCGGTTCGTCGAAGACCTCCTCGAACGCCTGCGCGACCTCATCGTCGTCGGCGCGACCACCGAGGGGGCGGCGGCCGTCCTCCGCGGCATCACCCCCGACGAGCTGGAGCACCTCTCCCGCCAGGCGCACGCGTTCGGCGCCGCCGAGCTCTCCCGCTCCGCCGACGTCGTCAACCGCGCCCTCACCGACATGACCGGCGCCACCTCCCCGCGACTGCACCTCGAGCTGATGATCGCCCGCGTCCTCGTCCCCGAGAGCGACGAGACGTCGCGCGGGGCGCTCGCGCGCGTGGAGCGCCTCGAGAGGCGGGTCGGCGTCGACGGATCGACCATCGCCGCGGCTTCGGCCGGAGAGGTCCCCGCGCGTGCGGCGGCGCCCGCCGCCCGACCGTCCGCGTCGACTGCGACGGCGGCCCCCGCCGAGCGCGCGCCCGCCGCCCGAGCGGGCGCCGGCCCCGTCGACTGGACGCAGGAGCCGCAGGCTCAGGCGCAGGCTCCGGCCGCGGCTTCTCCGGTCGCTCCCGTCGTGCCCGCGTCCGACGCCGCCGAGACCTCCGAGCCCGCACCGCCCGCCGCACCGCACTCCGCCGCCTGGGTGCAGGCCGCCCCGGCGGCCTCCGCCGCCGCGGCGGGCCGAGTCTCCCTCCAGCAGCTCCGCGACTCCTGGCCGGAGATCCTCGAGGTCGTCGAGAAGGAGAAGCTCTCCGCCTGGATGGTCGTCGTGACCGCCACGGTCCGCGCCTTCGACGACGACGTGCTGACGCTCAGCTTCCCGAGCGTCAACGACGTCGACCTCTTCAAGCGCCCCGTCGGTGCCGGCGAGGGCGTGAGCGAATACCTCCGACGTGCCATCCAGCAGCTCCTCGGCGTGCGCGTGAAGTACATCGCGCGCGTCGAGCGCCCCGAGGAGGGCGGCGCTCCGGCCGCGGAGGGTGCACCCCGCGAGACCGCCGCGCCCGCTCAGAGCGACGGCTCTGGCGCTCCTCAGCGCCCGGCGGAGGCGTCGCAGGCGGCCGCACCGCAGACCCCGGCACCAGTGGCCGCTCCGGAGACGGCCGCCGCACCGCAGGCCGCTGCAGCGCCGGCGTCAGAGCCGCAGACCGCCGCAAAGACGCCAGCCGCCTCCGGGCCGCCCGCGCAGCAGACAACCTCACGGCAGTCGGCCTCACCGCGGTCGGCCGCACCGCAGGCCGCCGCCGGGCCGGCGGTCCCGACGACCGGCTGGGACGTCGCACCGATCCCTCAGTCGGCACCGCCGGAGCCCGACGAGCCCGAGTACATCAGCGAGGAGCCCGAGGGCGGCGTGCCCACCCTCGAGCCGGCTCCCGTCGAGGCCGCACCGGGCGGGGGCGTCGCGGCAGGCGACGCCCCGGAGCGTCCGGCCGCTGCGGCGGGGGCGACCGCCCCCGCGACGCAGGCCGCCCCGGCTGCCCGGGAGGCGGCTCCTGCGGTCGCGACCCCGGCGGCGGCGCCCGCGGGTCGAGGAGTTCCGCGCGGCTCCCGCTACGGCGAGGCCGTCGTGCGCGAGATCCTCAACGCGCAGTTCATCGAAGAAGAGACGATCGCCCCGCGGGTCACTCCGCTGTCGGGCCCGAGCGAAGCCGAGTAGCGCATGTACGAGGGCATCGTCCAAGACCTGATCGACGAGTTCGGGCGCCTCCCGGGGATCGGGCCGAAGTCCGCGCAGCGGATCGCGTTCCACATCCTGCAGAGCGAGAACTTCGACACGACGCGGCTCGCCGAGCTCCTGATCGACGTGAAGACCAAGGTGCGGTTCTGCGAGATCTGCGGCAACGTCACCGAGGAGCAGACCTGCTCCATCTGCCGCGATCCGCGGCGGTCTCCCGCGACCATCTGCGTCGTCGAGGAGGCGAAAGACGTCCAGGCGATCGAGCGCACCCGTGAGTTCCGCGGGCTCTACCACGTGCTCGGCGGAGCGATCAGCCCGATCGACGGTGTCGGCCCCGACGACCTCCGCATCCGGCAGCTCGTCCAGCGCCTCGCCGACGACACGGTGCAGGAGGTCATCATCGCGACCGACCCCAACCTCGAGGGCGAGGCGACGGCGACCTACCTGTCGCGCATGCTCGCACCCTTCGGGCTGCGCGTCACCCGGCTCGCCTCGGGGCTGCCCGTCGGCGGCGACCTCGAGTACGCCGACGAGGTCACCCTCGGCCGCGCCTTCGAGGGCCGGCGACTCGTCACCGAGTAACCCGTCCCGTCGGCGCCGCCGACGTGCACCCCCGTCCGGGTCGGCGAACCCCTCGCGAGAGGGTTCCTCGCCCGGGAGCGGGGTTCGCCTCCGCCCGCTCGGGAGGGCCGTGCGGGGCCGTGTAACACCCCCGAAACGTCCCCTACAATTGCTGCGCGGCGGCGACCAGTCCGCGCAGGACCGGGAGCAGACACGCGTGAGCTTGATCGTGCAGAAATTCGGCGGCTCGTCCGTCGCCAATGCCGAGAGCATCAAGCGCGTCGCCAAGCGGATCGTCGAGACCCGCAAGGCCGGCAACGAGGTCGTCGTGGCCGTGTCCGCGATGGGCGACACCACCGACGAGCTCCTCGACCTCGCCGCCCAGGTCACCCCGCTCCCGAGCGGCCGCGAGCTCGACATGCTCCTCACGGCGGGGGAGCGCATCAGCATGGCGCTCCTGGCCATGGCGATCCGCAGCATGGGCGTCGAGGCCCGCTCCTACACCGGCTCCCAGGCCGGCATGATCACCGACGCCCAGCACGGCAAGGCCCGCATCGTCGACGTGACCCCCGGCCGGATCCGCGAGGCGCTCGACGAGGGAGCCATCGCCATCGTCGCGGGTTTCCAGGGATTCAACCGGACGACCGGCGACATCACGACGCTCGGTCGCGGCGGCTCCGACACCACCGCCGTCGCCCTCGCGGCGGCGCTCGAGGCGGACGTCTGCGAGATCTACACCGACGTCGACGGCATCTTCACCGCCGATCCCCGCGTCGTCCCCTTCGCGAAGAAGATCGACCGGATCACGAGCGAGGAGATGCTCGAGCTGGCGGCCGCCGGATCGAAGGTGCTCTACATCCGCGCCGTCGAGTACGCCAGGAGGCACGGCGTCACCCTGCACGTCAGGTCGTCGTTCAACAACAACGAGGGCACGCTGGTCGTCAACCCGAAAGAGGGAGAGAACGTGGAAGAGCCGATCATCGCGGGCATCGCCGGCGACCTGAGCGAGGGCAAGATCACCGTCATCGGTGTGCCCGACAAGCCCGGCAAGGCCGCGCAGATCTTCCGGACGGTCGCCAAGACGGGCGCCAACATCGACATGATCGTGCAGAACGTCTCCGCCGCGGCGACGAGCCTGACCGACATCTCGTTCACACTCCCGAAGTCCGACGGAGCAACCGTCATGCAGGCGCTCGAGTCGGAGCGCGACGAGATCCAGTTCCAGGGGCTCCTCTACGACGACCAGATCGGCAAGCTCGCCCTCGTCGGAGCGGGGATGCGGACGAACGCCGGCGTCTCCGCCAAGCTCTTCACCGCGCTCTTCGAGGCCGGGATCAACATCGAGATGATCTCGACCAGCGAGATCCGGATCTCGGTCGTCACTCGCGCCGACACCCTCAACGACGCCGTGCGCGTCGTCCACTCCGCGTTCGGCCTCGACGGCGACCAGGTCGCCGTCGTCCACGGCGGCACCGGCCGCTGACGCCCCCGCACCGAACCCCCCTCGAACGGAACGATCCCATGAGCAACGGACTCCGCGTCGGCGTCGTCGGCGCCACCGGCCAGGTCGGCGCCGTCATGCGCCGCCTCCTCGACGAGCGCGACTTCCCCCTGGCCGAACTGCGCTTCTTCGCCACCGCCCGCTCCGCCGGCACGACGCTGTCGTTCCGCGGCCGCGACGTCGTCGTGGAAGACGTCGAGACAGCCGATCCCACGGGGCTCGACATCGCGCTCTTCTCCGCCGGAGCCACGGGCTCGCGCGCCCAGGCACCGCGGTTCGCCGCGGCCGGTGCCCTCGTGATCGACAACTCCAGCGCCTGGCGGATGGACCCCGAGGTCCCGCTCGTCGTCAGCGAGGTGAACCCCCACGCGATCGACCAGGCCGTCAAGGGGATCGTCGCGAACCCGAACTGCACCACCATGGCCGCGATGCCGGTGCTCAAGGTCCTCCACGCCGAGGCCTCGCTCGAGCGTCTCGTCGTCAGCACCTACCAGGCCGTGTCCGGCAGCGGTCTCGCCGGTGCGCAGGAGCTCCTCGAGCAGGCGCAGGCCGCCCTCGAGCAGGATCCCATCGGCCTCGTCCAGGACGGTGCGTCGGTGACCTTCCCCGCCCCGCAGAAGTACGTGCGCCCCATCGCCTTCGACGTCATCCCGTTCGCGGGGAACCTCGTCGACGACGGCCTCGACGAGACGGACGAGGAGAAGAAGCTCCGTAACGAGAGCCGCAAGATCCTGGAGCTCCCCGAGCTCCTCGTGAGCGGCACCTGCGTGCGCGTCCCGGTCTTCACGGGGCACTCGCTGTCGATCAACGCCGAGTTCGCCTCGGCCATCACCCCGGAGAGGGCTCGCGAGCTCCTGCGGGAGGCCCCGGGCGTCGTCGTCACGGACGTCCCGACCCCCCTCGAGGCCGCCGGACAGGACCCGAGCTTCGTCGGGCGCATCCGGCAGGACGAAGGGGTTCCCGGTGGCCGCGGCCTCGCCCTCTTCATCAGCAACGACAACTTGCGCAAAGGCGCGGCGCTCAACGCCGTCCAGATCGCGGAGATCGTGGCCGAGCGCCGCCTCGCCGAGGTCTGACCCCGTCGACCGCAGGATGCCCGACTCCACTCGGCGTCGAGGCATCCTGCGAGTCGTCTGAGCGCCGCGGCATAGGATGAGCGGGTGACTGCAGCAACGGAGCCCATCGACGTCGCCCTCATCGGCGGCGGAATCATGAGTGCCACCCTCGGAGCCCTGCTCAAGCAGCTCCAGCCGGAGTGGTCGATCCGCGTGTACGAGGCGCTGAGCGACGTCGCTCAGGAGAGCAGCAACCCGTGGAACAACGCGGGCACGGGCCATTCGGCGCTCTGCGAGCTCAACTACACGCCGCAGAAGGCGGACGGCTCCATCGACATCTCGAGCGCCGTCAAGGTCAACGAGCAGTTCCAGGTCTCGCGGCAGTTCTGGTCGTACCTCGTCGACGAGGGCGCCCTCCCGGAGCCCGACCGGTTCATCAACTCGACGCCCCACATGAGTTTCGTCTGGGGCGCCGCGAACGTCGAGTACCTCCGCAAGCGCAACCAGGCCCTCGAGGGCCACCCGCTCTTCCGCGGCATGGAGTTCAGCGACGACCCGAAGGTCATCGCAGGATGGGCGCCCGCTCTCACCGCCGGTCGCGCGACGGGCGAGCCGATCGCAGCGACCCACATCGAGGCGGGCACCGACGTCGACTTCGGCGCGCTCACCCGCAACCTCTTCGACTACCTCACGGCGAACGGCGTCGAGCTCGCGCTCGGGCACCGCGTGACGAACCTGACCAAGCTCTCGGGCGGCTCCTGGCGGCTGCGGATGGAGAGCGGCGCGACGGCCGAGCCCCTCGAGGTGACGGCGAAGTTCGTCTTCGTCGGGGCCGGCGGCGGCGCGCTCCACCTCCTCCAGAAGTCGGGCATCCCGGAGATCCGGGGCTTCGGCGGATTCCCCGTCTCCGGCGAGTTCCTCCGCACCGACGACCCCGAGGTCGTCGCGAAGCACCAGGCGAAGGTCTACGGCAAGGCGTCCGTCGGTGCGCCGCCCATGTCGGTGCCGCACCTCGACACGCGCGTGGTCGACGGCTCTGCCAGCCTCATGTTCGGCCCCTACGCCGGGTTCAGCCCCAAGTTCCTGAAGAGCGGCTCCTACCTCGACCTGTTCCGGTCGATCCGCCTCCACAACCTCTACCCGATGATCCGAGTCGGTCTCGCCAACATCGACCTCGTGAAATACCTCGTCGGTCAGCTCGCCGCGTCGAAGCGCACGAAGTTCGAGGCTCTCCGCGAGTTCATGCCCGAGGCCGACCCGAAGGACTGGTACCGCATCACGGCAGGCCAGCGGGTGCAGGTCATCAAGAAGGACGCCAAGAAGGGCGGCGTCCTCCAGTTCGGCACCGAGGTCGTCACCGCCGCGGACGGCTCCATCGCGGGCCTCCTGGGTGCCTCGCCCGGAGCATCGACGGCCGTGCCCATCATGCTCACCGTGCTCGAGCGCTGCTTCCCCGCCAAGAAAGACGAGTGGGCCCCCAAGCTCAAGGCCATGATCCCGACCGTCGGCCAGCAGCTCGCGGCCGATGAGGAGAAGGCGGCGGCGACGATCGGCGCGACCGCCGAGGCGCTGCACATCCACGCCTGAGTCGACCTCTCCCGGCGGGCAGCCGGCGCGTGCGTAACCTGCGATCCGGAGTACTAAGATTCCGCTGGGCCGCATTCGGGGCACAAAACAGGTGATCTGAACGGTTTGCGTCCGGTTTGTCCCCAGATATCGGGGTACAGGTCCGGTGCATGTTTTGGCATACTTCGAGTACGCCACCCGAAGGTCCCTCGTCATGCGAAGGCCGGCTCACCGATCGAAGGAGGATGCGTGCTGCTCGGGCTCCCCAGCCACCTCGCTCCTCAGAGTTCGGGCCGTGCCATCGCCCGCGCCTGCCACGCCATCGCCTTCGTGCTGTTGGCGTCCGCCGCCGCCATCGTCATCACGGCCCAGTCGGCCGACCCTCGGCTCATGCTGTGGCCCGCTCTCGTCGCCCTCGTCCCGATGCTGGCTCTGCTGCTCCTGGTCGACAGGGTCCGGTCCACCGTCTCGACGGTCGCCTACCTCGTCGTCGGCGCCCTCGCCGTCTACGTCTTCGCGCTGACCGTGCTCTCGCAGGTGACCTTCATCAACTCCTCCGACGCGTTCACGATGTCGCTGCCGAAGCTCGCCCTCGTCCTCGTGGGCGGCAGCGGACTCGCCTCGCGAAAGGGCCCCCTCTGGGCGACCTTCGGCCTGGTGGCGGGGGAGGTCGCGATCCAGGTGGCGACGGCTCAGGCGGGAGCCTCGCCGCGGGTCGACCTCACGACGCTCTTCGGATACCTCCTCGTCGTCGGGACGATGGGCGGCTCGATCCTGGCCCGGGACCGCGCCCGACGCGTCCAGCCCAATCTGCACCGCGCCGCGCGCGACGAGCAGGTCTCGAACCTCCGCTTCGAGATCGAGCAGCAGGCCTCGGCGCTCGTCCACGACACGGTGCTCAGCCACCTCGCGGCGATCGGGCTGGCCCGACCCGGCCGCCTCGATCCTGCGCTCCTCGACGCGATGCAGCGCGATCTCGCCTCGCTCATCGGGCAGGAGTGGCTGAGCGAGGTCGACGCGGACCTCACGCAGGTCGCCGGTCACTGGGAGTCCAGCGAACTCTTCGTCGCCATCGAGCAGTCGCGGCGGCAGGGTCTCGACGTGCAGGTCACGGGAGATCTGTCGGTCGTGTCACGCCTCGACGTCGGGCGCTCGCGCGCGCTCGGACAGGCCGTGGGGCAGTGTCTGGCGAACGTGGTCAAGCACGCCGGCACGGACTCCGCCGAGGTCGTCCTCTTCTCGTCGGAGGGCGACGTGTCCGTGATGGTGATCGACAGCGGCGTGGGATTCACGGAGAGCGAGACGCCGAGCGACCGGCTCGGCCTCCGCAACTCCGTCCGCGCCCGCATCGAGCGCGCCGGCGGTACCGTCCAGGTGTGGTCGTCGCCCGGCAGCGGCACCTCCGTGATGATCGGGTTGCCCGCGCTCGCGGACGCCCCCTCGTCCGGCGCCCTCACATCGGAGGATGCCGCGTGAGGGAGCGCGAGGCGACGGCGCAGCAGAACGACCCGCTGGGGATCCTGAACCAGCGCCCCATCGTCCTGGTGCTCGCGACGTTCGCCGTCGGGCTCGCCATCGCCCGGACCCTCTTCCCGGACGCCCCGTTCGAACTCTCGCAGGCAGCGTTCGCGGCGATCGGCTTCCTGCTGCTCGCCACGGGCATCCTGCTGGTCGCCACCTCGCCCTACCGGGCGCCCTTCACGCGGAGGAGCTTCGCGCTCATCGTCGCCTGCGGTCTCCTCGCCGTCGTCGTCGAGGCGGTGTCGACGGCCGGGCAGAACACCATGATCCGCGACGACTGGGGGAGCACGGCGCTCGGCCTGCTCCTGCTCTCTGCAGCGCCCTACCGCCCCGCGCGGGAGATCGTGATCGCCTCCGTCGTCGGCAGCGTCGTCGTCGCGGTCGTCGTCGTGCTCCAGACCCCCGGGTTCATCGTCAAGGCCCCCGCGGCGCTGTTCGTGGCGGCCGGAGTGACGCCCCTGCTCGCCCTCGGCATCGGCGGCGCCGTCTATTCGGCCACGTTCGTCCGGCTCGTGCAGCAGTGGCTCGCCCGCGCCAGCAGCCTCACCCGTCAGAGCGCGCAGGAGCTGCGGCCCGGCATCGCCCGGTCCGTCCAGCAGGACAGGGTCACCGTCCTCAACCGCGACGTCGTGCCGTTCTTCAGCGAGCTCGTCGAGCGCGGCTCCGTCAGCGCCGACGACGCGGAGCGAGCGACCGCGATCGCGTCCGGGATCCGCCAGCGCCTCGTCGACGACGCCGACCGGAGTTGGCTCGAGAACGTCCTGATCGAGGTCTGCCCGAGCGGCTCGGCGGGGACGGTCGTCGACCCCGACCGACTCGCCGAGCGCATGTCTGGCGACCAGCGGACCGCCGTCCGGGCGGTCGTCAAGGCGATGGCGGTCGACCAGCGGGCCCTGGCCGAGCGCACCGAGTCTCCGGGCCAGCGCCCGGCCGGGGATCGCGCCCCCGTGCGGAGCAGCCTCTCCATCGTGCTCAACGACGACGACCCGCTCGTCCGAGCCCTCGTCCGCCTCGACAGCGCCTCCGGCGACACCGCCCTCCGCCAGCGGTACGCCCCCTACTTCGCCGTTCTCCGCATCCTGTTCCGCGACCTCCTGGTCGACGTGAGCGGTTCCTCCCTGACACTAAGGTTTTCGTATGACCAGCACTGACCCGACCGGTAGCCCCACCCTCCGCTCGAGCTCGTCGCGACCCGTCCCGGTCGCCTCCTGGAACTCCGTCGGTCCCGAGAACCCGGCCCCGCGCCGGGTCCGCCTCGCGATCCTCGACGACCACGAGGTGCTGCTCGACAGCCTCTCCAGCTGGATCAACGTCAACGCCTACGACTTCGACCTCGTCCTGACGGCCCACACCTGGCTCCAGCTCGTCCACAGCGACAGCTTCCCCACCGACCTCGTGTTCCTCGACTTCCAGCTCAAGGAGCCCGTGTCGATCGAGGCCCGGGTCCGCACCTGCCGGGCCGCCGGTGCGAAGGTGGTCGTGCTCTCCAGCCTCGACACGCGCGAGTCGCGCGAGCGCGCCCTCGACGCCGGAGCCAGCGCCTTCCTGTCCAAGACTCTCCCGATGCGCGAGGTGATGGACGCCGCGCGCCAGGTCATGGGCGTCGCCCGCGACAACGCCCCGCAGCGCGACTGGCGTCCGCTGCCCGTCGGGGCCGCCAACCAGAGCCGGCCGAAGCTCAGCGCGGGCGAGGCCGAGGCCTTCCGCCTCTACGTGTCGGGTTTCAGCACCAACGAGGTCGCGCAGCAGATGAATGTCCAGTACGAGACCGCGAAGACCTACCTCCGCCGCGTGCGCGAGAAATACGCCAAGGCCAACAGGCCCGCCTCGAAGAAGGCCGAGCTCATCCGGCGCGCGGCCGAAGACGGCTACCTGCAGTGACGCGGCGGCTCTAGTGGCCAAGCTCTACTTCCGCTACGGGGCGATGAACTCCGGCAAGAGCACCGCGCTGCTCCAGGCGGCCTACAACTACGAGGAGCGCGGCCAGCACGTCCTGCTCGCCAAGCCCGACCTCGACACGAAGGGCGACGACCGCGTGGTCTCGCGTCTCGGGGTCACGAGGAGGGCCGACGTCCTCCTCGCACCCGACGTCGACGTGATCGCGGTCTTCGAGCGCGCCCGCGACGAGGTCCGGGAGCGGACGGGCTCCGACGTGGCCTGCCTCCTCATCGACGAGGCGCAGTTCCTCGCACCGGCCCAGGTCGACGACCTCCTCCGGATCGCGCTGACGTCGGGCGTGCCGGTGCTGGCCTACGGAATCCGCACCGACTTCCGGACTCTCGCGTTCCCCGGCTCCCGACGTCTCCTCGAGGTCGCCCACTCGCTGGAGGAGCTGAAGACCATCTGCCGCTGCGGCCGCAAGGCGATGTTCAACGCGCGGACCATCGCCGGCCGCTACGTCTTCGACGGCGACCAGGTCGCGATCGACGGCGAGACGGTCACCTACGAGTCGCTCTGCGGGGCCTGCTACCTCGAGGAGTCGGGCGGGGTGCTGGCCTAGGTCGCGACGACGTCCGTCGTGTTCCGCGGCGTCAGTGCGCCTGCACCTCGACGTGGCCCTGCGCGTCGACGATCGTCACCTGCGCTGTGCTCGCCTCTCCGCCCGCGAGAGTGACGGAGCAGGTGAAGGTGACGCTGACCTGGATGGAGGCCGTGGCGGGGCAGGAGACGGCCTTCGGGGCCGCCTTGAGCGTCGCCGCGTAGGCCGCGCCGATCGAGGCCTGGGCCTGCGCCCGGTTGTACGTGTACGTCCCGTCGCCCGCCGCGACGGCGACCTGGGGCACGACGGCGGCGGCAGGCGCCGCTCCGGTGGCGGAGGTCTGACGGGCGGCGAGCCCGGCCTGGATTCCGTTCGCGACCCCCTGGAGGAAGGGGACCCCGGTGAAGCCCAGCACGAGGCAGGCGATGACCATCGCGATGATCGAGGGTGCGCGGCCGAGGGCCCGGCGCCCGGCGCCGGCCAGCCTGGACGCCCGGACGAGCCCCGCGATGCCGAGCGGGAAGAGCGAGACCGCGGCGAGCAGGAGCAGAGGCACCCCGATCTCCAGCACCAGGAGACCCGATCCCGACCGGAACGACTCGACCTGGACGAGGCCGTTCAGTACGCCGCGGACGACGAGGCAGAGCAGGGCGACGGTGAGGGCTGCTCGCGCCGGTGAGTTGCGGTCGCTCGCGAACGATCCGCGATAGGAGCTGGGCCCGCCGAACGGTGCGGTCGCCGGGTTGGCGTACGTCGGAACGGGCACGGGTGCGTTGGCTATCCACGCGGCGGGCGTCTGGAATCCCGGGGGGCTCGTCGGCTGGACCTCGCCGGGCGCCGTCGTCGCCAGCGGGTTGAGCGGCACGTAGTTCCCGGGCTGGAACGCCGGCTGCTGCGGGCCCGCGGGGTGGACGGGCCGGGGCTGGGCGGCGACCTGCGGGGCCGGTGCGGGGGGAGGCGTCGCGCGCAACGGGGTCGTCGCGCGCATCGGGGGCAGGAGCACGGGCTGCTGCGGCACCGGCTGCTGAGGGGCCGCCTGCGCAGGCAGCGGCACGGCAGCGGGTCGGGGCTGGACGACCGGGGGAGCTCCCTGCGGGGTCACCTGAGGGGCGGAGGCCAGACGGACGGCGGGCTGCTCGCCGGTCGGCTGCGCGGCCGACAGGCGGGCGCGCACGGGCTGCGGCGGCGACCCGGCCGGGCGCGGCACCGGGGCGGACGCGACGGGGATCGAACCGGGCGAGCGAGGATCGGCCGCGGTCGCGGGAGACGCGGCGCGGAGGCTCCGACGGCTGGGCAGGGGAGCCGGTGCGGGGGAGGCCGGAGCGGGGGTGGCGGAAGCGGCGGGAGCGGTTGGTGCGGGGGCGGCGGCGGGAGCGGCTGCGGGAACGGACGGTGCGGCGGCGGCAGCTGCCGGGCGGGGCTCCGCTTCTTGGGCGGTCGGCTGGGCATCCTGCGCGACCCGGGTGGTCCAGGTCGAGCCGTCCCACCAGCGGAAGGGCGAGGCGCCGCTCGGGTCGGGGTACCAGCCGGGCTTCGGCCCGGTCATCGTCGTGTCGCTCACCCTGGTCCCCCTCTGCGGACGTGCGTTCTCACGCTAGTCACGGGCGTGCGGGCCGGCGAGCCCCCGTGAGAGGGTCGCGCCGTCGGGGGAGACGGGTCGCCGGTCGCCCGCGGGGGAATAGCGTGGAGGCATGACACACGAGAACAACAGCACCCGACCCCGCGTCACCGCCATCCGAGGAGGGTACGTCGTGCCCGTCGCCTCCGCGCCCGTCGAGGGAGGGACGGTCCTCATCGAGGACGGCGTCATCACCGCCGTCGGCCTCGACGTCGTCGTCCCCGAGGGTGCGCGCGTGATCGAGGCGGAGGGACGCTGGGTCCTGCCCGGGTTCGTCGAGGCGCACGGGCACGTGGGGATCCACGAGGAGGCCAACGGCCCGGCCGGCAACGACACGAACGAGATGACGGACCCCAACACGGCCGGTGTCCGGGCCATCGACGCCATCGACATCGAGGACGAGGGCTTCCGCGACGCCCTCTCCGGCGGCATCACGAGCATCGTCGTCAAGCCCGGCAGCGGCAACGTGATCGGCGGCCAGACCGTCGCGATCAAGACCTGGGGCGGTCGCACGATCGACGAGCAGGTCATCAGCGACGCCGTCAGCGTGAAGTCGGCCCTCGGTGAGAACCCGAAGCGCGTCTACGGGTCGAAAGACAAAATGCCCTCGACCCGACTCGGCGTCGCCTACGTGCTGCGCCAGGCCTTCGAGAACGCCCGCTTCTACCGGGCTCAGCGCGACCACGCGGCCTCGAAGGGCGAGCCGTTCAAGCGCGACCTGCAGCTGGAGACGCTGGCCCGCGTCCTCGACGGCGAGCTCGCCTGGGATCAGCACACCCACCGCCACGACGACATCGCCACGGCCATCCGGCTCGCGGACGAGTTCGGCTACCGCCTCGTCGTCAACCACGGCACGGAGGGGCACAAGCTCGCCGACGTGCTCGCCGAGCGCGACATCCCGGTCATCTTCGGCCCCATGATCACGTCGCGCTCGAAGGTCGAGCTGAAGGACCGCGCGATCACGAACCTCGTGGCGCTCGCCGAGGCGGGCGTCCTGGTGGCGATCACGACGGATGCGCCGGTCGTGCCGATCAACTTCCTCGTGCACCAGGCGACGCTCGCGGTCAAGGACGGCCTGTCGCGCGACGTCGCCCTCGAGGCGCTCACGGTGAATCCCAGCAGGATCCTCGGGCTCGACGCCCGCATCGGCTCGCTGACCCCCGGTCTCGACGCCGACGTGGTCATCTGGTCGGGCGATCCCCTCGACGTGGCGAGCCGCGCGGAGCACGTGCTCATCGCGGGCGAGACCGTCTACGAGTGGGACGACGTCGCCCACCGCGGCGTCACGTCCGACCGTCTGGCGCGCTTCGCCTCCTGACCGCCCCGCGCCGGGATCGCACTCCGCGTCGCTTGCCGTCGCCTCACCCGACGCGGGGTGCGATCTCACCGGCCCGGCCGACCCCGCGCCGGGCGGGGACCGGCGTAGTGCGGCATCGGCCCCGTGCCCGCGCCGGGCGGGGACCGGCGACCTGCGGCACCGACCCCGTGCCCGCGCCGGGCGGGGACCGGCGCCGTGCGGCATCGACCCCGTGCCCGCGCCGGGCGGGGACCGGCGCCGTGCGGCATCGACCCCGTGCCCGCGCCGGGCGGGGACCGGCGCGGCCATAAGGGAACGAAAAAATGGCCGGACCCAAGGGCCCGGCCATTTTTTCGTCGGGGTAGCGGGATTCGAACCCACGACCTCCTCGTCCCGAACGAGGCGCGCTACCAAGCTGCGCCACACCCCGAGGTGTGTCTGCTGCCGGAACCAGGGGCCCCGTGCAGCGAATCAATCCTAGCCCATGTCGGAGGCGGTCAATGTCACCACGACGGCCTCGGGCCGACAGGCGAACCGGACGGGCGCGTAGATGGAGGTGCCGAGCCCGGCCGACACCTCGAGGTAGGTCGACTTACGCGCGTGGTTCCACATGCTGAGACCGGACACCTGCTTTCGCGGGATATCGCAGTTGGTCACGAGCGCCCCGTAACCGGGGACGCACACCTGGCCGCCGTGGGTGTGGCCGGCGAAGACGAGGTCGGCGCCGTTGGTCGTGAAGGAGTCGAGCACGCGCTGGTAGGGGGCGTGCGTGAGGCCGATGCTGACCGACTCCGGACCCTCTTCGTCCTGCCAGCCGACGTTCTCGCGGAGTTCGTCGAGGGCTCCGGGGAGGCGTTCGAGCCGGGCCCAGCCGCGGTGCGCGTCGTTGACGCCGAAGAACTCGAGGCGGTTGCCCTTGATCTCGATGGCGCGCGCCGTGTTGTCGAGGTCGAGCCAGCCGAGCGATTCGAAGAACGAGGTGAGCCGGGCGTTGTCGAGCTCGACGGGTTTCGTGAGGGGGGCGCTCGGTCCGCCGAAGTAGCGGAACGGGCTCTTGAACTGCGGGCCGACGTAGTCGTTCGAGCCGTGCACGAAGACGCCGGCGACGTCGCGGAACGGCTCCAGTGCGTACTCGACGGCGTCGTAGGCGTCGACGTGCCCGAGGTTGTCGCCGGTGTCGACGACGAGGTCGGGCTCGTAGACGGCCAGGGAGCGGATCCACTCCTGCTTGTCGGTCTGCCAGGGGGCCATGTGCAGGTCGGACAGGTGCAGCACCGTCAGGGAGCGGGAGCCGGGCGGCAGGATCGGGACCGTCTCGCGACGGACCGTGAAGCGGCTGCGCTCGACGAGCGCGCCCCAGGCGAACGCACCCACCGCGGCGGCGGCTCCGGCGGCGGCGGCCGCGAAGGCGACGTCACCGCCGAGGGACCTCGAGGAGGATCGACTCACGAGCAGTTACCGGGGTCCTTGCCGCTCTTCCCGCCGCCGACGACGAGGTTGATCACGGTGTCCTTCGCGGCCGAGGAGCCGCCCGACGGGGTCGACGACTGGACCTTGCACCGGTCGCCGTCGTCGCCCTTCACGAAGTTCTCCGTCACCTTCGAAGCGTCGAAGCCGGCGCCGGAGATGTCGCCGAGGGCGTCCTTGAGCTTCTTCCCGGTGACGTCGGGCACCGTCGAGGCCTGCGAACCGTCGCTCGTGAAGACGGTGATCTGCGAGCCCTTCGCGACGGTGGTGCCGCCGGCAGGATCCGTGGCGCTCACCTGACCGGCGGGCAGCGAGGACGCCTGGGCGCCGCCGTCGACGTAGGTCAGCCCGGCGTTGGCCAGCGTGGACTGGGCGGTCTGGGCATCCTGCCCCACGAGGGAGGGCACGGGGACCCCGTTGCCGATCAGGGTGCTCGAGGTCGGATCCACGAAGTCGCCGCCGGGGAAGACGGTGTTGTTGATGGTCTGGATCGAGTTGAACAGCGCGGCGCGCGAGGAGGCGTACGCCCCGTGCGGGCCGTAGACCGTGCGGAGGCTCTGCTTGCCCTCGATGTTGCCCATCCAGGTCACCGTCGTGAGTGCGGTGGTGGAGCCGATGAGCCAGATCTGGTCGGCGGCGTCGGTCGTCCCGGTCTTCGCGAACATCTGCGGACCGTTGAAGGGCCTCGCACCGACGGCGGTGCCGCCGCCGGTCAGCGTGCCCTTGAGCGCGTACACCGCGGCGTGGGCGACGTCGGCGGAGACGGCCTGCTTGCAGTCCTTCGGCTGGCCGCCGAGGTCCTTGCCCGTGGAGTCGACCGCCTTGTCGACGACGATGGGCGCGCAGTAGACGCCGTTGTTGGCGATGCCCGCGTAGGCCGACGCCATCGTCAGGGGCGCGATGTAGTTGGTCCCCAGCACGGAGGAGGGGTTCGCCTCGAGGGTCGCGCCCGTCTTGGCCGGGTGCACTCCGAGCGACTTCGCCACGTCGGCGATGTTGCAGAGGTCGAGCTCCTGCGCCATGGCGACGTAGGCGACGTTGACGGACAGGGCGGTCGCGGTCGCCACCGACATGTTGCCGCGGATGTAGCCCTCGTCGTTCTTGGGCGTGTAGCCCTGGGTGCCGATCGTTGAGCCGCACTGCGTCATCTGCGGGAAGGTCCGCGGGGTCGCGTTGACGTACTCGTTGAGGCCGTGGCCCTCCTTGACCCAGTCGAGGAGCGTGAACGCCTTGTACGTCGATCCCGTCTGGAAGCCGCCCGAGTTGCCGTAGGCCTCGTCGGCGCTGAAGTTGAGCGACGTCTGCGTGGAGTCGCCCGAGCCCTGGACGTAGTTCTTGTTCTGCGCCATGACGATGACCCGCCCGGTGCCCGGCTGGACCGAGTCGACGACACCGCCCAGGTCGAATCGGGTCTCGGTGTTGGGGGCGTACGAGTCGATCTGGGCCTTCGCGTTCGCCGTCAGGTCGAGGTTGAGGCTCGTGTAGATCTTGTAGCCGCCGGTCTGCCAGTTCTTCTCGCGCTCGGTGGCGTTGGCCCCGAGGAACGCGTAGTTCTTGACGTTGCGCTGCACGTAGTCGCAGAAGTTCTGGGCTCCGGGCCACGTGACGGCGGCGCAACCCTGCGTCGGTCGGGTGAGCTTGACGTAGCTGCCCGGCTTCGTCGCGATGGCCTGGTCGTAGTACTTCTGCGTGATGTCGCCCTCCTGCTTCATGCTGGAGAGGATCACGTTGCGCCGCGCGACGTTGGCGTCGTAGTTCTTCGGCGACGCGAGGTTCCTGGTCGTCGGGTACTGGACGATCGCGATGAGGCTCGCGGCCTCGACCGGCGTCAGGTCTTTCGCGCTCTTGTTGTAGTAGTGCTCCGCGGCCGCTTCGACGCCGTAGGCCTGGTCGCCGAAGTAGGCGATGTTGAGGTAGGCGAGGAGGATCTCGTCTTTGGTGTACTTCTTCTCGAGCCCGATCGCGAGCTTCATCTCCTGGAGCTTCCGGGAGATCGAGGTGTCCGTGGCGTCCTTGATCTCCTGCTGCTGCTTCTTGAGGTCGGGCTCGTTCTGCGCCTGCGCGAGCTTGATGTTCTTGACCAGCTGCATGGTCAGGGTCGAGCCACCACCGCCCGCGCCGAGGCTGCCGCCCGAGACGGTTCCGAACCCGGCGCGCACGATCGACGTCAGGTCGACGCCGCCGTGCTCGTAGAAGCGGCGGTCCTCGCCGTCGACCGCGGCCTTCTTCAGGTTCTCGGAGACGTCGGCCCACTTGAGGTTGACGCGGTTCTGGTCGTATAGCGTCGCGAAGGCGACCTGCTTGCCCCCCGCCGTCGCGTAGAGCTGGTTGCGCTGCTGGAGCTGCCCGATCGAGATGAACTCGGGGAGGCTCTCGAAGACACCGATGGAGCTGGACGCCGTGACGCTGCTCACGGCGAGCGCAGGAGTCACCCCGATGGTGACGAGAAGACCGGCGAGGGCGCTGAAACCCACGAAGCCGAACACGGCTCCGAGCACAGACGTAGGCCTCTTTTTTTGGGCAGACATAGGATCAGGGTAAGTGATCGATAACGGCAACTGACTGAATGGACACCGAATATGGTCCTCTGGGAGTACTTCACCGCACCCCTGATCGTGCACAACACGACCGCCATCCTGAACAACTTCGGGTCGGAGGGCTGGGAGCTCGTGCAGGTGCTGCAGACCCCCGAGGGCGGCCTCGTCGCCTACCTCAAGCGCCCCGTGCAGAGCGCCTGATGGCCTCGACGATCGGCGAGCGGCTCGCGGAGCTGGGCCTCGCGCTCCCCGAGGTCGCGACTCCTGCGGGCGCCTATGTGCCGGCCGTCGTGACGGGGCGGCACCTCTACACGGCGGGGCAGCTGCCCTTCGTCGACGGCGTTCTGCCCGCGACCGGCAAGGTCGGGGTGGGCGACGCCCTCGTCTCGCCGGAGACCGCGCACGACCTCGCACGCCAGTCCGCGCTCAACGCCCTCGCCGCCGCCGAGAGCGTGATCGGCTCGCTCGACCGCGTGGTGCGCATCGTCAAGGTGACCGGGTTCGTCGCCTCGGATCCGACGTTCACGGGGCAGCCCGGTGTCATCAACGGGGCGTCGAACGTCCTCGGCGAGATCTTCGGCGACCGCGGCGTGCACGCCCGCAGCGCCGTCGGCGTCGCGGTGCTGCCGCTGGACTCGCCCGTCGAGGTGGAGCTCGTCCTCGAGTTCGAGTGAGCCGTCAGCCCACCTGGGCGTGGATGACCTGCATGACGCTGGTGTCCGCGAGCGTCGTGGTGTCGCCGATCTCGCGCCCCTCCGCGACGTCGCGGAGCAGCCGCCGCATGATCTTGCCGGACCTCGTCTTGGGCAGCTCCGCGACGATGAGCACGGTCTTCGGCTTCGCGATGGCGCCGATCTCGTGGCCGACGTGGTTCCGCAGGGCGGCCACGGCCTCCTCCGGGGTCATCGAGTCGGCCTGCGAGGTCCGCAGGATGACGAACGCCACGACGGCCTGACCCGTGGTCTCGTCGGCCGCGCCCACGACGGCGGCCTCGGCGACGATCGGGTGCGACACGAGCGCCGACTCGATCTCGGCCGTCGACAGGCGGTGACCGGAGACGTTCATCACGTCGTCGACGCGGCCGAGGAGCCAGATGTCGCCGTCCTCGTCCTTCCGCGCCCCGTCTCCGGCGAAGTAGTAGCCCTTGTCGGCGAACTTCTCCCAGTACGTCTCCCGGTAGCGGTCGGGGTCGCCCCAGATGCCGCGGAGCATCGACGGCCACGGCTCCGTGATGACGAGGAGGCCGCCCTCGCCGTTGCCGACGGGTTCGCCCCGGTCGTCGACGACGTCGATCGCGATCCCCGGGAGCGGGACCTGGGCCGAACCCGGCTTGAGCGTCGTGACTCCGGGGAGGGCCGAGATCATGATCGATCCCGTCTCCGTCTGCCACCAGGTGTCGACGACGGGCGTCGCACCTCCGCCGATGACGTCGCGGTACCAGATCCACGCCTCGGGGTTGATCGGCTCGCCGACGCTGCCGAGGAGGCGGAGCGACGACAGGTCGCGGGCCGCGGGGATCTGCCGGCCGGCCTTCATGAAGCCGCGGATCGCGGTCGGGGCTGCGTAGAAGAGGGTGACCCCGTACTTCTCGATGACGTCCCACCAGCGGCCGGGCTCGGGGGAGTCGGGGGTGCCCTCGTAAATGACCTGGGTGGCGCCGTTGGCGAGGGGGCCGTAGACGACGTAGGTGTGGCCGGTGATCCAGCCGATGTCGGCGGTGGACCAGTACACGTCGGTCTCGGGGTGGAGGTCGAAGACGTTCCGGTGCGAGTAGGCGGCGCCTGTCAAATAGCCGCCCGAGGTGTGCAGGATTCCCTTCGGCTTCCCCGTCGTCCCGGAGGTGTAGAGGATGAACAGCGGGTGCTCGGCCTCGAAGGCCTCGGCGACGTGCTCGTCGTCGGCGCCCTCCATCAGGTCGTCCCACCAGACGTCGCGGGAGTCGTCCCAGGCGACGTCGTTGCCGCCGCGCTTGACGACGATCACCTTCTCGACCGTGGTCTCGCCGTGGGTCGCCGTCTCGAGCGCCTCGTCGACGGCCGGCTTGAGGGCGCTGACGGCCCCCTTCCGCCAGCCCCCGTCGGCCGTGATGACGACCTTCGCGCCGGCGTCGTCGACGCGGGCCCGGATGCTCTCGGCGCTGAACCCGCCGAACACGACCGAGTGGACCGCCCCGATCCGGGCGACGGCGAGCATGGAGACGACCGCCTCGGGGACGAGGGGGAGGTAGATGACGACCCGGTCGCCCGGCTTGACGCCGAGGGACAGGAGAGCGTTGGCGGCCCTCTTGACGTCGGCGGTCAGCTCCGCGTACGTGATGGTCCGCGAGTCGCCCGGTTCGCCCTCCCAGTGGATGGCGACGCGATCGCCGTTCCCCTCCTCGACGTGGCGGTCGAGGCAGTTGTAGGCCACGTTCAGCCGACCGTCGGCGAACCACTTCGCGAACGGCGGGTTCGACCAGTCCAGGACCTCGGTGAACGGCTTCTGCCAGGTGAGGAGTTCGCGCGACCTCGCCGCCCAGAAGGCCAACCGGTCGTCCGAGGCCTCCCGGTAGAGCGCGTCGGTCGCGACGGCTCCCGCCGCGAACTCGTCCGAGGGAGCGAACCGACGCGTCTCCGTGAGGAGGTTGTCGATGTTGTCGGGCATGGTCGTCCTTCCGCGTCATTGCGTTGTCGCGCGAGCCTCCGGCGCACGCGATCGATACCTCGCACGACCCTACTCCGGTGACCGATCCGCCCCGGCCCCGGGTCGTTCCGGTGCTCGCCGGCGGGCTTCCGCACGGAGTCGCGAGGAGCGTTCGAGAACTCTCTCGAAGTCTCCGTTGCATGTCCTTGCGCGCAACCGGTTTTGGGGTACACTCAACGAAGTCGGATTCGTTCGGCTGGCAGCACGCCCGATTCCCCCCAATCGAGTGCTGCCGTGGCGGCACCTGTTCCCCCCAACCGGTGCCGCCCCTCTTCGTTTAACGGCCGGGATCCGCCCGGCGTGGTCTCGGGGCGCGCGACGGTCGGCACCGTGGCCGGCCCCGTCGAGTCCTCCACAGGCCCCGGATCGCCGTGGATGGCGGGCCGGGGGTGTGCAGAACGGTCTACCGCCGGTGACTCCTGGCTACCGTCGAGCATGACGACGCCCACGCCCTCCCCGTCCCCGCAGGCGACCGCCCGCACGGTCCCGTCCCACGGCGGTCGATTCGTCGCAGAGAGACGCCGGGCGGACCGTTCCGTCCGGGGTACAGGCCTTGCGAACGGGGGACAGAATCAGGACCCTCGCAGGATCCCGCCGCAGTTCGGAGCCCTGACCTCCCTCGTCGCGGACCCCGCCGTGACGGACGTCTTCGTCAACGCGTCCGGCGAGGTGTGGTGCGATCGCGGTTCGGGTCTCCGACGGATCCGGACCCTGCACCTCGACCCGACCTCGGCACGAGCTCTCGCCGTGTCGCTCGTGGCGCTCGGCGGGAGACACGTCGACGAGGCCACGCCGTGCGCGGATGTCCGACTCGCCGACGGGATCCGCGTGCACGCTGTCCTGCCCCCGGTCTCGCGGGGCGGCGCGCTTCTGTCCCTCCGCGTCCCGAGCGTCGTCCGCCTCGGTCTCGACGACCTCGACGACGCGGGACTGTTCGCGAGGGTTCCGCGCGCCGCCGTCCAGCGACTGGTCGAGTCGCGAGCCAACCTCCTTCTCACCGGCGCCGGCGGAAGCGGTAAGACGACGCTCCTCGGAGCCCTTCTCGCCACGGCCGACCCGCGCGACCGGATCGTCACGCTGGAGGACGTCGCCGAGCTCCGGATCGACCACCCCCACGTCGTCTCGCTCGAGGCGCGGCAACCGAACCTCGAGGGCGCGGGAGGCATCGATCTGGGCCGACTCGTCCGCGAGGCGCTCCGGATGCGCCCGGACCGCCTCGTCGTGGGGGAGTGCCGCGGGGCCGAACTGCGGGAGCTCATGACCGCGCTCAACACCGGCCACGACGGCGGCGCGGGAACCCTCCACGCCAACGGGCTCGAAGCCGTCCCCGCCCGGTTGGAGGCCCTGGGCGCCCTGGCCGGTCTCTCGCCCCAGGCGGTCGCGCGCCAGGCGGTCACGGCCTTCGACGCCCTCGTCCATCTCGAGAGACGCGCGGAGAGTCGCGTCGTCTCGGCGATCGGCGAGCTCCGGCTCGACGCCGACTCGCGACTCGCCGTGACCGTCGCGGAGCTTCCGTGATCGCCACGGGCAGCGGTCTCGCCCCGCTGCTCGACCGACTCGCCGTCCTCCTGGAGGCCGGAGTCGCGCCTCCTGCGGCCTGGGCCCACCTCGCCCGCGCGACGCGGAGCGGCTCCGACAGGAGAGTCGTCGCCGGGATGGCGGAAGCGCTCGCGGAGGGACGGCCCGGGGCTCCGGCACTGGTGGAGGTCGCTCTGCACGCCGAGGCCGTGGCGCCGCGGGACGCGTCGCCGGTGGTGCGACTGCTCCGGGGCCTGTCGTCCGCGCCGACCTGGGCGCGCAGGATCCTCGGGGTCGCGGCTCCGGGTGCTGTCGCCACCCCGGGCGTGCCCGGTGCGGGGCCGGGTGATGCGGCGCTGGCGGATGCGGCCGTGCCGTGCCCCTCCGCCGTCACGGCCGCGGAGTGGCGCCAGGTCGCGGCCGCGTGGTCGGTCGCCGAGGAGTCGGGGGCGCCCCTCGCGGCGTGCCTGCGCGCGACCGCCGACGCGGCGCGAGCCGCTCAGCAGTCCCGCCGCGACCAGGCCGTCGCGCTCAGCGGCCCGGTCTCGACCGCTCGCGTGGTGCTCGCCCTGCCCGTCGTCGGCCTGCTGATGGGGCTGCTGCTCGGCTTCGACACCCTCGCGGTCCTGATCGGACGTCCGGTGGGCTGGTTCTGCCTGGTCGGTGCGGGCGGGCTGGTCTCGGCGGCCCGGGCCTGGAACGCCCGTCTGGTGCGGCGCGCGACGCCGTCCGACGCGGTTCCGGGGCTCGACCTCGAGCTCCTCGCGGTGGCCCTCTCCGGCGGCGGGTCCTGGACGTCGGCCAGGAGCCGCGTCGACCGTGCGCTGTCGGAGTTCTGCGTCGGCTCTCACGCGCGGAGCCCCGCCGTCGAGATCGACACGCTGGTCGACCTCTCGGAGGGGGCGGGGGTTCCTGCGGCGGGGCTCCTGCGAGCCGCGGCCGACGAGTGCCGCCGCGATGCCCGCGCCCGATCCGCCGTGGCCGCCGAGCGGCTGGGGATCGCCCTGATGCTGCCGCTCGGGGTGTGCATCCTGCCGGCGTTCCTCCTGGTGGGGGTCGTGCCGCTGTTCGTCGCTCTCCTCTCCTCCACAGGCTTCGGTGCGGCGTGA
Source organism: Frondihabitans sp. 762G35 (assembly GCF_002074055.1). NCBI lineage: Bacteria > Bacillati > Actinomycetota > Actinomycetes > Micrococcales > Microbacteriaceae > Frondihabitans > Frondihabitans sp. 762G35. The sequence goes on along the minus strand of NZ_CP014619.1, from coordinate 2,188,989 downwards.
GTTCTCCACGGATCGTCGCCGCGCGTCCAGGGGGAATCGCTCCGCGGCGAGCATGGAGACATGACACCGTCACCTCGCCAGAAACGTCCCCTTTACCCCTTCCCCATCCGCACGAGCGTCGTCGCCGATTCCCCGCGCGGGGCCGGTCGGCCGGGGGCGCTCTCTCTTCTCCGGGTGCTCCGCGGCGACGAGGGAGCGGCGACAGCCGAGTACGCCATCGTCATCATGGCCGCGGTCTCGTTCGCGGGGCTGCTCGTCACGATCCTCCGGTCCGACGAGGTGCGCGGCGTCCTCACCGACCTGGTGCGCCAGGCACTGTCGGTCGGGTGACGTCGTGAGCGAGCGTCGTCTCCGGCGAGGCCTGGCCGACGAGTCCGGGTCCGTGACCGTGGAGTTCGCCCTGGTGGCCCCGGTCGTCGTCGTCGTCCTGGCGACGGTCGTCGCCGCACTCGGCGTCGCGACGGAGGCCGTCCGTCTGGCCGACGCGGCGGGGATCGCCGCGCGGGCGCTCGGTCGGGGAGACGACGGCCTCGCGGAGCGGATCGTCGGTGCCCTGGCCCCCGGCGCCTCGACCTCGGTCGAGCGCGGCGAACTCGTGTGCGTGCGCCTCGAGCGGTCCGTCCCCCTCGGCCCGGTCGCCGAGGCGGTTCCGCTCGTGGCGCGCAGCTGCGCTCCGGAGGGCGGTCGATGAGCGCCTCCGCAAGCGGTCGACCCGCGGTCAGCAGACGCGCGTCGGCCGCAGCGGCGCTCCGCGACGAGCGCGGGGCGGCCTCGCTCGTCGCGGTGGCCGTCCTCGGGGCCGCGACGGCGCTCGCCGTCTCCGCGGCCGCGTCGGCGGCTCTGCTGACCGAGCGCCACCGGCTGGGTGCCACCGCCGACGCCGCGGCGATCGGCGCCGCCGACGCGGCCGCGGGCCTCGCGGTCGGCCCTCCGTGCGTCGTCGCCGACCTCGTCGTCGGCGCGAACGGAGCACGACTCGACTCCTGTTCGGTCGAGGGCACCACGGTCACGATCCGGGTCTCCTCGAGTCGCGGCGCGGTGCGGATCGGCGCCGCTGCGACGGCCGGTCAGTCGGAGGAAGAGTGGAGGCGACGCAGTGTTGGTTCCAAGAAATGAGGAGCGGGACCGGGGGCCGGTGTGTGTATGGTGTGCCTGTCGGGTGCACCGGCACCGCACGATCCCACCGATCGTCGAGGCGATGAGGCCGCCGGGCACCCACCAGACGGAACACCGAGTGCAGTGCCACGAGCACGACGTCGATTCTCCGTCTCCAAGTCGTCTGCGCGGTTCGCAGGCAGCTCTTCCATCACCACGCAAGGAGTCCCGTGCCAGGCACGAAGAAACTGGTCATCGTCGAGTCGCCCGCCAAGGCCAAGACGATCGGCCAGTATCTGGGCAGCGGCTACGAGGTATTGGCCTCGGTCGGTCACATCCGCGACCTCGTCGAGCCCAAGAACCTCCCGGCCGAGCTCAAGAAGGGCTCCCTCGGCAAGTTCTCCGTCGACGTCGAGAACGGCTTCGAGCCCTACTACGTCGTCTCCGACGCGAAGAAGAAGACGGTCGCCGACCTGAAGCGCGCTCTCAAGGGCGCCGACGAGCTCTACCTCGCCACTGATGAGGACCGCGAGGGCGAGGCCATCGCGTGGCACCTCCTGCAGGAGCTCAAGCCCAAGGTCCCCGTCAAGCGGATGGTCTTCCACGAGATCACGAAAGACGCCATCCAGAAGGCCCAGGAGAACACCCGCGAGCTCGACACCGCTCTCGTCGACGCGCAGGAGACCCGCCGCATCCTCGACCGCCTCTACGGCTACGAGGTCTCGCCGGTCCTCTGGCGCAAGGTCGGTCCGGGTCTGTCGGCCGGCCGGGTCCAGAGCGCGGCGACGCGCCTCGTCGTCGACCGGGAGCGCGAGCGACTCGCGTTCGTCTCGGCCTCGTACTGGGATCTCACCGCGGTCTTCTCACCGACGACCGAGCGCTCGCCGTTCTCCTCCCGTCTCGTGCGGGTCAACGGGAGCCGGATCGCCTCCGGCCGCGACTTCGACGACCGAGGGAACCTCAAGGGCGAGGCGATCGCCCTCGACTCCGCCGCCGCGCAGGCCCTGGCCACGGCCCTGTACCTCCCCGAGGTCGACGTCGAGGTGCGCTCGGTGGAGTCGAAGCCCTACACGCGCCGCCCCGCCGCCCCGTTCACCACGTCGACCCTCCAGCAGGAGGCGGCCCGGAAGCTCCGCTTCTCCGCGCGACAGACGATGAGCGTCGCCCAGTCTCTCTACGAGAACGGGTACATCACCTACATGCGAACGGACTCGCCCGCGCTGTCGCAGCAGGCCATCTCCGCGGCGCGATCGCAGGCGTCGAGCCTCTACGGCGCCGACACCATCCCCGAGAAGCCCCGCCTCTACACGGGCAAGAGCAAGAACGCCCAGGAGGCGCACGAGGCGATCCGCCCGTCCGGCGACACCTTCAAGACGCCGCAGCAGCTCGAGGGCACCCTCCGAGGCAACGACTGGAAGCTCTACGACCTCATCTGGAAGCGGACCGTCGCATCGCAGATGGCCGACGCCAAGGGCTCGACGGCGTCCGTCGTCGTCGCCGCGACCACCGTCGAAGCCGTCGAGGGCATCGTCCCCGGCTCGTCGAAGGGGACCCTCGCCGAGTTCGTCGCGACGGGTACCGTCATCACCTTCCGCGGCTTCCTCGCCGCCTACGAGGAGGGCCGAGACGAGGAGCGCCACGGAGACGCACCGGCCGCGGAGGCCAAGCTGCCCGTGCTCAAGGAGGGGCAGAAGCTCAGCACCGACGATGTCGAGGCCAAGGGTCACGACACGAGCGCGCCCCCGCGCTACACCGAGGCGAGCCTCGTCAAGACGCTCGAGGAGCTCGGCATCGGGCGGCCCTCCACCTACGCCGCGATCATGTCGACCATCGTCGACCGCGGCTACGTCACGCCGCGGGGCACCGCGCTCGTCCCCAACTGGATCGCCTTCTCCGTCGTCCGTCTCCTCGAGGAGTACTTCAGCGACCTCGTCGAGTACGACTTCACCGCCAGCATGGAGGACGATCTCGACCTCATCGCCGGCGGCGAGGCCGACCGCGTCGACTGGCTCAACGGCTTCTATTTCGGCAACGCGACCCACCGCGGTCTCCGGAAGGTCATCGACAACCTCGGCGAGATCGACGCGCGCGACATCAACTCGATCCCGCTCGGCGAGGGTCTCACCCTGCGGATCGGGCGCTACGGCCCCTACCTGGAGGCGCCCGGAGACGACCCGGAGACCCCGCGTCGGGTCAACGTGCCAGAAGACCTGGCACCCGACGAGCTGACCCCCGCGAAGGCCCGCGAGCTGATCGACGCCCCCGTCATCGGCGACCGCGTCCTGGGCGTCAACCCCGACTCGGGCAAGGAGGTCGTCGCGAAGGACGGCCGCTTCGGCCCCTACGTCACCGAGCGCCCGATCGAGGTTCCGGAGACGATCGAGGAGCTCGAGGTGAACGCCGACACCGGCGAGGTCCTCGAGACGGCCGCGGCGTCCGCCGGCGCGACCACCCTCACCGAGGCTCCTGCGAAGACGACCACGGCGAAGAAGGCCCCGGCGAAGAAGGCCCCCGCCAAGAAGGCCCTTCCGAAGGAGCGCACGGCCTCGCTGTTCAAGTCGATGGACGTCGACTCGATCGACCTCGCCACCGCGCTCCGGCTCCTCGACCTCCCGCGCACCGTCGGTCTCGACCCGGAGTCGGGCGACGAGATCCAGGCGCAGAACGGTCGATACGGTCCCTACCTGAAGAAGGGCACCGACACCCGGTCCCTCACCAGCGAGGACCAGATCTTCGACATCGATCTCGCCGGCGCCCTGGAGCTCTACGCGCAGCCGAAGTACGGTGCTCGTCGTGCCTCGAGCGCCCTCAAGGAGTTCGACGCCGACCCCGTCTCGGGCAAAGCGATCAAGATCAAGGACGGCCGGTTCGGCGCCTACGTGACCGACGGCGAGACCAACGCGACGATCCCGCGCGGCGAGACCGTCGAGGAGGTCGACTTCGAACGCGCCGTCCAGCTGCTGGCCGACAAGCGCGCGAAGGGGCCCGCCAAGAAGCCCGTCGCGAAGAAGGCTCCCGCCAAGAAGCCGGCCGCGAAGAAGCCGGCCGCGAAGACCGCCGCCACCAAGACCGCCGCCACCAAGACCACGGCCACGAAGACCGCCGCGGCCAAGAAGGCCACTGCAGCGAAGAAGCCCGCTGCCACGACGCGTCGGGCTCCCGCCGCCAAGACGGGGGTCTCGAAGGCCTCGGCTTCGACCGGCTCCGAGTAGTGGCGGGCCTCTTCATCACCCTCGAGGGGGGCGACGGCGCCGGCAAGTCGACGCAGGCCGCCCTCCTCGAGGCCTGGCTGCAGGAGTCGGGCCACCCTGTGGTCCGCACGCGCGAGCCCGGCGGCACCGACCTGGGCGTCGAGATCCGCGAGATGGTGCTGCACCGACGCGGCCACATTTCGCCGCGCGCCGAAGCTCTGCTCTATGCCGCCGACCGCGCCCACCACGTCGCCACCGTGGTCCGTCCCGCCCTCGAGCGGGGAGACATCGTTCTGCAGGACCGCTACCTCGACTCGTCCGTCGCCTACCAGGGTGCCGGCCGCATCCTGGGTGCCGACGAGGTCCGGTCCCTGTCCCTCTGGGCGACCGAGGAGCTCCTGCCCGATCTCACCGTCCTCCTCGACCTCGACGAGGCGGCGGGCCGCGAGCGGCTCGACAGGAGCCGCACGCAGTACGACCGGCTCGAAGCCGAAGCGGCCGAGTTCCACGGTCGGGTGAGAAGCGCCTTCCTCGCCCTCGCCGAGGCGGAGCCGACGCGATTCCTCGTCCTCGACGCGTCGCTGCCCGTCGACGAGATCGCGACCGCGGTGCGCGAGCGCGTAGCGAGCCTGCTGCCCGCCGCGACGGACGACTGAGGGGGCTCGAATGGGAGTGTGGGATCACCTGACCGGCCAGCCGGACGCCATCGAGGCGTTCCGCGCCGCCTCGAGCATGGCCCCGGGCAACATCGCCATGACCCACTCGTGGCTGATCACCGGCCCGCCCGGGTCCGGGCGGTCGAACCTCGCCTACGCCTTCGCAGCCGCGCTCCTGTCGCGCGGTCCGGACGACGAGGGCGCGACTCTCCGGCAGGTCCAGGCGCGCACGCACCCCGATCTCGCCGTCCTGAGCACCGAGCGCGTGATCATCACGATCGACGAGGTCCGGAGCCTCGTCAGCGCCTCGCAGTTCTCGCCGTCCGTGGGCCGCTACCGCGTCGTCGTCATCGAGGACGCCGACCGCATGACCGAGCGCACCTCGAACCTCCTGCTCAAGGCCCTGGAGGAGCCGCCGCCCCGCACGGTCTGGCTGCTCTGCGCGCCGAGCGAGGCCGACCTCATCCCGACGATCCGCTCGCGCGTGCGGAGCGTCCGCCTCCGCGTGCCGTCCATCGCCGACGTCGCGAGCCTCCTGCGCGACCGCGACGGCGTCGACCCGGAGACCGCCGAGCGCGCCGCCCGCGAGGCGCAGAGCCACATCGGCATGGCCCACCGTCTCGCGACCGACCCCGACGCAAGGGCCCGCAGGAGGCAGACGCTCCAGACCGCTCTCGGCATTCGGTCGGTCTCCGACGCCGTCATCGCGGCCTCGACTCTGCTCGCCGTCGCCGGCGACGACGCGAAGGCGATCACGCTGGAGCGCGACGCGGAGGAGAGGGAGAGCGCGCTCCGGTCCCTGGGCATCGCGGCCGGCGGCACCGTCCCCCCGGCGCTCCGGGCGCAGCTGCGCGCCCTGGAGGACGACCAGAAGCGGAGGGCCACCCGGAGCCTCCGCGACGGCATCGACCGCATCCTGGTCGATCTCCTCTCGCTCTACCGCGACGTCCTCCTGCTCCAGCTCGGCGTGGCGGAGGAGCCGATCAACGGGGCCATCCGCGGCGATCTCGAGACGTCCGCGACAGCGTCCACCCCCGCGTCGACCCTCCGGGTCATCGACGCGATCACGACCGCGCGCACGCGGATCGACGGCAACGTGGCTCCGGCCCTCGCCCTGGAGGCCATGCTCGTGGCGGTCAGCCGCCACACCGCTCGATAGGCCAGGATGTTCCCATGAGCGACGACGACAACCCGCCGGGCCTCCGAGAACGCAAGCGACTCGCCACCCGGCGAGCCATCCAGATCGCGACCATCACGCTCGTGCGCGACAAGGGTTACGACGCGGTCACGGTGGAGATGATCAGCCGCCGGGCCGACGTCTCGCCGCGCACGTTCTTCAACTACTTCACCTCCAAAGACGAGGCTCTCATCGGCGATCCGCCGGAGATGCCGACGGGGGAGTCCGTCGAGCGCTTCGTGAACCGGGGTGCCGACGGGCGCCTGCTCGACGACGTCGTCGAGCTCCTCGACGAGGCGACCGGTGCCACGATCACCGACCGCGAGCTCGTCCTGAAGCGGCGCCAGGTCATCCGGTCGCACCCGGAGCTCTTCGCCCGGAGGGTAGCCTCCATGCACGGTTTCGAGGCTCAGCTGGTCGAGGTCCTCGGCAGGCGCCTCGCCGCCGACGATCCCGACCTCGCCGCCGACGAGGAGCGACTCGGACGCGAGGCGCGCCTCGCCGCCCTCGTGACGATGGCCGCGCTGCGCCACGGCTGGGCCGAATGGGTCGAGCAGAAACACCCCGACGGCCACCACGAAGACATCGAGACGAGCCTCCGGGAGAACCTCGAGGCGAGCTTCTCGAGCCTCGGTCGGCTGTTGTCACGAGAGGCTCCCGAGATCAGGTAATGTATCTGACTGTGCGTTCGGGGTAACCCTCGAAACGCGCCGCCTTAGCTCAGTCGGTAGAGCGTCTCACTCGTAATGAGAAGGTCGTCAGTTCGATTCTGACAGGCGGCTCCACAGGTCTTCGAGATCCGCAGCGTCTTCGAGACCCGCAGCGTCATCGAAGCCCGCATCCGAAGAGGCCCGGCGCCGATCCCGTTCACACGGGGTCCGCGCCGGGCCTCTTCGCTTCTCCCGCGCGCGCCCGAGCCCGTGCTCCGCGCCCGCTGCCGTCGGGGGACAGCGTCGTCTCCGGGCGCTGGCACGCGCGTCCCCCGGAAAGCGTCCCCCGGAACGCTCCGTCTACCGAGAACCGATGCCGAGGCGTACCCCGAACCAACCGGTACCCCCAGAATTCTCACGCGCTGTTCACATGGGCGACTCACAGGCGCCATCCGAGCACGGCCTTTTGGACGCTGCCGGCCTGCCATGGTGTGCCCGTTCGATCCGGATCCCCGCTACGGCGGGAGACGGCGGACGTACCCCGAAGCCCGCTCCCTCGAAGGAACCCGTGTCCACTGATTCACCGCGCCTGCTCACCGTCGTGCGGGATCCCGCCGACGTGCGCTTCCGTGCCGTCGCGCGCACCGGGGGGATCCTGGTGCTCGGGATCATGTCCCTCGTCGGGATCTTCCTCGCCGTCCGCGCCGCCCAGGCCCTCGGCGTCGCCGGCCTCGGCTTCTTCACGCAGCAGGCGTGGGAGCCGGACGCCGGCCGGTTCGGCATCGCGGCCGTCCTCGTGGGGACGCTGCTCATCGCCGGGGTCGCCGTCGTGTTCGCGGTCCCGCTGTCGCTCGGCACGGCGCTCTACATCACCGAGTACGCACCGGCCCGAATCCGGGCGTTCCTGATCGGACTCGTCGACCTGATGGCGGCGATCCCCAGCGTCGTCTACGGACTCTGGGGCTTCTTCTTCCTCCAGGGCAACATCACGCCCATCGCCCGGTGGATCTCGCAGTGGTTCGGCTGGATCCCGCTCTTCCGCGTCGACGGCGTCGACCTCGGCGACCCGCTCGCGAGCTCGACGGTCTACACCTCGTCGACCTTCATCGCGGGGATCGTCGTGGGACTCATGATCACGCCGATCGTCACGTCCATCATGCGCGAGGTCTTCTCGCAGGCGCCGCTCGGCGAGCGGGAGGGGGCACTGGCACTCGGGTCGACGCGCTGGGGCATGATCCGCAGCGTCGTCCTCCCGTTCGGCCGCGGCGGCATCATCGGCGGCACGATGCTCGGGCTCGGGCGGGCGCTGGGGGAGACCATCGCCGTGTACATGATCATCTCGCCGATCTTCGTCATCCAGCCGCACATCCTGCAGTCCGGGGCCAGCAGCGTCTCGTCGCTCATCGCCCTCCGCTACGGCGAGGCGACCCCGTTCGGCACGTCCGCGCTGATGGCGGCCGGCCTCACGCTCTTCCTGATGACCCTGTGCATCAACTTCGCCGCGTCGGCCGTCGTCGCGCGGTCCCGCTCCGGTGCGAGCAGCTGACCTCATGACCGACCTCCTCGAAGCACCGTCGGGCACCCCCGTGTCGACCGTCCCGCCCACGACGACCCTCCCGATCCCGGTCGCCGGGCCGGCAGGATCCGGGAGCGGCACCGTCCTGCCCCGTCTCGAGCGGGAGCCGCGCCGCGGTCCCGAGCAGAAGCGCTCGAACGGCATCCGCATCAGCGACCTGCTCTCGATCGTCGGCGCCGCGATCGCCTCCCTGAGCGTGACGAGCCTCGTCTTCGCCCAGCTCGCGCCGGTCTCGGGCCCGATCGCGTTCGCCGCTGTCGCGTACGTCCTCTTCGTGCTCGTGTACGCCGTGCTCGTCGCGATCGACGAGACCGGCCCCGTCGTCCGCGACCGCGTCATCGCCGTCGCGGTGCACAGCCTCGCGTTCACGGTGTTCGCCACCCTCGTCTTCGTCGTGGCCTTCAGCGTGATCCGGGGGCTCGACGCCCTGCCGCACTGGAACTTCTACACGCGGGACATGTCGCTGACGGGACCGCTCGATCCGCTGACCTCCGGTGGCGTCGTCCACGCGATCGCCGGCTCGCTGATCCAGATCACGATCGCGCTCGTCATCACCGTCCCCCTCGGGATCACGACGGCCCTCTTCCTCAACGAGGTGCCCGGCCCCTTCGCACGCTTCGTCCGCACGATCGTCGAGGCCATGACCGCGCTGCCCTCGATCGTGGCCGGGCTCTTCATCTACGCGAGCGTCATCCTGGTGCTGGGCGTCAACAAGTCCGGTCTCGCAGCGGCCCTCGCCATCAGCGTGATGATGCTCCCGATCATGATCCGGTCGGCCGACGTGGTCCTGCGGCTCGTGCCCTCGACGCTGAAGGAGGCCTCGATCGGTCTCGGTGCCGGTCAGTGGCGGACGGTCTTCCGCGTCGTGCTGCCGACGTCGCGGTCCGGTCTCGTGACCGCGATCATCCTGGCCACCGCCCGAGGCATCGGCGAGACCTCGCCCGTCCTCCTGACGTCCGGTTTCACGACCGGGCTCAACCTCGACCCCCTCCACGGCCCGATGATCTCGCTGCCGCTCGCGATCTTCGAGTTCGTGAAGTCGCCCGAGCCGACCATGATCGCCCGCGGCTTCGGCACGGCGGCCGTCCTCATGTTCCTCGTGCTCGCGCTGTTCGCCGTCGCCCGGATCATCGGCGGCGAGACCGTGGCTCGGCGGGAGCGGCGCGCCGACTTCTTCCGCGCCATCGGCCCCGCGATCGGCCGGGCCGTCTCCCGTCCCATCGACGCGCTCGAGAACCTCACCCGAACCCTCACCACCCGCTCCACGAAGGACACACCCCGTGAAGACCACTAGACGACGCGCCCTCGCCGCGGTGATCGCGACGTTCGCCGTCGCCGTCGCCCTCGCTCCGGCGGCCGCCGCCCACGCCGAGACCTACACCCGCATCTCCGGGGCGGGGTCGTCCTGGAGCTCGAACGCCATCCAGCAGTGGGCGGTCAACGTCAAGCAGTACGGCATGCAGATCGACTACGCCAGCACGGGGTCGTCGGACGGCCGGAACCAGTTCAAGGCGGGGACGGTCGACTTCGCCGTCTCCGAGATCCCCTACGGCATCAAGGACGGCGGGGTCACCGACGCCCCGCCGACCGTGGGCTACGCGTACATGCCGATCGTCGCCGGTGGCACGTCGTTCATGTACAACCTCGTCTCGGGGGGAAAGCAGGTCACGAACCTCCGGCTCTCCGGGCCCGTGCTCACGAAGATCTTCACCGGCGGAATCACCTCGTGGGACGACAAGGCCATCAAGGCCGACAACCCCGGACTCGAGCTGCCGAAGCGTCAGATCGTTCCGGTCGTCCGCTCCGACGGCTCCGGCTCGACCGCGCAGTTCACGACCTGGATGAGCAAGCAGTACCCCTCCGACTGGAACTCCTACTGCCGCGCGGCCGGTCGTCCGACGCCCTGCGGGATCACGTCGAACTACCCCGTCATCCCGGGCAAGGGTTTCATCGCCCAGCCGAACTCCCAGGGCGTCTCCGGCTACGTCGCCCAGAAGGCGAACGTCGGCACGATCACCTACGTCGAGTACTCCTACGCCCTGAAGACCGGCTACCCGGTCGCGAAGATCCTCAACAAGTCCGGCTACTACGTCGAACCGACGGCCTCGAACGTCGCGGTGGGGCTCCTGGGTGCCAGGATCAATACCGACAAATCGTCGAGCTCGTATCTCACGCAGATCCTCGACGGGGTCTACAACAACGCCGACTCGCGCGCCTACCCCTTGTCGTCGTACTCCTACATGATCGTCCCGACGTCGACGGCGACGAACTTCACGACCGCCAAGGGGAAGACCCTCAGCGCCTTCGCGAACTACTTCCTCTGCGAGGGGCAGCAGCAGGCGGAGGTCCTCGGCTACTCGCCGCTCCCGATCAACCTCGTGCAGGCCGGCCTCGACCAGGTCCGCAGGATCCCGGGCGTCGTGGCGAAGACCGTCGACATCAAGACCTGCCACAACCCGACGTTCTCGGCCGACGGCAGCAACACCCTCGCGAAGAACGCGCCTCAGCCGCCCGCCTGCGACAAGCTCGGCGCGACGCAGTGCACGGTCGGGACCGGCGGCGCGAAGGGCACGGCGACGCCGACCCAGACGACCGCGGGCACGAAGACCGGCACGACGTCGGCCTCGGGCTCCGGCGGCTCGGGGTCGGGTGGCGGCTCGGGCTCCGCAGGGAGCGGCAGCGGATCGGGATCCGGATCGGGATCGGGTTCGAGCGCGTCCGGCTCCGGCGGCGGGGCGTCGTCCGGCTCGGGCGGCAGCGCGACGACGGCGAACGCCCTCAGCAACGGGTCGCCCATCTCCTGCGACTCCGACTCGGGGGTCTGCACCAACGTGGTGGCGCTCCCCGTGAGCGTCGCGAGCGACGGCTCCTGGGGACCGCAGCAGACCATGATGGTCGGCGCCGTGGCCGCTCTCCTCGGCATCGTCTTCATCCCCGCGCTGATCGGCGTGATGCTGTCGCGACGGAGGCTCCGCAAGTGAGGCACCAGCAGCTCGTCCGCCTCGGCCGCGCGGCCCTCGCCTTCGGCCTCGTCACCACCACCGTCTCGGGGGCGCTCCTCCTGGCCACGATCCCGGCCGGTGCGGCCACCAGCCCGACGCCGGCAGGATCCGCGGTCACGGTCTCGTGGACCGACGCCCAGAAGCAGCTCGGCGACCCGGCCACCGCGTCGGACAACCCGGACGCGGCCGCCTTCCAGAAGATGAGCTTCTCGGTCAGCCAGACGCAGAACCTCGTCGACCAGGGCGTCACCGTCTCCTGGACCGGCGGCGTCGCGACGCCGGCGAGCGAGTACTCGACCGACTACGTCCAGGTGATGCAGTGCTGGGGCGACGAGGCCACCGGCCCCTCGCCCGAGCAGTGCCTCTGGGGTGCGCCGTCGGCGACGCTCGCGTCGCTCATGGGCACGGGGACCTCGAAGCGCGACCTGGTCCTGGGAGACGATCCCCTCCAGGACCCGCAGCTCTCGGGCGACGCCGCGGATCCGGATCTCCTGCTCGACCCGCCGATCGAGAACCCATTCCTCCGGGCCTATCGCGTGCCCTTCCGCGCGGTCGACGGCACGCTCGCGAAGTCGACGGTCGACCTCTCGAAGCAGTTCGACGCGACGACCACCAACGAGATCAGCGCGGCGAGGACGGCCCGCAACGGCTCCGGCCAGGTCACCTTCGCCACCGAGACGAACCTCCAGGCCCCCCAGCTCGGCTGCGGCGCCGACGACAGCTCCGTGAAGGGCAGCGTCACGCCCCGCTCCTGCTGGCTGGTCATCGTCCCGCGCGGCGAGCACAACCTCGACGGCAGCGCCTCCACCGAGAACGCGGCGGGCAGGATCACGGGTTCCCCGCTGTCGGCCTCGGCCTGGCGCAACCGCGTGGCCGTCAAGCTGGGCTTCCAGTCGGTCGCGCAGTCCTGCCCGATCGGGAACGCCGAGGAGCGGCTCGTCGGCTCGGAGACCGTGACGGAGGCCGTCACGTCCTGGCAGCCCGCCCTCTGCGGTCTCGGCACCACGTACGGGTTCTCGCAGATCGGCGACGACGAGGCCAAGAAGCAGATCGTGTCGACGATCGACGGCGCCTCCCGCCTCGCCCTCGTCAACTCGCCCCTCGACGCGGCGACGTCCTCCGGCACGAGCATCGCCTACGCGCCGGTCGCCGAGAACGCGATCGTCGTCGCCTTCACGATCGACTACCGCCTCTATCCGGACGCCCCCGCCATCGACAGCAACGGGCTGCAGGATCGGGACCTCACCCTGAACGCGCGCCTCGTCGCGAAGCTGCTCACCCAGACCTACCAGGCCGACGTCCCGGGGCGCGGCCTCGCCGACAGGGTCGTCCAGGCCAACCCCTCGAGCCTCGTGACCGACCCGGAGTTCCTGGCGCTCAACCCGACCTTCGCCAAGAGCCGGAGCGACGTCAGCCCCGCGGGCCTGATGGTGGCGCTCGGGTCGTCGGACGCGAACGCGCGCGTCTGGGCGTGGATACGGTCGGATCCGCTGGCCGAGTCGTTCCTCCAGGGGCACGCCGACGAGTGGGGCACCAGGATCAACCCGTCCTACGTTCCTCTCGGCCTCGCGACGGACACGACCCTCGACACCTTCCCGAAGGCCGACCTCACGGTGGCCAAGGGCGGCGACAAGGACGAGACCGGGTTCGGGACCCTCGACATGCGCCCCTACATGAACGACATGCACGAGGGGGCGTCACGAACGCTCAAGGCCGACCCCAACGAGAAGGACTCCTGGAACCCGTACGGGCAGCCGAAGGGCTACACGTCGCTCGGCGCGCAGGTTCCCGGGAGCCGCTTCATCCTGTCCGTCACCGATGCCGCGTCGGCCGCCCGGTACGGGCTCGCGACGGCCAAGCTCGTCAACGGCGCCGGTCAGGCGATCGCCCCCACGACCGATTCCATCGGCAAGGGCGTGGCCGCGATGAAGCCCTCGGACGTCCCCGGCGTCCTCGTGGCGGACGCCTCGTCGCGTGCCGTCGACGCGTACCCGCTGTCGATGCTCAGCTACGCGGCCGTCAACGTCTGCGCCGCCACCCCGGCGGAGCGCGTGAACTACGCACGGCTCATCGATTACGCCGCGGGCCGCGGGCAGACCGCAGGAGACGCGCGCGGCGACCTCCCCGGCGGGTACGTCCCGCTCTCCACGGCGATGTCCACCGGGGCGAAGAAGGTCGCTCTCCAGTTGACCACCCCCGCCGTGGTGACCGCGCAGTGCCCGAAGGCGCAGCCGACCCCGACCCCGGTGGCGACGGCTCCTACGGTCGCGGCTCCCGCCGACACGCCCGTCGACTCCGGCGCCACGGCGGCGATCCCGGAGGCCGCGGCGCCCGTCGAGGCCGCCCCCGTCGCCACGACGCCCGTCGGCGCCGTCGACCAGGACGAGGCGGCCGTGCCGACCCAGCACACCAAGGACGACCCGCTGGGGGCGGCTCGCATGAGCCTCGCCGGTGCGCTCGCCCTCGGGATCCCCTCGCTGGCGGCCGGCCCGCTCCTCACCCGCCGGGGCAAGAAGCTCGCCCTGCTCGACCTCTAGGCCGGGACGACCCGGACCCCCACAGACCTCATCGACCGCACCACCCGCACCAGCACTCCCAGCAGCACCCCGCACCGGAGAGCTCCTCCGCCGCCCGGGCGGGTCCACCACACGAAAGGAAACACCTGCCATGAAGGTCACCACCTTCTGCAAGTTCGGCGTCTCGCTCGGGGCCGCGGCCCTGCTCGTCGGCGCGCTCGCCGTGCCGGCCAATGCCGACCCCGCGACGGGCACGTTCGGCACGCTCGTCGGTCTCGGCTCCGACACCACCCAGGACGTCGTCAACGGCATCGCCACCGGCATCGGCGGCGGACAGATCGCCTCCTACAACGCCAACTCCGGCGGCGCCACTGTCGTCACGCGCAAGGGCGGCGTGGCCATCCCGCGTGTCAGCGGCTCCGGTGCCGGCCGCGACGAGCTGCTCGTCTCGATCGGTCAGCTCGCCAACAAGTCGGGCGTCGCCCTCGCGGACGGCACCAGCACGACGGTCGACTCGTCGGTCGTCGGTCAGCTCGACTTCGCGCGCTCCTCCGGGGGCCCCGCTTCGACCCTCGCCGACGGCGTCGTCGCCTACGTCCCCTTCGCCCGCGACGCGGTCGACGTGGCGTTCGCCCCGGGCAGCCCGCTCTCCAAGGTCCCGCTCTACATCGGCGACGGCACCGAGGGCAAGAGCGAGCCGACCCTCCGCAACATCTACAGCGGCGACGTCGCCTACGTCTACTTCAACGCGGACGGCAGCTACAACTCCGCCGGCCAGACCCTGGGCGGCGCCCCCTCCGGCACCAAGGCCTACAAGCTCCAGCCGATCCTGCCCAAGTTCGGCTCGGGCACGCGCTCCTACTTCATCGGACAGATCGGGGGGACCGACGCGAGCGGGTACACCTCGACCCACCCCAATGTCACCGACACCGACAACGGCACGCCGATCGAGGAGCACAACGGCCAGCCGATCGTCGACCTGACCACCTCCGACACCCTCGCCATCGCGCCCTTCTCGGTCAGCCAGTGGGTCGCCCAGGCGAACGGCGCCCCGGGCGTCACCGACCGTCGCGCCGGCGTCGAGCTCGCCGTCCTCGGCAAGACCCAGGGCTCGCAGACGGCCGCCACGACCGGCAGCGGCACGGCCTACGCGACCAACCCGTCGTACGCCGGCTTCGTCCGCGACGTCTACAACATCGTCCCCTCGCGCCTCGCGGACGACCCGTCGAGCCAGATCGCCAAGACGTTCGTCGGCTCGACGTCGCTCGTCTGCAAGCAGACCGCGGTCATCACCCGCTACGGCTTCCTCCCGGAGCCGGCCACGAGCGCCGCGACCACCTGCGGCTACGCGCAGCTCCGCGCCTTCCCCGCGTCGACCAGCACCACGACGCTCTCCATCCCCGACTCGGGACAGGCCGGCTCGACGGTCAAGGCCACGGCCACCGTCGCGTCGTTCGGGAACGGCGGCGGCACCGTCCTCTTCCGCTCCGGCACCACGACCCTCGCCACGGCGACGATCGCCCGCGGCGCCACGAGCGTCACGGCGGACGTGCCGCTGGCCACCGCCGGCACCACGGCAGTGACCGCGACGTTCGTCCCCGCCCTCGGCGGCGTCGGATCCAGCGCCAGCGCCACCTCGCAGGTCGCGGTCTCGAGCGCGGCCACGGTCTCGAAGACCACCGTCACGTCGAACGCCTTCGTCGTCGGCCGCCTCGCGGTCGTCACGGCCAAGATCGCCGGCGGAGACTCCGCGGGCGGCACGGTGACGTTCACGAACAACGGTGCCGTCCTCGGCACGACCGAGGTCGCGCCCGGAGCCAGCTCCGCGGTCACCTCGTTCTACCCGAACCACACCTCCTACAGCATCATCGCGACGTACGTGCCCGCCACCAGCGGCACCAAGGGCAGCGCCAGCGCCGCCCTCGCCGTGAAGGTCGCCAAGGGCACGCCGCACGTCAACGTGCCGACGCTCCCGACCGTCAAGTCGACCGCCACGACGAAGGTGACCATGACGGTCACCGGTGCCGGCTCCGTCGCTCCGACCGGTCAGGTGCAGATCCGCGAGGGCAGCAAGGTCATCGTGGGCAACACGAGCATCGTGAAGGGTGCCGTCACGTTCACGATCCCGCGCCTCTCGGTCGGAACGCACACCCTGGTGTTCTTCTACAACGGCTCCGCCCTGTGGAACGCGACGCACAACAGCGGCACCACCCTGAAGGTCGTCAAGTAGCAGCACCCCGGCGGCTCCGTCCCGGTCTCCGGGGCGGAGCCGCCCTCCCCGTCCTCGTCGAAAGAACGTCGCGCCACCCATGACCACCACCACTCCGCGGCCCGCGCCGCGCCTGCCCGAGCCTCCGAGCCCCGCCGCGTCGCAGTCGCTCCCCGCGCTCACCGAGCCGGACCGATGGCGCTTCGGGGGATCCGCGATCATCGTGATCGGCCTGCTCCTCGTCGGTTTCGCCGCCCAGTTCGTCGGCGTCTCGCAGGTCGAGCACTCCCGCGACCAGCAGCTCGCCTTCGACGACTTCCGCTACCAGCTCGCCAACGCCACGGCGCCCGTCGGGCAGACCGGGACGGACGGGCGGCTCCTGCCCGTCGGCACCTCGGTCGCGGTCCTGACGATCCCGGCGATCGGCGTCCACGAGGTCGTCTTCGAGGGCACCTCGTCCGACGTCACCCGCCAGGGCCCCGGTCACCGCCGCGACACCCCGATGCCGGGCCAGGCGGGCGCCAGCGTCCTCTACGGTCGGCAGGCGGCCTACGGGGCACCCTTCGGATCGATCGGCGCCCTCACCCCCGGCGACGTCGTCACGACGACGACCGGCCTCGGGACGGCCCGCTACGTCGTCAGCGACGTCCGGTTCACCGGCGATCCCGTCCCGGACGCGATCCCGGCCGGCGGCGGCCGACTGACGCTCGTCAGCGCCTCCGGCATCCCCTTCCTGCCGAGCACCGTGGTCCGCGTCGACGCGAAGCTCGAGACCGCCCCGCTGGCGACGCCTCAGCGCGCGCTCGGCTACGCCGCCCTGGGCGAGGAGGAGCTCACCATGGCCGGTAACGGCTCCGTCTGGCCGTTCCTCGTCATCGGGCTCATCGGGCTCTTCGCCCTGATCGCCCTGTTCGCGGTGAGCCTCCGATTCTGGGGCCGCCGTCAGACCCTCGTCGTCGCCGTGCCCGTCGTCCTCGTCGTCGGCCTCTTCGCCGCCGAGCAGTTCACCCTCCTCCTGCCCAACCTGATGTGACCCGGAGCCCCCCATGACCGACACCCTCGCGAGCGAGTTCGACAGCTGGTTCGCCCAGCCCGACGCCGCCGAAGAGCAGCCCCTCCGACCGGCAGGACAGCCGGCCACCCTCGACGCCCGGGAGATCTCCGCGTGGTTCGGGACGCACAAGGTCCTCGACCGGGTCTCGCTCACGATGCCGGCCGGCCACGTGACCGCCCTGATCGGCCCGTCGGGCTGCGGCAAGAGCACCTTCCTCCGCACCCTCAACCGGATGCACGAGCTGGTGCCGTCCGCGTCGCTCGCGGGCGAGGTGCTCCTCGACGACGTCGACATCTACGACGCCGCGCGGCGCATCACCGACGCGCGCCGGCAGATCGGCATGGTCTTCCAGAAGCCGAACCCGTTCCCGGCCATGAGCATCCAGGACAACGTTCTCGCCGGCCTCGCCCTGACCGGTCGGAAGCTCGACCGGGGAGCCCGCGTCGACCTCGTCGAGGAGACCCTCACGAAGGCGGGCCTCTGGAACGAGGTCAAGGACCGCCTCCGGCAGCCCGGAGGCGGCCTCTCGGGCGGTCAGCAGCAGCGCCTCTGCATCGCGAGGTCCCTCGCCGTCCGCCCGCGGGTCCTGCTCATGGACGAACCCTGCTCGGCCCTCGACCCGACCTCCACCCGACGCATCGAGCAGACGATCACCGAGCTCGCCACCGAGGTGACCATCGTCATCGTCACGCACAACATGCAGCAGGCCCAGCGCGTCTCCGACCGGTGCGCGTTCTTCCTCGCCGAGCAGGGCACGCCGGGCGCCATCGTCGAGCACGGCTCGACCGAGGCGATGTTCGAGGCCCCGCAGGATCAGCGCACCGCCGACTACGTCCACGGCCGCTTCGGCTAGGGGGGCGGGCAGAACCGGACGGGCGTGACAGGGTGGAAGCGTGAACGGAGCGCGCATCATCGTCGTCGGGTCGGCCAACCAGGACTACCTCGTCCGCGTCGAACGGGCACCCCGCCCCGGCGAGACGGTCATCGCCCACGGTCTCGCCAAGCAGCCGGGCGGCAAGGGCGCCAACCAGGCCGTCGCGGCGGCGCGGCTCGGCGGCGACGTGACGTTCGTGGGAGCCGTCGGGCGCGACGACGACGGGGCGAGCATCCTGCGGTCCCTCCAGACGGAGGGCGTCCAGATCGACGCCGTCCGAATCGTCGACGCTCAGCCGACCGGTCTCGCCCTCATCTCCGTGGAGGAGGCCGGCGAGAACTCCATCACCGTCGTCTCGGGAGCGAACGCGACCGTGACCCCGCAGCGGGCCGTGGAGGCCGTGCAGCGGGTCGGCGGCCCGGGCGCCCTCGTGCTGCTGCAGGGCGAACTGACGCTCGACGTCCTCGCCGAGACGGCCCGGGCGGCCGCAGGAGTCGCGGCGCGCGTCATCATCAACCTCGCGCCGTATCGCGCGGCGACCCGCGAGACGCTGGTGCTCGCCGATCCGCTCGTCGTCAACGAGACCGAGACCGCGTCGCTCACCGGAGCGACCGTCACGGACGTGGCGTCCGCGCTCGCGGCGGTCCGCGGCCTCGTCGAGGAGGGCGGGACCGTCGGCGCACGATCGGCCGTGATCACTCTGGGGTCGCTCGGCGCGGTCTGGGCCGACGCGGACGCCTCCGGTCACGCGCCCGCCCGGAAGACCGCGGACGTCGTCGACACCACCGGCGCCGGGGACGCGTTCGTCGGCGCGCTGGCCGCGTCCCTGGCGGGCGGTTCGACGCTTCCCGAGGCGGTGCGCCTGGGGGTCGCGGCGGGCAGCTTCGCGATCCGCGGCGTCGGCGCGCAGACGTCGTACGCGCGCCCCGCCGACCTGACCGTCGACGCCGGCTGACGACGCGCGCCCGCCTCCGCCGTCGCGAGCCTGGTAGAACAGCCCCATGACACTTCGATGGGGAATCCTCGGGACCGGCGGAATCGCCGAGACCTTCGTCCGCGACCTCCAGGGCTCGGGGATCACCGTCAGCGCCGTGGGCTCCCGCGACGCCGGGCGCGCCGGGTCGTTCGCCGCCGGCCTCGGGATCGAGACGGCGCACGGCGACTACGAGGCCCTCGTCGCGGATCCCGCGGTCGACGTCGTCTACGTGGCAACGCCGCACGTCTTCCACCTGGAGCAGGCGCTCCTGGCCATCGGGGCGGGCAAGCACGTGCTGGTCGAGAAGCCGTTCACCGTGAACGCCGGCGAGGCGCGGGAGATCTTCGCGGCGGCGGAGGCCGCGGGCGTCGTCGCGCTCGAGGCGATGTGGACGCGGTTCCTCCCGCAGAACGACCGGATCCGGGAGATCCTGCGCTCCGAGGCTTTCGGACGGCCCCGGCTGTTCACGGGGACGCACGGGCAGAGACTCCCGACCGACCCGCGGCACCGCATCAACGCGCCGGAGCTCGGCGGGGGAGCGCTCCTCGACCTCGGCGTCTATCCCGTCTCCTACGCGCTCGACGTGCTCGGGGCACCGGAGTCGGTCGACGCCACGGCGACCCTCAGCGCCCAGGGCGTCGACGACCGGGTCGGAATCCTCCTCGGCCACGCGGGCGGCGCGCAGTCGCATCTCTACGCCGCGCTCGATCTCGCCCAGAGCAACAGCGCCAGGATCGACCTCGAGGGTGGTCGGATCGAACTCTCCGACACCTTCTTCAGCGCGCACGGATTCACCGTCGTCGACTCCGACGGCACCGTCGTGGAACGCTTCGACCGTCAGGAGGGCACCCTTCGCGGGATGCAGCACCAGGCCCTCGAGCTCGACCGTCTGACCCGCGAGGGCTGGTCGGGGACCGACCGCCTGACCCCGGGCGCGACGATCGCCGTGATGGAGACGATGGACGAGATCCGCCGTCGGATCGGGGTGACCTACCCCGGGGAGGTGGCGTGACGCTCCTCGTTTCGTAGGATGGACCGGATGACTGACGACGGCCACCCCAGCGACCAGACCTCGACCACCGGCACCCGATCGCCGATCGTGGGGTGGATCCGGGAGCACCGACGCACCTCCGCCATCGTCGCGGGTGCCCTCGCCTTCGTCGTCCTCGGCGGCGGGGCGGTGGCCGCAGGAGCCGCGTCCGGGAGGTCGACCGCGTCGGCCCCCGCACCGTCCGCCGCGTCGTCCCGCGCCGCAGCGCCCTCCGCCGCGCCGCGCGCGACGCCCACGCCGACGCCGACCGTCGCCGCGCGCCCCACCCCCAGCGCCATCGCCGCACCGGCGCCGCTCCGCACCTGCTCCGTCGCCGCCCAGGCCGCCGACTCGCGCCTCGGCACCTTCGAGGGCACCGTCCTCGACGCCTCGACCGGCGAGACGGTCTTCGACCGCAACGGCTCGACTCCTGCCCGGACCGGCAGCGTCATGAAGACCCTGACGAGCGCGGTCGCCCTCTCGGTCCTCGGTCCCGACTACCGCTTCACCACCCGGGTCGTCGGCACGGGCGGCAGCATCTCGCTCGTCGGCGGCGGCGATCCCACCCTGAGCACGCTGCCCGCCGGGTCGGAGAGCGTCTACCCCGGGGCGCCGAAGATCCGCGACCTCGCGACGCAGGTGAAGGCGAAGCTCGGCTCCACGCCGCTGACCTCCATCCAGCTCGACTCGAGCTTCTGGAACAACGCCGACAGCTACGACGCCAGCTGGCCCGTGAGCGAGCGCACCATCGGCTATCAGCCGCTCATCGTCCCGCTGATGATCGACGGCGACCGGGCCAACCCGCAGGCCGCCACGAGCCCCCGCAGCACCGACCCCGTCGGCCGCGCGGGCGACGCGTTCCGCCAGGCGCTCGTGTCGGCGGGAGTCACCGGAGCCTCGACCGCGGCCATCACGCGCGGGACCGCCACGAGCACGGCCGTCCTCGGCGAGGTGCGGAGCCAGCCGGTCTCGACGCTGATCGGCCAGATGATCCCCAACAGCGACAACACCCTGGCGGAGATGCTGGCCCGGGTCTCCTCGAAGGTCTCCGGGAGCGACGGGTCGGCGGCGTCCCTCACCGCCGTCTACAAGGCGGCCCTGTCGAAGGGCTACGGCCTCGACGCCTCGACGATCACGATCATCGACGGCTCCGGCGAGAGCCTCAACGACGGCGTGCCGTCGGCCGTCGTCTCGCAGCTGATGATCAAGGTGATGAACCGCGTCGGCTCCCTCGGCATCCTCTACGACACGCTGCCCGTCGCCGGGCAGTCGGGCACCCTGGCCTCCCGCTTCACCGGCGCGAACGCCGTGGCGCGCGGCCACGTGCACGCCAAGACCGGATGGATCGACAGCGCGTACACGCTCGGCGGCGTCATCGACGCGCAGGACGGCACGAAGCTGACCTTCGCGTTCTACGCGATCGGCAACGTCTCGGGCTCGGCGCGGCAGGCGCTCGACACGCTGACGGCGGCCGTCTACTCGTGCGGGGCGAACCTGTCCAACAACTGACGCCCGACGACCCCGGTGACGCCCGGCGAACTCGGGCGCCCCCGCGGTCGGCTCGGCGTGCCTCCGGGTCCGCGCTGTCGCAGACTGGGGGGCATGGCCCGCGCACTGCTGATCGTCGACGTCCAGAACGACTTCACCGAGGGCGGTGCCCTCGGCGTCGAGGGCGGGGCCGCCGTCGCGCGCGGGATCACGCGGCTCCTGCGGTCGGAGCCCGACTACGAGGTCGTCGTGGCCTCCCGGGACTGGCACGACGCGGAGGGGACGAACGGCGGGCACTTCGCCCTCGACGGCGCCCCCGACTTCGTCGTCACCTGGCCCGTGCACTGTGTCGCGGGCACCTCCGGAGCCGACTACCACCCCGCGCTCGACACGACGCTCGTCGACGTGCACGTGCGGAAGGGCATGGGGGTCCCCGCCTACTCGATGTTCGAGGGCGTGACCGACGACGGCTCGACCGTCGAGGCGCTCCTCGACCGCCTCGGCATCGACGAGGTCGACGTGGTCGGGATCGCCACCCACTACTGCGTCCGGGCCTCCGCGCTCGACGCGCTCGGCACGGGGCGTCGCGTCCGCGTCCTGGAGGGGCTCGTCGCGGGGGTCGCGCCGGAGTCGAGCAGGGCGGCCCTGGCGGAGCTCCGGGCGGCCGGAGCCGTCACCGGGGACTGACCCCGGGCTTGGAGCCGTGCCGCCCGGCCCGACCCCGTCAGACGAGCAGCTGGTGCTTCGCCAGGTCTTTGTAGAGCGGCGTCGACACGACGAGCTCGGAGTGCGTCCCGACTCCGACGACCCGACCGTTCTCGAGAACGACGATCTGGTCGGAGTCGACGACCGTGGAGAGCCGGTGCGCGATCACGATGAGCGTGCGGTTCTCGGCCACGGCGTCGATGGCCTCGCGGAGCCGCTGCTCGTTGATCCCGTCGAGCGACGACGTCGACTCGTCGAGCAGCAGGATCGGGGGAGCGGCCAGGAGTGTCCGCGCGATCGCGAGGCGCTGCTTCTCGCCGCCCGAGAGCATGACGCCGTCCTCGCCGACCTGCGCGTCGAGGCCGTGCGACCCGCGCTCCAGGACGTCGGTGAGGTTGACGGCGTCGAGCACGCGGCGACAGTCGTCGTCGGTGGCGTCGGGCGCGCCGAGGACGAGGTTGTCGCGGATCGTGCCGGCGAGGACGGGGGCGTCCTGCTCGACGTAGCCGATCTGCGCGCGGAGCTCCGCGCGGTCGAGGGCGCGGATGTCGATGCCGCCGAGCTGGACGACTCCGGCCGTCGGGTCGTAGAACCGCTCGATGAGCGCCAGGATGGTCGACTTCCCGGCGCCGGACGGGCCGACGAGCGCCGTCCGCTTGCCCTGCGGCGCGACGAAGCTGACGCCGCGCAGCACGGTCAGGTCGTGATCTACGCCCGTCGAGGTCGAGGTCGAGGTCGAGGTCGAGGTCGTGCTCGCCGTGGTCGAGACGTCGTCGGTGACGGGCTCGGCCGGGTAGGTGAACTCCACGCCGTCGAACTCGAGGGCGTTCGCCGTCGACGGGACCGGATCGGTCTCGCCGCGGAGGAGCGACGCCGCCGTCGCCCGGTCGTTCGCCGTCTCGCTCGGGATGTCGATGATCTCCTGGATCCGGCCCAGGGCGCCCAGCGCCGAGTTGACGCTCGTCACGGCGCCGAAGGCCTGGCCGAGCGGCATGATCATCAGGAACAGGAACAGGATGAACGAGACGAGCTGGGCGATCGTGTCGGCGCCCGACGCCACCCGGTAACCGCCCACGCCGAGGACGACGAGGAACGAGACCTGCATGGCGACGCTCGCGATCGGGACGACGACGGCGGAGGCGCTCGCCACGTCGAGGCCGCGTTCGTAGGCGCCCTGCGAGTCGCGGTCGATGGCCTCGATCTCGCGCTCCGTCGCGCCGGAGGCCCGCACGGTTCGGATGGAGGAGATCGCTCGCTCGACGGCGGCGGCCAGGTCGCCGACCTTCCGCTGGGCGCGCTGGTTGGCCACGCGGATCCGGCGCGACAGGCTGACGACGACCACGACCGAGACGGCGACGACGAGGACCGTGAGCCCCAGCAGCACCGGGTCGATGATCGCCATGCCGATGATGGCGCCGACGAACGTCAGGCTGCCTCCGATCGCGTCGACGAGGCCCTGGGTCAAAACGGCGCGCAGGAGTGTGGTGTCCGAGCCGACGCGCGATACCAGGTCGCCGGTGCGGCGGGCGTCGAACTCGCTGATCGGCAGGTGGAGCATCCGCGAGACGAGGCGGCGGCGGCTGGAGAGGACGACCGCCTCGCCGGTGCGCTGCAGGAGATAGTGCTGGAAGCCGCTCAGCAGGCCGGAGACGACGACGAGGGCGACGAGCGCGGCCACGAGCGGCCCCAGCGGCTTCGACGCCTGCACGAAGCCGATCACCTGGTTGACGAGGAGCGGCTGGGCCAGGGAGGCCGCGGCTCCCAGGATGCTCAGGCCGATGATGACGACCATGAGCTTCTTGTGCTCGAAGAGGTAGGGCACGAGCTGGGAGAACTTCGCGCGCGGGCCCTCGGGGATCGGACGGCCGTTGCGGTCGAGCTTCTCGGGCCGGGGACGGCGCCGGGGCTTCGCCGCTCGCGGCGAGGCGGGTGCCGCGACGGAGGGGTCGTTCGGCGCGGTGACGGTGTCGGAGCTCATGATGCCTTTCGTGCCAGGTGACCCGATTTTAGTCTCCGCGCCTGCGTGCTCCGACGCCGTCGCTCCTGCGCTACGAGAGGTTCGCGGAGTAGTCGACGTCGCGGGTCTCGCGACTGAGGAGGAGGGCTACCAGCGTGATGGCCGCCATCGCCGAGAGGTAGACGCCCACGAGGAACGTGCTGCCGTTCGCGGCGCCCCAGAGGGCGACGGCGATGAACGGCGCGACGGCCGCCCCCAGGATGCTCGCCACGTTGTAGCTGACGGCGCTCCCGGTGTAGCGGACGTTCGCGGGGAAGAGCTCCGGCAGCACGGCGCCCATCGGGCCGAAGGTCAACCCCATCAGCACGAAGCCCAGGATGAGGAGAGCCTGGGCTCCTGCGAACCCGCCCGCGAAGAGGGGCACGAAGAGGAATCCGAACACGAGGATCGCGAAGGTGACGACGAGGAGCAGGCGTCGTCGTCCGAACCGCTCCGCGAGCGGGCCGGAGACGAGGGTGAAGATGCCGAAGAACACGACGCCGACGATGAGCATCAGGAGGAACTCGGTGCGCGAGTAGCCGAGGCCCGGCACGAAGGCGGCCGCGTTGAACGGCTTGCCCGCCGCCTGGGCCGCGGCGGCGGCCGTCGCGGCGTTCGAGGCGGTGGTGCCGTAGGTCAGCGTGAAGGTCGTCATCAGGTAGAAGAGCGTGTAGGTCGCGAGCATGATGAACGTGCCGAGGATGAGGGGCCGCCGGCTCGACACGAAGACGCGGGCGATGGGCAGCCTCGCCACGTTCCCGGTCTCGACGACCTTCGTGAACGCGGGCGTCTCGATCAGCTTGAACCGCGCGTAGAGGCCGATCACGACGAGGACGGCGCTGCCGAGGAACGGGATGCGCCAGCCCCAGCTCGTGAAGGCGTCGGCGGACATCGTCAGGTTGAGGACGAGGAACACGCCGTTGGCGATCAGGAACCCGATCGGCGCGCCGAGCTGGGGGAACGTGCCGTAGATCGCTCGTCGGCCGGCGGGGGCGTTCTCGGTCGCGAGGAGAGCCGCGCCGGACCACTCTCCGCCGAGGCCGAAGCCCTGGGCGAAGCGGAGGACGACGAGGAAGGTCGGCGCGAGGATCTGCCAGCCCGGCGCCGTGGCCGTCGGCAGGAGGCCGATCAGGACCGTCGCGATCCCCATCGTGAGGAGGGAGGCGATGAGCGTGTTCTTCCGGCCGATGCGGTCGCCGAAGTGGCCGAACACGATGGAGCCGACGGGGCGCGCGACGAAGGCGACGCCGAAGACGGCGAACGACGACAGGAGCTCGACGGTCGGGTCGGCGTTCGCGAAGAAGAGGGCGGGGAAGACGAGGACGGCCGCCGTCGCGTAGACGTAGAAGTCGTAGAACTCGATCGAGGTGCCGATGAGGCTCGCGACGATGACGCGCGAGCGCGAGTTCGTCGGGGCCGTCGAATCGGGCGTGGGCGTGGTGGTGCTGCTTGCCATGGGGATCTCCGGGAACGGATGCGCGAGGCGGGGCTCGCGCCGACGGGGGAGATGCAGGGGGGAAGCGGCGCAGGATGGTGCGGTGGACTCCCGCGCATCGTCGCCACCGGGAAAGTGGTCGGCCGTTCGTGGCGGCCGCTGTCGATGCTACGCGCTCAGTGCGCGTCGTCGAAACCGGCGTCGAGATCCGCGTCGTCGAAGCCGGTGTCGAGCGCGCCCGGCAGCCGGTGGCCCATCCGATCGCGCTTCGTGTCGAGGTAGGACTCGTTGAAGGCGCCGACCCCGACCACCAGCGGGACCATGGCCTCGACCTCGATGCCGTGCTCGGTCAACTGGTCGCGCTTGTCCGGGTTGTTGGTCAACAGCCGGATCGACGAGACGCCGAGGTCGCGCAGGATGTCGGCGGCCGCGACGTACTCGCGGGCGTCCGCGGGCAGGCCGAGGGCGAGGTTGGCGTCGAGGGTGTCGAGGCCGTCCTCCTGCAGGCGGTACGCCCGGAGCTTGTTGACGAGGCCGATGCCGCGTCCCTCGTGCCCGCGGAGGTAGATCACGATGCCGCCCTGGTTGTGGATCGTGTCGAGGGCCGCGTCGAGCTGCGGGCCGCACTCGCACTTGAGCGACCCGAACGCCTCGCCCGTGAGGCACTCCGAGTGGACGCGGACGAGGGCGCCGTCATGCGGGTCGCCCGAGACGATCGCGATGTGGTCGGCCCCGGTGTCGAGGTCGCGGTAGGCGCGCAGGCGGAAGGTGCCGTGCGTCGTGGGCACCGTCGTCTCGACCTCGAACGACACGTGCGGTCGGACGGCTGGGGTGTCGGTGTCGGTCATGAGGTGCTCCCGCTGTGATGACGGGCGAGGATCGCGAGATCGTCGCCGAGAGAGGTGACGCTCGTGACGCGGAGGCGACGTTGAGCGCTGATCGTGTCTACTCCGAGGTCGCCGAGAGCGAGCCGAGGGCCGCCGAGCAGGGTCGGCGCCAGATAGACGAGGTAGTCGTCGACGAGCCCGGCGCGGACGAGGGCGGAGGCGACGGTGGGGCCTCCCTCCACGAACACGCTGCGGATCTCGCGGCGGTAGAGATCGAGGAGGATCGCCTCCGGGTCGCGGCTCCCGGTCTCGAGGACGCCGCGGGGGTGGCGCAGGATGCTCGACCCGGCGGGGACGTCGCGGAGCCCGACGACCACGGGCATCGGCTGGTGCTCGAGGAGTTCGCCGCCGTCGCCCCTTGCGGTCAGCGACGGGTCGTCGGCAAGGACGGTCCCCGTCCCGACGAGGATCGCGTCGTGCCGGGCGCGCTGCTCGTGGACGTGCTGGCGGGCGGCCGCCCCGGTGATCCAGCGGCTCGTCCCGTCGCGAGCGGCGGTGCGCCCGTCGAGGCTCGACGCCCACTTGAGCGTCACGAAGGGGCGCTTCCGCGTCGTGGCGAGCAGCCACCGCCGCAGGAACTCGGCGGCCTCCGCCCCGAGCACGCCCTCGTGCGCCGCGACTCCTGCGCGTCGCAGGTGATCGCCGCCCCCGCCCGACTTCTCGCCCGGGTCGGCGACCGCGTACTCGACGCGAGCGATCCCCGCGTCGATGAGGGCCTGACTGCACGGGCCGGTGCGACCGTGGTGGTTGCAGGGCTCCAGGGTGACGACCGCGGTCAGGCCCCTGGCCGCACCCTCGGGCAGCTTGCCGAGCGCGTCGACCTCCGCGTGGGGTGTGCCGGCGCCCCGGTGCCAGCCCTCCGCCGCGATCGAGCCGTCCGCGCGCAGGAGGACGCACCCGACCCGCGGATTGACGCCGTGCTCGGGCCCGTGCGCGGCGATGGCCAGGGCGTGGCGCATGGCCCGCTCGACCGGGCCGCCCGCGGGCGTCGCCGGGGCGGTGGGGTCGTGCGGGGCGGCGGTCACGGAATTCCTCGGACGAAGGGCGGGAGGGAGCGGAGCAATCGTTCGACCATAGCCAACGCTCGTCGCGCGGTGCTATTCCGGTCGCTCGACGTGACGAGAGGTGTCGACGTCACGGCTCGCGTCGGGGCGTCACGGAGCGTCGGCCCCGGGGAGCGTCTCGAGGGGCCATCCGGGCTTCGTCGAGGTGTCGTCGCCGGGCAGGAGCCGGGCCTGCCAGCAGGCGGGGTGGCGTCGCTCCCGGTCGGGCTGCAGCCCGGGGCCCGTCCCCGTGTAGGTGAACCCGGCGCGCCGGGCGACCCCCGCCGAGGCGCGGTTGCCGACGTAACCCTCCCACTTCACGTCGGACAGCCCCTCGGAGAAGGCCCAGTCGGTCACGAGGCGGACCGCCTCGGTCATCAGGCCGCGTCCCCGGGCCTCCGGAGCCGACCAGAAGCCGATGTCGTGGTGCAGGAGCCGGATGCTCACGATCCCGAGGCAGAGGCTGGACCCCTGCTCGCGGAGGCCCCAGATGTACTCGCGGCCCGTGAGCCAGCTCCTCTCGACGGTCTGCGAGACGAAGTACTGGGCGTCCTCGAAGGTGTACGGGACCGGGACGGTCGTGAACCGCTGCAGTTCGGGATCCTGGCACGCCTCGTGGATCGCGACCGTGTCGGCCGTCCGGGGTACCTCGAGTCGCACCCGCGACGACTCGAGGACGAACGGCTGCATGGTGGGGCTCCTCGGATCGCGGACGGGCGGTGGGCTCGGTCAGGCCTTGCGCACCAGGCCAATCCTGTCGTAGACGGTGGCCAGCGTGGCCTCGGCGATCTCGGAGGCCCGGTCGGCGTTCGCCGACAGGACCCGATCGAGCTCCGCCGGGTCGTCGAGCAGTTCGAGGGTCCGGGCCCGGACAGGCGTGAACGCCTCGACGACGGCCTCGGCCACGTCTTTCTTGAGGTCGCCGTAGCCGCGGCCCTCGTACTGCTCCGTGAGGGCGGCGATCGGAGTCGCGGTGAACGCCGACAGGATGCTCAGGAGGTTGCTGACGCCGGGCTTGGCGCCCCGGTCGAAGCGGATCTCGCGCTCGGTGTCGGTGACGGCGGAGCGGATCTTCTTCGCGGTCTTCGACGGCTCGTCGAGGAGCCAGACGATGCCCGCGTCGCTCGCCGCCGACTTGCTCATCTTCGACTCCGGGTTCTGGAGGTCGTAGATCCGAGCGGTCTCCTTGAGGATGTAGGCCTCGGGCACCGTGAAGGTCTCGCCGAAGCGGGAGTTGAAGCGGGTGGCGAGATCGCGCGTGAGCTCGACGTGCTGGCGCTGGTCGTCGCCGACCGGCACGAGGTCGGCGTTGTAGAGCAGGATGTCGGCCGCCATCAGCATCGGATAGGTGAAGAGCCCGACCGAGGCCGACTCGGCGCCCTGCTTGGCGGCCTTGTCTTTGAACTGCGTCATCCGGCTGGCCTCGCCGAATCCGGTGATCGTGTTCAGCACCCAGGCGAGCTGCGCGTGGGCGGGGACGTGCGACTGGATGAAGAGGATCGACTTCGCCGGGTCGATGCCGCCCGCGATGTACTGGGCCGCCGTCCGGCGGGTCGTCGCGCGGAGCGTCTCGGGATCTTGCGGGACGGTGATCGCGTGGAGGTCGACGACGCAGAAGAGGGCGTCGTGGGTGTCCTGCAGGGCGCTCCACTGCTGGAGGGCGCCGATGTAGTTGCCGGCGTGGAGCGAGTCGGCGGACGGCTGCATGCCGGAGAAGAGACGGGGGGAGGTCATCGCGGTGGGGCCTTAGAACGAGGGGAGACGGGCTAGATGTCGTAGTCGACGACGACGGGCGTGTGGTCGGACCAGCGCTTGTCGTAGGCGTCGGCACGGTCGACGGCGTAGTTCGTCACGCGGTCGGCCAGGGCGGGAGTGGCCATCTGGTAGTCGATGCGCCAGCCGGTGTCGTTGTCGAACGCCTGACCGCGCCAGGACCACCACGTGTAGGGGCCGTCGACCTCGCCGGCGGCCCTCCGGCCGACGTCGACCCAGCCGAGCCCCTCGCCCGTCGAACCGTCGACGCCCTCCACGGGCTCGCCCTCGGGGCCGAAGAAACGGTCGAAGTAGGCGCGCTCGCGGGGCAGGAAGCCGGCGCGCTTGACGTTGCCCTTCCAGTTCTTGATGTCGAGGGGCGTGTGGCCGACGTTGAGGTCGCCGACGACGACGGCGAGCTCGTTGTGCGCCCGCAGCTCGGGCAGGCGCTCCGTCATGGCGTCGAGGAAGGTCCACTTCTCGACCTGCTTCGGGGTGTCGACCTCGCCCGAGTGGACGTAGGTGCTGACCACGGTGACGAGTGTGCCGTCGACGTCGTAGTCGGCCTCGAGCCAGCGACCGGCGCTGTCGAAGTCGGTCGGACCGAGGTCGACACGGTGGATGTGCGCCGCGCGACGGCTCGCCAGGGCGACGCCGGCGCGGCCCTTCGCGGTCGCCGGATCGTGCAGGACGCTCCAGTCGGGACCGAGCAGGCCCTCGATGTCGTCGGTCGACGCCCGGACCTCCTGCAGGGCCAGGATGTCCACGTCGCGACCGGGCAGCCAGTCGCCCATGCCCTTGCGGAAGGCGGCTCGGATGCCGTTGACGTTGACGGTGGCCAGGCGGAGACGGGAACCCATGCCCAGAACTCTACCGGCGGCCGCCGACGCCCGGCCCTGGCGCGGGAGCGACCGCGGAGGGGCTACGCGTCGTGGTCGGTGGTGAGGAACGTCTCGAGCTGGTCGGCGGTCGCCTCGGCGTCGTCGCCGTCGACGGTCAGCACGACCTCGTCGCCCGTGTTCACGCCGAGGCCCAGGAGCCCGAGGATGCTCGCGGCGTTGACCTTCTTGTCGCCCTTGGCGATCGTGACGCTGTGGCCCGACGCCGTGACGGTCTGCACGAAGAGCGACGCCGGTCGCGCGTGGAGCCCGGAGGCGGAGGCGACGGTGACGGTGCGGGTGGCTTCGGACATGGAGCTCTCCTTGGGGGATTCCGGCCGCGCGGTGCGGCTCGGGGTCGGTCGGTCGTGGTCAGGCTACCGGCGCCGGTGCGGCACTAGCTGCGCCCCGGCCAGAAGACCTCGGTGCCCGCGCCCTCGACCTCGCGCACGAGGTCGAGGTTGACGGCGGGGTCGGTGATGATCGTATCGATGGCCGCGATGGGGGCCACGCGACCGAACTCCTCGCGGCCGAACTTCGTGTGGTCGGCGAGCAGGATGCTCCTGCGAGCCGCCTTGATGAGCGCCGACTTCACGGCGGCCTCGGCGATGTTGTGCGTGGTGAGGCCGCGCTCGGGCGTGATGCCGCCGACGCTGAGGAAGGCGGCGTCGACGGAGACCATGCCGACGAGCTGGTGGGTCCAGGTGCCCACGCCCGCGAGGGAGTCCCGGCGCACGCTGCCGCCCAGCAGGTGGAGGTCGATGCCGGGACGGCTGGCCACGGCCATGGCGACGGGCAGGGAGTGGGTGACCACCGTCAGCCCGCGGTCGGCCGGCAGGATCTGGGCGAGCAGGATCGTGGACGTCCCGGCATCTATGATGATCGACCCGTTCTCGGGGATCTCGTCGAGGGCCGCCTGCGCGATGACCATCTTCTCGGCCGTGTTCATGCCGCCGCGGTCGCCGACGCCGGGGTGGAAGGTGATCCGCTCGACCGGGATGGCCCCGCCGTGCGCCCGGCGGACGAGGCCGCGACGCTCGAGGCTGGTGAGGTCGCGCCGGATGGTCTCGGGTGTCACCTCGAGGAGTTCGGCGAGGTCCTTCACGTCGACGCGACCGTGTTGCCGGGCCTCCTCGACGATGCGGAGGTGGCGTTCGGGAGCGTACATCGGTCCTCATCAATGAGAAATGGGCATTTCGACGGGTAGTTCGAGGTATTCAAGCGCAAACAAATGTCTGTTGCTGCATTTTTAGCCCTGATTTTGTTTGTTTGTCAACTCAGTTCGATGTATGGTCTTCGCAGCGCACGGTGTCGCCCGCGTGCTCGAGCACACCACCCCCATGAGATGAAGGAGTCTCGGATGCGCGAACTGCCCGGAGTCGGCGTCGGACGAGGGACCGCCAGCGGTCCCGTCCTCCGCATGGCCGCACCGCTCGGCGAACCCGACCAGACGCCCCTCCAGGGTGATGCCGCCTCGGCCAAGGCCGCGGTCGGCGAGGCCCTCGCCTCGGTCGCCACCGACCTCGCCAAGCGCGGGGTCGCCGCAGGAGGTGACGCCCAGGCCGTGCTCGAGGCCCAGGCCCTCATGGCGCAGGACCCCTCGGTCCTCGACGACGTGCACAGCCGCATCGACCAGGGCACGAACCCCGAGCGCGCCGTCTTCGAGGCCTTCAAGGCGTTCCAGGACATCCTCAGCGGCATCGGCGGCTACATGGGGGAGCGCGCGGCCGACCTCTCCGATGTGGCGCAGCGCATCATCGCGCGACTCCGCGGCGTGTCCGCACCGGGCGTCCCCGAGTCGGAGACCCCCTTCATCCTGGTCGCCCACGACCTCGCCCCCGCCGACACGGCGCTCCTCGACCTCGAGAAGGTCCTCGCCCTCGTCACCCGCGACGGCGGCCCGACCTCCCACACGGCGATCCTCGCCCGCTCGAAGGGCATCACCGCCATCGTCGGCGTCGTCGATGCCGACTCGCTCGCCGACGGCGACGTCGTCATCGTCGACTCGGCCGCAGGAGTCGTCGTGACCGACCCGACGGCCGAGCAGGTCGCCGAGGCGGAGGCCACACGCGCCGAGCGCCTCAAGGCGCGGACGGCCCCGCTGACCGCGGGCGCCCTCAAGGACGGCCACGCCGTGCCCCTGCTCGCGAACCTCGGCTCGCCGTCCGACGCCGCCGCGGCCGTGGCCGCCGGTGCCGAGGGCGTCGGCCTATTCCGGACCGAGTTCCTCTTCCTGGACGCGCCCTACGCGCCCGACGTCGCCTCGCAGAAGGCCTCCTACGTCGAGCTCCTCGCGGCCTTCCCCGGCAAGAAGGTCGTCGTCCGGGCCCTCGACGCCGGCGCCGACAAGCCTCTGCCGTTCCTCACCGACAAGGGCGAGGAGAACCCGGCCCTGGGTCGACGCGGACTCCGCGCCCTGCGTCACCACGAGGAGATCCTGCGCGACCAGCTCACGGCCCTCGCCCAGGCGGACGCCGAGACGGAGGCCGACCTCTGGGTCATGGCCCCGATGGTCGCCGACGTCGAGGAGACGCAGTACTTCGTCGACATCGCGCGCGAGCTCGGCATCCGCACCCCCGGCGTCATGGCCGAGATCCCCTCGCTGGCCCTGCTCGCCGAGCAGGTCCTCGAGGTGGCCGACTTCGTCAGCATCGGAACGAACGACCTGACGCAGTACACGCTCGCCGCCGACCGGATGCTCGGATCGGTCGCGTCGTACCAGGACCCGTGGCACCCCGCGGTCCTCCGTCTCGTCGCTCAGCTGGGCTCCGCGGGTGCCGCCTCCGGCAAGGGCGTCGGCATCTGCGGCGAGGCCGCCTCCGACCCGCTCCTCGCGGTGGTCCTCGTCGGCCTCGGCGCGACGACCCTCTCGATGACGCCCGCGGCCCTGGCCGACGTGCGCGCCGAGCTCCTGAACCACACGCTCGACGAGGCGCGGGCGATGGCGGAAGCCGCCGTCGCAGCACCGTCCGCGGCCGCAGCGCGAGCTGCCGTCGCGGCCGTCTCGTCCTCCCTGTAATCCCTCCCTCCCCATCACATCAACCCTCCCCATCAGAAGGATCCGACAATGACAACGACGTCTCCCGACGTGTCGACGAAGCAGGGAGTGGGCGCTCGCGTCCGCGTCCAGAAATTCGGCGCGTTCCTCTCCGGCATGGTCATGCCGAACATCGCCATCTTCATCGCCTGGGGCTTCATCACGGCGTTCTTCATCCAGACCGGATGGACGCCCGTGGGAATCCTCGGCGGATTCGGCACGACCGACGGGGTGGCCAACATCGGCCTCGTCGGGCCGATCCTGACCTACCTCATCCCGCTCGCGATCGCCTTCCAGGGCGGCCGGATGGTCTACGACACCCGCGGTGCGGTCGTCGGCTCGATCATGGCCATGGGTGTCATCATCGGCGCCAACGGCACGATCATGATCCTCGGCGCGATGATCTGCGGGCCGCTCGGCGCCTGGCTGATCAAGCAGGTCGACAAGATCTGGGACGGCAAGATCAAGCCCGGCTTCGAGATGCTCGTCAACAACTACGCGGCCGGCATCCTCGGCTTCGCGCTGGCGCTCATCGGCTTCTTCTGGCTCGCCCCGCTGTTCAAGGCGATCGCGGTCGGCCTGGGCAACGCGGTGCAGACCCTGATCAACGCGGGCCTGCTGCCCCTCGCCAGCATCATCATCGAGCCGGCGAAGATCCTCTTCCTCAACAACGCGATCAACCACGGCGTCCTCGACCAGCTCGGCACGCAGCAGTCGCAGGCGACCGGCAAGTCGATCCTGTTCCTGCTCGAGGCGAACCCCGGCCCCGGCCTGGGCATCCTGCTGGCCTTCACGTTCTTCGGGATCGGTTCGGCCCGCGCCTCCGCCCCCGGTGCGATCCTGATCCAGTTCTTCGGTGGCATCCACGAGATCTACTTCCCCTTCGTGCTGCAGAAGCCGCAGCTCCTGCTCGCCGTCATCCTCGGTGGCGCGACCGGCGTCGGCACCAACGTGGCCTTCAACTCGGGCCTCGTCGCCCCCGCCTCGCCCGGATCGATCATCGCGGTCCTGGCGAACACCGAGCGCAACAGCTACGTCGGCGTGATCCTGTCCGTCGTCCTGTCGGCCGCGGTCTCCGGTGTCGTCGCCTCGCTGCTGCTCATCGCGAGCCGCAAGCGCGACCTGGCCCGCGAGGGCTCCGGCGACATGGACGCCGCCCTGGCCAAGATGCAGAGCATGAAGGGCCGCGACGCCAACGCCGCGACCACGGGCCTGCTGGGCGGCGGCGCCGCCGCTCCCACCGGCACGGGCTCCGGCACGACGACCGCGACGAAGATCGAGAACATCGTCTTCGCCTGCGACGCCGGCATGGGTTCGAGCGCCATGGGTGCGAGCGTCCTCCGCAACAAGATCAAGAAGGCCGGCATCGAGGGGGTTACGGTGGTCAACAAGTCCATCGCCAACCTGACCGGTGACGAGGAGCTCATCATCACGCACCAGGATCTGACGGCGCGAGCCCGCGAGAAGAACCCGACCGCCCAGCACGTCTCGGTCGACAACTTCATGAACTCGCCGCGCTACGACGAGGTCGTCGACGAGCTCCAGCACAACAACTGATCCACGAGAGAAAGCAGCACGAGGCCATGACCGTTCCCGTCCTCCAGAAGAGCCAGATCCGCGCCGAAGGCACCGCCACGACCAAGTCGGAGGCGATGCGCGAGGCGGCTGACATCCTCGTGGAGGCGGGAGCGGTCACCCTCGACTACCTGCCCGCGATGATCGAGCGCGAGAAGAGCGTCTCGACCTACATGGGCAACTTCCTCGCCATCCCGCACGGCACCAACGAGTCGAAGGACGCCATCCTCGCCTCCGCGCTCTCGTTCGTCCGCTACTCGACGCCCATCGACTGGGACGGCAACGACGTCCGCTTCGTCGTCGGCATCGCCGGCATCGAGAACGAGCACCTCGAGATCCTGTCGAAGATCGCCATCGTGTTCTCCGACGACGACCAGGTGCAGGCTCTCCGCGACGCCGCGGGCGTCGACGAGATCTTCGCCCAGCTCGAAGCGGTCAACGAGTGACGGCCTCCTCGAGCCCCGTCGCCGTCCACTTCGGGGCCGGCAACATCGGGCGCGGATTCGTCGGTCTGCTGCTGCACGAGGCGGGCTACGAGGTCGTCTTCGCGGACGTCAACGCCGAGTTGATCGACTCGCTCGCGGCGGCGACCTCCTACACGGTGCACGAGGTCGGGGCAGGAGCCGCCGATCACGTGGTGACCCGGTTCCGGGCTCTGAACAGCCAGGCGAACGAGCCGGTCGTCGTCTCCGAGATCGCCGGCGCGGACATCGTCACCTGCGCCGTGGGCCCGAACGTCCTCCGCTTCATCGCCCCCGTCATCGCGGCGGGCCTGGAGGCGCGCGACGCCGACGCCGCCCCGCTGGTCGTCATGGCCTGCGAGAACGCGCTCAACGCGACCGACCGCCTCCGCGAGTTCATCGTGGCGGCGCTTCCGGGGGGCGAGGCCTCCGAGGCCCTGGCGAAGGTCACCTTCGCCAACACGGCCGTCGACCGCATCGTCCCGCAGCAGGCCGAGGGGCAGGGCCTCGACGTCACCGTCGAGACCTACTTCGAGTGGGCCATCGACCGGACCCCGTTCGCCGGCGCCGAGCCGGACATCCCGGGCGTCCACTGGGTCGACGGGCTCGAGGCCTCCATCGAGCGCAAGCTGTTCACCGTCAACACGGGTCACGCGACGACCGCCTACCACGGCTTCGTCGCCGGAGCCGAGAAGATCTCCGACGCCATCGCGATCCCGGCCGTGCGGAGCGCCGTCGAGGCCGTGCTCCGCGAGACGAGCGACCTCCTGATCGCCCGGCACGAGCTCGACCCCGCCGAGCACGCGGCCTACGTCGCGGCGATCCTGCAGCGCTTCGAGAACGTCCACCTGCCCGACACGGTGACACGCGTCGGTCGCCAGCCCCTCCGCAAGCTCTCGCGCGACGAGCGGTTCGTGTCGCCGGCGGCGGCCATCGCCGAGACCGGGACCGAGCCGGTCGCGCTCCTCGACGCCATGGGCGCCGCGCTGCGCTTCGACGTGGCGGACGACGAGCAGAGCGTCGAGCTCCAGGCTCTCCTCGCCGACGCGTCGATCGCGGATGCGGCCCTGGCGGTCCGGATCACGGGCCTCGACGAGTCGCACCCGCTCGTAGCGCCCTTCACCGAGCGCATCGCGGCGGCGCGAGCGTCCTGACGACGTCCGGGCCGCACGCGGCTCGTCGACCGGCGCCCACGAGCCGTGGGGCCTGGAGCCGCGGAGGCTCAGAGGCGCCGGACGAGTTCGGCCCGGACGACGTCGCCGACGATGCCGTAGACGCCGGCCTCGACGGCCAGGAGCGTCGGCGACGACGCCCCGCGTGCCTCCAGGAGCGTGATGCTTGCGTCGAGGTCGGACGTGCCCGGGACCTCCGGCAGGAGTCTCCTGCGGACCGCCTCGGCGTGGAGCGTCAGGATCGTCGCGAGCCGGTGCGGCTCCAGAACGTCGGCGACGACGGCCGCGAGAACGTGCCGGCCCGCCTGCTCGGCCTGCGTCCGCGTCATCGGCTCGCCGGGCTCGCGCTCGTCGACGGCCGCCGTGATCTGCTGGGAGACGCTGGCGAAGACCCCGGGCCAGCCCCACGCCTCCTCGAGGACGTCGTACGGGGGCTGGACGAGCGGCTGGCCGGACGTCCCGCGACCCACCTCGGTGGCGGCCGACGAGGCTGCCGCGGACGCGGCGGGGGCCGGTGCCGTGACCGATGACTCCGGCGCCGGCTGCACGGCGGGAAGCCCGAGCCACGCGGGCTGGTAGCGCGCCCCGCGGGGGTACCGCTCGAGGTCGAGCGTGTAGTCGGCGTCGGTCGGCACGGCGCCGAGGCGGCCCGCCGAGAATGGCGTCGACGGGTTGTCGTAGACGCGCCGATCGAAGTTGAACCGGGCGGTGTAGCTGCCGTCGGCCTCGAGCGTCAGGGAGAGCGAGAACCAGGTGCCCTTCTCCGGTGTGGCCATGGCACGCCGCAGAGCGCGTCCGAGGTCGTCGATGTCGCGGGGGACGGCGTGGTCGTGGGGAGTGCCCGCGGCGTCGAGCGTGCTCAGGCGGGCGATGATCCTCTCGCCGATCTCGGCCCAGAAGAGATCGCCCTCGGCCCACTCCGTCTCGGCCAGGGAGGCGGCGAGGGACGTCGCGATCCGCTGCTGCAGAACGGCGCGCTCGTCGGCCTCGGGCGTGTCGTCGTGGCCCCTGGCGTCGTGGCCCCTGTCGTCGTGGTCGACGGTGTCGGCATCCATGGCGTGGCCTCTCGGTCGCGGTCGGGGGTCCGGCTCCTCCCGCCGGGCCTCGATCCTATCGATCACCGGGGTGCCGAGGTCGGCGCCGGGACGTCAACCTGGGCGAGCGCCGACCGGACCGGAGTCCGTCGGGGCACAATGGCAGGGGTGGGTACCTCCATACGCCATCCCCTCATCGACGGGATCACCGCGCGTGTCGTCCGCGTCGAGACACGAGCGAGCGTCATCCGACTGAGCGGTCCGCTCGCCGACGTCCTGGCGAGGCCCCCGATCGGCGGCCGCCGGGTCGTGATCGTCAGCCCCGAGGGCTCACGGATCACCATCGGCCTCCGAGCCGCTCTCACGGCCGCGGGCGGTGCCTGGCTGGTGCGGACGGCCGCCGGCTATCGGGACGGCGTCACGGGCATCCTGCGCGACCATGTCGACGACTTCGACGCGGCGGACCCGTCGGCCGTGATCGGCTGGGACGAGGCCGGCGAGGCCGACGAGGCGGCGGGGGACCGGGTCGCACCGAGCGGATCGGACCCCGTCGACCGGGCGACACAGCTCAGCGTCGACGTCACCGTGCTCCACCGCGCGTCGCACGAGACCCTGCTCGGCGGGGCACTCGAGGCCCTCTGCGAGGCCGTCGGCGGCTACCGGCCGCGAGCGTGGGGCCGCTCCGAGCCCCTCGACCACGCCTGGGATCGCTGGGTCCTGACGCAGGATGCCCGCCACCGCGCACCCGACACCTCCCGCGTCATCGTCGAGGGGCGGCACCTCTCGGCCGCCGTCACCGCGCGCGTGACCGACCGCGGCATCGAGGAGACCGTGGCGCTCACGGCCGACGTGCCCGGCGGGTCCGCCGGTGTCGACGCGGCGGTCGACCGGGTCCGGGTCGCGCTCGGCGACCTCGCCCGCGAGGCCCTCCCCACGTTCGCTCTCGTCCTGGCCCGGGAGGGGGAGACCGACCGCACGTTCCGGGCCGTCTCCTATCCGCCGCCGAACCCCCTGGTCCTCCTCATCGGGGCTCCGTCGGTGCGCCGACTCGATCTGGCCGCGGCGGCCTTCGGCGAGGCGCAGCGCGTCGACGTCGTCGGGCGTCCGGCGGGACCGGCGTTCCTCCTGCCCCTCGGCGACGCCGCGCATCCCGGCTGGGACGCCCTGCACGACGCCCTCGATTCCGTGGGATCGGAGAGGCTGACGACGCTGCTCTCTCCGCCGCTCCTGCAGGCCTGGGAGGACGACCTCCACGCGGACCTCGAGGAACTCGATCGAAAACTGGGGGAGGGGGTGCAGGATGCCCCGTGAGATCACTGTCCTCGCCCAGGCGCCGCACGACCTCCACGCCCTGGCCCGAGCGGCCGAGGGGATCGAGGGCGCCGCGGAGATCCGGGAGATCGACGGCGGAGCGGCGCTGCAGGTGATCGGACCCGACCACGTCGAGGTGCTGACCGTCTACCCGCCGAGACGCGTCTCATGCGCGGACGAGGTTGCGCGGCTCCTACCGGACGCCCCGGAGGTCTCTGTCCCACTCTGGTGGACCGACGCGTTCGCGCCGTGGGGCCCGGAGGGAGAGGCGGGCGTGTCGATCGCCCTCCGCCTCGCCCTCGGGCTCGATGCGGTGTGCGTCGTGGAGGACTGACCTACGCGTGACCGCGCAGGACGGCGGCCTTGACCTCGGCGATCGCCTGCGTCACCTGGATGCCGCGGGGGCAGGCCTCGGTGCAGTTGAAGGTCGTGCGGCAGCGCCAGACGCCCTCCTTGTCGTTGAGGATGTCGAGGCGGACCTTGGCCTCCTCGTCGCGGGAGTCGAAGATGAAGCGGTGCGCGTTGACGATCGCGGCCGGGCCGAAGTACTGCCCGTCGGTCCAGAACACCGGGCACGACGAGGTGCACGCGGCGCAGAGGATGCACTTGGTGGTGTCGTCGAAGCGGGCGCGCTGCTCGACGCTCTGCAGGCGCTCCTTCTCGGGCTTCGAGGAGGCCTGGAGGAAGGGCTGGATCTCGCGGTAGGAGGCGAAGAACGGCTCCATGTCGACGACGAGGTCCTTCTCGAGGGGGAGACCCTTGATGGCTTCGACGTAGACGGGCTTGTCGAGATCGAGGTCCTTGATCAGGGTCTTGCAGGCGAGCCGGTTGCGGCCGTTGATGCGCATGGCGTCGGAGCCGCAGACACCGTGGGCGCAGGAGCGGCGGAAGGTCAGCGAGCCGTCCTGCTCCCACTTGATCTGGTGCAGGGCGTCGAGCACCCGGTCGGTCGGAAGAACCTCGACCTTGAACTCCTCCCAGCGCGGCTCGGAGTCGGTCTCGGGATCGAACCGGCGGATGACCAGGGTCGCGGTGAACTTCTGGATCGCGTCGGCCGCGGCCGGACGCTCGTCGAGGACAGTGCTCATCTCAGTACTTCCGTTCCATCGGCTGGTAGTTCGTGATGACGACCGGCTTGGTGTCGAGCTTGATGTGGTCGCCCGCGTCGGCCGAGTGGGCGTCGCCGGTCAGGTAGGCCATGGTGTGCACGAGCCACTTCTCGTCGTCGCGCGTCGGGTAGTCCTCGCGGAAGTGACCGCCGCGGCTCTCGGTGCGAGAACGAGCCGAGTAGACGACGACCTCGGCCAGGTCGAGCAGGAAGCCCAGCTCGATCGCCTCGAGGAGGTCGGTGTTGAAGCGCTTCCCCTTGTCTTGCACGGAGATGTTCTTGTAGCGCTCGCGGAGCGACTCGATCACCTTCGTGACCTCGGTCAGCGTCTCCTCGGTGCGGAATACCTGGGCGTTGTCGTCCATGGAGTCCTGGAGCTCCTTGCGGAGGACCGCGATGCGCTCGGTCCCGGAGGCGTTGCGCACCTGGTCGACCAGGCCCTTGACGAACTCGGCCGCGTCGTCGGGCAGCGGGACGAACTCCGCCGTCTTGACGTACTCGACGGCGTTCTTGCCGGCGCGCTTGCCAAAGACGTTGATGTCGAGCAGCGAGTTGGTGCCGAGGCGGTTCGAGCCGTGGACGCTCACGCAGGCGCACTCGCCGGCGGCGTAGAGACCCGGGACGGTGGTGTCGTTGTTCAGCAGCACCTCGGCGTTGACGTTCGTCGGGATGCCGCCCATCGCGTAGTGCGCCGTCGGGAGGACGGGCACGGGCTCCGTGTAGGGCTCGACGCCGAGGTACGTGCGGGCGAACTCGGTGATGTCGGGGAGCTTCGCGTCGATGACCTCGGGCGAGAGGTGGGTGATGTCGAGGTAGACGTAGTCCTTGTTCGGACCGGCCCCCCGGCCCTCGCGGATCTCGGTGCGCATGCAGCGGGCGACGATATCGCGCGGGGCGAGGTCCTTGATGGTGGGGGCGTAGCGCTCCATGAAGCGCTCGCCCTCGCTGTTGCGGAGGATCGCGCCCTCACCGCGGGCGGCCTCGGAGAGCAGGATGCCCAGCCCGGCGAGACCGGTCGGGTGGAACTGGAAGAACTCCATGTCCTCCAGCGGGAGGCCCTTGCGCCAGATGATCCCGACGCCGTCGCCCGTGAGGGTGTGGGCGTTGGACGTCGTCTTGTAGATCTTCCCGAAGCCTCCGGTCGCGAAGATGACGGCCTTGCCCTGGAAGACGTGGAGGTCTCCCGTGGCCAGCTCGTAGGCGACGACGCCCGCGGGACGCTGCTCGCCGTCCACCTCGGTCATGATCAGGTCGAGAACGTAGAACTCGTTGAAGAAGTTGATGCCGAACTTGACGCAGTTCTGGTAAAGCGTCTGCAGGATCATGTGACCCGTGCGGTCAGCCGCGTAGCAGGAACGCCGCACGGGGCTCTTGCCGTGCTCCGCCGTGTGACCGCCGAAGCGGCGCTGGTCGATCTTCCCGTCGGGCGTCCGGTTGAAGGGCAGGCCCATGTTCTCGAGGTCGATGATCGCGTCGATCGCCTCTTTGGCGAGGATCTCCGCGGCGTCCTGGTCGACGAGGTAGTCGCCGCCCTTGACGGTGTCGAAGGTGTGCCACTCCCAGTTGTCCTCCTCGACGTTGGCGAGGGCGGCGGCCATGCCGCCCTGCGCCGCACCCGTGTGGGAGCGCGTCGGGTAGAGCTTCGAGATGACCGCGGTCGACGCGTTCGGACCGGCCTCGATGGCCGCGCGCATCCCCGCCCCGCCGGCGCCGACGATGACGATGTCGTGCTGGTGGTAGTGGATGCCGTCGCGAACGGTCGTGGGGGCGGTTGCCGAATCGGGGATGTCTGTCACGGTGCTTTCCGTCTGAGAGGTGGAGCGGGATGCTGGCTGGCCGTGTCGCGGCCGCTGCGCGGTCGGTGCGGTGGGCGCTATCGCCCGGGGCTCGCTACTGCGCGGGGCAGAACGACGGCAGGTCGGAGGGCAGGGCGCCGGCGGGGCAGGGCGAGAACGTGTAGATCACGAGCGTTCCGAGGAGGATGAGGACGACGCTCGACACCAGGAGCGCGACGAGCATGACCTTGCGCAGGGTCTGGTTGGCGACGTAGTCGTTGACGATCGTGCGCATCCCGTTGGAGCCGTGGATGAGAGCGAGCCAGAGGAGGAGGGTGTCCCAGATCTGCCAGAAGGGGTTCGACCACTTCCCGCCGACGAAGGCGAAGTCGATGGCCTTGACGCCGCCCTGGCCGGCGATGAGGTTGGTGAAGAGGTGCGCGAAGATGAGCACGACGAGCAGGACGCCGCTGCCGCGCATGTAGATCCAGCCCCACTTCTCCCAGTTCGTGGAGCGTGTGGCGGGTCGCTTGGACCGCGGGGCCTCGATCGTCGAGGGTGCTGAGGTGTCGATGGCCATGCGCTTACTCCGAGAAGACGTTCATGAGCTGGCGGGGGACGAAGCCGATGAGCAGCACGATCCACAGGGCGATGACGATCCAGAAGAGGAGCTTCTGGTACTTCGTGCCGTTGGGCAGGAAGTCGATCAGGATGATCCGCAGCCCGTTGAGGGCGTGGAAGCCGATCGCCGCGACCAGAGCCGTCTCGCCGAGACCCATGATCGGGTGCTTGTACGTGCCGATCACCGCGTTGTACGCCTGGGGGCTGACGCGGACGAGAGCCGTGTCGAGGATGTGCACCAGGAGGAAGAAGTAGATCGAGACCCCGGTGATGCGGTGGAGGACCCACGACCACATGCCCTCGCGGCCCCGGTAGAGGGTTCCCTGAAAGCGCCCGGCGCGGGGCTCGGGGATCGATGCTGATGGGGAGCCCTGC
Organism: Frondihabitans sp. 762G35; assembly: GCF_002074055.1. Classification (NCBI taxonomy): domain Bacteria; kingdom Bacillati; phylum Actinomycetota; class Actinomycetes; order Micrococcales; family Microbacteriaceae; genus Frondihabitans; species Frondihabitans sp. 762G35. Next base: position 2,146,330 of record NZ_CP014619.1, on the reverse strand, counting down.
GGCGACGAGCCGCTGAGTACCCCCGTTGTCTGCTCGGCCATGAGCAACCCTCCAAAGCGGATCGGGAGTGTTCGTAGAACATCATCATCCTAGGCAACGCCTGTGACGGTCGCCGCGAAGGCAAACCTAACTATCTCGACGGCGAGAGATCGTCGAGGGCCCGGCGGGTGGGTTCCTTCGCCGCGATCACGGCGGCGTAGTGGCCGATCAGCTCGTCCCCGAGGGCGGTCCAGGTCCGGCCGACGACGGCCCTCCTTCCGGCCTCGCCGAACCGGGCGCGCTGGAGCGGGTCCTCGACCAGGCCGAGCACCGCTCGGCGCAGGGAGTGGTCGTGGTGCGGGTCGACGAGGAGACCGTCGACGCCGTGGCGGACCAGGTCGAGAGGGCCTCCCGCGGCGGGGGCGACGACCGGGAGCCCCGCCGCGTGCGCCTCCTGCAGGGTCTGGCCGAAGGTCTCGGTCGTGCTCGCGTGGACGAAGACGTCGAGGGCGGCGTAGGCGGTCGCGAGCTCCTCGCCGCGGAGCGAGCCGAGGAAGACGGGATCGAGGTGCGCCAGCTTCCTGCCGAGCGTGGCGCGCGCGGGGCCGTCGCCGACGAGGACGAGCCGCATGTTCCGGATCCTGCGGAGCGCCGCGAGCCGGTGCAGCTCCTTCTCCGGCGCGAGCCGCCCGACGTAGCCGACGAGCACCTCTCCCGCCGGGGCGAGGCGGGACCGCAGGATGCCCGTGGCGGGGTCCTGCCGCCGGTTGGGGTGGTACAGCACCGAGTCGACGCCGCGACCCCACAGCGCCAGGCGCTCGATGCCCTGCCGCTCGAGGTCGAGCCGCGACGCCTCCGACGGCACGAGCGTGAGAGCGGCGCCGGAGTGGATCCAGCGGATCACCTTCCACGCCAGCGCCGAGGTCGCCGGGCCGAATCCGTTGCGGCCCGCGTACTTCGCCATGTCCGTCTGGAAGACGGCGACGCTCGGCACCCCGATCCGATTCGCGGCCGTCACGGCCTGCGCGCCGAGGATGAACGGGGAGGCCGCGTGGACGACGTCCGGCGCGAATCCGGCGAGGAGACCGGCGAGCTGCGGGCCGGGGATCCCGACCGGGAACTGCCGGTAGGCCACGGAGGGCATCCGGTGCACCGGGAATCCCGCGAAGGTCGTGGGGCCGCGGCCGTCGGGGGCGATCACCATCGCGTCGTGGCCCCGCTCGCGCAGGTGCTCCAGGATGCGACAGACGCTCGTCGTGACCCCGTTCAGAGTCGGTAGGAAGCTCTCGGTCACGATGGCTACTCGCATCGGATCCCCTCGATCGTCGTGGGGGCACCGTAGGCCGCGGGCGTGGCGCGGGGGTGTCGGCCGCGTGAATGAGCGGTGGCGGCGGCCGGAGGCAGCGGGCGTGGGGCCCCGGGAACCCCGCGGATCGGCCGCTAGGGTGGGCGGCATGACGACAGCACGAGAGAGCCTCGACCGGTTCTACAGCATCATCCCGGCCGGCGGCATCGGATCCCGGCTGTGGCCGCTCAGCCGCGCCGACGCCCCCAAGTTCCTCCACGACCTCACCGGCAGCGGCTCGACCCTCCTCCGCGGCACGTGGGACCGCCTCGCGCCCATCAACGGCGAGCAGCGCATCATGGTGGTCACCGGCCGGTCGCACCGCGCCGCCGTCGAGGCCCAGCTCCCCGCCCTGGAGGACCACAACGTCGTCCTCGAGAGCGAGCCGAAAGACTCCACGGCGGCCATCGGCCTCGCCGCGGCCATCCTGGTCAAGCGCGAGCCCGATGTCATCATCGGCTCCTTCGCCGCCGACCACGTCATCGCCGACCAGCGGTCGTTCGTCCGCGCCGTCCACGAGGCGATCGCGGCCGCCGACGCCGGCTACATCGCGACGATCGGCATCACGCCGACGGAGCCGGCCATCGGCTTCGGCTACATCCACACGGGCGACGATCTCGCCATCGAGGGCGCCCCGCACGCGAAGGCCGTGACGTCGTTCGTCGAGAAGCCGGAGCTCGAGACCGCAGAGGCCTACCTCCGCGACGGCAACTACCTCTGGAACGGCGGGATGTTCATCTCGCGCGCCGACCGGCTCCTGGAGCAGCTCGGCGAGACCCGCCCGGAGCTGCTGAAGGGCATCCTCGAGCTCGCCGACGCCTGGGACACCCCGGCGCGCGGAGCCGTCGTCGACCGCATCTGGCCGAACCTCGAGAAGATCGCCATCGACTACACGGTGGCCGAGCCGGCCGCGGCACAGGGTCGACTCGCGGTCGTCCCCGGCGACTTCGACTGGGACGACGTGGGCGACTTCGCCTCCATCGCGAAGCTGCACTCGAAGGGGCGCGCGTCCGACCTCGCCATCCTCGGCGAGAACGCCCGCGTCCTCGCGGACTCCTCGTCGGGCATCGTGGTGAGCCAGGGCGACCGCCTCATCTCGCTCATCGGCGTGACCGACATCGTCGTCGTCGACACCCCGGACGCCCTCCTGGTCACCACCAGCGCGAACGCCCAGCGGGTGAAGTCGGTCGTCGACGCCCTCAAGCTCTCCGGGCGCAACGACGTCCTCTGACGTGCGGCGGCGGGCGCCGGCTCCTGCGTCCGCCGCCCTAGCAGATCGCGCATTACGTCGCCGTTTCGCTCGGGTCTCAACGGGATAACGCTTCTCGCGCGCGCGCCCGCGGTGGTCAATACGCCTCGTAACTTTGGGTAACCTGTCAGCCATATCGCCCGGTGCTCGACCGGGCTCGTTCTTGGAGGACACTTTGACTATCTCTGCAGGGAAGGTCGTCGCGAGCGGTCTCGCAATGGTCGCCGCCACCGCACTCCTGGCCGGTTGCGGCTCGGCACCGACGCCGAGCAGCTCCGCCACCACGGCCAAGTCCAGCTACGTCCCGTGCATGGTCTCCGACGCGGGCGGGTTCGACGACAAGTCGTTCAACCAGCTCGGCCTCGACGGCCTCAACGAGGCCGCGAAAGACCTCGGCGCCACCCCGAAGAAGGTCGAGTCGGCCGACCAGACGGTCTACGCCTCGAACATCTCGAGCCTCGTCAACCAGAAGTGCAACCTGATCATCACGGTCGGCTTCCTCCTGGCCGACGCGACCAAGGCCGCCGCCAAGGCGAACCCGAACGTCGACTTCGCGACGATCGACGACGCGTCGACGACCGCCGACAACGTGCGCCCGATCACGTTCAACACCTCCGAGGCCGCGTTCCTCGGCGGCTACGCCGCGGCGAGCTACTCGAAGACCGGCGTCGTCGGCACCTTCGGCGGCGCGCAGATCCCGACCGTCACCATCTTCATGGACGGCTTCGCGGACGGCGTCAAGTACTACAACGAGCAGAAGAAGAAGGACGTCAAGGTCGTCGGCTGGGACGTCTCGAGCCAGAAGGGCGTCTTCACCGGCGGCTTCGACGCCGGAACCGCGGCGAAGCAGTCCGCTCAGACCCTGATCGACCAGAACGCGGACGTCATCATGCCCGTCGGCGGACCGATCTACCAGAGCGCCGCGCAGGCGATCAAGGACGCCGACAAGGGCATCGTCCTCGTCGGTGTCGACTCCGACACCTACGAGACCGACCCGGCGAACGCGTCCCTCTTCCTGACCAGCGTCGAGAAGGGCATCGCCCCCGCCACCAAGGCCGTCGTGGAGGACGCCGCCAAGGGCAGCTTCACCAACACGCCCTACGTCGGGACCCTCAAGAACGACGGCGTCGGCCTCGCCCCGTTCCACGACTACGAGAGCAAGATCGCGTCGAGCCTCCCCGGTGAGCTCGACACGATCAAGGCCGGCATCATCGACGGTTCGATCAAGGTCGAGTCGCCGGCGTCGCTGACCAAGTAGGTCCCTGCGGAAGGCCCGGAACGGCTAACGTCGTTCCGGGCCTTCACGCCTGTCCCACCCCGAAGGAGATTCTCCCGATGAAGCTCGAACTCCAGGGCATCACCAAACGCTTCGGCGCACTCACCGCCAACGATCACATCAGCCTCACCGTCGAGCCTGGCGAGATCCACGCCCTCCTGGGTGAGAACGGCGCCGGCAAGTCCACTCTCATGAACGTCCTCTACGGCCTCTACCAGGCCGAGGAGGGGGAGATCCTGCTCGACGACGTCGTCCAGCACTTCCAGGGTCCCGGCGACGCAATGAACGCCGGCATCGGCATGGTGCACCAGCACTTCATGCTCGTCCCCGTCTTCACCGTCGCGGAGAACGTCATGCTCGGCAACGAGGAGACCTCGTTCGGCGGGCGCCTCGACCTGGCCGGAGCCCGCGCGAAGGTGCGCGACATCTCCCAGCGGTTCGGCTTCGACATCGATCCCGACGCCATCGTCGAGGAGCTCCCGGTCGGCGTGCAGCAGCGCGTCGAGATCGTCAAGGCCCTCTCCCGCGACGCGAAGGTGCTGGTCTTCGACGAGCCCACCGCCGTGCTCACCCCGCAGGAGACCGACGAACTGATGGCGATCATGCGCCAGCTGCGCGACGCCGGCACCGCGATCGTCTTCATCACGCACAAGCTCCGCGAGGTCCGCGAGGTCGCGACCCGCATCACCGTCATCCGCCTCGGGAAGGTCGTCGGCGAGGCCTCGCCGACCGCGTCCAACGCCGAGCTGGCGTCGCTCATGGTCGGGCGCTCGGTCGAGCTGACCGTCCAGAAGGAGCCCGCGAAGGTCGGCGACACGGCTCTCGTCGTCGACGGGCTGCGCGTCATCGACCCGATCGGCCAGGTCGTCGTCGACGACGTCTCGTTCGAGGTCCGCCGCGGCGAGATCCTCGCCATCGCGGGCGTCCAGGGCAACGGCCAGACGGAGCTCACCGAGGCGATCCTCGGTCTGCAGGATCGGGTCGAGGGTTCGATCACGCTCGACGGCCGGCAGCTCCGCGGCCTGAGCGTCCGACGCGTCCTCGACTCGGGCGTCGGCTTCGTCCCGGAAGACCGCACCGAGGACGGCCTCGTCGGCGAGTTCACCGTCGCCGAGAACCTCATGCTCGACCGGTCGCAGAGCGGCCCCTTCGTGAAGCGCGGCTGGCTGCGCCTCACCGAGCTCGCCCAGTTCGCGACGGACAAGATCAAGGAGTTCGACATCCGGAGCCAGGGCATCACCACCGCCGTCGGTCGTCTCTCCGGCGGCAACCAGCAGAAGGTCGTCCTCGCCCGCGAGCTCTCCCGCGACCTCCGCCTCTTCGTGGCGGCGCAGCCCACCCGCGGCATCGACGTCGGGTCGATCGAGTTCGTGCACAAGCGGATCGTCGAGACCCGCGACGCCGGCGTCCCCGTCATCGTCGTGTCCACCGAGCTCGACGAGGTCACGGCCCTCGCCGACCGGATCGCGGTCATGTACCGCGGCTCCATCATCGGAATCGTCCCCGCGGACACCCCCCGCGACGTCCTCGGCCTCATGATGGCCGGCGAACTCCCGGCCGAGCAGGGCGCCCCCACCACCCCCCAGGGAACGGAGCAGGTCGCATGAGCGACTCGACCACGCAGGCGGCGCAGGACGCCGCCGCGCCGACGACTCAGGCCGTGCCGCCGAGCGGGCCACCCGCGGGCGGCGAGTCACGCGGAGATCGGACCTCGGGCATCCTGCGCGAGATCGTCTCGAGCAACGCCATGGTGTCGGTGCTCGCCGTCGTGCTCGCCCTCGTCCTGAGCGGCATCCTGATCGCGGCGACCGACCCGACCGTGCAGTCGACGGCCGGCTACTTCTTCGCGCGCCCGAGCGACCTCCTGAGCGCCGCGTGGAAGTCCGTCTCGCTCGCCTACTCGTCGATCTTCCAGGGCGCGATCGTCAACTTCCAGGCGACCGACTTCGCCGGGGCGATCCGGCCGCTGACCGAGACGCTCAACTACGCCATGCCGCTCATCGTCGCGGGCCTCGGCGTCGCGATGTCGTTCCGCGCCGGCATGTTCAACATCGGCGGCCAGGGCCAGATCCTGATCGGCGCGGCCTTCGCCGGCTGGGTCGGATTCTCGTTCCAGCTGCCGCTCGCCGTCCACCTGCCGCTCGCCGTCCTCGCGGGAATCGCAGGAGGCGCGGCGTGGGGTTTCCTCGTCGGCTTCCTGAAGGCGCGCACCGGTGCCCACGAGGTGATCCTCACGATCATGCTCAACTACGTGGCGCTCTACCTGCTCTCGTTCATGCTCCGCACCCCGGGGCTCCTGCAGGCCCCCGGCTCCTCGAACCCGCAGTCGCCCGCGACGCTGCCGTCGGCCACGCTGCCGAAGCTGCTCGGGCCGACGTTCAACCTCAACATCGGGTTCCTCCTCGTCATCGCGGCGACGATCTTCTGCTCGTGGCTCCTCAACCGGTCGAGCCTCGGCTTCCGGTTCCGCGCCGTCGGCGAGAACCCGCACGCGGCCCGGACCGCCGGCATCAACGTCAAGAACGTCTACGTCTACGCGATGGTCATCTCGGGCGCGCTCGTCGGCATCGCCGGGGCGACCCAGGTGCTCGGCACGCTGACCACCGGGTTCTCGTCGGGCATCGACGCCGGCATCGGGTTCGACGCGATCACGGTCGCGCTCCTCGGACGCTCGCGGCCCTGGGGCGTCTTCGGCGCCGGCATCCTCTTCGGTGCGCTCAAGGCCGGCGGTTACGCCATGCAGGCGGCCAACGGGGTCCCGATCGACATCGTCCTCGTCGTGCAGTCGCTGATCGTCCTGTTCGTGGCGGCGCCGCCTCTCGTGCGGACCATCTTCCGCATCCAGACACCGGGGGCCGGGGTCCGCAGGGTCCGCCGCGCCTCCTCCAAGACCGCGGTGGTGACCAAGTGAGCACGCTGACCCCCGACGTGGCCGTCCCGGCCGCCGAGACCCCCGGCCTGGCCACGGCGCGTTCGCGCTCCTTCAAGGCCCCCATCGCGCTCGGCATCTTCACGGTGATTGCGCTCCTGCTGTTCGTCGTCGCCGGTCGCAGCGGGAAGTCGACGTTCCGACTGTCGACGCCGACCGACTTCCTCACGCTGCCGAACGCCGTCCTCCCGACGGCCGCCACCGGGGTCGTCGTGACCCTCGTGCTCGCGGTCATCACGATCGTCGCGGCGCTCCTCGTCTCGCAGTACCGTCGCGTGCCGATCTGGCTCATCGCCCTCTTCGGGGTCCTCTTCCTCGTCGGCTTCCTGGCGTGGGCGGGGGCGAACAACTCGATCCTCGTGCCGGGCCTCCTGGTCGGCTCTCTCGGGCTCAGCACCCCGCTGATCTTCGGCGCGCTCGGCGGCGTGATCTCCGAGCGGGTCGGCGTGGTCAACGTCGCCATCGAGGGGCAGCTCCTCGGCGGGGCGTTCGTCTCCGCGGTCGTCGCGAGCGTCACCGGGTCGCTCTGGGTGGGGCTCCTCAGCGCCATGATCGCCGGGGCCCTCGTCTCGATGGTCCTGGCCGCCTTCAGCATCCGGTATCTCGTCGACCAGGTCATCGTGGGCGTCGTCCTCAACGTGCTCGTCACGGGCCTGACGAGCTTCCTCTACTCGGAGGTGCTCACCAACTCGCCCGACCTCAACAAGGGCCTGCGCTTCTCGACCTTCGACATCCCGCTGCTGAGCCGCATCCCGCTGATCGGACCCCTGCTGTTCCAGCAGAACGTCGTCGTCTACCTGATGTACGTCGCCATCGCGGCGGTGTTCATCGGCCTCTTCAAGACGCGCTGGGGTCTCCGCCTCCGCGCCGTCGGAGAGCACCCCCAGGCCGCCGACACGGTCGGTATCCGGGTCAACGCGACCCGGTTCTGGAACGTCTCCCTGGCCGGCGCCATCGCGGGGCTGGGAGGGGCCTTCTTCACGCTCGGCGACCTCGGCGAGTTCCAGAAGACGATGACGGCCGGAGCCGGCTACATCGCCCTCGCCGCCGTCATCTTCGGGCGCTGGGACCCCATCCGGGCCACCCTCGCCGCCCTCCTGTTCGGCTTCGCGAGCAACCTGCAGAACGTGCTCAGCGTCGTCGGTTCACCCGTGCCGAGCGAGTTCATGCTGATGCTGCCGTACGTCGTCACGATCCTCGCGGTCGCGGGCCTCGTGGGCCAGTCGAGGGGGCCCGCCGCCTCGGGGAAGCCGTACGTCAAATGACGCGGGCCGCCGACGTCGACTGGACCCTCCTCCGCGCGACCGCCCGGAACGCCATGGAGCGGGCGTACGTCCCCTACTCGACGTTCCCCGTGGGAGCCGCCGCCTTCACGGACGACGGGCGGATCGTCTCCGGCTGCAACGTCGAGAACGCCTCCTACGGCCTCACGCTCTGCGCCGAGTGCTCGCTCGTGTCCGACCTCGTCATGGGCGGGGGCGGCCGCCTCGTCGCCTTCGTCTGCGTCGACGGCAACGGCGACACCCTCATGCCCTGCGGTCGCTGCCGGCAGCTGCTCTACGAGCACTCGGCCGAGGGCATGCTGCTCGAGACCGTCTCGGGCTTCAAGACCATCGACGAGGTGATCCCGGACGCGTTCGGGCCCCGTCAGCTCGACGCCTACCGGGCGTCGCAGAACGTTCCAGGAGAGTCATGAGCACCACCGCCGTCGAGCCCTTCGACACCGTCGACCTGATCCGCACGAAGCGCTCGAAGGGGTCCCTCTCGACCGTCGAGATCGACTGGCTGATCGACGCCTACACCCGCGGCTACGTCGGCGACGAGCAGATGGCCGCCCTCACGATGGCGATCTTCCTGAACGGGATGGAGCGTCGGGAGATCCGCGACCTCACCCTCGCGATGATCGCCTCCGGCGAGACGATGTCGTTCTCCACCCTCGGCAAGACGACCGTCGACAAGCACTCGACCGGGGGAGTGGGCGACAAGATCACCCTCCCGCTCGCCCCGCTCGTCGCGTCGTTCGGCGTCGCCGTGCCCCAGCTCTCGGGTCGGGGGCTCGGCCACACCGGCGGCACCCTCGACAAGCTCGAGTCGATCCCCGGCTGGCAGGCCTCCCTCTCGAACAGCAGGATGCACGAGATCCTGAGCGAGGTCGGCGCGGTCATCTGCGCGGCCGGCTCGGGCCTCGCGCCCGCCGACGGCAAGCTCTACGCGCTCCGCGACATCACCGGCACGGTGGAGTGCATCCCGCTCATCGCCTCGTCGATCATGTCGAAGAAGATCGCGGAGGGGACCGCCGCCCTCGTGCTCGACGTGAAGTTCGGCTCCGGCGCCTTCATCAAGGACATCGACGAGTCGCGGCGTCTCGCCCAGACCATGGTCGACCTCGGCAAGGACGCCGGCGTCGCGACGACGGCCCTCCTCACCGACATGAGCGTCCCGCTCGGCCTGACGATCGGCAACGCCCTCGAGGTGCGGGAGTCGATCGAGACGCTCTCCGGCGGCGGCCCCGCCGACATCCGAGAGCTCACCGTCGCCCTCGCGCGCGAGATGCTCACGCTGGCCGGCCAGCCGGACGCCGATGTCGAGGCCGCCCTCGACGACGGACGCGCCCTCGCCTCCTGGCGGCGGATGATCGAGGCGCAGGGCGGCGACGCCGACGCGCCCCTTCCGACCGCCCGCGAGACGCATGTCGTCACCGCCGAGTCCTCCGGCTACCTCGTCCGGCAGGAGGCCCTTCCCTTCGGTATCGCCGCGTGGCGGCTGGGCGCGGGCCGGGCCCGCAAGCAGGACCCCGTGCAGGCGGCCGCCGGCATCGAACTGCACGCCAAGCCGGGCGACCGGGTCGTGGCCGGGCAGCCTCTGTTCACCCTGCACACCGACGAGCCCGCGCGCTTCGACAGGGCACTCGAGGCCGTCGGCGGGGCGTGGACCATCGGTGACGAGGCTCCTGCGCGGACGCCGCTGGTGGCCGAGAAGATCTCCTGAGGCGGGCCGCCGCGGCGTGGAGCGACCCTCCACCGTTCGCGGCGGCGACGTCAGGCTCGCATCCAGATTGCCGTCGCTCGGTCCTAGTAGGTTATGGGGCATGAGCGCACCGGATCAGGAGTATCGGCTACCGAACGGCGGGCCCAGCATCGCTCTCCTGCCGAAGGTGTCGCTGCACGACCACCTCGACGGCGGAGTCCGGCCCGAGACGCTGGTCGAACTGGCCGACGAGGTCGGACTCGCCCTGCCCGCGGCGGACGCCCCGTCGCTCGCCGCCTGGATCGAGGCGCGCTGCGACTCCGGCTCGCTCGTGTCGTACCTCGAGCCCTTCGATCTGACCGTCGGCGTGATGCAGACCGAGTCGGGTCTCCGCCGCATCGCTCACGAGTTCGTCCTCGACCTGGCGGCGGACGGCGTCATCCACGGCGAGATCCGCTGGGCGCCCGAGCAGCACACCCGATCCGGCCTGTCGATCGATCAGGCCGTCGAGGCCGTTCAGGCCGGGCTCGACGACGGGGTCGCCGATCTGGCGGAGCGGGGCCACGTCATCACCATCGGGCAGATCCTCAGCGCGCTCCGCACGGAGGGGCGCTCGCTCGAGATCGCGGAACTCGCCCTCCGCCACCGCGAGCGGGGCGTCGTCGCGTTCGACCTGGCGGGAGCCGAGAACGGCTTCCCCGCGGCGGCGCACTCCGAGGCGTTCGACCTGCTCGCGCGCGAGTTCTTCCCCGTCACGGTCCACGCCGGCGAAGCGGACGGCCTCGACAGCATCAAGGGAGCCCTGCTCGACGGGCGGGCTCTCCGCCTCGGGCACGGTGTCCGGCTCGCGGAGGACGTCAGCGTCCTCGAGCGCGACGGAGACAACACCACGGTGGGCCTCGGCCCGGTGGCCTCCTGGGTCCGTGACCGCGAGGTCGCCCTCGAGCTGTCGCCCTCGTCGAATCTCCAGACCGGAGCCATCGCCCAGTGGGGCACCGAGCTCTACGACCACCCCTTCGACGTGCTCTACCAGCTCGGCTTCCGGGTCACCGTGAACACCGACAACCGCCTCATGAGCGGGACGAGCCTCAGCCGCGAGCTCGCGCTCCTCGCCCAGGCCTTCGACTACGACCTGGCCGACCTCGAGCGCTTCCAGCTCAGTGCGGCGGCCTCCGCGTTCCTCCCGCTCGAGGATCGCGACATCCTGGCCGACCGCATCGTCGACGGCTTCGAGAGGGCGTGACGATGGTGCTCCCCGCGATCCCCGACGAAGCCATCGTCATCGGTGCGACGGCGCCCGACTGGCGAGCCGCCGTGCACCTCGTCGGCGACGCCCTCGTCGCGTCCGGGTCCGCCAAGGTCGGCTACTCCGACGCGATGATCCGGATGATCGACGAGCACGGTCCCTACGTCGTGATCGCCCCCGGGCTCGCTCTGGCACACGCGCGCCCCGACGACCAGGTGCTCTCCACCGGCCTCGCGATCGTCACCCTCGCCACCCCGGTGCCGTTCGGCCACCCTCACAACGACCCGGTGAGCGTCGTCCTCGGCCTCGCCGTCGAATCGGTCGGGGGTCACCTCGAGTCGATCGCCGACATCGCCAACGTGTTCAACGACTCCAGCAGGATCGGGGCTCTGGCAGCCGCCACGACGCCCGACGAGGTGCGGAGACTGATGGGAGTGTCGTCGTGAAGATCGTCACCATCTGCGGGGCCGGGATCGGCTCGAGCGGCATCCTCAAGGTCAACGCCGAGCGGGTGCTCCAGAAGCTCGACATCGAGGCCGAGGTCGTCGCCGCCGACATCGGGAGCGTCAAGGCGGTGGCCGACGACGCGCAGGTCATCCTCACCTCGGCGGAGTTCGTCGACGCCATCGGGCCGACGTTCGCCGATGTCATCGTCATCGAGAACTTCTTCGACCAGCAGGAGCTGACCGAGAAGCTGGAGCGCGCGCTCGGCTGAGGTGCGGTCGGTGGGCGTGCGATCCGCTGACGTGGGGTCGGCCGACGTGCCATCGCGTAGCGCGCCGTTGCGCGCCGCGCCGTTGCGCGCCGCGCCGGTGTGCGCCGCGCCGGTGCGCGCCGCGCCGGCGCGCTACCGCAGCAGCTCGCGCACGCCCGCGTCGAGGTCGGCCACGACCGCGTCCGCCGCTTCTCGACGCGCCACGGCGTCTCCGGTCGTGCTCCAGGCGTCGATGTAGACCTTGAGCTTCGGCTCGGTCCCGCTCGGGCGGACGATGACTCTCGCCCCGTCGTGCCTCTCGTCGCCGGACAGCCAGAATCGCAGGATGTCGCCCGGCGGAAAGCCCTCGAAACCCTCCGCGAAGTCGTCGAGCCGCTCCACCGGGTGGACGCCGATCTCGGTCGGGACGGAGGCGCGGAGGCCCGAGGTGATGCGAGGGATCTCGCTCAGGTCGGAGACGCGGAGCGAGACCTGGGACGAGGCGAACGCCCCGAAGCGCGCGTCGAAGGCCCGCAGGTGCTCGGCCAACGAGCTGCCCTGGGTGACGAGCTCGGACGCCAGCGCGAGCATGTCGACGGCCGCCGAGATGCCGTCCTTGTCGCGCACCTTGGCGGGGTCGACGAGGTAGCCGAGAGCCTCCTCGTAACCGTAGGCCAGACCGTCGACGCGGGAGACCCACTTGAAGCCGGTGAGCGTGTCGACGTAGTCGAGGTCGTACTGTCGAGCGACCTCGCGGAGTGCGGGCGAGGAGACGATGGAGGCGGCGAGGCTCCCCGTGGTCGAAGTAGCGGTGAGCCGCTCGGCGGCTCGCCACCCGAGGAGCGCCCCCACCTCGTTGCCGGTGAGCTGACGCCACGCCGGGTCGGCCGCGCCGCCGGCACCCGGGATGGCGACGGCGAGCCGATCGGCGTCGGGGTCGTTGGCCAGGATGAGGTCGGCACCGACGCGCGTCGCCGTCTCGAAGGAGAGGTCCATCGCCCCGGGCTCCTCCGGATTGGGGAAGGCGACGGTCGGGAAGGCCGCGTCGGGGGCCGCCTGCTCGGCGACCGGGATCGGCTCGGTGAAGCCGGCCGTCGCGAAGACGCGGCGAGCGACCTCCCAGCCGACCCCGTGCAGAGCCGTGTAGACGACGCGCGGCTGCTTCTCGCGGCCGGCCGGTGTGCCGGCGACGGCCGCCGTGAGCCGGACGTAGTCCATGACGAGGTCGTCGCCCGCGGTGGCGTAGTCGTCGGAGCGGGAGAGGTCGAGTACGGAGGTGGTGGCGGCGACGCGCTCGATCTCCTCGGCGATCTCGCCGTCGGTGGGACTGACGATCTGGGAGCCGTGGTCGGCGCCGCCCAGGTAGACCTTGTAGCCGTTGTCGCGCGGCGGGTTGTGGCTCGCCGTCACCATGACGCCGGCGCTCGCGTCGAGGTGGCGGACGGCGAAGGCGAGGACCGGGGTCGGCAGGGCGCGGGGGAGCAGGGTCGCGGCGACTCCCGCGGCGGCCATGATCTCGGCGGTGTCTCTGGCGAACACGTCGGAATTCGTGCGGCCGTCGTACCCGATGACGATGCTGGGTTTCTCCTCGCGACGGACGAGGAAGGCGGCGAAACCGGCGGCGGCCTGGGCCACGAGGACCCGGTTCATCCGGTTCGAGCCCGCTCCGAGCTCGCCCCGGAGCCCGGCGGTGCCGAACTGGAGGCGTGAGGCGAATCGGTCGGCGAGCTCGGCGGCGGAGTCGGCGTCGCCGTCGGAGACCCGCGCGAGGAGGGCGGTGAGCTCGTCTCGGGTCTCGGGGTCGGGATCCTGCGCGAGCCAGCCCTCGGCGGCGGACACGACGCCGGTGGAGACGGTCGTCACAGGGCCCTCACCACGCGTGCGAGGAGGTCGCTGATGACGGGTTCGGCGTCTTTGCCGGCCTGGATGACCTCGGTGTGGCTCAGCGGCGTCTTCTGGATGCCCGCGGCGAGATTCGTGATCAGCGAGAAGCCGAGGATCTCCATGCCCGCCTGGCGGGCCGCGATGGCCTCCAGGCTCGTCGACATGCCCACGATGTGACCGCCGATGGCCTTCGCCATCTGCACCTCGGCGGGCGTCTCGTAGTGCGGGCCGCGGAACTGCGTGTAGACGCCCTCGTCGAGGGAGGGGTCGATCGAGCGCGCGACGTCGCGGAGGCGCGACGAGTAGAGGTCGGTGAGGTCGATGAAGGTCGCCCCCTCGAGAGGAGAGTCGGCCGTGAGGTTGATGTGGTCGCTGATGAGGACCGGCGTGCCGGGCTTCCAGTGCTCCTTGATGCCGCCGGCACCGTTCGTCAGGACCATGGTGCGGGCACCCGTCGCGGCGGCCGTGCGCACGCTGTGGACCACGCGGCGCACGCCGTGACCCTCGTAGTAATGGGTGCGGGCGCCGATGACCAGGGCGTGTCGCCCGTCGGGGAGGCGGACGCTCCGCAGCGAGCCGGTGTGCCCGACGACCGCGGAGGCGCTGAAGCCGGTGATCTCGGTCGCGGGGATCTCGGCGACGGTCTCGCCGAGGAGGTCGGCCGCCTTCGCCCACCCGCTGCCCAGGGTCAGTGCGATGTCGTGGGAGGCGACACCCGTCGCGTCGGCGATCTCGGCGGCTGCGGTGCGCGCGATCTCGAAGGGATCGGCCGTGGGGTCGTCGAGGGGATTCGTGTGGGTCGAAGGCATGCGAACCACTCTAGAGGCGACCGGAAGGGGCTGCAGGATCTGTCCACAGGGTGTCCCGGACCGAGCGTCGGTCGGGTCCGAGTTGTCCACAGGCGCCGATCCCGCGTCCGGTCCCCGTGCCGCTTCCCCCGATAATGGAGCCATGAGCTACGAGTTCGAGCGGAAGCAGCGCCTGGCGATCCTCGGCGGGGGTCCCGGCGGCTACGAGGCCGCTCTGAGCGGCGCGCAGCTCGGCGCCGACGTCACCCTCGTGGAGCGGATCGGGGTCGGCGGCTCCGCCGTCATCACCGACGTCGTCCCGTCGAAGACGCTCATCGCGACGGCGGAGGCGAGCAACGCCATCGGCGAGGCCGCCGACCTGGGCGTCCAGTTCTTCACCCGCGGCGAGAACGGTCGGCCCGTGCGGCCGCAGGTGGCCGTCAACCTGCAGGCGGTCAACGAGCGGCTCCTGCGGCTCGCGCGGCAGCAGTCCGAAGACATGAAGGCCGAGCTCATCCGGTCCGGCGTGCGGATCGTCCAGGGGCACGGGCGACTCGACGGCCCATCGCGCATCGTCGTGTCGACCGGCGGCGGCACCGGGAGCACCGACTTCGACGAGATCGAGGCCGACACGGTCGTCGTCAGCGTCGGCGCGAGGCCGCGCGAACTCGACTCGGCGAGGCCCGACGGCGAGCGCATCCTGACCTGGACCCAGCTCTACACGCTGAAGACCGTGCCCGACCATCTCATCGTGGTCGGCTCGGGCGTGACCGGGGCGGAGTTCGCCAGCGCCTACACTGCCCTCGGCTCGAAGGTCACGCTCGTCTCCAGCCGCGACCAGGTGCTGCCGGGAGAGGACGCCGACGCCGCGCGCGTCATCGAGGACGTCTTCACCCGCAACGGCATGACGGTCCTGTCGAAGTCGCGGGCCGAGTCGGTCGAGCGGACCGACGACGGCGTGGTCGCCACGCTCACCGACGGTCGTCTCCTCCACGGGAGCCACTGCCTCCTCGCCGTCGGCTCCATCCCCAACACCTCCGGCATCGGTCTGGAGGAGGCCGGGATCCAGCTGGCCGACTCGGGGCACATCCGCGTGAACCGCGTTGCGCGCACCTCGGTGCCGTCCGTCTACGCGGCCGGCGACTGCAGCGATTTCCTGCCGCTCGCGTCGGTCGCCTCCATGCAGGGGCGCACCGCGGTCTTCCACTCCATGGGCGACGCCGTCACGCCGATCGAGCTCCGGAACGTCACGTCGAACATCTTCACCCAGCCCGAGATCGCCACCGTCGGCTGGACCCAGAAGCAGATCGAGGACGGCGTGGCCCAGGGCGAGATCTACAAGCTGCCCCTCGCGGCCAATCCGCGAGCCAAGATGATGGGCATCCGCGACGGCTTCGTCAAGATCTTCGCCCGGACCGGCTCCGGCACGGTCATCGGCGGCGTCATCGTGGCGCCCAAGGCGTCCGAACTGATCTTCCCCCTGGCCCTCGCGGTCGAGCATCGTCTCACGGTCGACCAGGTCGCTCGGGCCTTCACGGTCTACCCGTCCCTCTCCGGCTCGATCGCCGACGCGGCGAGGGCGATGCACATCGTCAACTGACGCCTCCGGCTGCCTCTCCTCCACAGGTGCCGTGCGCGAACGGGTTGTCCCCGGGCCGACTTTCACGGAGCTCGCAAGGCCGGCCGCCTCGTCAGGATGGCGGGATGGGTCCCCTTCAGAGCGTCCTCTGGCGCGGCGGCGGTTTCGCGACGTACCGACAACTGATCGACGCGGGCGCAACCTCGAAACGATTGAAGGCGCTCGTCGACGGTGGGCGTCTGCTCCGTCCACGTCGCGGTGTCTACGCGCTGCCGTCGGCCGATCCTGCCGGACTTCGGGCCGTCCGGCTCGGTGGACGACTGGCCGAGCTGAGTGCGGCTCGGAGCTTCGGGTTGTGGGGCGGTTGGTCCGACTCGCTGGTGATCTCGCTCCCCGGCTCCGCCTCGGGCCGCTCACTCGTGTCGCGGGGAGCGAGTCGGGACGCCCCCGATCTGGTGCGGTGGAACGACGATCCGAGCGAGACCAGATGGTGCTGGAGAGTGAGCGCCCAGCGCTGCATCCTGCAGGTTCTCCGCTGGCACGATCGCGCGACCGGCGTGGCGGTCGTGGAGACGGCATTGACCGCCCGCATCGTCGATCGCCGCTCGCTCCTCGAGAGGCTGCAACACGATCCGCACAGGCACGACATCGTGCTGCGGGCCCGGGTCGGGGCCGCCTCGGGCGTCGAATCGATCGCGCGGCAGCGGCTGGAAGGCTGCGGACTCCAGATGGAGATGCAGAGCAGGATCGACGGTGTCGGCCTCGTCGACCTCCGCGTGGTCGGTACGCGCGTGATCATCGAGCTCGACGGTTATCGGTTCCACTCCAGCCCGGAGCGGTTCGCCGACGATCGTCGCCGCGACTCCGAGGCTCGCGTTCGGGGGTTCGTTCCGCTGAGATTCACGGCCCTTCAGGTCTGCGACCAGTGGCCGTGGGTCGAGCGGATGATTCTGGCGGGAATCGCGACGGCAGGGCTCGGCCCGAGCTGATGCTTGAGCAGGAGTTTTCTCCGACGGCTCCTGCAATATCAGCCGAAGTCGGCTCTTCTCCTGCTGAATCGTCCGTCGCGGGCACAGGTTCCTGCGGTGGAGGAGTGTCGTCCTGCTGAAGCGTTCGTGCTTCGGCGCGGACGCGAGGGAGCCCACCGGCGCGGACGCGAGGGAGCCCACCGGCGCGGGCGCGTGTGCCGACGGGCCGGCGCCCATGAAGGGCGCCCGCCGGCCGCGGGCGTCAGTCCTCGATGGTGAGGAGCACGTGGCCCGACGAGACGGTGCTGCCGACGGCGGCGTCGATCCCCGAGACGGTGCCGTCGCGATGGGCCGCGACCGGCTGCTCCATCTTCATGGCCTCGAGCACCAGGACGAGATCGCCCTTCACGACGTGCTGCCCCTCCTCCACGGCGAGCTTCACGACGGTCGCCTGCATGGGAGCCTTCACGGCGTTCCCCGTGGCGACGGCGGCGGTCGCCCGACCGGAGGAACGGCGCCGGGGCGGAGCGACGGGGGCGGCCGCGCGCGCGCCGAGCGACGACGGCAGCGTCACCTCGATCCGCTTGCCGCTGACCTCCACGACGACGGTGTTGCGGGCCGGAGCCGCGCGGGGGCTCTCGGCCTCGCCGCTCCAGGGCTCGATGCGGTTGTCGAACTCGGTCTCGATCCAGCGGGTGAAGATCGAGAACGGCTCGCCGCCCTCGGGCGCGAAGGCCGGGTCGTCGACGATCGCGCGGTGGAACGGGAGCACGGTGGGGAGGCCGGCGACCTCGAACTCGGCGAGGGCCCGGCGCGAGCGCTCGAGGGCGTCCTCGCGGGTGGCGCCGGTGACGATCAGCTTCGCCAGGAGCGAGTCGAAGGAGCCGCTGATCTCGTCGCCCGCCTGGACCCCGGAGTCGACCCGGATGCCGGGGCCGCCGGGCGCCTTGAAGACGTGGATCGGGCCGGGCGCGGGCATGAAGCCGCGACCGGCGTCCTCGCCGTTGATGCGGAACTCGAAGGAGTGCGCGGTGGGCGTCGGGTCGTCGTAGTCGAGGACGCCGCCCTCGGCGAGGCGGAACTGCTCGCGGACGAGGTCGATGCCGGTGACCTCCTCGGAGACGGGGTGCTCGACCTGGAGGCGCGTGTTGACCTCGAGGAAGGACACGGTGCCGTCCTGGCCGATGAGGAACTCGCACGTTCCGGCACCGACGTAGCCGACCTCGCGCAGGATCGCCTTCGAGGCCTCGTAGAGCTTGGTCGTCTGCTCGTCGGTGAGGAAGGGGGCGGGCGCCTCCTCGACGAGCTTCTGGTGGCGGCGCTGGAGCGAGCAGTCGCGGGTGGAGACGACGACGACGTTGCCGTGCTCGTCGGCGAGGCACTGGGTCTCGACGTGGCGCGGTTTGTCGAGGTACTTCTCGACGAAGCACTCCCCCCGGCCGAAGGCGGCGATGGCCTCGCGGGTGGCGGAGTCGAACAGTTCCGGGACCTCCTCGCGGGTGCGGGCGACCTTGAGGCCTCGGCCGCCGCCGCCGAAGGCCGCCTTGATGGCGACGGGGAGGCCGTGGGTGTCGACGAAGTCGAGGACCTCGTCGGCTCCCGCCACGGGGTTCAGGGTGCCGGGGGCGAGGGGCGCACCCACGCGCTCGGCGATGTGCCGGGCGGAGACCTTGTCGCCGAGCTTCTCGATGGCGTCGGGCGACGGTCCGATCCAGGTGAGGCCCGCCGAGGTGACGGCGCGCGCGAAGTCGGCGTTCTCGGCGAGGAAGCCGTAGCCGGGGTGGACGGCGTCGGCGCCGGAGCGGCGGGCGATCGACAGGATCTTGTCGATCACGAGGTACGTGTCGGCGCTCGTGGTGCCGTCCAGCGCGTAGGCCTCGTCGGCGAGGCGGGCGTGGAGGGCGTCGCGGTCCTGATCGGCGTACACCGCGACCGACGCGATGGAGCTGTCGCGAGCGGCCCGGATCACCCGGACGGCGATCTCTCCGCGGTTGGCAATGAGCACCTTGGTAATTCGGGGCATAAATCCCAAGCCTAGGGGTACGACGGGAACCGCCTTTGGATGCCATGCACAAAAACTCGCCGCGTCGCCGCGAGGAAGGTCACAAGCCGCGGCGGTTCCAGAGGGCGTGCCACTCGATCCCGAAGTGCTCGCGGAACAGTCGGCGGAGGACCGGCACGGAGAGGCCGACGACCGCGCTCGGCGTCCCCTCGATGCTCTCGATGAAGGCCGCGGCCAGGCCGTCGATCGTGAACGCGCCCGCCACCTTCAGCGGTTCGCCGGACGCCACGTAGGCCGCGACCTCCGCGTCGGTGACGTCGTCGGCGAAGACGAGGGCGGCGCTGGCGGTCGCCGATGCTCCCCGTCCGGGCCGACCGCCGCGGTGGTCGATGAGGTGGTGACCCGAGTGCAGGGTGCCCGAGCCCCGGCGGATCATCTGTCCCCAGCGGGCGGTCGCCACGTCGGGAGTGTGCGGCTTGCCCAGCACCTCGCCCTCGATCTCGAACGCCGAATCGCCGCCGAGAATGAAGCCGTCGATCGGTCGGCCGTCGACGAGGCTGCCCACGACCGCTTCGGCCTTGGCCCTGGCCAGGAGGGCGACCGTCTCGGTGGCGTCCAGGGCGCGGCCGAGACGCGCCGACTCCTGCGCGACCGCTTCGTCCTCGTCGACGCCGGGGGAGATGAGGACGGGCTCGATGCCGGCGGCCCGCAGGAGCGACAGCCGGGCGGGGGAGGTGCTGGCGAGGTAGAGGCGCTCGGTCATGCCCCCAGCGTGCCAGACGGCCGGGGGACGCGGCGCCCGTCGGCCGAACGGCCGCGGGGACGACCCCGCGATGCGCCAGACTGGACGCATGGGTGACATGCAGGGCCAGGACGTCGATCTCGACGTCACCACCATCGCGCACGGCGGGATCTCCGTCGCGCGTCTCGAGGGTCGCGTCGTCTTCGTGACCGACGCGATCCCCGGCGAGCGGGTGCGGGCGCGCATCACCGACGACCGCAAGAAGTCGTTCTGGCGCGCCGACACGGTCGCGGTGCTGGAGCCCTCCGAGCACCGTCGCGAGCACGTCTGGGGTGCCGCGAGCATCCGGCACGACCCCGCCCGGCGCGCCGGCGGCGCCGAGTTCGGCCACATCGCCCTGGCGCACCAGCGGGAGCTCAAGCGACAGGTCCTCGTCGAGGCCCTCCAGCGCATGGCGCACATCGCGCCCGAGGTCGTCGTCGAGGCCCTCCCGGGTGACGACGACGTCGACGGGGCGCGCTGGCGGACCCGGATCCGGCTCCACGTCGACGACGACGGTCGCCCCGGCCCGTACGCGGCTCGCTCCCACACCGTCGTCGACGTCGACGACCTCCCCCTCGCCACCCTCGCGGTCGAGGAGGCCGCGCCTCTCGACCAGCGCTTCCCCGGCGAGGAGCACGTCGACGTGCTCGCCCCGGCCGAGGGCGGAGCCCGACTGATCGTCGGGAAGCAGGCCCGGACGACGATCACCGAGAGGGTCGGCGACCGCGAGTTCCGCCTGGACGACGGCGGGTTCTGGCAGGTGCACCACGGCGCGGCCTCGACGCTGACCGAGGCCGTCGGCACCCTCGTCGACCCGGAGCTGTTCGATCCGCGGGCGGCCAACCTCGACCTCTACGGCGGAGTCGGCCTCCTCGCCGCCGCCGTCGGCGACCGCTTCGGCCAGGCGACGCGCATCACCAGCGTCGAGAGCGACTCCCGCGCGACCGACCACGCCGCGCACAACCTGCAGGAGTGGATCGGCGCCCAGGCGGTCACCGGTCGCGTCGAGCGGTTCGTGAGCGACCTCGCCGAGCACGCCTCCGCCGGCGACCGCTCCAGGCACCGTGCGGCGACGATCGTCCTCGACCCACCCCGCTCGGGGGCTGGCAGCCAGGTCGTGGACCGCCTAGCGTCGATGCAGTCTGCCCAGATCGTCTACGTCGCCTGCGACCCGGTCGCTCTGGCCAGGGATGTCGCGCTCTTCGCGGAGCGCGGCTACCACCTCGAAGCCCTCCGCGCCTTCGACCTGTTCCCGAACACGCACCACCTCGAAACGGTCGTGCGCCTGACGCGATGACCGTGTCGGGTGCCGATAGGATTCGGCTGGTGACGCCCGGGAATCAGGGACTCGAGCGCCCATCGAACGAAGGATGATCGTGTCAGATACCACGACGGACCAGGCTGCTGACAACGAAGGGGTCGCCCCCGTGGCGAAGCCCGTGCGGGTGGCCATCGTCGACGACCACGAGTCGGTCCGGCTCGGCATCCAGGCCGCCTGCCAGAACGAGGGTTTCCAGGTCATCCTCACCGCCGCCGGTGTGCAGGAGTTCGTCGACAACCTCGCCGGCCGCGAGGTCGACGTCGTCGTCCTCGACCTCTCCCTCGGCGACGGCTCCACGGTCACCGAGAACGTCAAGCGCGTCCAGGCGACCGGCTCGGCCGTGCTCGTCCACTCCATCGCCGACCGGGTCGCCTCGGTCCGCGAGGCGCTCGCCGCGGGAGCCGCCGGCGTCATCCCCAAGTCCTCCGCGACGAAGACCGTCATGGCCGCCGTCGCGACCGTCGCCCGCGGCGACGTCCTCAACAACCTCGAGTGGGCGAGCGCGATCGACGCCGACCGCGACTTCGCCAAGGCGCAGCTCGGAAGGCGCGAGCGCGAGATCCTCCACCTCTACGCCTCCGGCCTCCCGCTCAAGCTCGCCGCCCAGCAGCTCGGCATCGGCTATTCGACCGCTCGCGAGTACCTCGACCGCATCCGCGTGAAGTACGTCGAGGTCGGCCGCCCCGCGCCGACGAAGGTCGACCTGCTGCGCCGCGCGGTGGAGGACGGCATCCTGCCCGGTCTGGACGCGGACGGCGGCGATGGCCGCTGACGGGGTCCCCCCCGTACCCGAACTCCGACAGCGGTCGACGCGGAACCCGATCAGCGGGCCGCTGCTCGACCAGGTCTTCGGTCGTGGTCTCGCCGCGCTCGGTCTCGTCTTCGGACTCCAGGCCGTGCCGTTCGCCCTCGGTCAGCAGGCGAGCATGCAGCCCGTGTGGGCGTGGATCATCTCGCTCGCCATCTTCGGCGGCATCCTGGCCACCTGCGCCACGGGCGTCGTCATGCGCGGCGTCGAGATCACGGCGGCCTTCTTCGCGATCTCGTTCCTCGTCGCGCTCATCACCTGGCCCCTCGCCGTGCAGGATCCCGCGGTCGTCCAACCGCAGGTCCCCTGGCTCTGGTACCTGGTCACCGTCGCGACCTCGGCCGCGGCCATCGCCTTCTCGCGCTGGGTGGCGACCGGCTACCTGCTGATCGCGCCGCTCGTCTACGGGCTGATCCGCCTCACGCCGTCCGGCGGCGGGGCATCACCCCTCCGAGCGGCCCTCGACGGCTCGTACTCGGTCATCCTCGGCGGTGCCGTCCTCATCCTCATCATCCTGCTGCGCCAGGCCTCGACCTCGGTCGACCAGGCGCAGGGCACGGCCGTGGCCCGCTACTCGGGAGCCATCCGCGAGCACGCGACGGAGGTCGAGCGGGTGCAGGTCGACGCCATCGTGCACGACAGCGTCCTCACGACCTTCCTCTCGGCCGCCCGGGCGTTCAGCCCCGAGGAGAAGGCCCTGGCGACGACCATGGCCCGCAACGCCATGGCGCACCTGACGAGCGCCGCCAGCGCCACCCCGTTCGACGAGTCGTCGACGAGCCTGGAGTCGATGCGGGAGCGCATCGGCGTCTTCATCGACAACCTCGGAGCCGAGGTCGAGGTGCGCGCCAAGGGTCTCGACGGTCACGTCATCCCCGCGCCCGCCGCGGAGGCTCTCTACTCGGCCGCCGTGCAGGCGATCGTCAACAGCGTGCAGCACGCGGGCGGGCCCGAGGTGTCCCGGTGGGTCAGCCTCAACTGGGCCGCGGAGGGCGTCGCCGTCGACGTCGGCGACACGGGTCCGGGGTTCAACCCGTCGTCCGTCCCCGGCGAGCGGCTCGGCGTCCGCGTCTCCATCACCGAACGGCTCTCCAACGCCGGGGGCGAGGCCGTCATCCACACCAAGATGGGCTCCGGCACCGTCATCAGCCTCACCTGGCCGCGCCGTACCCCGGCCGAGCCCGCCGTGGCCACATCGATCTCGGAGGACGTCGCGTGAACGTCAGACTGCCCCGCTGGCTGCCCGTCGGGCTCGCCGCGCTCTTCTCGCTCTACCACCTGCTCCTGGCAGCCGCGTCGATCGACATCCCCGCGCATCCGGGCCCCGTCGTCGTGTCGATGGTGCTGTACGCCGCGGCGACGGCCGCCGTGCTGTGGCCGCCGAAGACGAAGAACCTCCTGCTGCCGGTGTGGCTCGCCTCCGTGGCCCTCGCCGTGGCGATCATCCTGCCCCTCGCCGTCGCCTCGCAGCTCGACCCGCACCGCGAGGGCGGCAACGGCTACGCGACCTGGTACGTGGCCGCGGTCGGGACGCTCATGGTGATCGTCTCGACCCGGCGCCGCCAGGGCTTCGCCTGGATCGGGGTCGGGTTCCTGGTGGTCCACTCCGTCATCTGGAGCGGCAACTTCGCCGAGCTGGCGAACCTCGGCGTGCTGGGGAGCGTCAGCTGGGTCGCCATCTCGCACGCCCTGCAGGCCACGCTGGCCAGGGCGAGCCGGGACACCCGCGAGTTCATCCGGGCCGAGCAGGAGGCGGCCGACTGGCAGGCGGCCCAGGAGGCCCACGTCAACGAGCGGCAGTACCGGCTCCTGCAGACCGGGCGCACCGCGAGGCCGATGCTCCAGCGCATCGTCGCGACCGGCGGCGACCTCTCGGCCGAGGAGCGTCAGGAGTGCCTGAACCTCGAGGGGGCCATCCGCGACGAGATCCGCGGGCGGCGCCTGCTCAGCGACGACGTCCGCCGCGAGGTCATGGCGGCGCGACGGCGCGGCACCGTCGTCAGCCTCCTCGACGAGGGCGGGATCGACGACCTCGACGACGTCGAGCTCGACCGGGTGCACCGGGCGCTCGCCGACGCGATCCGCGACGCCTCGGCCGACCGCCTCATCATCAGGACCGTGGCGCCCGGCGGCGACTACGCCGTCACAGTGGTCGGGCTCAGCTCGGAGGACCTCCAGTCGAGCGCCCTCGGGAGCGGCACCAGCGGCTCCGACGTGGACGTCGAGGACGACGAGGACGACGACGACGGGGAGGACGAGGTCAGCCTCTGGTTGCAGATCCCGCGCGTCGCCGGATTCGTGCCCGTGCCGTTCGACGACGACGACGAATGAACCTCACCCGGCGTCAGGCCGAGATCCTCGAGGGGATCGGCCGCGGGAACACCTACCGGGCCGTGGCCGAGAGGCTCTCGATCAGCCCGGCCACCGTCGCGTACCACGTCGGACGTCTCCAGCAGATGCTCCGCACGCCGACGCTGCCGGCGCTCATCGGTCTCGCGATCGTCTCCGGGATCCTCTCGAGCGATCAGTTCCCGCTGGAGCTGACCGGCAACCTCGTCGTGCCCGACGACCTGCTGCCCGAGGCCTAGCCCGGCGACGCGAAGGCGAGCGGTACCGTTCGCCGGCCGCTCGCCTGCCGTTCATCTCCTATCGCTTCTTCTAGTCGAGGCTGGGAACGTGCCCCGATGGGGGGTCACCCGACCTGGAGATCGATGTGAAGAATCCTGTTGTGAACCGTCCTGCCGCGCGCAAGCGCGCCCTCGGCCTGGGCGTCGTCGTCGTCGCCGCGGCCGTCCTCCTCCCGAGCGCCGCCGTCGCCGGTGCCGGCCTCGCGCTCTCGCAGAACGGAGGGGCGACCCGGCTGTCGGGCGACCAGACGTCCGACGTGCGCGCCGCGATTGACGGCTCGAAGGCGAAGAACGTCATCTTCCTGCTCGGCGACGGGATGGGCGACTCCGAGATCACCATCGCCCGCAACTACGCCTACGGTGCCGCCGGCCGCCTCCCGGGGCTCGACGCCCTTCCGCTCACCGGCTCGTACACCACCTACTCGCTCGCGAAGGACGGCCCCACGAAGGGCAAGCCCGACTACGTGACCGACTCGGCCGCCTCCGGCAGCGCTTGGACCACGGGCACGAAGACCTACGACGGCGCGATCTCGGTCGACATCGACGGCACCCCGCAGAAGACCCTCACCGAGATCGCGAAGGCGAACGGCCTGCGGACCGGTGACGTGAGCACCGCGGAGATCCAGGATGCGACTCCCGCCGTCCAGGTCGCGCACGTCGCCGACCGCGGCTGCTACGGCCCGGACACCGCCGTCTGCGGCAGCGATGCCCTCACTGCCGGCGGCCTCGGCTCGATCAGCGAGCAGCTGATCGGAACGCGTCCCGACGTCACCCTGGGTGGCGGCCAGACCAGCTTCCTGCAGACCGCGAAGGCCGGCGCCTACGCCGGACGCACGCTCTTCGACCAGGCGTCCGAGCGCGGCTACCAGGTCGTCCAGGACGGCGCGGCCCTGGCCGCGGTGAAGACCGCCGACCAGAAGAAGCCCCTGCTGGGCCTCTTCACGCCCGGCAACTTCCCGACCCGGTTCGCCGCGACTCCGGCGACCGTCGGCGGAGCCAACGCCGCGCCGGTCACCTGCACGCCGAACCCCGCCCGCCTCGGCAGCGACCTCAGCCTGCCGGCCCTCACGACGAAGGCGATCTCGCTGCTCGACAAGCCGAAGAACGGCAAGGGCTTCTTCCTCCAGGTCGAGGGCGCGTCGATCGACAAGCAGGACCACGCCGCGAACGCCTGCGGTCAGATCGGCGAGACGCTCGACTTCGACGAGGCCGTCCAGGCGGCCCTCGCCTTCGCGAAGAAGGACGGCAACACCCTCGTGATCGCCACGGCCGATCACGCCCACTCCAGCCAGATCGTCGACAACACCCCGCCGGCGACCCTGAGCACAGCGCTCCTCACGGCCGACGGCTCCGTCATGAAGGTGGCCTACGGCACGGCCGCCGCGGGTGGGTCGCAGCAGCACACGGGGACGCAGGTCCGGATCGCCGCCTACGGACCCGGAGCGGCCAACGTCGTCGGACTGACCGACCAGACGGACACCTTCTTCACCATGACCCGCTCGCTCCGACTCGATCGCGACACCGATCGCTTCAGCGCGTCGGCCAGGGCCACGGCGAACGACGTCCGACCGCGTCCGTCCGAGAAGATCACCCTGACCGGGACGCGCTTCGGCGGCGACCGCCAGGTCCGGGTGACGGCAGGATCCGAGGATCTCGGCACGGTCGACGTCATCGACGGGACCGTCACGCTCCGCTACACGGCTCCCGCGCGGACGGGTGACGTCGCCGTGACGCTGCACGGTGTCCAGAGCGGGACCGACGCGGTCGTGAAGCTGCGCGTCACGAAGTAGACGTCGGCCCGACGGACGGCCCCCTCCCCACCTCGTGGGAGGGGGCCGTCCTGATCCTGCGGGCCTCGACGGAATATCGACGGAGCCGGCGGGTTGGGGTCACCATGCCCCACGACACGCAGACAGACCACTCCCGCGCCACCCGCGGCGACCGCACGGCTCTCGTCGTCGGCGCCTCCGGCATCACCGGATCCGCCCTCGTCGAGCAGCTGGTGGGGGAGGGGTGGACCGTCCTCGCCCTCTCCCGGAGCGCCGCATCCGCGCCGGGCGTCCGCGGGATCGCCGCCGACCTCCGCGACCCGGAGAGCCTCCGCGACGCCCTCGCGCCCGAGAGGCCGACCCACGTCTTCTTCACGGCGTGGCAGCGGCAGGAGACGGAGGCGGAGAACATCGCCGTCAACGGCGGCATGGTCCGCGACCTCCTGGCCGCCCTGGCCCACGCTCCGCTCGAGCACGTCGCCCTCGTGACGGGCCTCAAGCACTACCTCGGGCCGTTCGAGGCGTACGCGGCGGGCGAGATGCCCGACACGCCGTTCCACGAGGAGGAGCCCCGGCTCGACACCCCGAACTTCTACTACGCCCAGGAGGACGAGCTCTTCGCGGCGGCGGCCCGTCAGGGATTCACCTGGTCCGTGCACCGGTCGCACACGGTCATCGGCTATGCCGTCGGGAACGCGATGAACATGGGCCTCACGCTCGCGGTGCAGGCGACGATCGCCAAGGAGCTCGACCTCGACTTCGTCTTCCCCGGCAGCGAGGCGCAGTGGAACGGCCTCACCGACATGACCGACGCCGGCGTCCTCGCCGAGCAGATGGTGTGGGCGGCCACGGAACCCGCCGGTCGGGACGAGGCGTTCAACATCGTCAACGGCGACGTCTTCCGCTGGCGCTGGATGTGGCCGCGGCTCGCCGAGCGTCTCGGGGTCGATCCCGCGAGGGTGGTCGGCTTCGAGGGATCTGCGCGACCCCTCGAGCAGCAGATGGCCGAGCACGAGGCGGCGTGGCCCGGCATCGCGGCGAAGCACGGCCTCGCGGAGTCGGACCTGTCGCGGCTCGCGTCGTGGTGGCACACCGACGCCGATCTCGGTCGCGCGATGGAGGTCGTCACCGACATGGGCAAGAGCCGCGAGGCGGGTTTCCTGTCGTTCCGCCGGACCGAGCGGGCCTTCGCCGACCTGTTCGACCGGTACCGGGCGGCGCGCCTGATCCCGTAGGGGAACGCGGGGCCATGACTCCACGATGTGCGGCGTTTCACGAAGGTGAGCGGCGGGTCGTGGAGTCTCGCCGGGGGCGGCTCACCCCGCCGGGGAACACCGGCCCGGGAAGCACCGCCCCGGGGGAACACCGCCCCCGGGAAACGCAGAAGGGCCGGACACCCGTCCGGCCCTTCGCAAGCCCCGAGTCAGGGCGACAACCCGAATGTCGCCCTGACTCGCCCCCGAACAGTCGATGGCCCGCTTACCCTAGAAGACCCTGTTCGGTGGTGTAACTCTGAGAGAGACACCTAGCACTAGTAATAATGGTGGTCCCTTACCTGTCAAGATAGTCGTCATTTTGGGGGACACCGGGGCGACATCCACCCCGATAGCAGGAGCCCCGTGCCCCCCGTACAGGGGGAAACGCCGAGGCTCGACCGGCCGACGCCGACCGGACGGGGGACAAAGTTCGCCGTTTCTACCCGGCGGAGCGGCTCCAGCGGCCCGGACCGGGGTGCAGAGGCACCCGGAGGCTCCGCTGGCTCTCCTGCCAGCCGGACTGCCCGCGAGGGACGGTGCGCCGCGCGGCCGCGGCCGACTCCTCGGCCTCCAGAGCAGCGAGGACCGCCGTCACGGCGGCGAGCTCCTCGGGCGTCGGCGAGCCCGCGAGCACGCGGATGGAGGCGCCCGGGACGGCGGGATCGGGGGAGGCGGCCTCGTGAGGCTCGTCTCCCCGAGGCTCCTGCAGGGCGTGCCGGCCGCTCACAGGGGGATGTTCCCGTGCTTCTTGCTCGGCAGCGAGGCCCGCTTGGTGCGGAGCGCGCGGAGCGCCTTGATGACGGCGACGCGGGTCGCGGCCGGCTCGACGATGCCGTCGAGCTCGCCGCGCTCGGCCGCGAGGAAGGGCGACGCCACGTTGTAGGTGTACTCGTTGGCGAGGCGCGTGCGCACGCCCGCGACGTCCTCGCCGGCCTCCGTCGCCCGCTTGATCTCGCTGCGGTACAGGATGTTGACGGCGCCCTGGCCGCCCATGACGGCGATCTCGGCCGTGGGCCAGGCGAGGTTGATGTCGGCGCCGAGCTGCTTGGAGCCCATGACGATGTAGGCCCCGCCGTAGGCCTTGCGGGTGATGACCGTGACGAGCGGGACGGTGGCCTCGGCGTAGGCGTAGAGGAGCTTGGCGCCGCGGCGGATGATGCCGGTCCACTCCTGGTCGGTTCCGGGGAGGAATCCGGGGGTGTCGACGAGCGTCAGGATCGGGATGGAGAACGCGTCGCAGAACCGAACGAAGCGCGCCGCCTTCTCGCCGGCGTCGATGTTGAGGGTCCCGGCCATGACGGACGGCTGGTTGGCGATGATGCCGACCGTCCGTCCCTCGACGCGGCCGAAGCCGATCACGATGTTCGGCGCGAAGAGCGGCTGCACCTCGAGGAAGTCGCCGTCGTCGACGATGTGCTCGATCACGGTGAGCATGTCGTAGGGCTGGTTGGGTGAGTCGGGAATCAGCGTGTCGAGCTGACGGTCGGCGTCGGTGGTCTCCATCTCGGGAGCCGCCTCGAAGACGGGCGGATCGGCGAGGTTGTTGTCGGGCAGGAAGCCGACGAGGGTCGCGACGTAGTCGAGGGCGTCGTCCTCGTTCTCGGCGAGGTAGTGCGAGACGCCGGAGATCTTGTTGTGGGTGAGCGCGCCGCCGAGCTCCTCGAAGCCGACGTCCTCGCCGGTGACGGTCTTGATGACGTCGGGGCCCGTGACGAACATCTGGCTCGTCTTGTCGACCATGACGACGAAGTCGGTGAGGGCGGGGGAGTACACCGCGCCTCCGGCCGCCGGCCCCATGATGATGGAGATCTGCGGGATGACGCCCGACGAGCGCGTGTTCAGCCGGAAGATCTCGCCGTACTTTCCGAGCGCGACCACGCCCTCCTGGATGCGCGCCCCGCCGGAGTCGAGCAGGCCGATGATCGGCACGCCGGTGCGGAGCGCGAGCTCCATCACCTTGACGATCTTCTCGCCGGCGACCTCGCCGAGCGATCCGCCGAAGGTCGTGAAGTCCTGCGAGTAGACGGCGACCTGGCGGCCCCCGATCGTTCCCGTGCCGGTGACGACGGAGTCGCCGTACGGCCGCTTGTCCTCCATGCCGAACGCGTGGGTGCGGTGCCTCACGAACTCGTCGATCTCGACGAACGAGCCGGCGTCGAGGAGCTGGTCGATGCGCTCGCGGGCCGTCTTCTTGCCCTTGGCGTGCTGCTTCGCGATGGACGCCTCACCGGCCGCGGTCACGGCCTCGTGATAGCGCTCCTTCAGATCGGCGAGCTTGCCCGCCGTCGTGTGGAGATCGGGCTTGGCGTTCGAGGGGAGGTCGTCAGTCACGGCGTCAACTCTACTAACGGCCTCCCGGCGTCGATGCATTAGTGTCCGACCGTGCCCTCGCGTCGACCCACCCGCCTGGTGCGCCTCGGCTGGGAGGCGCTCGGCGTCCTGCTCAGCGCGGCCTTCGCCCTGATCGCCCTGGCGCACGCGCTCGGCACGGCGAAGCGGCCCCTCCTCCTCAGCGACGCCGACTCCGTCCTGCTGCCGCTGATGCGAGCGTCATTCGAGCGGGGCGAGCCGTTCGAGTGGGGTCTCTCGCCCGTGCTGTTCGTCTTCCCCGAGCTGCCCCTCTACCTGCTGTCCGCCGCTGTCACGACCACGGTCGCGTCCTCGCTCCTCCTCAACGGCGTGCTCAACGTGGTGATCCTCTACGGCCTCTTCCGCGCCGTGGCCTCCCGGGTCGTCGCGAGCGGCACGCAGGATGCCCGACCGGGCCCCGCCCGCCCCGTCGTCGCGGCCCTCGTCGGTGTCGCCGCCCTCACCCTCCTCTGCCTCCTCGAGACGACCGCCGGCGGGAACACCGCCGAGCTCGCGACGCTCTTTCTGACCACGACCTACTACTCCGGCACGGTCATGGCGCTCGTCGCCTCCCTCGCGCTGGCCCTCCACGTCGCAGCCTGGCCGCGGGCCCGCGGAGCCGTCCGACCGGCCCGCCGCGGATCGCTCCCGTGGGCCGTCCTCGGCCTCGCCCTGGTGGCGGGGCTGGCCACCCTGTCGAATCCGCTCTTCGCCCTCTGGGCCACGGCCCCGCTCGGCCTCGCCCTCGGGGCGTCGACGCTCGTGCGGCTCCGGCGGGCGCGCGACCGCAGGATGCTCGGGCCCCTCGTCGCCGCCGCGGCCCTCGTCGCCGGGTCCGTCGCCGGCTACCTCGGCAGAGCGCCGCTCACGAGCTTCATCATCGCCCGGCAGCAGGAGTACCTCCGCTGGGACGGTCAGGCGACGAGCATCGCGTTCTTCGGGGGAGCACTCCGGGACCTCGTGTCGACGCCGCGCGGCGTGGGCGAGCTCCTGCTCGTCCTGGCTCTCGCGGTGGCATCGGTGATGGGCGCCGTGCGCGCCGTCAGGCGGGGGAGGACGGACGCCGCCGCCCTCGTCTTCGCGTCCGTGTCGGCGACGATCGTCCTCCTGCCGATCGCCCTGATCTGGACGGGCAGCATCTCGACCCGCTACGCGATCCCGCTGGTGGTCGCACCGCTCCTCGGGCTCGTCGCCCTCGTGGCCTCGACGCCGCGGCCGCGGGACGTGACCGCTCGACGCGGGGTGGCCGTCGTCGCGCTCGCCGCCGTGGTGTCCGCCGTCGTCGTCGCGACGCCTGCCGCTGGCCGTCTGCTGGCGACCGGCGCCGGCTCCGGCGACACGGGTGCCGCGTGCCTGACGGACTGGGTGCGCGACGAGCACGTCGCCGTCGCCGGAGCGACCCAGTTCTGGACGGGCAGGGGGCTCGCGGCGTACGCGGGGCCCACTGTGCGCCTCCTGCAGATCACCGACACCCTCGACGTCTATCCCTGGCTCGTCAACCTCGCCCCCTACCGGGGTGCGCGGGTGGGCTATCTCATCAGGCCGCGCGACGAGCCGCGCGACGCCGACCTGGGAGGAACCGTGGCCGCTCTCGGTCCGCCGCGCGACGTCGTCGCCTGCGGCACGTACGACATCTACGACTACCGCGGTACGGCCGGGGAGGCGATCCTCACGGAGCGCATCGGGACGAGCGCCGAGATGCTCGCGGCCCTGCGGGGGTTCGGGTGGTGACGGGTTCCCCGCCGTCGGGGTCCGGCGAGGCGGCGCAGGAGCTTCCGGACGGGTTCGCCCTGTCGCGGCGGGTCGTGCCGCGCCTCGTCCACCTCGGCGTGACCGGCTCGACCAACGACGACCTCGTGCTCCGGGCGCCCACCGCGCCCGCGGGCACCGTCGTCGTCTCCCTCGAGCAGCGCGCGGGCCGCGGTCGGCTGGCGAGGGCGTGGACCGCGCCGGCCGGGCAGATGATGGCCGCGAGCATCCTGGTCCGCCCGCGGGACGCTCGCGGCGCCGCGCTGCCCGAGGACGCGTGGGGCTGGCTGCCGCTGCTGGCGGGGCACGCGCTCGAGGGCGGCATCCAGGAGCTGCTCGACGGGGTCCCGGAGGCGCGTCCGGTCCTGCTCAAGTGGCCGAACGACGTCCAGATCGGCGGGGACAAGGTGTCGGGCATCCTGGCGGAGGTCACCACCGTGGACGGTGCGCCCGACGGCGTCGTCGTCGGCGTGGGGGTCAACCTGACCATCGCCCGGCCCGACCTTCCGACGGCGGTCTCGACGTCGCTCCGGCTCGAGGGCGTCGAGGGCGAGGCGGTCGACGTCGCCGACCGGGTGCTGTCCTCGTTCGTGGCGCGATTCGGGGCCCTGCTCGACCGTCTGGCGAGCGCCTCCGGCGACGCCACGGCGTCCGGCCTCCACCGGGAGGTCGAGGCCGCCTGCGACACGGTCGGCCGCCGGGTTCGCGTCGAGCTGCCCGACGGGACCGACCTGCACGGGCGCGCGACGGGCCTGGATCCTGCCGGCCGGCTCGTCGTCCTTCCGGATGACAAATCGGGGATCGTCCGAGTGGCCGCGGGAGACGTCACCCACCTGAGGTATGAATGACGCATGTCGACCGATGACCAGACCTTCGCGGCCCCGCCGCAGGAGCAGGTCATCGCGCGCCTGCGACCCCACGCCCGGGTGCTCTTCTGGCCGTCGGTCGCCCTGATCGCGATCTGCGCGCTGGGCGGCTGGTTCTCCGGGACCCTGCCCGAGGCGTGGATGAACCAGGCGCTGCCGCTCGTGGCCCTCGGCCTGGTCGCGCTGCTCTGGCTCCTTCCGCTCCTCGCCTGGCTCGGACGCCACTACACGATCACGACCCGGCGCATCATCATCCGGAGGGGTCTCCTCGTCCGGACCCGCCAGGAGCTCATGCACACCCGGGGCTACGACCTGACCGTCCGCAAGAACGGCGCCCAGACCCTCTTCCGCTCCGGCGACGTGCTCATCAACACCGGGCTCGAGCGGCCGATCGTGCTCTGGGACGTCCCGAGCGCCGACCTCGTCCAGTCGACCCTGCACGACCTGATGGAGGAGAACCTCAACCAGGTCGCGCGGATGAGACAGCAGGAGCAGTCGGCGCAGTCCCGAGACGGCTTCGGGGTCCGTTAGGGTCGTCGTGTGCGTATTTCAGTGATCGGATGCGGTTATCTCGGAGCGGTCCACGCGGCCTGCATGGCCGAGCTCGGACACGACGTCGTCGGTATCGACGTCGACGAGCACAGGGTCGCCGAACTCTCGGCGGGCCGCGCCCCGTTCTTCGAGCCGGGTCTCCCCGACGTCCTGTCGCGGGCCCTGGCCACGGGCCGGCTCCGCTTCACCACCGACATGGCCGCGGCCGCCGAGGCGACCGTCCACTTCGTCGCCGTCGGGACACCTCAGACGAAGGGCAGCTTCAACGCCGATCTGACCTACGTCGACGCCGCCGTCCAGGGGCTCCTGCCCTACCTCGGCGAGGGTGACCTCGTGGTCGGCAAGTCCACCGTCCCGGTCGGCACCGCCGCGCGTCTCGCGGGCGTCGTCGAGGGCGCAGGAGCCGGCGCCACGCTGGCCTGGAACCCCGAGTTCCTGCGCGAGGGCTTCGCCGTCCGCGACACCGTGGCTCCCGATCGCTTCGTCTACGGCGTGCCGCAGGGCGACGCGGGGGAGCGCGCGACGGCCGTCCTCGACGAGGTCTACGCCACGGCGCTCGCGACCGGCACGCCGCGCATCGTGACGGACTACGCGACGGCCGAGCTCGTCAAGGTCTCGGCGAACGCCTTCCTCGCGACGAAGATCTCGTTCATCAACGCCATGGCGGAGATCGCGGAGGCGACGGGAGCCGACGTCACGCAGCTCGCCGACGCCATCGGCCACGACGCCCGCATCGGCCGCCGGTTCCTCAACGCCGGTCTCGGCTTCGGGGGCGGCTGCCTGCCGAAGGACATCCGGGCCTTCCGCGCGCGGGCCGACGAGCTGGGCCTGGCCGACACGCTGTCCTTCCTCGGCGAGGTCGACGCGATCAACCTGCGCCGCCGCGAGCGGGTCGTCACCCTTACCCGCGAACTCGTGGGCGACCTCGAGGGCGCGACGATCGGCGTCCTCGGCCTGGCGTTCAAGCCCGACTCCGACGACGTCCGCGACTCGCCGGCGCTCGACGTGGTGAAGAAGCTCGTCGAGGCCGGCGCGAACGTCACCGCGTACGACCCCGAGGCCAACGAGACCGCCACGCGCAGCCTGCCGAGCCTGGTGACCGCCGGGTCGGCCGCCGACGCCGTTCGAGGCGCCGACGCGGTGCTCGTGCTGACGGAGTGGCGGGAGTTCCGCGACCTCGTCCCCGCCGAGGTGAAGGCCCTCGTCTCGCGCGCCGTGGTCGTCGACGGGCGCAACTGCCTCGACGCCGACGCCTGGCGGGCCGAGGGCTTCGTCCTGCGAGGCCTCGGGCGCCCGTAGCGGCGCTACGCTGATTCCGAGAGACAGGCACGAGGAGCACCCCATGGCACTGACGGTTGGCGTGATCGGCGGAGGGCAGCTCGCCCGGATGATGGTTCCCCCCGCGATCCACCTCGGGTTCGAGATCCGCGTCCTGGCCGAGACCGAGGGCTCCTCGGCGCGACTGGCCGCGACGGAGGTGGGCGACTACCACGACGCCCAGACGGTGCTCGCGTTCGCGCGCGACGTCGACGTCGTCACGTTCGACCACGAGCACGTGCCGCAGAGCGTCCTGCGCGCCCTCGTCGAGGCCGGCATCGCCGTGCATCCGACGCCCGAGGCGCTGTTCGTCGCTCAGGACAAACTGGTCATGCGCGAGCGGCTGACGGATCTCGGCCTGCCCGTCCCCGACTGGGCGCGACTCACGACGCCGGCCGACCTCGACGCGTTCCTGGCCGACCACGGCGGCCGCTGCGTCGTGAAGACCGCCCGCGGCGGCTACGACGGCAAGGGCGTCCGCGTCGTGTCCTCGAGCGACGAGGTCGCCCACTGGTTCGACGGTCTCGGCGATCCGTCCACCGGGGGAGCCCTCCTGGCCGAGGAGCTCGTCTCGTTCCGCCGCGAGTTGGCCCAGTCGGTCGCGCGCCGCCCGAGCGGCGACATCGTCGCGTGGCCGGTCGTCGAGTCGATCCAGCGCGACGGGGTCTGCGCCGAGGTCATCGCCCCCGCCCCCGGGTCGGCCGGCCGGGTGGCCGACATGGCCGAGAGCATCGCCCGCACCGTCGCCGAACGCCTCGGCGTCACCGGCGTTCTGGCGGTCGAGCTGTTCGAGACCACCGACGACCGCATCCTCATTAACGAGCTCGCCATGCGGCCGCACAACACCGGCCACTGGACCATCGACGGGTCGACGACGAGCCAGTTCGAGCAGCACCTCCGCGCGGTCCTCGATCTCCCGCTGGGCGACACCGGTACCGCTTCGCCCTGGAGCGTCATGGTCAACATCCTGGGCGGTCCGCTCGACGGGACCCTCGCCGACCGTCTGCCCCACGCTCTCGGCGACCAGCCCGACGCGAAGGTCCACGATTACGGCAAGAGCCCGCGCCCGGGTCGCAAGGTCGGCCACGTCACCGTCTCGGGAGACGACCTCGACGAGGTCGTGTTCCGCGCGCGTGCCGCTGCCGAGTTCTTCGCGGGCTAGCGGCTAGCCTGTCCGGGTGCTGCCAGAACCCGATCTGACCGTGTCCGACGCCCCGACGACCCCGCGCCCGCTCGTCGGCCTGGTCATGGGCTCCGACTCCGACTGGCCGACCATGAAGGCGGCTGCCGACGTCCTCGCCGAGTTCGGCATAGCCCACGAGGTCGAGGTCGTCTCCGCGCACCGCACGCCCGACAAGATGATCGCCTACGGTCGCGAGGCCGCGGGGCGCGGTCTGCACGTCGTGATCGCGGGGGCAGGAGGCGCGGCTCACCTCCCCGGCATGCTCGCGTCGGTCACGACCCTCCCGGTCATCGGTGTGCCGGTGGCCCTGGCCAAGCTCGACGGCCTCGACTCGCTGCTCTCGATCGTGCAGATGCCCGCCGGCATCCCGGTCGCCACCGTGTCGATCGGCGGGGCGGCCAACGCCGGACTCCTCGCGGCGCGCATCCTGGGGGCCTCGGATCCTGCGATCGCGGCCCGCCTCGCCGACTACGCGGCCAGCCTGGCCGACCTGGTCGAGGAGAAGAACGCCGCTCTGAAGCGAGCGCTGTGAGCCTCGCCGCGACGCCGGTCCGCACCCCGGACGCGGCCTCGCCCCGGATCATGACCAAGCGGGCCTGGTGGCTCGTCGCCCTGAACGTGCTCCTGCCCGGCTCGGCGCAGGTCGTCGCCGGGAACCGCCGACTCGGTCGCTTCGGGCTGGTGTCGACGTTCCTGTTCTGGATTTTCGTGGTTCTCGTGATCCTGTCGGCCCTGTTCGCCCGCACCCTCCTGCTCGACGTCGCCACGAACACGGCCGCGCTGACGGTGGTGCAGGTCTTCCTCGCGTACTACGCCGTGCTCTGGCTCGTCCTCACGATCGACACGCTCCGCCTCGTCCGCTTCGTGCGGCTGGCTCCGCTCGCGCGCGGGCTCGTGGCGACGCTCGCCGTGGTCGTGCTCGTCGGAACCGCCGGGACGGCCGCCTACGGCTCCTACCTCTCGGGCGTGCAGCACGGCCTCCTCGACTCCCTGTTCTCGTCGAAGAAGGACGTCGCCGCCCCCGTCGACGGGCGGTACAACATCCTGCTGATGGGCGGCGACGCCGGAGCCGACCGCACGGGTCTCCGCCCGGACAGCCTGTCGGTCGTGAGCATCGACGCGGCGACCGGCAAGACGACGATCATCGGCGTCCCGAGGAACCTCTACAACGCGCCGTTCCGCGAGGGATCGCCGCTCTACGGGCCCTACCCCGACGGCTACACCTGCGGCGACGACTGCCTGGTGAGCTTCCTCTACACCTACGGCGAGCAGCACCCGGAGCTCTATCCGGACGCCGAGAAGCAGGGCAGCAACTCGGGCATCGAGGCGGAGCGCGACGCCATCGAGGGTGTCACGGGGCTCACGATCCAGTACTACGCGCTCATCGACATGGGAGGCTTCACCGACCTGATCGACGCCCTCGGCGGCATCACGGTCGACGTGCCCTACCGCATCCCGATCAACGGCGGCATCGACGCGAACGGGCAGCCGATCAACGTCGACGGCTGGATCGAGCCGGGCGTGCAGCATCTCGACGGGTACCACGCGCTCTGGTTCGCCCGCGCCCGCCACGGCACCGACGACTACCACCGCATGGCCCGGCAGCGGACGGTGGAGCAGGCCGTGCTCAAGCAGTTCACGCCCGCGACCGTGCTGTCGAAGTTCCAGCAGGTGGCGACGGCGGGGACGCAGATCGTCAAGACCGACATCCCGCAGGGCATGCTGTCGGAGTTCGTGACGCTGGCCGTGAAGGCGAAGTCGCAGCCGATGACCGACCTCGAGATCGTCCCGCCGACCTACGACAACGTGCGGCCGGACTTCGCGGCGATCCGCGCGGCCGTGGCCAAGGCGGCGCCGGCGGTCCCCGCGCCCTAGCGTCGGCTGCGCTCCGCCCCGCCCGCCCTCCGCGCCCCGCGAGGCTCCACGACAGGCCGCTCACGTTCTTGGGGCGTGGCCAATCGTGGAGTGTCGCGCGGGGTGGGGTGCCGCGGGGTGCCCCCGATCCTGCGAGACTCCACGACACGCCGCTCACGTTCCCGCAGCGTGGCGAATCGTGGAGTGTCGCGCGGGGTGCACTGCGCCGGGGAGCCCCCGATCCCGCAAGACTCCACGACTTGCCGCTCACGTCCGGGCAGCGTGGCACATCGTGGAGCCTCACGCAGCGCGACACCGCAGGAGCCCCGCCCGACCCCGCACTCAGATCTCGGCGTGCAGCTGCCACACCTTCTCGGCGGAGTCCCGCCAGCTGAACGCCCGCGCGCGATCGAGCCCGGCGACCCCGAGCCGCGTCGACAGAGCGACGTCGTTGACGACCTGGAACATCGCCTGGGCCAGCCGCTCCGGGTAGCCGGCCGGATCGTCGCGCGGCACCACGACTCCTGCGCCCGCCGCGACCTCGACGAGCGCCGGCGCGTCGGAGTGGACCACCGGGGTCCCGAGGCTCAGAGCCTCGACGACGGGGAGACCGAAGCCCTCGGCCAGCGAGGGGAAGACGAACACCGAGGCACGCTGCAGGAGCACGGCCAGCGTGCGGTCGGGCACCCGCCCGAGGACGCGCACGCGGTCGGGCCCGAGCCCGAGCCGCTCGGCGACCTCGGCCACGCGCACGTCGCCCCAGCCCTCCGGTCCGACGACGAGCAGCGGGACGTCCGGCGCGTCGGGGTGGGCCATCGCCTGGAGCAGAGGCTCGAGGCCCTTGCGCGGCTCGAGCGTCCCCACGCTCAGGGCGTAGCGCTCCGGCAGGTCGAGCGAGTCGGCGATCTCGTCGGCGTCGTCGGGCACGGCGAGCTCCTTGCTCACGGCCCCGCCGATGACGCGGAGGCGCTCCCCGAAGTCGTAGTACTCGGACAGCTGCGAGGCGACGGCGTGCGTCGGGACGACGACCGCGTCGGCGAAGCGGTGCGCCCGCTTCGTCATCGCGCGGTGCCAGCGGACGCCCTGCGCGGTGAGGGTCGAGGGGTGCGTCCACGGCACCGTGTCGTGGATCGTGACCACCGTCTGTGTCGACGGGTCGAGCGAGCGGTCGTGCTTGTACAGCGGTGTCAGGAGGCTCGTGCCGTGGACCATGCCGCGACCGGGCAGGCCGATCGCCCCGGTCTGCCAGGCGATCGACAGCTCGCGACGACCCAGCACGGAGCGGTAGAGGCTGGCCAGTCCGGGGAGGGCGTCCTCGAGGCGGTCGTAGTCGGCCTGAGGGTGCGCGGCGACGATCCCCTCGACGTCGCAGCCCCGTGGCGCGACGCGGATGATCTCCCTCGTCAGCTCCTCGGTGTAGCGGCCGATCCCCCCCGGGACGGGTGCGAGGATCTGGTCAACGACTACTCGAAGCGTGATCATCTGTGTCGAATACTCCTGTGGCGGCGGCCTCGGTCAGCGCTTCCTGCCAAGGGCGCATGGCCTCGAAGCCCGCTCTCCGCCACGCGTCGTGACCGAGAACACTGAAGCTCGGTCGAGGCGCCGGCCTGACGAACTGGGAGCTGTCGGTCGGCTCGACCCTATCAGGATCGAGGCCGGCGACCTCGAAGACCGCCCGGGCGAAGTCGTACCAGCTCGCGCGTCCCGAGTTGGTCCCGTGGTAGACGCCGGCGGGCGCGTCCGCGTCGACGAGCGCGACCATCCGCGCCGCCAGGTCGACGGTCGAGGTGGGCTGCCCGACCTGGTCGGCGACGACCTTCACCGTGTCGTGGCTCTCGGCGAGCCGGAGCATCGTCTTCGGGAAGTTCGCACCGTGCTTCCCGTAGATCCAGGCGGTCCGCACCACGTAAGTGCCGTCAGGGTCCGCCGCGAGGGCGAGCGTCTCGCCCTCGGCCTTCGTGCGACCGTAGGCGTTCAGCGGGGCCAGGGGGGCGTCCTCCGCGTAGGGCTCGGTGCCCTGCCCGTCGAAGACGTAGTCGGTCGAGACGTGGACGAGCTTCGCGCCGGAGTCGCGGGTCGCCTCCGCGAGGTTCCGTGCGCCGAGCGCGTTGACGGCCCGTGCCTCCTGCTCGTGCGTCTCGGCGTCGTCGACGCGCGTCCAGGCGGCCGCGTTGAACACGACGTCGTGGCCGTCCACGGCGTCGCGCACGGCTGCGGCGTCGGTGACGTCGAGGTCGGCCCGGCCGAGCAGGGTGACGTCGCGCCCGAACAGCGCCTCGACGAGGTCGCTGCCGAGCATGCCGCGCGCCCCGGTGACGAGGTACTTCACGACAGGGCCGCGCGGGCCTTCAGCGGCTCCCACCAGGCGCGGTTGTCGCGGTACCACTGGACGACGTCGGCGAGGCCCTCCTCGAAGGGCACCCGCGGCTCGTAGCCGAGCTCGGCGCGGATCTTCGAGATGTCGACCGAGTAGCGCTTGTCGTGGCCGAGGCGGTCGGTCACGCGGTCGACGTACGACCAGTCCCTGCCGGTGGCCTCCAGCAGGAGCCCCGTCAGCTCCTTGTTCGTGAGCTCGGTGCCGCCCCCGATGTTGTAGATCTCGCCCGCGCGCCCCGAGGTGACGACGAGCGCGATCCCGCGCGTGTGGTCGTCGACGTGCAGCCAGTCGCGCACGTTGAGGCCCTCACCGTAGAGCGGGACGTGCCGGTCGTCGATGAGGTTCGTGACGAACAGCGGGATCATCTTCTCGGGGAAGTGGTAGCGGCCGTAGTTGTTGGAGCAGCGCGTGATCGACACGTTCAACCCGTGCGTGCGGTGGTAGCTGCGCACGAGGAGGTCGCTGCCGGCCTTCGAGGCCGAGTAGGGGGAGTTCGGCTCCAGCGGGCGGTCCTCGGCCCACGAGCCCTCGTCGATCGAGCCGTAGACCTCGTCGGTCGACACGTGGACGAAGCGGGGCAGGGAGTGGCGCAGAGCGGCGTCGAGGAGCCGCTGCGTGCCGAGGACGTTCGTCTCGACGAAGATCGACGCGTCGCGGACGGAGCGGTCGACGTGCGACTCGGCGGCGAAGTGCACGACGGCGTCGAGCCCCGGGAAGAGCTGATCG
Source organism: Frondihabitans sp. 762G35 (assembly GCF_002074055.1). Lineage (NCBI taxonomy): Bacteria > Bacillati > Actinomycetota > Actinomycetes > Micrococcales > Microbacteriaceae > Frondihabitans > Frondihabitans sp. 762G35. The sequence continues at coordinate 2,105,886 of NZ_CP014619.1, read as the reverse complement.
AGGAGGTCGGCGTCGCGGATGTCGCCCTCGACGAAGCGGTAGCGGGGGGAGTCGGCGACGGCGCGGAGGTTCTCGAGATTGCCCGAGTAGGTCAGGGCGTCGAGCACCGTGACCTCGGCCCCCTCGAGACCCGGGTAGGCGTCTTCGAGCGTGCGTCGGACGAAGTTGGAGCCGATGAAACCGGCGCCGCCGGTGACGAGGATGCGCATGGGATGATCTTTCTGCGTTCGCGGGCGTTCCCTCGATGCTAGCGGGCGCGGGTCGCGGCACCCCCGTGAGCGGGGCCGTGCGGGCCGAGCGGGTCCGTGCGAGGCCACCCGATATACTGCGTGCGTGCAGATACGTGAGTTGTCGATCCCGGGGGCGTGGGAGTTCACGCCGAAGCAGCACGCGGACGAGCGGGGCGTCTTCTTCGAGCAGTACCGCTTCGAGACAGTCCAGGCGACGGTCGGGCACGCTCTCGACCTCAAGCAGATGAACACCTCGGTGTCGACCCGCGGGGTCGTGCGGGGCATCCACTACGCCCTCGTCCCGCCGAGCCAGGCGAAGTACGTCTCGGTCCCGAAGGGGGCCTTCATCGACTTCGTGATCGACATCCGCACCGGCTCGCCGACCTTCGGCCGGTGGGACTCCGTCGTCATCGACGACGTCGACCGGCGCGCGATCTACCTCTCCGAGGGCCTCGGGCACGCCATCGTCGCCCTCACGGAGGGCGCGACGGTCAACTACCTCGTCTCGGAGGTGTTCAACCCCCAGCGCGAGAAGGGGCTGAGCGTCACCGACCCCGAGATCGGCCTCACCTTCCCGTTCGAGCTCGACGAGCGGCTCCTGTCGCCGAAAGACGTTGCGGCGCCGACCCTCGCCGAGGCCGCCGAGCAGGGGCTCCTGCCCTCGTTCGCCGAGTGCCTCGCCTACTACGACTCGCTGCGCACGGCGCGGGCCGAACCGACCCCGCTGCGCGCCGCGCCGCACGACGCCTAGGAGGCCGCCGATGCGCGGAATCATCCTCGCCGGAGGCTCCGGCACCCGGCTCTACCCGATCACCAAGGGCATCTCCAAGCAGCTGATGCCCATCTACGACAAGCCGATGGTCTACTACCCCCTGTCGACGCTGATGTCGGCGGGCATCCGCGAGATCCTCATCATCACCACCCCCGACGACGCCGCCCAGTTCCACCGCCTCCTGGGCGACGGCAGCGATCTGGGGATCGAGCTGACCTACGCGGTGCAGGAGTCGCCGGACGGCCTCGCGCAGGCGTTCCTCATCGGCGAGGAGTTCATCGGCGACGAGAAGGTCGCCCTCGTGCTCGGCGACAACATCTTCCACGGGGTCGGCCTCGGCTCGAACCTCCGCGCGAACACCGACCCCGTCGGCGGGATGATCTTCGCGTACCACGTGTCGAATCCCCGGTCCTACGGCGTCGTCGAGTTCGACGACGACTTCAAGGCGCTGTCGATCGAGGAGAAGCCGGTCCGGCCGAAGAGCAACTACGCCGTCCCGGGGCTCTACTTCTACGACAACCGCGTCGTCGAGATCGCGAAGGGCATCGAGCCGAGTCCGCGGGGCGAGCTCGAGATCACGTCGGTCAACGAGCGCTACCTCCGCGAGGGGCTCCTGCAGGTCCAGGTCCTCGAGCGCGGCACCGCGTGGCTCGACACGGGCACGCACGAGTCGATGATGCAGGCGTCGGAGTACGTCCGCGTCATCGAGCAGCGCCAGGGCCACAAGATCGGCTGCATCGAGGAGATCGCCTGGCGCGCCGGGTGGATCGACGACGACCGGCTCCGCACCCTCGCCGGGCCGCTCACGAAGAGCGGCTACGGCACCTACCTGCTGAGCCTGGTCGACGGCCCCGAGGACTGAGACGTCGCCTCCTCGCGGGCGAGCGCTCGTCGACGGCGCGAGGCGACGAGGGCGCCGATTCCGGCGAGCACGACATCGCCGAGCGTCATGATCGCGCGGCTCACGACGGCGAGGCTGAGGGCCGCGGCCGGCGCGGTCGCCGTGCCGAGGAGCAGCAGGAGCACGCCCTCGCGGGCGCCGAGGCCCGCCGGGGCGATGACGATCAGGAAGCCGATCAGCCACGCCGCGGCGTAGGCGCCCATCGCGAGGGCGAACAGCCCCGGGCCCGAGGCGCCGAAGGCCCGCAGGAGGAGCGTCGCCTGGACGCCGTACGAGACCCACATGACGACCGACCAGACGAAGCCGCCGATCGTGCCCGTCCAGGTCAGGTGGTCGACGTGGGCGGGGCGACGCAGGAGGCGCAGGGCGAGGTTCACGAGGCGGCCCAGGATCGGCGGCGCCAGGACGACCAGCCCGACGACGGCGATGACGAAGAGCCACCAGTAGGTGGCGAGCCCCTCGCTCGACGACAGGAGCAGCCCGGTGACGGCGACGACGGCCGCCGTGACCATGCCGATGAGCATGGAGGTGATCGCGGCGAGGGCGCTCGGGCCGCGGGCGATGCCGTAGGCCCGACCGAGCTCCGCCTGCGCGGCGATCGACCAGACGCCTCCGGGGATGTACTTCCCGAGCTGGCCGACGAAGAAGATCGAGACCGCGGCCGGGAGCGGCACGGGCGATCCGACGGCCGACATGACGGCCTTCCACGAGAGCATGTTGCACACGAGCGCCACGAGGGTGAAGGCGACGGCGAGGATCCCGGTCACGAGGTCGATCTGGGCGAGGCCCTCGACGATCTTCGACCACTGCCGGACGACCCCGACCACGAGGAGGGCGAGGGCCACGGCGCCGAAGAACCATTTGGCGTAGAGGATCACGGTCGCGCGCCGGGATCGGGGCGCGTCGACGTCCGTCGCGTCGGTGGGACTCGTGGTCACGGTGCTCCTTTAGACTTGCGGCGACAGAAAATCGCCCTCGGACACTCTAGGAGACGCCTCCCGTCCTCGTTCGTGAGACGACCGGGAGCCCCATCATGTCGAATCCCACCTCGAAGCCCGTTCTGCTCGTCGCGACGTCGACCCTCCCCGCCAAGGTGGGTGACGGCACCCCGGGATTCGTCCTCGACCTGGCCACGGCCGTGTCGGCCGACTTCGACGTGGTGGTCGTGGCCCCGATGGTGGGCCGGGCGCCGAAGCACGAGGTCGTCGACGGCGTGACCATCCACCGCTACTCCTACTTCCCCCGCCGCTGGCAGGACCTCGCCGACGGGGCGATCGTCGAGAACCTGCGGGCGAAGCGCTCCCGCTGGCTCCAGGTGCCCTTCTTCTTCCTCGCGATGGCCATCGCCGTGCGTCGCGCGAACGCGCGCTACCGGCCGTCGTTGGCTCACCTCCACTGGATCATCCCGCAGGGGCTCGTGGGCCTCGCCACGCTCGGCCGGCTGCCGCGCGTCGTCACGACGCTCGGGGGCGACCTGTACGCGCTCCAGGGCGCGGTGCCGACGAGGCTGAAGCGCCGGGTGATCCGCTCGGCCCGCTACGTCACCTGCATGAGCCACGACATGGCGGCGGAGCTCGCGAAGCTCGGTGCGACCGAGGCCCAGGTCCGTGTCATCCCGATGGGCGCCGACGTCGGCCCGGTCGAGCGCGCCGTGGAGACCGAGAGCCGCCGCCCCGGCAGCCTCCTCTTCGTCGGGCGGCTGGTCGAGAAGAAGGGGGCCGCGGTCCTCCTCGACGCGGTCCGGCTCCTGCCGGAAGATCCGTCGCGGCACCTGACCGTCGTCGGCGACGGCCCGCTCCGCGCGAGCCTCACGGCGAAGGCCGATGCGAGCGTCGAGTTCGTGGGCCAGCGCGGCCGCGACGATCTGGCCGCCGAGTACGCCCGGGCCGAGGTGGCCCTCTACCCGTCCGTCCCGGCGTCGAACGGCGACCGCGACGGCCTGCCCGTGGCGCTCCTCGAGGCCATGACGGCCGGATGCGTCGTCATCGCGTCGCGAGCCCCCGGCATCGTGGACGTCGTCGAGGACGACGTCAACGGTCTGCTCGTCACCCCGGGCGACGCCGAGGAGCTCGCCGCGGCGATCGCCCGGGTCGAGGGGGATCCCGCGCTTCGCACCCGACTCGGAGCCGCGGCCCGCGAGACGGCCAGGGGCTACTCGGTCGAGGTCGTCTCGGGAAAGTACCGCGAGATCCTCGGTGCGACGCTGCGCGGTCGCTGACCGCGCGTCGGCGACGCTGAGGCGTCAGCGCGCCGCGCGGTGCGCCTTGCGGATGATCGATCCGGCACGGACGCCCAGGCCGACGCGGACGACGGCCCGGACCGGCGCCCAGAGGGCCCCCGGGTGCGTCTTCGCGATGTACGTGTACGCGCTGCGGTGGTGCGCGCGGACCATCACGTCGGCGACCTTCTCGGTGCTCGCCCCGCCGACGTGCACGACGACGGCCTCGGGCACGAACAGGTTGCTCCAGCCGGCCAGCGCGATCCGGCGGCCGAGGTCGACGTCCTCGAAGTACATGAAGTAGTCCTCGTCGAACCCGCCGACGGCCTCGAAGGCGTCCCGGCGGACGAGGAGGAAGGCTCCGGAGAGCCATCCGACGGTCGCCACGGAGCTGGAACTCGAGACGTCGCGCTGCTGATAGCGCCTCGTCCACGGGTTCGTCGGCCAGAGGCCGGAGAAGACGGCGTGCCCGATGCCCGTCCGGATCGCGGGGAGGGCGCGGGCGGACGGGTACACCGTGCCGTCGGTCTCCAGGATGCGCGGGCCGAGGACTCCCGCCTCCGGGTGCGCCGCGGCCGCCTCCAGGAGTGTCGTGACGGCTCCTGCGGTCACCCGCGTGTCGGGGTTGCAGACGAGGATCCACTCGACCGAGGCGTCGAAGGTCTTGACGCCGATGTTCGCGGCGCGTCCGTACCCCACGTTGCCGCCGGACCGGACCAGCTCGACGTGGGGGTGGGTCGCGGCCGCGAGCTCCGGGGCGCCGTCGGTCGAGCCGTTGTCGACGACGACGATGCGCGACGGCGGGAAGCCCTCCGTCTGCAGCGACGCGATGAACGACTCGAGGGTGTCTCCCGGCGAGAAGGTGATGGTGACCACGGCGACGTTCGTCATCGGGCGCCTCCGATCGCGTGCTCGAACGCCTCGACGTGCTCGTCGGCGGAGCGCTCCCAGGTGAAGCTCTCGGCGCGGGCGGGGCCGTCGAGGCCGCGGCCGGTCCGGAGTCGGCCGTCGAGGAGGATCGTGCGGAGCGCCTCCCGCAGCCCGGACTCGGTCGGCTCGGCGTAGAACGCGACCTCGCCGCCGACCTCGGGGAGGGCCAGGCGGTCGGTGGTCAGCACGGCCGTGCCGCAGGCCATCGCCTCGAGCACGGGGAGGCCGAAGCCCTCGCCGTCGCTCGGGTAGGCGACCAGCTCGGCGCCCGAGAGGAGACCGGGCAGATCACCGTCGTCGAGGAAACCGGTCCACTGGACGCGGGGCGCGTGGACGCGCGAGGTGAGCATCGACACCGCCTCGTCGTCCCAGCCGGCGCCCCCGGCGATCAGGAGCCGCCAGCCGGCGAGGCGCTCGTCGTCCGTCGCCGCGAGGAACGCCTTCACGAGCGTGGAGACGTTCTTCCGCGGCTCGATCGTCCCCACGAAGGCCACGTACGGCCCCGCCCCGGTGAAGCCGGCCGTCGCGCGCCTCTGCGACGCGTCGCCGACCGGTCGGAAGCGCGCGGTGTCGATGCCGTGGTACGCGACGACGGCGCCCGGGAGCGGTCGCCGCGTGGCCCGGCGCACCTCGTCGAGGGTCGCCGCGCTCGGCGTCACGCAGACCGCGGCGTGCTTGACCGAATACGTCGTCCACGAGCGGAAGAACAGCCCCTTGAGCCGGCTGTGGAGCTGCGGGTGCGAGAAGAACGTGGCGTCGTGGAGGGTGACGACGACGGGCACGGGGGAGGCGACGGGCATCGTGTAGTGCGGAGCGAGGAGGACGTCGACGCCCAGCCGCCTGGCGAGGCGGGGGAGGCCGACCTGCTCCCAGAGGAGGCGCCCGGGGACGCTCCGAGCCCATGACGGGACCACTTCGATGCGCGCACCCGGCGCCCGCTCCGCCCAGAGATCGGCGTCTCGAGCCTGGCTGGCGACGACGAGGCGGACGCCCTCGTGCTTCGCCAGGGCCGGGACGAGGTTCAGCAGGTAGCGCCCGACACCCCCGGCGTTCGCGGGGATCGACGTCGCGTCGACGAGAGCCAGGAGCGTCACAGTACCGATTTCGTCAGGAGTCATCCGGTTCCGGATGCTCGGACAAGGGTACAGGCCCCGCGCACCGCCGCCCTCGTCCGGAGCGCGCGCGCCGTTGTCTAGGATTGACCGCGTCCGGTCGCACCGCAGGGGTGCACGCCGTATCGGACGAACCCGAGAGGCCCTCTCGACGATGCCCCGACCTCGCCGTGCCCGAACGACGCTCGACCCGATCGACGGCTTCGCCGAACCCGACGTCGAGTCCGCCCGCGGGCGCGGCTCGCTCGGCGCCCGGATCCTGCTGTCCCTGCCCGACCGCCTGCCGCTCGTCGCGCTGGCCGGGTTCCTGGTCGTCAGCGTCACGACGACGTTCGGCATCTTCCACGCGTGGCTGGTCGTCCCGGCGTTCGTCGTCGCCGTCGTCCTGCTCTGGTTCGTCGTCCCGGTCTCCGCCCTCGCCTCGACGCGCGCCTCCCAGTGGGGTGCCGTCGCGTCGCTCGTGATCGCGATCGTCTGGTTCGCCGGCAACGCCCCCTTCGTGGCGCAGTGGTTCGACCCGAGCCGCGACCCGGGCCTCTACTTCGTGCACGGACTCTGGTTCGCCGACCACGCGTCGTCGCCCATCTCGATCGTGCGGGCGAGCGCGCTCGCCGAGGGCATCCCCAAGCTGACGGCCACGCTCGGCCGCATCCAGGGCGGTCCGACCAACGTCATCACCATCCAGGGCGGCGACCTCCTGCCCGGGGTGATCGGCGCCGCCACCTGGCTGGGCGGTCTCCGAGCGGCCCTGCTGGCCAACCTGGTCCTCGGCTCGGTGGGCCTCGTCGCGCTCTACGGGGCCGCGCGACGACTCCTCGGGCCGCTCTGGGCCCTCGCGCCCCAGCTCGCGCTCGGATTCTCGCTCGCGTACATGTACCTCGCCCGCGGCCCGTACTCGGAGATCATCATGGTGATCGTCGGGCTCGCCGCCCTCACCTGGGCGATCTCGGGTGTCCGGAGCGGTTCCTGGCGCGATTTCGCCCTGGCCGGGATCTTCGCCGGTGTCGCCTCGAGCGCGCGCGTCGACGGCGTCCTCGTGGCGATGGGCGCGGTCGTCGTCCTCGCCGTGGCGGGACTCGGATTCCTGCCGCGCGAGAAGCGGCGACCGATGTTCGTGGGCGGGGCGACCTTCGTCGTCTTCGCCGCGGCATCGACCTTCCTCGGCGTCTACGGACTCTTCCGCAACAAGGCGAGCTACGTCCGGGCGCTGGGTGAGCAGCCGATCCAGCTCTGGTACGCGGCCTTCGCGACCGTGGTCCTGTTCGCCCTGTTCTGGCTCGTCGGCCGGTTCCTCGACGCGAGGCGGCTCTCGACGTTCTGGCGGCGGGCGGCGCCCGTGCTCGGAGGTGTCGTGGGCCTCATCCTGCTGTTCTGGCTGTCCCGTCCGCTCTGGTACATCGGGCGGTTCGCGGGGCCCGGTGGCCTCGCGACCATCGCCGCGCTCCAGAAGGAGGAGGGGCTGCCGGTCGACGGGCACCGCTCCTACGAGGAGCAGACGCTGTCGTGGCTCGGCTGGTACTTCGGCTGGCCGATGGTCGCCCTCGCCATCGTCGGGTTCGTCCTCATGGTCGTTGTCGGCGTCCGGCGCCGGAACCTTCCGCTGCTCCTCGCCGCCGTCGCGCCCCTCACCGTCGCCGCCGTGTACTTCACCCGGGTCGCCATCACGCCCGACCAGATCTGGGCGTTCCGTCGGATCCTGCCGGTCATCACGCCCGGCTTCCTGATCGCGGCCCTGGTCCCGGTGGCCCTCCTCTGGCGCCGCTTCGCGTCGCCCGTCACGAGGGGAGTGGCCATCGCGCTCGCCGCCCTCGTCGCGTTCGGTCCGATCGTGACGTGGAACGGGCTGCTGCTGGTCAAGGACGGCGGCAACCAGCTGACGGCCACCGAGGCCATCTGCGCGGCCGTCGGCGACTCGCGGGAGGTCCTCCTCCTCCGCGACGGGGCGCCCATCAACTACGGCCTGGCCATCAAGACGGCCTGCGACACGGACGTCCTCAGCATCTGGAGCTTCGACATCAAGGACGGCAACCTGGCGGCGCTCCACGCGCGGACCGGCGACATCCCGGTGGTGGCCTACTCGCAGGGCGCGATGCCGCAGCCGCGGCGAGCTGCAGGAGCCGACCTCACCTTCACGGTGCCGCGCTGGAACCGCCACATCGACCACCTGCCGGACGCGGTCGTCTCGGCACAGTACAGCCTCTACTTCGGCACGCTCAAGGCGGACGGGTCGGTCGTCGCCCGCTAGAGCGCCAGGTCGTGCTCCACCATGGCCGCGACGACGTCGGCGAACCGCTTCGTCGGCGACCAGCCCAGGGCACGGTGGATCTTCCCGGCGTCCCCGCGCATCTCGTGGGCGTCGGTGGGACGCACGAACGCGGGATCGACGCGCACGAGGTGCTCCCAGTCGTCGATGCCGGCTGCGGTAAACGCCGCCTCCACGAAGTCGCGGATGGTGTGCGATTCGCCGGTGGCGACCAGGTAGTCGTCGGCGGTCTCGGCCTCGCCCGCGAGAGCGAGCGCCTCGGCGTAGTCGGGTGCCCAGCCCCAGTCGCGCTTCACGTCGAGGTTGCCGAGCACCAGCTCCGACTGCTGCGACCGCAGGATCCGCACCACGCCGGCGGTGATCTTCCGGGTCACGAAGGCCTCGGGTCGCCTCGGCGACTCGTGGTTGTAGAGGATGACGCTCGAGGCGCGCAGCCCCGCGGCGCGGTAGGCGCCGGCGAGGACGTGGCCGTAGGCCTTGGAGGCGCCGTAGGGGTTCACGGGGCGGAGGGGGGTCGCCTCCGTCTGGGGGCTGATCTCGGCCGCGCCGAAGATCTCGGCGCTGGACGCCTGGACGAACCCGCGCCCGCCGGGCAGGTCGGGGAGCGCCCGGACGGCGTCGAGCAGGTTCGCGACGGCCGCACCGTTCAACTGGGCGGTCTCGATCGGCCGGGTCCACGACGCGGCCACGGAACTGAGCGCGGCGAGGTTCCAGGTCGTGTCGGGTCGCACCTCCGCCACGACACCCGCCGTGGTGGGGAAGTCGGCCAGATCCGCCTGGTGGAGGACGACGCCCGCGGGGACGGCCGGGTCGCGGCCGTCCTCCCGCTGGACGCCGTGGACCTCCCAGCCGCGGGCCAGGAGGTTCTCGGCGAGATAGCTGCCCGTCTGCCCCGAGACGCCGGTGATGAGGGCTACTGGCATGTCGAGAGCTCCGCGGGCTCTACTTGCCGGCCTTGGCCTTCTCGATCTCCAGGTCGGAGTCGACCATCTTCTTCACGAGGCCCTCGAACGACAGCGTGGGCTTCCAGCCGAGCGTGTCGGTCGCCTTCGCCGAGTCGCCGATGAGCAGGTCGACCTCGGCGGGGCGGAAGAACTGGGGGTCCTGGAAGACGTGCTTCTCCCAGTCCGAGATGCCGACGTGGTTGAAAGCGATGTCGAGGTACTCGCGGACCTCGTGGGTCTCACCGGTCGAGATGACGTAGTCGTCCGCCGTCTCCTGCTGGAGCATGCGCCACATGGCCTCGACGTAGTCGCCGGCGAAGCCCCAGTCGCGCTTGGCGTCGATGTTGCCGAGGGTCAGCTGCTCCTGCAGGCCGAGGGCGATGCGGGCGACCGCGATCGAGATCTTGCGGGTGACGAACTCCGGTCCGCGGAGGGGCGACTCGTGGTTGAAGAGCACACCGGAGGAGGCGTGCATGCCGTACGACTCGCGGTAGTTGATCGTCATGTAGTGGCCGAAGACCTTGGCGACGCCATAGGGGGAGCGGGGCCACAGCAGCGTGGTCTCCTTCTGCGGCACCTCCTGGACGCGGCCGAACATCTCGGACGACGACGCCTGGTAGAAGCGCACCTTCTGGATGTCGTCGCCGGCGTAGAGACGGATCGCCTCGAGGATGTTGAGCACGCCGAGGCCGGTCACCTGGCTGGTCAGCTGCGCGTTCTCCCACGAGTAGGCCACGAAGGAGATGGCGCCGAGGTTGTAGACCTCGTCGGGCTGCGACGCGTTGAGCGCGCGGAGGAGGCTGGACTGGTCGAGGAGGTCGCCGGTCAGGATCTTGACCTCGGGCGCCCACTGCTCGATGATCTCGCGCTTCGGGTTGTTCTGACCGCGGACCAGGCCGTAGACCTCGTACCCCTTCGAGAGGAGGAGGCGGCTGAGGTACATGCCGTCTTGTCCCGTAACTCCGGTGATGAGGGCGCGCTTCGTCAATTCAGATTCCTTTGGTTCGCAGGCGTTTCCGACACGCCACTATAACGGGACCGGCGTTCGGCCGGGACGGGCGCCCCCGCGGGTCGCGGGGACGGCCGGGGTCGGGAAGGAGCCGGGGCGGGGTCAGTAGAGCTGCGCGGAGTCGATGCTCACGGTCGAGCCGACGGTGTCGAGGTAGACCTCGACGCGGAGGCCGGTCACGTCGGCGGTCCCGATCGGGATCTGCACCTCGACGCGCGTCCACGACGAGGTCGTGGTGAACGGCACGCTCGCGGCGCTCGCGGCGGCTCCGAACGACCAGAGGGCGAGTCGACCCTTCACGGGCGCGGTCGAGGAGCCGCGGACCCAGACCGAGGCGGTGTACGTCGAACCCCGGAGCGGCTTCAGCGGGGCATCCTGCGCCAGCGAGGTCCCCGCGGTGGACGAGTTGGCCTGCAGGAACCACGAGCCGTCGGGGAGCCCCGTCCCGGTGTAGCGGGCCCAGTTGACGACGGAGCTGCTGCGGCTCCAGGGCGTCGTACCCGTCTCGAACGAGCCCTGGTCGAGAAGGTTCGGCGACACGCTGGCCTTGTCGAGCCAGAGGGACGTCGTCAGGGTGCCGAGGTAGACCTCGGCCTTGAGGCGCGTCGCCCTCGTCGTCCCGGTGTCGACGGTGGTCGAGACCTTCGTCCAGCCGGAGTTGACGGCGCTGAACGACGTCGTCCTGTTGACCGGGGTCGTCCCGTCGAGCGCCCAGAGGGCCAGGCGGCCCACGTAGGGCTTCCTGCTGTCGGAGGTGCGGACGAAGATCGTGAAGGTGTACTGCTGGTTCGCCGTCGCGGGGATCGCGATCGACTGCGCCACGCTCCGACCGGCGACGGTCGTGTTGACGGCCCCGAACCGGCTGCCGTCGAGCACGAAGCGGGGGTCGGTCGACGCGACCTTGTTCATCTGGCCGTTGCCGCCGTCCCAGGGGGCGATGCCCTGCTCGAAGGAGCCGTTGGTCAGGAGATTCTGCTTCGGCGGCTGCGCGCCGAACGTCAGCGAGGCGTCGTCGACGTCGAGGCGGACCCCCGGCGACAGCGAGCTCACCTGGAGGCGGGTGCTCGTGTGCGCGGTCGTGAAGGGCAGGGCGACGGTGACCGCGGTCCAGGTGGTCCCGACCGTGTAGGCCTGCGCGACGGACTCGTTCTTGACGCCGAGTCCCCAGAGGATGATGCGCCCCGTCACCGTTCCCGACCCGGCCCGGAGCCAGACCACCCCGGTCGCCTGCTCGCTCGCGGTGGAGGTGCGGGCGGCGGTCTGCAGGATCGTGCCGCCCGACGTCGGCGCCGTCGCGGAGAGGTAGTAGTCGCCGTCCTTGGCGGAGGACGTGTTCTTGACGGTCGCCGTCGTCATCCCGCCCGTCGTCTCCCAGCCCACGGAGGTCCCGCCCTCGAAGGACGCGGACTGGAGCCAGTCGGAGGGGTTGCCGAAGTAGTCCATGAAGTAGAGGTAGAAGTTGCGGTTGCCGTAGGCGCCGCAGGGGGCCGAACCGTAGCCGGCCGCGAGCGAGGCCGCGTTCGGGGTGTACGGCGTGTAGTTGTAGAGGCTCGCGGTCGCCTGGTTGGCGATGTACACGCTGGCGCTTCCGCAGGAGGCGGACGGGTTGTACTGGATGACGTTCGTGAACCCGGCGCGGTAGCGGAAGTAGGTCGGGTTCTTCGCGTAGACCTGGAACTGGCGGGCGGCCGCGTAGATCTGGTTGAAGAAGCCGTAGTACTGGGTGTCGCAGGCGGCGGTGTCGGGGCAGGCGTAGCCCATCGCGATGGTGTACGCCGAGGCGCTGGGCCCGGTGCTCTGGACGAGCCCCTGCTCCTTCTGCAGCGTGACGAGGAGGACCTGCGGGTTGATGCCGCACGCCTGTCCGACCCGGGCGAGGATGGTCGCCGCCGACTCCCCGGCGCGACCCGTGTATCCGGAGCAGTAGGCGTCCGCGGCCTTGGACGAGGTCGTCTGGCTGAAGTCCTTGAGGCAGGTGCGTCCCGACTGGCAGGTGACGACCTTCGACGCGAGGAACGACTGGATCTGCGCCGCCGACATCGAACCCGAGTTGAAGAACGTCTGGTCGCTGACGATGTTGCCGGCCTGGAACCCCGAGGTCGTGGCGGCGCTCGCGCTCCGGCTTCCCGACGAGGCCACCTCGGACACGACGGTGAGGAGCGTCGCGAGAAGGGCGACGGGCAGGAGGAGGGCGGCGACGCGCCTCCAGGGGGTGCGGATCACAGGGTCACCTCGGTGGGGGAGGACGTCCCGCGGGCGCGGGGCGACGAGTACGCGATGGTCAGGCTCCAGGAGCCCGAGGTCAGCGTCGGCGACGACACCGTCATCGCGCCGCAGTCGGTCGAGCTCGGGCCGGGGCTCGCGGCGAAGGACTTCGTCACGGTCGCCGTGCCGCGCGTCAGGGTCACCGTGCAGGTCCCGCCGCTGTCGACGAGGCCGGAGACGCCGCCGCCGAGCGTCAGCGTCCGACCGGCGAAGGAGTAGTAGCTCATCGCGGGCGACACGGTCCTGACCGTCGTCGCCGGGGGAGTGGTGGCTGCCGGCGCAGTGGCTCCGGGGGCACCCGCTCCGGGTGCAGTGGCGGAGGGCGCGGGGTCCGCAGGAGCCGCGCTGGCGGTGGGCGACGCGGCGGGCGGGCCGGTCGTGACGCCGGGCCCGGCGGAGGCCGACGAGCTCGCTCCGGCCGTCGGCGCGTGAGGCGCGCCCTGGACGGCGACGGCGGCCACGGCGATGCCGGCTCCGGCCACCACCACGGCCCCGATCGCCCAGACGGTCGTCGATCTGCGACTCATGATCCCCTGCTCCGCAGCGTCTCCCGAAAGACGCGGCTACCTGACACGGTAATGTGTCGTCTCGGCCCCGTGACACCCCCTAACCGGGGTGAGCCGGTGTTCGCCGGGAGAATCTCCCCGCTCGCCGGGAGCCTCCGCCCCAAGACGAAGGATGATCGAGTGTCCGTTACCGAGCCTGACCGCCTCGACGCGAGCAGCGCCGAATCCGACCTCCGGGAGCTGCGCGAGGCGGTCCTCGACGACTGGCTGCGCGTCACCTCCAGCGTGACCGACGCCGTCACCGAGATCCAGAGCACCGTCTCCTGGCGCGTCACCCGGCCCCTCCGCCTGACCCGCCTGATGCAGCGCAAGGTGTCGGAGATCGGTGTCGTGCCGGCGTCCCGTCTCGCGGCCGTCGCCCTCGCCAAGCGCCTGGGGCGCTGACGGTGACCGACGACATCGGCGCCCTCCACCGAGCCCTCCGCGCCCGTCTCGACGTCGTCGCACGGGCGCTCGGCGTGACTGTCCCCGACGGGGCCTCCGCCGCCGAGGCCCTCGACGTCCTGGCCAGGACGGTCCACGCGAGCGACGATCCCCAGCAGGCGTGGCTGCTCCACGTCGGCATCACCGGCATCTACCCGGAGCAGGACGACCTCGCGCGGCTCCGCCGGCACCTCCTGCTCGCGACACCGGCGACCGCCCTCATCCGGGCCCTCGAGGGGACGATCGCCGCGGGCTCGCGCTCCTTCTCCTCGCTCCGCACGATCGAGATCGCCGAGGGCGAGGTCCTCGTCGACGTCGACTTCTGCGCCCGGTGGGAGCACAACACGGGCATCCAGCGGGTCGTCCGCCACACCGTCCCCGAGTGGGACGGCGACCCCGAGCGGCCGCACCGCCTCGTCGCCTGGACGAGCGACAGCACCGGCTACGTCGACCTCACCGAGCGGCAGCGCGACCGCGTGCTGCACTGGAGCGATCGCCGGTTCGAGAAGGTCGTCGACCGGGCCGTCACCAACGGGGAGCTCGAATCGGCTCACCTCGTCGTGCCGTGGCACTCGATCGTGCTCATCTCCGAGGTGCCTGCCGACAGCGTCTGCGCGGAGCTCGCCTGCCTCGCGGAGTCGTCGCCCAACCGCGTGGCCGCCATCGGCTACGACGCGATCCCGCTCATCAGCGCCGACACGCTCCCCGACATGGAGTCGGAGCGCTTCGCCCACTACCTCACCGTCGTGAAGCACCTCGACGTCGTGGCGGGCATCTCCGTGTCGGCGTCCGACGAGTTCCAGGGCTTCGTCGACACGCTGCCGAGCCAGGGCCTCGCCGGCCCTCGGGTGGTGCCCGTCTCCCTCGCGACGGAGGTCTCCGAGATCGCCCGCCGCGCCGTGGCCAGCGTCGAGCGCGACCCGAAGGAGGCCCCGATCATCCTGTCGGTCGGGAGCCACGAGCCGCGCAAGAACCAGGACGCCGCGCTCTTCGCGGCGGAGGTGCTCGCCGCGGAGGGCCTCGACTTCCGGATCGTCTTCGTCGGCGGGGGCAGCCGGAAGGCCACCTACCGCTTCGATCAGAAGGTCGCGGCGCTCCGCAAGGAGGGCCTCCGGGTCGAGTCGCACCGCAAGCTCGGCGACGACGACCTCTGGTCGCTGTTCGCCCGGGCGCGCTTCACCGTCTTCCCCTCCCTCCACGAGGGCTTCGGGCTGCCGGTCGCCGAGTCCCTCGCGTTCGGCACCCCCGCTCTCACGAGCGACTTCGGCAGCCTCGACGAGGTCGCCTCGGCCGGTGGCTGCGTGCAGGTCGACCCGCGCGACGACGAGCAGATCGTCGACGGGATGCGCCGCCTCCTGACCGACGACGCCCTTCTCGCGGAACTCCACCGCCAGATCGCCGGCCAGACGCCGAAGACGTGGAAGGACTACGCCGACGAGCTCTGGCGCGAGGCCGTGGAGTCGCTGAGAGCCCCCACGCCTCCGAGGGCCCCCCGCCACCGCACCCGGAAGGCCGCCGCCTGATGCCCGTCGTCACTCTCGCGACCCTCGCGCACGAGGGCGACGACCGCGCTCTGCGGGCCGCCGCCGCCGCGCTGTCCGGCAGCGAACTCGGGTGGAGGCGGAGCTCCGGCCGTCGCCTCGTCCGGGAGATCGCGCGCGCGTTCGGCGACACGCCCGACGACAGCGTGTCGTACCTCCTGCTCGCCTGCCTCGGGCGCGGGATCCCCGCGGCCCTCGACATCGTCGAGTTCACCCGCGAGTGGCGGCGGTTCGGCCTCGAGCGTCCGCTGACGCGGGCCTACGAGACGGTCACCGTCGACCGCGTCGCGCAGCGCTCGGTCGAGGTCGTCGTCCAGTCGGGGCTGATCGCCGACGTGACCGACACCGGCAGGAGCCGCTTCACCACGGGCATCCAGCGCGTCGCCCGCGAGACCCTCACCCGGTGGGCCCGCGACCACGACGTCACGCTCGTGTCGTGGGACCGCAGCGGCGCCCGCCTGGGCGGGACGCCGGAGGACGAGATCGACCGCGTCGTCCTGGAGGACGCCCCGCGCGCCCGCATCGTCCGCGTCGGCGGCGCCACGGTCATCCCGTTCGAGGCCACCTACGTGCTGCCGGAGATCAGCGTCGCGGGGCGACGCACCGAGAACATCCACACCATCGCCCGGTTCGGCCGCGGCCGCTCGATCGCCATCGGGTTCGACTGCATCCCGGTGACGACCTCCGAGACGACCGGACCCGGCATGCCGGGGGCCTTCTCCAAGTACCTCGCGGCGCTCGCCTCCTTCCAGGCGGTCGGCGCGATCTCGGCGGCCTCCGCCGGCGAGTACGCCGGGTGGCGCAGGATGCTCGCCGGAGCCGGCCTCGAGGGGCCCCGCGTCGAGACGGTCGCCCTGCCCTGGCAGAGCGAGGAGGTCTCGGAGGCCACCGTCGACCGCGTCCGGAGCGAGCTGGGGCTCGACGACGGCCGGCCGACCGTCCTCGCGGTGGGGAGCCACGAGCCGCGGAAGAACCACCTCAACCTGGTGACCGCCGCCGAACTGCGCTGGCGCGCCGGCGACGACTTCCACCTCGTGATGGTGGGCGGCAACTCGTGGAACGACCGCGAGTTCCAGGAGCTCGTCCGCGACCTGCGACGCCGGGGGCGGCCCATCTCGCTCCTGTCGGGCGTCGACGACGAGACCGTCTGGGCGCTCTACGGCGTTGCCCGCTTCTCCGTCTTCTGCAGCATCAACGAGGGCTTCGGGCTCCCGGTCGCGGAGTCGCTGGCGAGCGGCACGCCGGTCGTCACCGCCGACTTCGGCAGTCAGCGCGAACTCGGCGAGGGCAACGGGGCGCTCTGCGTCTCGCCGCACGACGTGCGGGCCATCGCTGAGGCCCTGGGGTCGCTCCTCGGCGACGACACGCTGATCGAGGAGCTCAGCGCGCTGAGCCGCGGTCTCGAGCGCCCGAGCTGGGACGACTACGCCGACGCCATGTGGGAGCTCACCCGGGGCTGACGGGCTCTCAGGCCGGGCCGTGCGCCTCGGCGTGCTTGCGCTCGAGCGCCTCGGCGGTGCGCCGCATGCCCTCGGTCACCGGCACGAGCTCGCGGTCGTCGACCTCGGTCAGGACCCGCGAGACGAAGCGCAGGTCGAGGGCCTGGTAGACGGCGGCGGGGTCGTGACCGGACACGATGTCGAGCTTCCGGTCGAGCACGCCCTCGAGCCTCTCGACGAGGTCCGTGATGGAGAGGCCCTCCTGCGAGGCGAAGATCTTCAGCGTTCGGAACGCGGGAGCCTCCCGGGCGACGAGGTCGACCGCGTCGCGGATCATCGCGGCGGCGTCGTCGACGTAGAGGTAGTCGCGGACGGTCCCCATCGGGACGTAGATGTTCGAGGTCCGGCCGTCGAGGCGCGCCGCGATCAACTGCGAGATGAGGCCCTGGGGCTTCAGGATGTTCTGGCCGGGACCGTAGAGGTTCGAGATCCGCCCGATGAGCAGCCGTGCCCCCGACGACGCGGCCCACGAGGCGAAGAGCTCCTCGAGGGCGAGCTTGCTGCGTCCGTAGGGCGCCAGCGGGACGGCGTCGGAGCCCTCGGAGAAGGGCGGCTCGGTGTTGCCGGCGAAGGTGGCTCCGGCGGAGGAGGCGAAGAAGACGGTCCCGTGGCTGGGGTGGAGGCCCTCGTCGCGCAGGGCGTCCGTCGAGCCGACGAGGACCTGCTCGACGACCGCTTTCTCGGCGGCGAACTCCTCCTCGCCCGTGGCGACGACGCCGGTGCCGGCGCACCAGAAGAGGGTCCAGGGCTCCTCGCCGGCGTCGCGGACGAACGAGACGAGCGCCTCGGTGAGGACCCGGACGGACGCCTCCCGGTCGGCCCAGGGCACGCGAAGCGAGGTCACGCTGTCACCGCGCTCGGCGCATTCCTTGGCGACGGCGCTCCCGAGGAGACCGCCCGCTCCGACGACGAGACTTCGGTTGGCAGACACGACTCGGGACTGTAGCACGGGGGCTTGGCCCGTCAGGGATGCGCGCTCTGGCATAATAAACCGCGCCCGAATCCGGAACCCCGTCTCCTCCGCCCCTGCGGACGACAGCTTGCTACGGGTGACGCGGGCGAGAATTGGGAGTCCAGTGACGACGACAGCAGCCGAAGAACGCATCCGCCGATTGGAGAAGCTTCCCTTCGTGGCGGCGGGCGCTCCCGACGCGACCCTCCTGGGCGGTTTCTGGGGCGGTGTGCGCGACGTCGTCCTGCACAAGAGCCTCCTCAACCTGCTCATCCGGCGCGAGCTCAAGGCCCGCTACAAGGATTCGAGCCTCGGCTTCGTCTGGTCGTTCATCCGACCGCTGACGATGCTCCTGATCTACTACGTGGCGATCGGCCAGTTCCTCGGCGCCGCCCGCTCGGTGCCGCAATACGCCGTCTTCGTCTACTCGGGTCTCACGATCTGGGGCCTCTACAACGAGATCATCGCGTCGTCGACGACGTCGATCCTCGCCAACGCGGGCCTGATCAAGAAGGTCTACGTGCCCCGGGAGCTCTTCCCCCTGGCCTCGATCGGCTCGGCGCTGTTCAACTTCGGGATCCAGATGATCGTCCTCCTCGGGGCCATCATCGTCACGGGGCAGTTCCCGCTCAGCTGGAACCTGCTCTACGCGCTGGCCGCCGTGATCGTCGTGGTGACCTACGGCGTCGCGCTGGCGCTCCTGCTCTCCGCCCTCAACGTCTACCTGCGCGACATCCAGTACCTGGTCGAGGTGGCGCTCCTCATCTTCTTCTGGGCCTCGCCCATCGTCTACGCCTGGACCCAGGTGCAGACGGTCGCCCGCAACCACGCCTGGGTCGCCGAGGTCTACCTGCTCAACCCGATGTCGAACGCCATCCTCGCCTTCCAGCGCGGCATGTGGGAGGCCGGGAGCAAGGTCAACATCCTCAAGGACTCCACGGGCAAGGACGTCGCCGTCCCGCCCGTCGACTGGCCGGCGCACCTCGAGCTGCGCCTGCTGGTGCTGTTCGTCATCGGTCTCGCCCTCATCTGGGTCGCGCAGCGCATCTTCGCTCGCCTCCAGGGCAACTTCGCGCAGGAGATCTAGACATGGCACAGGTTCCCGTCGTCACGATGGACAAGGTCTCCAAGCGCTTCATCATCCGCAAGGAGAAGTCGCTCAAGGAGCGACTGGTCAACTTCGGTCGCTCGCGCAAGCACAAGGAGGACTTCTGGGCCCTCCGCGACATCGACCTCGACATCGAGGCCGGCACGACGGTGGGCCTCATCGGCGCCAACGGCTCCGGCAAGTCGACGCTCCTCAAGGTCATCGGCGGCATCATCCAGCCGACCAACGGCGTCGTCCGGCGTCGAGGCCAGCTCGCCGCGCTCCTCGAGCTGGGCGCCGGGTTCCACCCCGACCTCACGGGCCGCGAGAACGTCTTCCTCAACGGGGCGATCCTCGGCCTCTCCCAGAAGCAGATCGAGGGCTACTTCGACTCGATCGTCGACTTCAGCGAGATCCGCGACTTCATCGACACGCAGGTGAAGTTCTACTCGTCGGGCATGTACGTCCGGCTCGCGTTCGCCATCGCGATCCACGTCGACCCCGACGTCCTGCTGGTCGACGAGGTGCTGGCGGTCGGCGACGAACCGTTTCAGAAGAAGTGCCTCGATAAGATCAAGGAGTTCCAGCAGGAGGGGCGGACGATCGTCCTGGTCACCCATGACCTCGCGACCGTCCAGGAGATGTGCGACCGCGCGATCGTCCTCTCCCACGGATCCGTCATCTTCGATGGGGGCGCCGTCGACGGCGTCGCCGCGCTGCGCGCCAACTTCGGCTGACGCGAGACCGCCCCGCGGTCACACCCGGGGCCCACCGACCACGCAACGAAAGGGACTTGTGAAGGTCTTCGTCCAGGTGCCGTGCCTCAACGAGGAGACGACGCTCCCGTCGGTCCTCGAGAGCATCCCGAAATCCATCCCCGGGGTCGACGAACTCCACATCCTCGTCATCGACGACGGATCCACCGACCGGACCGTCGAGGTCGCCAAGGCGCACGGGGTGACGCACTTCGTCCACCACGTGCGCAACCAGGGCCTCGCCCGATCGTTCCGCGACGGCGTGCACTACGCCCTGAGCCACGGTGCCGACATCGTCGTCAACACCGACGGCGACAACCAGTACCCGCAGTCGCGCATCCCCGACCTCCTGCGTCCGCTGCTCGACGGTGAGGCCGACATCGCCATCGGCGACCGGCAGACCCACCTCATCGAGCACTTCTCGCCGTTCAAGAAGCGCCTGCAGCGCCTCGGCAGCCAGGTGGTCAACCTCGCCGCCGAGACCAAGCTCCCCGACGCCGCGAGCGGCTTCCGCGCCTACAGCCGCGACGCCCTCATCAAGCTCAACGTCGTCACGCAGTTCAGCTACTGCATGGAGACGATCATCCAGGCCGGCAACAAGCGCATGCGGATCGCCAGCGTGCCCGTCACGACGAACGCGAAGACGCGGGAGTCGCGGCTCTTCGGGTCGCTGGGGGAGCACGTCGCCCAGTCGGCGAAGGCCATCATCCGCAGCTACTTCATGTTCAAGCCGCTGGCGTTCTTCGTCTGGCTGGGTGCGTTCTTCGGCGTCGTCGGTCTCATCCCGTTCGTGCGCTACGCCGTCCTCCTCGTCACGGACGCCCACGGGAACCACCTGCAGTCGCTGATCCTCGGCATCTTCCTCCTCATCGCGAGCGTCCTCTCGTTCGCGCTGGCGGTGATCGCGGATCTCCTGCGGACCAACCGGATCCTGCAGGAGGAGACGCTGGAGCGCCTCAAGGAGATCCAGTACGGCATCAACCGCGCCGACGTCCCAGAGAAAGAGAACCGATGACGGCACTCGTGGAGCGATTCGATCGCGTCTTCCCGCCCGACAGCCGGGTGGACGCACCGAACCGCCTCTACGCGACGCTGACGCGTCTGCCCGACCGGATCCTCCAGATCCTGGTCAGCGTCTTCGTGGCGGCCTACCTGATGGCCGAGCTCAGCCTCTACAAGCCCTACACGGTCCTCCCGCTCGCCGTCGTCTTCATCGTCCTGACGTGGCGACTCGTCCCGACCGACGTCGTCGCCAGCCGGCGGCACGCTCTCGCCGCGGCGGTGGCCGTCCTCGCCGCCCTCGCGTGGGTCGTCGTCCAGCTGCCGTTCGAGACGGAGTTCCTCATCGCCTCGCGCGACCCGGGCATCTACTCGAACCTCGCCGCGTCGCTGGCGCACACGGGATCGTCGACGATCGACGTCTCGCACGCGGTCCAGCAGATCCGCGGCATCCCGAACGCGACCGCCAACCTCGGCCCGTTCCAGTACCAGACCACCCTCACGGTGCAGCTCCAGGGCGGCAACGCTCTGCCCTCGATGCTCGGCCTCGGCTACTGGGTCGGCGGCATCAACGGTCTCACCGTCGTCAACTCCGTGCTCGGCGGTTTCGCCCTGGTCGGCGTCTTCTCGCTCGCCCGCCGGATCCTCGGCGCCCGCTGGGGCCTGTTCGCCGCCCTCATCCTCGGGCTCTCCATGCCGATGGTCTACTTCGCCCGCGCTCCGTACACGGAGGTGCTCAGCCTCGCCGTCTTCATCGCGGCCGTGACCTGGCTCTGGAGCGCCTTCGAGACAGGACGCCGCCGCGAGTTCGTCATGGCGGGCATCCTCGCCGGAGCCGCGTGCATGACCCGGATCGACGCCCTGCTCGGGGTCGCGGCCCTGGTGGCCGCCTTCGTCGCCGTCCTCATCGGCTTCGCCCGGCCGCGCGGCGACTTCGACCTCCGTCGCTCCTACCTCGCCTACGTCGTCCCCCTCGTCGTCCTCGGCATCGCCGGCGCGTACGACCAGCTCCACAACTTCCCGGCCTACGTGATCGCCCTCGGGTCGCAGTCCCGCGCGCTGTGGGCGCTGTGCATCGCCACGATCCTCCTCGGCTTCGTGGTGATCGGCGTGCGCACGCTCGTCGCCCGGCGATCGCGCAGCGCGGCCACCGCGGCCGTCACCGGCGGTCTCGGGCGCCCGCTGTCCGACCGGACCGCCCGCGTGGTCGCGATCGTCGTGGCCGTCCTGGTGCCGCTCACGTTCCTCTTCTGGGCGGTGCGACCCAAGTTCCTGGCGTTCCACTTCAATCCGCAGCCGAGCATCCAGAACTTCACCCGATCGCTCCAGGGCAACCTGGGCCTCCCCCTCGACGGGTCGCGGAGCTACGACGAGTACTCCCTCTACTGGTTCGTCTGGTACTTCGGCGCACCCTTCGTGCTGTTCGTCGTGATCGGTCTCGCCGGGCTGTTCTACACCGCGCTGACCAAGCGGCGTCCGGGCGTCCTCGTGTTCTTCGTCCTGACCATGGGCGTCGCGCTCCTGTACCTGAACAAGATCAGCATCGCCCCCGACCAGATGTGGGCCTTCCGCCGGGTGCTCCCGATCGTGGCGCCGGGGTTCCTGATCGCCGCCGTCGCCGTGTTCCGCTGGCTCGCGTCGCGACCGCACCGGGTCGCGGTGGGCGTCGCGGGCGCCGGTGCGGCCCTGCTCCTGGCCGGAACCGTCGGGGCCTGGACGCCGCGGCTCTTCATCACGACGGAGTACTCCAACCAGGCCACCGAGCTCCGCAGCATCTGCGCGAAGATCGGCGACTCGGGCACGGTCGTCCTCGCCGGACGCGGGCCCGACTCCTACGCCCTCTCGCTCAAGACGTTCTGCAACGTCGACGTCGTCTCCGTGTACACCGACGCGTCCGTGTCCGACGACCAGCAGACGGCCGCCGACAAGCGCGACGCCGCCCAGAAGTCGCTCGCGAGCATCCAGGAGCGGATCGGCGGCAGGATCCCCGTCCTCGTGTTCGACGAGTCGTACGTGAACTGGCAGGGGACACCCCCGCCGTACCTCAACTCCACGATCATCGACGTCTGGCAGCGCTCGCTCCTCAGCGCGCCGAACACGTTCAACGTCGCGACGCGGACGAGCTGGATGGGCACCCTGACCACCGACGGACTCGTGAAGGGCGACTGATGCCGAAGCAGAAGAACGACCTCCGGCTGATGTGGTGGCTCTACGCCGACACGCCGGTGACGACACCGAACGGCGACTCGCCGGTCGAGCGCCTCCAGGAGAGCCTGAGCTGGCGTGTCACCGCTCCGCTCCGTCGGGCGAAGTACGTCCAGAAGGTGGTCTCCGCGCACTACCGCGGCAGCGACCCCGACGCCGGTCGGCCCGCCGTCGACCCCGACGACGACCGCTCCGCGGAACTCGCCGGTCTGACGCGGCAGGGCACCCTCCGGCAGCGGCTCCTCGCCGTGACGCCCCACCTGACGGGGAGCCCGGCCACGGCCGCTCTCGAGAGCGGTCCGGTGAGCGTCCTGCTCGAGACCGTGCTCGAGAGCGTCGACCCGTCCTCGCTGCGCCAGACGTGGCTCCTGCTGACCGCCGTCGCCGCCGCCATGCCCGACAACGACGCGCTCCGGGCGTTCAGCCGCGAGCTGACGCTCACGGAGCCCGACGGCAGGATGCAGGTGGTCCTCGACCACGCCGGCCCGATGCTCGCGAAGTTCAGCGGGCACTTCCGCACGGTCTCGGTCGTCACCGACCGCCCCGTCGTCGACGTCGACTTCTCGGCCAGGCACGGGTTCACCTCCGGCGTGCAGCGCGTCGTCCGCGAGACGTTCCGGCGCTGGTCGCGCGAGGGCGACTTCGAGCTCGTCGCCTGGACCCAGGACGCCAGCACCATGCGCGGCGTCTCTTCCAAGGAGCTCTCCCGCGTCGTCGAGTGGACCCCCGACCGGCGCGACGAGCGCCCCACCTTCTTCGCCGACGGTGCGGCGCGCCTCGTCATCCCGTGGGAGACCACCGTCCTCCTGCCCGAGGTCACCCCGGAGCGCAACACGTCGCGCCTCGCCTGCCTCGTCGAGCACTCCGGCAACGGCACGGTCGCGATCGGCTACGACGCGATCCCGGTGCTCAACGGCGCCTACGTCAGCCGCGACGAGTCGATCCAGTTCGTGCACTACCTGAGCATCCTCAAGCACTGCGACGTCGTGGTCGCGATCAGCGCCTCGGCGGGCCGGGAGTTCGAGGGCTTCTCGCGCGCGCTCGTCGCGCAGGGGCTCCGAGGTCCGCGCGTCGACGTCGTCCCGCTGCCGACCGAGCCGCCCGTGACCGCGAAGCCGCTGCCCGTCCCGCACCCCGGCAAGCCCGTGGTGGTGTCCGTCGGCGCCCACGAACCGCGGAAGAACCAGATCGCGATCGCCTACGCCGCCGAACTCCTCTGGCGCCGCGGGGTCGACTTCTCGCTCGTGATCGTCGGCGGGCACGGACCCGCCTGGTACACCGACCTCGACGACAAGGTCAACGAGCTGGCCATCGCCGGGTACCCCGTCGCCGTCCTCGACGCCGTCACCGACACCGATCTCGCCACTGCGTACGCGCACGCGCGCTTCTCGGTCTTCACCTCGCTCCACGAGGGCTACGGCCTCCCGATCACGGAGTCGCTCGCGGCGGGCACGCCGGCCATCGTCAGCCAGTTCGGGAGCATGGCCGAGATCGCTCGTCACGGCGGCTGCGTGACGATCGACCCGACCGACATCGAGGAGATCGCCGGTGCCATGGAGCGCCTGCTGGGCGACGACGCCGAGATCGAGCGCCTCCGGGCCGAGATCGCGGCGCAGACGCCCACGACGTGGGTCGAGTACGCCCGCGACATCCGCCAGCGCGTCGAGGAGGTCCGACCGTCATGACCGACGCCAGAACCACGAACACCACCGACACCGAGGAGGCGACCCTCGCGGTCGTCGCCCGCCTGTCGACCCTGCTCCGCGCCTGGAGGCCCGGCGACGACGACTCGCCGCGCAGCGCCCCGCGCGCCGAGGTCGTCGACGCGATCGTCCGGGAGCTCGAGGCGACGCCGTCGTCGGCGCGTCTCTGGCAGGTCCTCGCGGCGGCCACCGCCCGGATCCCGTCGTCGGCCGACTTCCTGCGCTTCGAGCGTCGCGCCGTCATCAACGGTCTCCGGGAGACCCTCGAGGAGGCCGTCGACTCCGACGCCGCGCTCGAGTTCCCCGAGCGGAGCCTCGTCACGGTCGAGGGTCCCGCCGTCATCGAGGTGCACGACACCTCGCGCACGACGAAGATCACGGGCATCCAGCGGGTCGTCCGCGAGACGGTCCGGCGCTTCCACCGCGACCACGACGTCCTCTTCGTCGCCTGGACCGATGACGCCACCGCCCTCCGCCGCCTCAGCGACTGGGAGACGAACTCGCTCCTGGGGCTCCCCGGGCCCGTCGAGGGCGACGACCAGGAGGTGGCCACCGAGATCCTGCTGCCGCTGTCGTCGCCGTTCGTCGTCTCGGAGCTCGTCGCCGAGACGTGGCGCACCGTCCGCCTCGAGAGCATCGTCGCCCACGCCGGCCTCGAGGTCGACGTGATCGGCTACGACGCCGTCCCGATGACGTCGGGCGAGACGAGCCACGACGGCATCTCCGGCCAGTACCCGCTCTACCTGCAGTCGATCTCCCGCTCCACGCGCATCGGTGCCATCTCCTCCGCCGCGGCCGCCGAGTTCTCCGGTTGGCGCCACATGCTCGGGTCGACGGGGCTGTCGGGGCCCGACGTCCGGCACGTGGCTCTCGCGGCCGAGGTGGAGCCCTCGACGCCGGAGAGCCGCGACGAGGCGCGCCGGGCCCTCGGAGTCGATCCGTCGCGGCCGACCGTGCTCGTCGTGGGCAGCCACGAACCGCGCAAGAACCACCTCGCCGTCGTGCAGGCCGCCCGGTCGGCGTGGGCGCAGGGGCACGAGTTCACGCTGGCGTTCATCGGCGGTGCGAGCTGGTCCAGCGACCGCTTCCACGAGGCGATCGAGGCGCTCCAGGCGGAGAAGCGGCCGGTGACCCTCGTCAGCCGCGCGACCGACGAGCTCCTGGCCGCGGCCTACGACGTCGCCGACTTCACGCTGTTCCCTTCCCTCCACGAGGGGTTCGGGTTGCCCGTCGCGGAGTCCCTCGCCCTCGGGACGCCGGTGATCACCAGCGGCTACGGCAGTATGAAGGAGATCATCGACCTCGGCGGCGGAGGCCTCCTCGTCGACCCGCGCGACGACCGCTCGATCACCGACGCGCTGATCCGGCTCCTGACCGACCGCGCCCTGCTCGCCCGCCTGGGCGACGAGGCGCGTGCGCGGACCGTCCGGACCTGGGACGCCTACGCGGCCGACCTGTGGGAGTACTTCCACGCCCCGGTCGCCCCGCGACGCGAAGCGCAGCGCGAAGGCGCCTGACCCAGGGGCCTCAGCGCGGGTCGGGCAGGTCGCTCCGCGGCGCGTCGCCGTGGGGGAGTCGCACCCGCCACGATCTCTTGCGCGCCGAGATCGTCGCGATCGCGACGAAGAGCATGAGGTTGCTCTGGAAGAGCACGTAGCTCTCGGCCAGCGCGGTGACGCCGATGAGCAGCATCACGAGGGCGGGCCAGACGTACGCGACGATGGGGTGCTCGGACGCCGTCAGCCAGGCCCGCACGAACGCGAGGGTTCCCGCCGCGAGCAGGAGCACGAGTCCGATCAGGCCGATCTGGAACCAGGTGTCGAAGAACGCGCCCAGGCCGGAGAGCGCCGGCCGCCCGCCGGGGACGGTGAAGAGCGAGAACGGGAAGACGTCGGTCTGCCAGATGCCCGTGAAGCCCCAGCCGGCGATCGAGTGCAGCTGGATGAGGCTGCGGAGGGTGCCCCAGAGCGAGAGCCGGACCTCGAGGTCGCTCGTCGCCCCGATCGCCTCCAGGAGCCGCGCCCGCCCCGCGTAGGCGAGCACCCCGCCGATCACGACGAGGGTGACCAGGACCGCCTGGATGATGTTCTTCCGCTCCCGGGGCGCCCGCCGGAGGCCGCGCAGGGCGATCGCGCCCACGACCAGCACGAGGACGGCGAGGGACGACGTCGGGGAGCTGGCGAAGACGAGAGTGAGGAGCGCCAGCGAGGCCGACGCGATCGCGACGCCCTGCGTGATCGAGCGGGTGAACCACTCGACGGCGAAGGTGATCACGGCGAGGGCCGCCAGGAAGCCGAGGAGGTTGCGCGTCCCGCCGACGCCCTGGATCGGCCCGCCGACCGCGAGGTTGCCCTGGATGCCGAGGAACGGGATCGGCTGGTCGATGAGCAGCCCCGAGAAGACCTCGAGCGTCAACGACGCGGTGAGCAGGATGCGCAGCGCGTCGCCCGTCGCGCGCACCACCTGGACGAGGTCGCGGCCGAGAGCCAGGTACATCCCGAGCGCCGCGAACGCGAACGCGTAGAGCACGCCGCCGAGGGTGACCCAGGTGTACTCGCTCCAGAAGACGCTGGCGGTGAGGAAGGCGAACAGCGTGATCAGCGAGAGGGGCAGGATGCCGCGCCACTCGATCCGGTGCCGGGCGCCGAACAGCGAGAGAGCGGCCAGCACGACCAGCGTCGAGAGGATCGCCAGCTCGCCCGGCAGACCGACGAACGCGCGCACGGCGTTCACCCCGAGCGCGTAGACGAGGATCGCCACGGAGAGGGCCTGGCTGAACGTCCCGCCGGCGGAGAAGCCGATCCACGCGGAAAGGTACCGCCGCAGGGGATCGCGGGCTCCCCGGTCGATGGTCACCCTCCCATTGTGGCAGGGTGTCAGTCGTGCCTTCCACCGACGCAGCTCACCGCCACTCAGGCGCCGGCGCCCTCGTCATCGTGCCCACCTACGACGAGATCGAGAACCTCCCGCTCATCGCGGGTCGTCTCCTCCGAGCCGTGCCCGAGGCCCACCTGCTGGTGGTCGACGACGGCAGCCCGGACGGCACCGGCCGCCTGGCCGACGAGATGGCGCGCGACGACGCCCGCGTCCACGTGATGCACCGCACGGGAAAACTCGGGCTCGGATCGGCCTACGTGCAGGGCTTCGCCTGGGGTCTCGAGCGGGGCTACGAGATCCTCGTCGAGATGGACGCCGACGGGTCGCACCCGCCGGAGGCCCTTCCGCGCATGATCGCCCGCGTCGCGACCGGGACGGACTCGCCCAGCCTCGTGATCGGCTCGCGCTGGATCCCCGGCGGAACCGTCGTCAACTGGCCGACGAGCCGGAAGATCCTCAGCCGCGGCGGCAATCTCTACGCGCGCCTCGCCCTCGGGCTCCGGATCCGCGACGTCACCGCCGGGTTCCGGGTCTACGCCGCGGACACCGTCCGCGCCATGGATCTCGACGGCATCGACTCGAAGGGCTACTGCTTCCAGGTCGACATGACCCTGCGCGTCCTCGATGGCGGCGGCTACGTCGCGGAGATGCCGATCGAGTTCCGGGAGCGCGAGCTGGGCGAGTCGAAGATGAGCCAGGCCATCGTGGTCGAGGCCATGCGGCGCGTCACGCGGTGGGGTGCCGAGAGGCGCTGGGCCCGCCTTCGCGGTCGACGCTGAGGACGACCGGCTGGGGCGTGGTCCACCACCGGAAGTTGTCGGCGCGGGTCGCCAGGCACACCAGGGTGACGATCGCCCAGCCCCACTCCACGATGAGCCGCGACTCGGTGACCGCGTGGACGAGCATCGTCGCGACGAGGAGCAGGGGCAGGAGGTCGAGGGCCGTCCAGGGGGCGGGGGAGGCGGGCCCGAGCATCCTGCGGTCGGTCGCCCACCACCAGGAGCGGGCCGCCGTCGTGACCAGGAGGGCCACGAAGAGCGCGAGACCGACGAAGCCGAGCTGGAACCAGACGTCGAGGTAGGCGTCGTGGGCCTGCAGGTAGACCACGCCGTTGCGCTTCGCGAGGTCGGTGAAGGGCTTGTAGAAGGGCTGCCAGTAGCCGGTCCAACCCCAGCCGACGACAGGGCGCTGGACGGCCAGACGGTAGACGTCGTTCCAGATGGTGAATCGGCCGGTGAGGTCGCTGCTCTTCCCGAGGAGGCCGAGGATCGCCGAGCGCCCGACGACCGCGACGACCGCGGCGGCGCCCGCCACGGCGAGGGCGGCGACGCCCACGACCCACCGGTGCCGCAGCGGGATCCGTCGGGCGGCCAGGGCGAAGCCGAGGACGACCGCGGTCGTGACGAGGCAGATGAGGACGGTCGACGAGCGGGTGAGCGCGAGGGCGATCACGCCCGCGACGACGCCGAGCCACGCCTCGCGCTTCGTGATGACCCGGTCGGCCGCCTGGCACAGCGTGACGACGAGGGCGAGGAGCGCGAAGATCGCGAGGAGGTTGCTGTTGCCGGGGAGACCCTGGATCTGCCCCCCGGTGAGGAGGTTGTCGCGGCTCCAGTAGAAGGCGGCGGGAGGGCGGCCGGAGCAGTCCACGTAGACCGGGCAGAACGGCCGCCGGACGAAGACGGACACGACCAGCTCGAAGAGGAGCGACAGCACGACGACGATCCGCAGGGCCCTGCCGAGCGCCTTGACGATCGACGGCCAGGACAGGCTCGCGACCATGGCGAGCGGGGCCACCGTCGTCATCAGCTGGGTGACGATCCCGAGCGCGGTGCCCGCGGGGTAGGCCGACCAGGCGATCGACGCGGTCACGACGAGGAGGAAGAGGCCGAGCAGCACCGGGAGACGGCTCCAGGCGATCCGGTGGCGCACCAGGACGACGATCGAGGCGGCGACGAAGGCCACGCAGACCACGGCCCAGCCGGCCCAGTTGATCGAGTCGCGGAGGGGGTCGCCGCCGAAGAGCACCAGGAAGACGAGGGTGGCGAAGAGGGTCGACTCCGTCTCCGGCCGCGTCGTCGTGCTCACGCGCGAGACGAGGGAGCGGGCGACGGACATGCTGCCTAGGCTAGACGACCGGCGGCGCTCCCGAGCTCGGAGGAGGGCCCGGGGTGCGGTCAGTCCCGACCGGGGACCGGGAAGAGCAGGAAGCGGCCGTCCGACGAGGTGATGGCCGGAGCCACGGAACCCGTCGCCGCCCGGACGAGGGCTCGCCAGCCGGCGGGGTCGCTCGTGTAGCCGCGGCGGTCGACCTCGACGGCGCAGGCCCGCGTCGACCGGACCGCGCCGGCGAACGTCTCGGGCGTCGTGCTCCGCTGCCAGATCGTCCACCCCTTCGTGCCGAGGATCGAGCCGTAGCTCCACCTCAGGTGGCCGGGCACCGTGTAGAGGTAGGGGAGCGCCTCGTCGTAGTCCTTGAGCTGGCCGATGGTGCCGGAGTCGGGGAAGCTCTTCAGCGGGAGCTGCACGACGCCGCAGCCGTCCGGCAGGAGCGCGTCGGCGCGCGCGACGAACGACGAGACCACCGGATCCGCGGTGGGGTTCACGTCGACGGCGCGACGGACGCCCGCGACCTGGTCGACGAGGGCCACGGCCACGATCAGTGCGGCGACGACGAGGCGGAGCCCGCGTCGGGGCGTGGTGCGCTCGACGAGGATCGCGACGAAGGCAAGCCCGAAGAGGATGAGGACGACGCTCAGGCGCGACCAGGCGCGGATCTCGGGGCCGATGGCGACGGCCACCACGACGCCGAGGCCCGACACGATGAAGAAGCAGAAGGTCCAGGCCGTGCCGACCACGAGCATCCGGACCCGGTCGTCGTCGACGACGCGGCCGAACCAGGTCGACCGGAGTGCCGGCGACGACCCGGCCACCACCAGGGCGACGAGGGCCACCGCGAGCAGGATCAGGCCGACGGACGCGACGAGGGGCGTCCCCGGGGACTCCGTCGTGGGGACGATCGGGCTCAGGTCGGCGTACTTGACGCCGGCGCGGTCCAGGAGCGGAATGCGGGACCCGCTCCAGGGGAGAAGGAGGCTGAGGAGCTTGCCCGCGTAGAGCTCGGACTCGACGGGTTCGCGCGACGCGAAGTACGGGGCGAAGCGCTCGCCGAAGCCGCTGTTGAGCACCACGAGCTGGATCAGGACGAAGACCCCGAGCGGGCCCAGAGCCCAGGTCGGCGCCGCGAGGGCTCGCAGGCCGTCTTTCCGGAGCAGCGTGCGGAGAGCGGTGACGAGCCAGACGCCGGCCACCACGATGACGCCGAAGACGAAGTAGTAGCCGCCGGTCGTGGCGACGGCGAGGCCGAGCAGGACGGGAGGGCCGAAGCGGCGGAGACGCCGTGCCCGGAGGGTCGGGCCGCGCTCCGCCCAGGCGCGGAACGGGTCGGTCTCGTCGCCGGCGGCCACCAGGGCGAGGATCCCCACGAGCGGGATGGCCCAGTAGTTGGAGATGAAGGCGTGACCGTACCCGATCCGGATGAAGTGGTAGGGGGCGAGGCTGTAGAGCGCACCGAAGATCACGGCGAGCCACGGGCGGACGCGGAGCGCGCGGAAGAAGGCGTAGCCGGTCGCGCCGACCCCGGCGAAGGTCATCAGCACGAAGAGGTTGAGCAGCGTGAACCCGCTCGGCACGGCGAACGACAGCAGCCTCATGACGATCGCCGACGACACGTCGACCTGTCCGGAGAAGAAGACGTTCAGACCGTGCGGGAACCCGAGATCCGGGTTGTCCGCGAACGAGAACCGCTGCGTCGCGCTCGTGAACAGCAGGTAGTGCAGGACGCCGTCGTCGGTGCCGGTCTGCCAGCGCTCGCGGAGGGCGGTCGGTGTCAGCCCGAGCGCGAGGGCGGCCACGACGGTCGACAGGAGCCCCGTCGTGACGGCCAGCAGGATGCCTCGCGCCGCCCGGGGAACTCGACCCCAGGCGCGTCGGGCGAGGGGGAGCGGGGCGACCATGAGGATCCCACAGTAGCGGGGGCGCGGAGCGGATCCGGGGAGGCGCGGAGCACGGCTCGGCCTCGTCGTTGCTAGTTTGGGCACGTGTTCCTCGCCATCACCAACATCCCCCGCGACTACGCCTGGGGTTCCCCGTCGGCCATCGCCGAGCTCCTCGGCCGCCAGCCGTCCGGGCGCCCCGAGTCCGAGCTCTGGCTCGGCGCGCATCCGGGGTCCCCGAGCGTCGTCGTCAATCCCGCCGTCGTCGACGGGGCGGACACGCTCGCGGACTGGATCGCCTCCGAACCCGACCGTGCCCTCGGGCAGGGCCGACGCCACCTGCCGTTCCTGATGAAGGTGCTGGCGGCCGACTCCCCGCTCTCGATCCAGGCGCACCCGACCCCCGAGCAGGCGCGCGAGGGCTTCGAGCGGGAGAACCGGGCCGGCGTGCCGCTCCAGGCGAGCAACCGCAACTACAAGGATCCGTTCCCGAAGCCCGAGATCATCTACGCGCTGAGCGAGACCTTCGACGCCCTCTGCGGGTTCCGGCCGCTCGACGAGGCGCTCGCCGACGTCGACACCCTGGACGCCGGCTCCGGCCGCCTCGAGGCGTTGCGCGAGCACCTCCGGGACTCCCTCGAGGCGACCGTGGCGTGGCTCTTCGACGGCGGCGACGGCGCCGAGTCCGCCATCGCCGCGGTGAGCCGAGCCGCCACGGAGCGCGTCTCGACCGGTGCCTCGCCGTCCGTCGCGACGGTGGCCGAGCTGGCGGAGCTCTACCCGGGTGATCCGGGCGTCGTGATCGCCCTCCTGCTCAACCGCGTCAGCCTCGAGCGGGGCGAGGCCCTGTTCCTCCCCGCCGGGAACATCCACGCCTACCTCGGCGGCCTCGGTATCGAGCTGATGGCGCCGAGCGACAACGTCCTCCGCGGTGGTCTGACGCCGAAGCACGTCGACGTCCCCGAACTCCTCCGCGTGCTCGACTTCGACCCGCTGCCCCTGCCCTACCTGCGCCCGACCGAGGCCGGCCCCGGGGTCTCCCGCTTCGATCCCGAGGGCGTCGGGTTCGCCCTGCTCCACGTGGTCCCGGGCGAGACCGGCGCCGTGGTGTCGCTCGGCGGTCCGTCGATCGTCCTCGTCACCGAGGGCGAGCTCCACCTCAAGGGCCAGGACGGCAACATCCGCCTCACCCGCGGCGAGTCGGTCTACGTCACGCCCGACGAGTGGCGCCTGGCCGTGACGGGCGACGGGGAGGCGTTCGTCGCGACGAGCGCCTAGCCGTCAGGCGCGCTGCCGCTCCCCGAAGGCGCGGCGGTAGGCCGTCGGCGTCGTCTGGAGCACCCGGGCGAAATGATGCCGCAGCACGGCCGCCGACCCGAAGCCGGTGGCGTCGGCGATGGCCTCGAGCGTGTCGTCGGTCTCCTCCAGCAGGTGCTGGGCGCGCAGGAGCCGCTGGCGGTTCAGCCACGCGCCCGGCGTCGTGCCCACCTCCGCCCGGAACCGTCGCGCGAAGGTCCGCGGCGACATGAGCGCCTTCCGCGCGAGCTCGTCCACCGTCACCTCGCGGTCGAGGTTCGCGAGCATCCAGTCCGTGACCCGGGCGAGCGAGTCGGGGGTGCGCTCCGGGATCGGCACGGCGATGAACTGCGCCTGGCCGCCGTCGCGCTGGGCCGGCACGACCATCCGCCGCGCGACCGCGTTCGCCGCTCCGGCGCCGAGCTCCCGACGGACGAGGTGGAGGCAGGCGTCGATGCCCGCCGCCGTCCCCGCGCTCGTCACGATCGAGCCCTCGTCGACGTAGAGCACCTCGGGATCGACCGTCACGGCGGGGTGGAGGCGCCGCAGCTCGTCGGCGTGCATCCAGTGCGTGGCCGCGCGCCGACCGTCGAGGAGTCCCGTCGCCGCGAGCACGAACGCGCCGCTGCAGATGCTGAGGATCGTCGTGCCGCGCGCGTGGGCCCGCAGGAGGAAGTCGACGTAGACGGGATCGACCGGCCCGCTCCCGTGGGCCGGCACTACCACGAGGTCGACGTCGGCGGCCCGGTCGAGCCCGTCGGCCACCTGCAGCGTGAAACCGAGGCTCGTCGACACCGTGCCCGGCCGGGCCGTGACGACGCGGAAGTCGAAGACGGGGCCGCCCGTGTCGCTCCGGTCGATGCCGAAGACCTCGCAGGCCACGCCGAACTCGAACGGGGCGAGTCCGTCCACGGCGAGGACGGCGACGGAACGGAGCATGGGGCGGCCTCTCGGAGCGGTGGCGTCTTCTCGGTGACCATCCGGATCCTGCCATGCCTCGCCGACTCTTCACAAGGGGTTCGTCGGCGCGCGGCACCGGCGGCGCCGTCACGGGGGGATCGCCACGATAGGTTTGCTCCATGGCTTGGTTGGTCACCGGCGGCGCCGGGTACATCGGTTCACACGTGGTTCGCGCACTGGCTGCGGAGGGGCTCGACCCGGTCGTCCTCGACGACCTCTCCAGCGGGCTCGAGGAGTTCGTCCCGGCCGAGGTTCCGTTCGTCCGGGGGTCGATCCTCGACGGCGAGGTGCTGGTCGACACGATCGATCGGCACGGCATCACGGGCGTCGTCCATGTCGCGGGCTACAAGTACGCCGGCGTGTCGGTGCAGCGGCCCCTGCACACCTACGAGCAGAACGTGACCGGCACCTCCCGGCTCCTGGCGGCGATGGCCGACCGCTCGGTCGATCGCATCGTGTTCTCGTCGAGCGCCGCGGTCTACGGCGTCCCCCCGACCGACACCGTCACGGAGTCGACGCCCAAGGCTCCCGAGTCGCCCTACGGCGAGTCGAAGCTGATCGGGGAGTGGCTCCTCCGCGACCAGGCCGTCGCCGTCGGGCTCCGGCACACGAGCCTGCGCTACTTCAACGTGGTCGGCTCCGGCGAGCAGAACCTCTACGACGCCAGCCCGCACAACCTCTTCCCGCTCGTCTTCCAGGCCCTGCTCGAGGGCCGGACCCCCTCGATCAACGGAGACGACTACGACACGCCGGACGGCACCTGCGTCCGCGACTACGTGCACGTCGCCGACCTGGCCGTCTCGCACGCGGCGGCGGCCAAGCGCCTCGACGCGGGCGAGACCCTCGAGAGTGCCTACAACCTCGGCTCCGGCGACGGCGTCTCCGTCCGCGAGATCATGACGGCCATGGCCGAGGCGACCGGGATCCCGTTCGAGCCCGTGGTCGCTCCCCGCCGTCCCGGCGACCCCGATCGCATCGTGGCGGAGGGCGCCCTGGCGGCACGCGACCTCGACTGGAAGATGCGCCACACCCTCCTCGAGATGGTCTCGAGCGCCTGGGAGGCGCGTCGCGCCGCAGCGTGACCACGTTCCGAGACCCCTCCGTCGGTCCTCCTCGCTGTACCCCGGCGCGACACGCCCGAACACCAAATCACCCTCAGTCGGGGGTCGAGGGTTTTATGATGCCCGACTTGACGTACCCCTAGTTACACCGGTGTAATTACGTGTATCGCGACCGCCGGGGAAGCGAGTGCACACGAGGGGAGATGCGCGATGGCCATCAACGACCAGGGCGATATCCAAGACCGCGGAGCTCTGCTCGAGGCAGCCGGGGGCGACGGTGTCCTCCGCCACCTGGGCGCGGGTGTCCCCGACGACTGGCACGTCGACCCCGTGCTCCTCGGGGTTCCGGGTGTCCGTCGTCAGACCGACGAGGACAACCAGCTGGCCTGGCAGGCCGACTCGCTCTGCGCGCAGACGGATCCCGAGGCGTTCTTCCCCGAGAAGGGCGGCTCGACCCGCGACGCGAAGAAGATCTGCGCCTCCTGCGACGTCCGGGCCCAGTGCCTCGAGTACGCCCTGCAGAACGACGAGCGATTCGGCATCTGGGGCGGTCTCTCCGAGCGCGAGCGCCGCAAGATCCGCCGTCGCGCCTGACCGCGCCTCGGGCGCTCGCCCTCCATTCCTATGAATCGGAACGGCGCGCCCGGTCGATGGCCGTCTCCGGCCGCGTCCGCCCCTAGGGTTTCGAGCGTCATGCAGCCGAGAGTCACAGCGATCCTCGTCGCCCCGGGTGGGGCGACCACACTCGACAGAACCCTCGAGGGTCTGTCGCGACAGTCGCGTCCGCCGGAGTCGCTCATCGTCGTCGACATCGGCGGTCCGGGTTCCGACGCCGGACGCCTCTCCCTCAGCGGGGCCGCGCAGCTCACGAGCGCACCGCGCGGGACGACCCTCGGAGCGGCCGTCACCCACGGCCTCCGGGTCGCCGGGCCGGGCGCCGATTCCGACGACGACTGGATCTGGATCCTCGGCGACGACAACGCGCCGGAGGACACCGCGCTCCAGGAGCTCATGGCGACGGTGGAGGTCGCCCCCTCGGTCGCCGTCGCCGGCCCCAAGCTCATGCGGTGGGACGAACGCGGCGTCATCGCGGAGTTCGGCGAGACGATGACGCGCTTCGGCGCCTCGCTCGCCCTCGTCACCGGGGAGCTCGACCAGGCCCAGCACGACGTGCAGGCCGACGTCCTCGGAGTCGCCGCGGGCGGCATGCTCGTCCGGCGTCGCGTCTGGGAGCTGCTCGGCGGCTTCGACCCCGGTCTGCCGCACATCGACGCGTCGCTCGACTTCTCCGTCCGGGCCCGCCTGGCGGGGCACCGCGTCGTCCGTGTCCCCTCGGCCCGCGTGCTCTCCCAGGGCTCTCCCGAGGACTTCGGTCGCGCCGAGGGTGGGCACGCCCGGCGCTCTCGCCTGCGCCGCGACGCCCAACTCCATCGACGGCTCGTCTACGCCCCGGCGGCTGCGCTCCCGTTCCACTGGCTGAGCCTCGTCCCGCTCGCGTTCCTACGGTCGGTCTGGCACCTCCTGGCCAAGAACCCCGGCGCGGTCGTCGGCGAGATCCGCACCGCGTTCCGGACCGCCTTCGGGTCGAGCGGCATCACCGCGGCCCGCACCTCGCTCCGGCGCACGAAGAAGCTCGGCTGGGGTGCGATCCGACCGCTGCGGGCCGACTGGGCGCAGCTCCGCGAGCGGCGCGTCAACGAGCGCGACGCCCAGCTGGCCGAGGTCGAGGACGCCGCGGTGCCCAAGGCGAGCTACGTCGGCTCGGGCGGTCTGTGGGTCACGCTGCTGGCGGCGATCGTGGGCGTGGTGGCGTTCTTCCCGCTGCTCGGCAAGAGCGCGGTCACGGGGGGCGGGCTCCTGCCGCTCTCGACGACGTTCGGCGCCCTGTGGCACTCGGTCGGCTACGGCTGGCACGAGATCGGGACCGGCTACGTGGGGCCCTCCGACCCCTTCGCCCTGGTGGTGGCGGTGCTCGGGACCTTCACGTTCTGGGCGCCCTCCCTCGCCGTGGTCGTCTTCTTCTTCCTCGCCCTGCCCCTGTCGGCGCTCGGATCGTGGCTGGTCGTGCGCCGGTTCACGGAGCGCACCTGGATCCCGGCGCTCGGCTCGCTCGTCTACGCCGTCTCCCCGCCGGGGCTCGCCGCGCTGCAGACCGGCCACCTCGGGGCGGCGATCACGCACGCCACCCTCCCCTTCCTCGTGCTCGCGCTGCTCGCGTCGCACCGGTCCTGGTCGGCAGGAGCCACGTCGTCGATCCTCTTCGCCGTCGTCGCGGCCTCCACCCCGTCCCTGCTGCCCGCGCTCGTGCTCGGCTGGCTGGCGGCCATCGCACTCCGGCCCCGCGGCGCCCACCGGATGCTCGCGGTGCCGCTGCCCGCGATCGCGCTCTTCGTGCCGATCGCGCTCGCCCAGGCGGCACGCGGCACGTGGTGGGCGATCTTCGCGGACCCCGGCGTCCCCACCCGGAACGTCCCGGCCTCGCCCCTCCAGCTCGCCCTCGGCTCGCCCGAGACGGGCCTCAACGGCTGGACCGCCCTCGTGGCGCCGCTCGGGCTGACGGGGTCGACGATGGCCGTCCTCGTCGTCGTCGCGATGCTCCCGCTCGGCCTCCTCGCGGCCGCCTCGGTCTTCCTGCCGTCCCGGGGGCGCGCCGTCGCGGCTCTCGCCGCCGCCCTTGTCGGCTACGTCACGGCGGTCGCCGCGACCCACGTGCAGCTCACCGGCGTCGGCAACTCGACGACCGCCATCTGGGCCGGGAGCGGCCTCAGCCTCTACTTCCTCGGGCTCGTCGTGGCGGCCTCGGTCACGCTCGACCGGGTGCCCCGGTTCACGCCGCCGCTCGGCTTCCTGTTCGCCCTCCTGGGCGTCGCGGCCTCCGTCCCGCTCATCGTGGCGACCCTCGTCGGGGTCGCCCCCATCGGCGCCTCGAGCGGCAGGATCCTCAGCGCCTACGTCACGGCGGAGGCCGTGGCCCAACCCGACGTGGGCACCCTCGTGCTCTCGCCGCAGCCCGACGGCTCGCTCGCGGTGTCGCTCCAGCGCGGCCAGGGCGAGAGCCTCGACGACCAGTCGACGCTCGACTCGACGCAGCAGCAGCTGTCGTCGACGACCAGCGACCTCACGGTCCTCGCCGGCAACCTCGTGAGCCGGAGCGGCTACGACCCGAAGAAGACGCTCGCAGAGCTCGGCATCGGCTTCGTCCTGCTCGGCCGCACGAGCGACGACGGCCCGGCCGACGACCTCCGCCAGCGGGCCTCGCAGTCCCTCGACGGCAACGCGCTGCTCCAGCCCGTCGGGTCGACGTCGAGCGGTCTGCTGTGGCGCTACACCGACGCGACCGTGCGGACGGTCGCGACCCCGGCGGACGGACCGCTCCGGCCGATCGTGCTCGCGACCTGGGCGCTCGTCTTCGGCTCGGCGCTCCTGCTGGCCATCCCCACGACGCCCCGGCGCCGCCGCGCCCGACCGGGCGTCCCCGAGGCGGAACAGCCCGCCACGACCTTCGACGAGGAGCGAGATGACTAGGCGAACCATCGTCCGAACCGGTGTCCGCCTCGCGGTCGGCGTCGTCGCCCTGGCCGTCGGGGCCGGCGTCGTGGCGGCCGCCACGGCCCTTCCGATCCCTCGCCTGGAGGACCGTCCCGCCGCGCGGGTCGTGACTCCCGTGGCTCTCGACCAGCAGCGCGTCTGCGAGGGCTCCCTCCTCCGCCTCTCCGGCGACACCGGGGCCTCGGCGACCAGCCTCTCCGCGGTCGGCTCGACCGCGACCGTGACCGGGGCCGGAAGCGGCGACCGCGCGGTGCGGACCCCTCTGACCGGCGCGGACGGCAGCCCGTCCTCGCCGCTGCTCGTCACGGCTCCGGCGGACGGCACGAGGATCCCGCTCGTCGCGGGGTCCCAGAGCCAGGACGTTCAGGAGAGCGACCTCAGCGGCTTCGCCGCGGCGCCCTGCCAGGAACCGACGAACTCGACCTGGCTCGTCGGCGGTTCCACCCAGACCGGCCGCACGACTCTCATCAGCCTCGTCAACCCGACCGACGTCAACTCGACGGTCGACCTGTCCGTCTGGGCCGAGAACGGCGCCGTCCAAGGGCCGGGGCTCCAGGGGATCGTCGTCGCTCCGAGGAGCCAGAAGGTCGTGCCGCTGTCCGGATTCGCGACCGACCTGGCCTCGCCGGTCGTCCACGTGACCAGTCGCGGCGGACAGATCGTCTCGAGCCTCCAGGTGAGCGTGGTCCGCACGCTGCAGGCCGGAGGTGCCGACCTCGTCAGCGCGTCCGCCGCCCCCGCGAGGCGCGTGACCGTTCCCGGCGTCGTCGTCCGGGACACCGACCGGGTCGCCGCGGCCGCGGGCCAGGACGGTTTCGCCGACCTCGCTCCCGTCGTCCGTGTCTTCGTCCCGGGCGAGGCCAACGCGCAGCTGTCCATCCAGCTCAGCACGACCTCCGGCACCGGGGCGACCTTCACGGTGTCGGCCGAGGGCGGCCAGGTCACCGACCTCCCGCTCGACGACCTCGCCGCGGCCGACTACACGGCGACGATCGACTCGAACGTGCCCGTGGTCGCGGGGGTCCGCACCTCGAGCGTGGCGACCGACTCCTCGACGGATCTCGCCTGGACGGGCGGCGCCCCCGCACTGAGCGGGACGACGATGTTCACGGCGGCGACGGGGCCGGCGGGGCTCCTGACGGTCACGAACCCCACGAATCGGGCGATCGAGGCGACCTACCGGCTCGCAGCGGGCCCCGGGTACAGGGCCGTCACGACGAAGCTGGCCGTACCGGCGAACGCGAGCGTCTCGTCGCCGCTCCGGGCGCGCGGCGTCTACACGCTGTCGAGCGCGGACGGGCTCCGCGCCGCGGTGAGCTATGAGGAGTCGGGGGCGATCGCCGCCTACCCGCTGTTCTCGCCGACCGCCGTGTCGTCGCCGGTCACCGTCTACCCCTAGGTCGCCGTCTACCCCGAGGTGACCGTCTACCCCGAGGTCGTCCGCGAGACAGCGAGCGGCGTCAGCGGTAGCGGTCGGGAGCCAGCTCCCAGGGATCCTTGCCGAGAAGGTCGCCGACGGCGCGGAAGACGTAGCCCTCGACGAGGGCGCGGTGCTGCCACTCGGCGTCGCCCTGCTGACGCGACTCCGGGGTGCGGGTGAGGCGCTCGATGGGCAGCCGGTAGAACGTCACGACCCGCTTGGACTTGTCGACCCGGAAGCGCTCGAAGGAGCTCTCGGGGGCCCGCTGGGGGAGTCCCGCCACGCGGAAGACGACGTCGTCGAGCTCGTCCGGCCAGAGCTCCTTGAGATAGTGCGCCGTCGACGCCACGATGTCGTCGAAGAGGTCGATGCGCGTGCGGAGGAACGGCAGGTGGGGACCTGCCGCGCTCGAGCGCAGCCCGCGGCCGTGGCGGTCGCGGAAAGCGGCCCGGCCGGACGAGCGGACGCGCGGAGGTCTGGCCATCCGTTCATGGTAGTCGCGCGCGCCCCGGGCGGCGCGCGGTCTCCCGACCCTCGCGGGGTTAGGGTGGAGCCCAGATGAACGGGCGACCCTGCAGCAAGGTCACGTGCCAGAACGAGGCCGTGGCGACTCTGACGTACGACTACGCCGACTCGATGGCGGTCGTCGGGCCGCTCAGCACGACCGTTGAGCCTCACGGCTACGACCTCTGCGAGCGGCACGCCGAGCGGTTGTCCGCTCCGCAGGGGTGGCAGGTCGTCCGGCATGTAGTTTTGGGGAATGACTTCTGAAACGCCCGTAGACCTCACCGCCTTCGTCAAGACCTACGACGTCCGCGGCCTGGTCGGCTCCCAGCTCACGCCCGAGGTCGTCGAGGCCTTCGGTGCCGCGTTCGCCGACGAGATCGGCTCCGGCGCCGACGAGATCGTCGTCGGCCACGACATGCGCGACTCGTCGCCGGGCTTCGCCGAGGCGTTCTCGCGCGGCGCGACGGCGCGCGGTGCGAACGTGACGCTGCTCGGACTCTGCTCGACCGACGAGACGTACTTCGCCTCCGGATCGCGGAACGCTCCCGCCGCCATGTTCACGGCGAGCCACAACCCGGCCACCTACAACGGCATCAAGTTCTCCCGCGCCGGAGCCCAGGGCATCAGCCTCGACACGGGCCTCTCGTCGATCCGCGACCGTGCAGCGGGCTTCCTCGCCGACGGCATCACGGCGGGCGGCGAGCGGGGCACGGTCACGCCGTTCGACGCGCTGCCCTCCTACGCGGCGTACCTCCGCCAGCTCGTCGACCTCTCGGCGATCCGCCCCATCAAGATCGTCGTGGACGCCGGCAACGGCATGGGCGGCCTCACGGTGCCGGCCGTCCTCGGCACGGCCGCGGGCCTTCCCGAGCTGCCCATCGAGATCATCCCGCTCTACTTCGAGCTCGACGGCACCTTCCCCAACCACGAGGCGAACCCCCTCGAGCCCGCGAACCTCGTCGACCTCCAGAAGGCCGTCGTGGAGCACGGCGCCGACCTGGGTCTCGCCTTCGACGGCGACGCCGACCGCTGCTTCGTCGTCGACGAGAAGGGCGACGCCGTCACCCCCTCGGCGGTGGCCGCCATCGTGGCCGTCCGCGAGATCGCCCGAGTCCGCGCCGCCGCGCCCGACGAGTCGATCTCGGTCATCCACAACCTCATCACGTCGCGCGCCGTCCCCGAGGCGATCGAGCAGGCCGGAGCGACCCCGGTCCGCACGCGCGTCGGCCACTCGCTGATCAAGGACGAGATGAAGGCCACCGGCGCCATCTTCGGCGGCGAGCACTCCGCGCACTACTACTTCCGCGACTTCTGGGGTGCCGACAACGGCATGCTGGCCGCGCTCCACGTGCTCGCCGAGTTCGGCGCCGGGCCCGACCCGCTGTCCGTGCTCACCGACCGCTACACGCCCTACTCCGCCAGCGGTGAGATCAACTCGACCGTCGTGGACGTCCCCGCCGCCTACGCACGCATCGTGGACGCCTACACCGGCAAGGGCGACTTCGACGAGCTCGACGGTCTCACGGTCTCGGGCTCGTACGACGACGGCGAGTTCTGGTGGTTCAACGTGCGGCCGTCGAACACGGAGCCGCTGCTGCGCCTCAACGCCGAGGCGGCGACGCCGAGCGGCATGGCGCGCGTGCGCGACGCCGTGCTCGCGCTCATCCGCCAGTAGTCCCGCTCGAGGAAGGCCCGTCCCGTCACCGGGGCGGGCCTTTTCGCGGTCCTGGCTCCGAATACCCCCTTGGGGTATCGCCAGGACGAGGACGGGCGTAGGGTTGTACCCCCAGGGGGTATGAGAGGCAGGCATGGAACACGAGCACACGAGCGTCGGGTACGCCCGAGACAAGGCCGTGATCATCAAGAGGCTCAAGCGAGCAGAGGGGCAGGTCCGGGGCATCCAGCGGATGGTCGAGGACGACACCTACTGCATCGACATCCTCACGCAGGTCTCCGCCGCCACCAGGGCGCTCGAGACCGTCGCGCTCCAGCTCCTCGAGGACCACCTCGCCCACTGCGTCGCCCAGGCGGCCCGGGAGGGCGGCGACGTGGCCGATCAGAAGGTGCGGGAGGCGTCGGCCGCGATCGCGCGACTGGTGCGCTCGTGAGGCCTCGCCCCGAGGCTCCTGCCCCGCACCCCGACCCCGACGCGAAAGGCGACACCATGACCACCACCACCTACCTCGTCGACGGAATGACCTGCGTGCACTGCGTCCGCGCCGTCACGACCGAGCTCTCCGCCGTCGACGGGGTGACCGGTGTCGACGTCGAGCTGCGCCCGGGCGCCTCGAGCGCGGTCCTCGTCACGAGCGCCGCCCCGCTCGACGACGCTCTCGTCCGCGAGGCCGTCGACGAGGCCGGGTACGGCGTGGCCGACCGCTCGTGACGGAGATCGACGGAACGGCGCGCACCCTCGACCTCGACATCTCGGGCATGACCTGCGCGTCGTGCGCGCAGCGGGTCGAGCGGAAACTGAACCGGATCCCGGGCGCCACCGCCGCCGTCAACCTGGCCACCGAGCGCGCCCGCGTCGAGCTCCCGGCCGGGGTCTCCGACGATGACGCCGTGGCGGCCGTGTCCGCCGCGGGATACGGCGCGAGCATCCGGCAGGAGCCGCGGCCCACGCGCCCCGCTCCCGACGCCCCCTCCGACACCTCGGGCCACGACCACGACCACGCGGCCGGACAGGAGCACGACCACGGCTCGGCCGGCGCCCTGCGCCAGCGCCTGGTCGTCTCGGCCGTCCTCACGGTCCCGGTCTTCCTGATGTCGATGATCCCGGCCCTGCAGTTCGCGAACTGGCAGTGGCTCGCGTTCGCGCTGGCCGCTCCGGTCGCCGTCTGGGGGGCTCTGCCCTTCCACCGGACCGCCTGGCGGCAGGCCCGTCACCTGGCCGTCGGCATGGACACCCTGATCAGTCTCGGCGTCATCGCCTCCTTCGGCTGGTCGGTCTCCGCGCTGTTCTGGGGCGGGGCGGGGGCGCCGGGCATGCACATGACGCTGCAGCTCGTCGGGCGGGCCGACGCCTCCTCGCAGGACGTCTACCTCGAGGTCGCAGCCGCCGTCACCACGTTCCTCCTGGCCGGCCGGTACCTCGAGGCCCGAGCGCGGGAGCGCAGCGGCCGAGACCTCCACGCGCTCCTCGACCTCGGGGCCACGGAGGCCACGAGGCTCGTCGACGGTCGCGAGGAGCGGGTCGACGCGTCCTCTCTCGCCGTCGGCGACGTCTTCGTCGTCCGCCCGGGCGAGAAGGTCGCGACCGACGGCGTCGTCGTCGCCGGCTCGTCGGCTGTCGACGCGAGTCTCCTGACGGGGGAGTCCGTCCCCGTCGAGGTGGCCGAGGGCGATGCCGTCGCCGGCGGCACCCTGAACGCCGGCGGGCATCTCACCGTCCGCGCGAGCAGAGTC
Source organism: Frondihabitans sp. 762G35 (assembly GCF_002074055.1). NCBI lineage: Bacteria > Bacillati > Actinomycetota > Actinomycetes > Micrococcales > Microbacteriaceae > Frondihabitans > Frondihabitans sp. 762G35. The sequence continues at coordinate 2,062,439 of NZ_CP014619.1, read as the reverse complement.
GGGCGCGACACGCAGCTCGCGCACATCGCACACCTGGTCGAGGAGGCGCAGACCGGCAAGGCACGGGTCCAGCGTCTCGCCGACCGGGTGTCCGGGATCTTCGTGCCCGTCGTGATCCTGCTGGCCGCCCTGACGTTCGTCGGCTGGCTCGTCACGGGGCACTCCGTCGAACTCGCCGTGACCGCCGCCGTCGCGACGATCATCATCGCCTGCCCGTGCGCTCTGGGGCTCGCGACCCCGACGGCTCTCCTCGTCGGGACGGGGCGCGGCGCGCGCCGGGGCGTGCTGATCCGCGGTCCGCAGATGCTCGAGCAGGCGGGCACGGTCGACACGGTCGTCCTCGACAAGACGGGCACCCTGACGACCGGCGTCATGACGGTGGCTCGCGTCACGGTCGCGGACGGCGAATCGCAGGATGCCCTCCTCCGGTCGGCCGCCGCGCTCGAGTCGCTCTCCGAGCACCCGGTCGGTCGCGCCATCGCGCAGGCCGCTCCGGCGTCCGACCGTCCCGACACCCGCGACTTCGTCTCGACCCGCGGGCTCGGCGTGAGCGGTACGGTCGACGGGTCCGTCGTCGCGGTGGGCCGCCCGGCCTGGCTCGCCTCCGCGTGGGCGGTCGTCCTCGACGACCGACTCGCCGCCGCCGTGGCGGACGCCGAGGCCGACGGTCTGACGGCCGTCGCCGTCGCCCGGGACGGGCGCGCCCTCGGGGTCGTCGCGGTGGGCGACGAGGTCCGGGCGACGAGCCGCGAGGCCGTCGACGAGCTCCGCGCCCTCGGGCTCGAGCCGATCCTCCTCACCGGCGACAACGAGCGGGCGGCCCGCGCGGTCGCCGGACGCGTCGGCATCGACCGGGTGGTCGCCGGAGTCCTCCCCGACGGGAAGCTCGCCGAGATCCGCCGGTTGCAGGCGGAGGGACGCATCGTCGCGATGGTCGGCGACGGCGTGAACGACGCCGCGGCCCTGGCCGGGGCGAACCTCGGCATCGCCCTCGGGGGCGGGACGGACGCCGCGATCGAGGCGAGCGACATCACCCTCGTGCGCGACGACCCGACGCTGGTGGCGGAGTCGATCCGGCTGTCGAGGCGGACCCTCCGGATCATCAGGAGCAATCTGTTCTGGGCCTTCGCCTACAACGTGGCTGCCCTGCCGATCGCCATGCTGGGTCTTCTCAACCCCGTGGTGTCCGGGCTCGCCATGGCGCTGTCGTCGCTCGTCGTCGTGGGGAACAGCCTGCGGCTCCGGCGCTGACGGCGCGCTGCCCGCCCGACGGGCTCGCGCGGCGGTGAGGGGCTCGTCCGCCTCAGCGGCGGGGGAACCCCTGCGGCAGCTTCTCGAGGGCGGGCGCCAGCCGGTCGAGGTGTCCGGCCTCGGCGGCGAGGGCGCGCGCCTCGCGGTCGCGGCGGACCGCCGACACCGCGATCACGAAGGTCTCCGCGTCGACGGCGGGGAGAGGCGACACGTACGCGGACGCTTCGGCGGCGAGCGCGCCGGCCACGCGGATCCTGCTCTCGGGCAGGAGCCGCGGCGCCTGCTGCAGGAACGCCGACAGCCGCCGAGCGAGCGAGTCGGGGAGCCGGGCCACGTCGGCCGTCCGCGACCACGCCTCGAGCTCGGGTGGCACCCGGTGGACGATGCGCCCCGCGCGGGGAGGCCGCTCACCGAGGGCGTAGGTGCCCGCGAGGAGGTCTCCGAGCCGTCTCGAGCGCCGGTTGAGCAGAGCGACGATCACGGCGAGGCCGCCCGCCGTCATGACGATCTCCAGGATCCCGACGAGCGCGCGGGTGAAGGCGTGACGGAACCCGATGGCGCCGCCGTCGAGCCGCACCACCCGGGCGCCGACCGCGTACTTGCCGATCGACCTGCCCTTCGTGGCGGTCTCGATCGCCGTCGGGGCGACGACGAGGGCCAGGACGACGGACGCGATGGCGAGAGCGCTCCCGGTCGATTCGTCGACGAGCGCCGCGTCGGCCGCCATGCTCAGCAGGAGGAGGAGCCCGATCAGCACGATCGCGTAGACGACGTAGTCGATCGCGACCCCGGCGAGCCGGAGCACGAAGCCGGCCGGCCGGAGGTCGAGCCCGACGGCCTCGCCGGTCACCAGCTCGTCCTCGTCGGCCTCGAACACATCGAAGGCCGGTGGGGCTGCTCGGAGCGCTCGTCGGCCTCTCATGCCTAGTATCTAATCAGAATGGATCTCGACGCCTACACCGGAGCCCACTCCAGCGACTGGGACGAGCTCGACGCGCTCTCCCGCCGGAGGCGGTTCACGGGAGCCGAGGCCGACCGCCTGGTCGAGCTCTACCAGTCCGGGGCCACGCAGCTCTCGAGCCTCAAGTCGTCGTCGGGCACGACCCCCACGAGCGAGCGCCTGTCGTTGACCCTCTCCCGGTCGCGGCTGCGTTTCACCGGGGCCGGCCGCAACCTCGCCTCCCAGGTGCCCGGGTTCTTCCTCCTGCAGCTCCCGGCCGCCCTCTACCGGGTCCGGTGGCTGTCGCTGGTCGTCGCGGGGGTCACGGCGGTCGTCGCCGTCCTCTTCGGCGTCTGGGCGGCGACCAACCCGGCCGTCCTCGCCACGTTCGGCACCCCCGAGTTCCGCCGCCAGTTCGCCACCCGCGACTTCGTCGACTACTACTCGAACAACCCCCCGTCGTCGTTCACCGGCCAGGTCTGGACCAACAACGCCTTCATCGCGGCCCAGGCCGTCGCCTTCGGGATCACGGGCATCTACCCGGCCTACCTGCTGCTGACCAACGCGCAGAACGTCGGGCTCAGCGCCGGCGTCCTCGCCGACGAGGGTCGGCTGAAGTACTTCTTCCTGTACATCGCGCCGCACGGTCAGCTGGAGCTCTACAGCCTGTTCGTCAGCATGGCCGCGGGGCTCCTCATCTTCTGGTCGTGGATCGCCCCGGGCGCGCGGACACGCGGTCAGGCTCTCGCGGAGGACGGCCGGGCCCTCATCACCATCGCGGTCGGGCTGATCCTGTCGCTCCTCGTCTCCGGCGTCATCGAGGGCTTCGTGACGCGCCAGCCGTGGCCGTGGCCGATCAAGATCGGGATCGGCACGGTGGCGCTGGCGCTGTTCCTCGCCTACCAGTGGATCGTCGGCGGTCGCGCCCATCGCGCGGGGCAGACGGGCGACCTCGACGAGTTCGAGGCCGGCGCGCGCCGACTCGTCGCCGGCTGAGGCGGGGCGTGGCTCCTGCGGCGCGACCTCAGAGCCGTCCGGCCGCCTTCAGCGCCAGGTAGCGGTCGGCGAGGGCGGGCGGCAGGTCGGCCGGCGAGCCGGTGACGACATCGGCGCCCAGCTGTCGGATGGCCGCGGAGACGCGGGAGACGTCGAGCAGTGCGCGCTCGGCGGAGGCGGCCCGGTAGATGTCCTCGCGCGACGACCGGTTCCGAGCGGCCTCGTTCAGCACCGGGTCGACGACGCTCGCCACGACGACGAGGTGCTTCGCCGTGAGCTGCGGCAGGGCGGCCAGGAGCCCCCGCGCGGCGCCGGGTGCGTCGATGGAGGTGGCGAGGACGACCAGCGAGCGCTGGGACGTGATCGAGCGGACGAGACCCGGCACGCTCGTCCAGTCCGTCTCGACGAGCTCGGGATCGAGGGGCGCCATCGTCGTGACCATGGCCGAGAGCAGGTCGGCTCCGGTCGCGCCCTGCACGCGGCCGCGGACGCGGCGGTCGACGACGGCGAGGTCGACGCGGTCGCCCGCCCGGGACGCGAGCGCGCCGAGGAGGAGCGCCGACTCGAACGCCGTGTCGAGGCGCGGCTCGTCGTCGATCCGAGCGGCGGAGGTGCGACCGCTGTCCACCACGACGACGACGCGGCGGTCGCGCTCGGGGCGCCAGGTGCGCACCATGAGGTCCTGGCGGCGCGCGGTCGCCCGCCAGTCGATCGAGCGGACGTCGTCGCCGCGGACGTAGTCGCGGAGGCTGTCGAACTCCGTGCCCTGACCGCGGATCATGACGCTGGTCCGGCCGTCGAGTTCGCGGAGGCGGGCGAGCCGCGAGGGGAGGTGCTTCCGCGAGGAGAACCGGGGGAGCACCCTGACAGCCCCGGGCAGCGGCAGGGTCGCCTGGCGTCCGGCGAGGCGGAGCGGCCCGATCGAGCGGACGGTGACGGCTTCGGCGCGGCGTTCACCCCGGCGGAAGGGCGTCAGCGTCGTCGTCACCACCCGCTGCCTCCCCGGGGCGATCGCGAGCGCGAAACGCGTCGGACCGGCTCCCGCCGACGGCTGCCAGGCGTCTCGTGCGACGCCGCGGAGCACCCGTCGACCCTCGTTGAAGATCGTGAGCCCCGACGGGGCGCTCTCGCCGAGGCGGATCGCCGGAGGCAGGTCGCGCGACAGGCGGACGGCCCGCGGAGACGCCGCCAGGGCCACGTCGACGACGAGCAGCAGCAGGCAGAGGCCGAGCCAGCCCACGAGCGCCCACGGGCTCGACGTCGCGACGATCGGCACGATGCCGAGCAGCGTGAGGAGCACGAACCAACCGGTGACGACCATGTCAGACCGGGACGCGGACCTGCTGCAGGACCGAGGTCAGGATGCCGTCGGCGCCGACGCCCTCGAGCTCCGCCTCGGGTCGCAGCTGCAGGCGGTGTCGGAGGACGGGCAGGGCCATCGCCTGCACGTGGTCGGGGGTGATGTGGTCGAGCCCGGTGAGCCAGGCCCAGGCCTTCGAGGCCGCGAGGAGCGCGGTCGATCCACGCGGGCTGACCCCGATCTTGACGGAGGGGCTCTGGCGGGTCGCGCGGGCGAGGTCGACCATGTACGCGAGCACGTCGGGTCGGACCCCGACGTCGCCGACCGCCCGCCTCGCGGCCGCGATCTCCTCGGCGCCGAGGACGGGGGTGACCCCGGCGGCGGTCAGGTCGCGCGGCGAGAAGCCCGACGCGTGCCGCCGGAGCACCTCGACCTCGGCGTCGCGTTCGGGGAGACCCAGGGTGAGCTTCATCAGGAAGCGGTCGAGCTGCGCCTCCGGCAGCGTGTAGGTGCCCTCGTACTCGACCGGGTTCATCGTCGCGGCGACGAGGAACGGCTCGGGCAGCGGCCGGGAGACGCCGTCGACGGAGACCTGGCGCTCCTCCATCGCCTCGAGCAGCGCGGACTGCGTCTTCGGCGGCGTCCGGTTGATCTCGTCGGCGAGCAGGATGTTCGTGAAGACGGGCCCGCGTCGGAACTCGAACTCGCCCGCCTTCGAGTCGTACACGAGCGAACCGGTGATGTCGCCGGGCATGAGGTCCGGGGTGAACTGCACGCGCGTCGTGTCGAGGCTCAGGCTGTGGCTGAGGGCCCGGACGAGCAGGGTCTTGGCCACCCCCGGGACGCCCTCCAGGAGGGCGTGGCCGCCGGCGAGCAGGGTCACGATCAGGCCGGAGACGGCGGCGTCCTGGCCGACGACCGCCTTGCCGACCTCGTCTCGGACGCGGGCGAAGGACTGCTGGAGCTCGGATGTCATGAAGGGCATTCTCCGTTGTGGGCGGGGCGGGGGAGGGCTGAATTCCGGGCGTGGCTCATCCCAGGCGCACGGCTCGGGCGGTGGCGTTCTCGAGATCGCGCAGGCTGTCGCTGAGCGCGACGAGGTGGGAGTCGTCGACCGGCACGGTGTCGACGAGTACGCCGCGGACCTCCGCGGGGTCGACCGCGAGCACCTCGGCGACGCGGCCGACGACCTCGTCGACGCCCGAGCCGCCGGAGAGACCGACGAGCGAGGCGAGGCGGGCGATCGTGCCGATCCGCACCTGGTCGAGGGCGTGCGAACGCGCCGAGCTGCGCTCGTACAGGCGGGCGCGCCCCTCCATCGTCTCGGTCGAGCGGACGACCACCGGGAGGTTCTCGACGACCAGGGGTCCGAGCCTCCTGCCCCGCCAGACGGCGCCGGCGACGGCGGCTGCGCCGAGCAGCAGAATGGACGGGGTCACCCAGCCCGGCGTCAGAGACGCGAGGGTCCCGGAGGTCTCCGGGAGGTCGGCCACGCTCGGGAGGTACCAGACGACGCGCGGCGTGGCCCCGAGCAGGCGGAGCGCGAACGCCGCGTCGTCGCGGTCGGCCACGTACTGGTTGGTCAGGGCCGCGGAGGCGCCGACGACCGTCGTCGTGCCCCCGGACCGCTCGACCTGGACGAGGCCGTAGCCGCCGCCCGACGACGCGGGGAGGCAGGTCACGGCGTCGGCGGCCGCGGAGGCGGTGTACCGGACCCCGGTCGCCAGGATCGAGCGCGACGCGGCGAGGGCCGGCAGGTCGCAGCGCGGCGCGAGGTCGCCGGCGAGCGGCGCCTCCGAGCGCGAGACGCCCGGGGCGATGCGGTCGAGGGCTGCCTGCTCGGGTTCGACCACGACGAGGCGCCCGGACGCGCGCGCGAGGGTCGTCCACTGCGAGGCGTCGAGGTAGGGCCCGGGGTCGTACGCGACGACGGTCGTGTTCGCAGGATCCGCGGCGATCGCCCGCCGCGTCTCCGACAGCGTCGAGGTGGTCACCACGTCGATGCCCTGCTGGCGCAGCACGCTGACCACGGCCCTCGCCCCGCCCGGCTGGGTGCTGGCCGGGTCGAGGGCGCCCGCCGCGGCTCCGGTGCCCGTGATGACGAGAGCGGCGACGGCGGCGAGGAGCGCCGCCACGACGACGGCGATCCAGAAGCGGCCGCGGAGGAGGACCGCGGCGACCCCGGAGGGCTCCCGGACGGGCCGGCGCGGCCGCGTGTCGAGCGCCGTCACGCGGGGACCGCCGCGATCGTGGCGCGCTGGAGGGCACGGTCGAGATCGCGGACCCTCTCGAAGTCGGCTTCGCTGCCGGGGCGGTCCAGGTAGCGGACCTCGTCGAACGACCGGCCCGCGGCGAGGACGGCGTCGGAGTGCTCCGGGAACAGCGCGGCCGTGCGCGTCGCGAAGGTCTGAGCGGTCGTGCCGGGAGCCGTCGTCAGAGCTCCGCGCTCGGCGAGGTCGCGCGCGATGGCGCGGAACGTCTCGACCGTCGCCTGGGCGAAATCGCCCGAGCGCGCGGCGGCCGCGGCTGCGCCGCGGAGCGCGTCGGCGGAGCGGGAGTCGTCGTCGCCGAAGAGGGCGGACTCGACGGCCGAGCGGCGCCGTCGTCGGGGGACGCCGTAGACGAGGACGAGCACCACGACGGCCACGGCGACGAGGACCAGGAGGGCGACGAGGAGGAAGGCCGGCGCCCCCTGCACGGAGCCGAACCGCAGCGAGCCGATCCAGTTCATGATCGCCGCGGCGATGCGGTCGAGGAGCGACGGCTGCGCCGAGGCGTACTCGGGCTTGGCGAGCTCGGTCACGAGGAGCCGCCGGGCCTCGTCCGCCGACGGGGTGAGCGGTGCGCTCACGGGGCGGTCGGTCCCGCCCAGGCCGCCCGACCGCTTCCCGCCGCCGGGCGGTCCGGGGTGCGGTAGGGGTCGGGCAGGGGGCGGACGCCCTGCGCGCGCAGCTCGGCGTAGCGGGCCAGATCGAGGTCGAGCGCCTCGCGTCGCATCCGCTGGTCGATGTAGAGCAGGGCGATCGTGGCGGACTGGATGACCGCCCCGATCGACGCGATGACGAGCGACACGAACTGCCCCACGACGTTGACGACGATGTAGCTCGTGAGCCCGTCGGAGTTGAGCTCGCCGTTCGGACGCACGATCCCTCCGCCGATCTGGGCGACGATCGACACGGGGACGCCGACCACGCTGTTCGCCACCGCGATGATGACGGTGACCAGCGCGATGATCCCGAACGTGCGCCAGAAGCTCTGCCGGGTGAGCCGCCACGAGCGCGCCACGGCGGCGCGGATGCTGGTTCGCTCGAGCATCAGGATGCTCGGGACGAACACCGTCTTCGTCCCGAGCCACACCGCGACGACGGCCGCGCCGAGGGCGCCGAAGACCCCGAGGAGGACGGCCGCGACGGTGCTGACCGTGCCGCCGGCGATGGCGAGGAGGGTGACGGCGCCCGCGAGGAGGCCGAGGCCCACGACCCAGGCGGCGACGAGGAGCAGCGACCAGCCGACGAGGGCCCCGATGCGACCGCGAGCCTGCCCGAGGAGCCCCCGGAGGCGCATCCGCTCACCCACGACCTGGTGCGACGTCTCGACCACGAAGAGCCCCTGGAGGATCGCCGTGACCGCGATCGTCGCGAGGTAAGGAATCAGGGCCGCCGCGATCACTCCGAGGATGGATCCGGCGAGGAGCGAGTCACGCTGCGACGGAAGGGCGCTCTCGTAGCGATCGACCGCGAAGAGGGTCGCGCCGCCGGCGACCCCGAGCAGCAGGAGCAGCGAGAGGATCTGGAACAGGACGGACGTCCCGAACGTGGTGCGCGGATTGCGACGGAAGACGCCGAACGCCCCGGAGAGGATGTCGCCGAGGGTCAGCGGCCGCAGGGCGACGAGCCCCGGCTTGGGCGGCGGCGTCCAGCCCGGAGCACCGCCGTACGGAACGCCGCCGTACGGTGCGCCGGCGTACGGTGCGCCGGCGTACGGTGCGCCGGCGTACGGTGCGCCGGCGGAGGGCGGCGGCGCCTGCGACGGCTGCTCGGCGGGCGAAGGCCCCTGGGACGGGCTCGCCCACGGCTCGGTGTCGCTCACGGTTCCCCCGGGGTCTCTCTCTCGTCGTGCACGGTTACCCTCACGGGCGGTTTCATGATTCCACAGACGACCGGCGGCAGGCCAGTCACGGTGGAGTTCCGAGCGGGTTTCGCTAGTGTGGTCCGAACTGCACATGCCGGTGCAGGCCCGTCCCTGTGGAGACCATGACCCCGCGCATCCTGGTGGTTGACGACGACCCCGCCCTGGCCGAGATGATCGGCATCGTGCTGCGCGCCGACGGGTTCGAGCCGTCCTTCTGCGGCGACGGCGCCGCCGCCCTCTCCGCCTTCGCCCAGGCGCAGCCCGACCTCGTGCTGCTCGACCTCATGCTCCCGGGTCTCGACGGCATCGAGGTGTGCCGTCTCATCCGCGCCGAGAGCGGCGTGCCGATCATCATGCTGACGGCGAAGAGCGACACCACCGACGTCGTGCGCGGCCTCGAGAGCGGCGCCGACGACTACGTCGTGAAGCCGTTCAACCCCAAGGAGCTCGTCGCCCGCATCCGGACCAGGCTGCGTCCCAGCGCCGAGGCGCCGAGCGACGTGCTCGCCGTCGGCGACCTCACCGTCGACGTGGCCGCCCACGAGGTGCGGCGGGGGGCGACCGTCATCAACCTCACGCCGCTCGAGTTCGAGCTCCTGCTCGCCCTGGCCTCGAAACCCCAGCAGGTCTTCACCCGCGAGATGCTGCTGGAGCAGGTCTGGGGTTACCACTACAAGGCCGACACGCGGCTCGTCAACGTGCACGTGCAGCGCCTCCGCGCCAAGGTCGAGCACGACCCCGACAACCCGCGCATCGTGAGCACGGTGCGCGGCGTCGGCTACCGCGCCGGCTCCGGAGCCTGAGACGCCACCCGTGTTCGGGTCGCGCTGGCGCACCCTGTCGAGGCGGGTGCTGGGACTCTGGCGGACCTCCCTGGAATTCCGCACGATCGCGATCACCGTGCTCCTCTGCGGCATCGCCGTCACGGTCATCGGCGCATCGATCTCGGTCTCGATCGGCACGAACATCTACCAGCAGCGCCGCCAGCAGATCGAGGTCGAGTCGCAGCGCGCGACCGTCCTCGCCCAGAGTATCTTCGACTCCGCGACGGCGACGGAGGACAACAACCAGGTGGAGCTCGACTCGCTCCAGAACCAGGCGCAGAGCGCGATCCTCAGCTCCACGTCGAGCCCCGGCGGGACGAGCATCGCCATCCTGCGGACGCCCGGCCAGACCACGGCGCAGACCATCCAGAACATCGCCAGCCCCGACTTCCCCAACGCGGCCGTCTCGCCGGCGCTCCGCAAGGCCGTCGCGGACGGCGCCGACCGCCTCCACTATCAACCCGTCTCCCTCGCGACCGGGCAGGGGCAGGAGCCGGGTCTCGCCGTCGGCTCCACCCTCCAGGTGCCGACGGCCGGGCAGTACGAGCTCTACCTCGTCTACGACCTGAGCGACGCGCAGAAAACCCTCGACTTCACGCAGCAGACCCTCGCGATCGGCTCGATGGCGCTCGTCCTGCTCATCGCCGTCATCACCTACGTGGTGGTGCGCCTGGTGGTCGGACCCATCCGGGTCGCCGCCGAGACGAGTCAGAAGATCGCCGCGGGGCACCTCGAGGAGCGGATCCCCGAGGCCGGTCAGGACGTCATAGCGACGCTCGGCCGATCGTTCAACGGCATGGCCGACGCCATGCAGCGGCAGATCGAGCAGCTGGCCGACCTCTCGCGCATGCAGCAGCGCTTCGTCAGCGACGTCTCGCACGAGCTCCGCACACCCCTGACGACGATCCGGCTCGCCGGAGACATGCTCTACGACAACCGCGCCACGTTCGACGCCCCGGCCGCCCGCACCGCGGAGCTCCTCCACACCCAGGTCGACCGCTTCGAGCTCCTGCTCGGCGACCTCCTCGAGATCTCCCGCTTCGACGCGGGCGCGGTCGAGCTCGAGACCGAACCCACGGCCGTCGTCCGTCTCGTCGAGGAGAGCGTCGAGGAGTTCGGCCCGCTGGCGGAGGGCGCGGGCAGCGTCCTCACCGTGGACGCCCGCGGCGGGTACTTCGAAGCCGAGATCGACCCGCGACGGGTGCGTCGCATCCTGCGGAATCTCCTCGGCAACGCCATCGAGCATGGCGAGGGCGAGCCCATCGAGGTGACGGTCGACAGCAACGCCGAGGCCGTCGCCATCGCCGTCGAGGACCACGGGTCGGGCATGCGGCCCGAGCACGTCGAGCGCGTCTTCGACCGGTTCTGGCGGGCCGACCCGTCGCGGAAGCGGACGATCGGCGGCACCGGGCTGGGGCTCTCCATCTCGCGCGAGGACGCCGTCCTCCACGGCGGACGCCTCGAGGTGTGGTCCGAGGTGGCCAGGGGGACCCGCTTCGTCGTCACGCTCCCGCGCGTCCGGAACGGTGCGATCATGGGATCGCCGCTGACCGTCGAGCCCCCCGAGCCCGACGACGAGCCCGTGACGGACGTCGCCGCGTCGATGCGGCTGAACGAGCCGAGGAGGGTCCCGTGATCGCCCGCTCCCGCGCGGCCCGTCGTGCGCCTTCCCTCGCGGTGGCGCTGGCCGTCGCGCTGGTCGCGGCGCTCGCAGGATGCGCGACCATCCCCTCCACGGGCGCGGTCCAGTCGACCGATCCGCTCTCGAACACCGTGCAGAGCGACATCGAGTTCCTTCCCGCCGGCCCCGTCGCCGGGAGCGATCAGGAGCGGATCATCCGCGACTTCATCGACGCCGGGACGGGCTCGCAGGACAACTACGCCGTGGCGCGCGAGTACCTCACCTCGACGTTCGCCGCCAAGTGGGATCCCCGCGCCAGCGTGATCGTCCGCCAGGGCTCCGGCATCGTCGCGCCGGTGTCGGGCGCGCAGTCGACGTACACGGTCCAGAGCGCGGCGACCGTCGACTCCAGCGGGCACTACACGGAGTCGCAGCCGTCGACGTCGACCTCGCTCACGTTCAAGTTCGCCCGTGTCGGAGGGCAGTGGCGGCTCAGCTACGCGCCCGCGGGCATCGTGCTCTCGACGGCCAACTTCGACCTCGTCTTCCGGCCCCACGCCGTCTACTTCTTCGACCCGACCTACACCTACCTCGTCCCGGACGAGCGGTGGTTCCTCGCCCGCACCTCGACGACGACCCGCATCGCGGAGGCCGTCCTCGCGGGTCCGTCGACCTGGCTCCGCGGGGCCGTGGTCTCGGCCTTCCCCGAGGGCACGGGCCTGTCGCTGAACTCCGTGACGACGTCGTCGGGAACGGCGCACGTCGACCTGACGGGCGACGCCCTCTCGGCCGACTCGGCGCAGCGGTCCCGGATGCGGGCGCAGCTCGTCGCGAGCTTCTCGACGGTCGCCACCGTGAGCAGCGTGGACATCTCCGTCGAGGGCACGGCGCTGTCGATCCCCGAGTCGACGGGCAGCGTGGCCATCCGTAACCCCACCGTCGACGCGAGGCCCCTCGTGATCTCCAAGGGCACCTTCGGTTTCGCCACGCCCTCCACCGTGACGCCGATCGCCGGCCTGACGAAGACCGTCACGGCGCTGAAGCCGACCTCGGTCGAGCTCTCGACCCGGCAGAACGCCGCGGCCGTGGGCACCCCGCAGGGCGTCTTCGCGGTCCGCGAGGGAGCCGCGGCCCGGCGCGTCGACGCCAGGAGCGACCTGGTCGACCCCGCCTACGACGACGCCGGCTTCGTCTGGTCCGCCCAGGCCACCGCACCGCGCTCCCTCACCGCCTACTCGCTCGACGGGACACCGCACCGCCTCACGACGTCGCTGCCCGCCGACGAGCAGCTGGTCGCCTTCCGCCTCTCGCGCGACGGCGCCCGGATCGCCCTGCTCTTCGACGCCGACGGGACCCCGCGGCTGCTCGTCGCGGCGGTCATCCGCGACGGGAACCACGTCCCGACGGGTCTCGGCGACCCGCTCGAGCTGACGCCGCCGACGGGGACGCCGGTCGGGCTCACCTGGGTCGACGAGATCACGGTCGCGACGCTGTCCTCGAACGAGGCGGGCGACTCGCTCGTGTCCGAGCACGTGGTCGGCGGCGAGACCAGCGACCTCGGGCGGCCGAGCAACACCGGCGTCTCCATCGTCGGAGGCAACGGCGTCGACCGCGTCAGCGTGATGACCGCCGCGGGAGCCCTGCTCCAACCCCGGGGCAACGGCTGGGAGGACACCGGGGTCTCGGCCGACCTCCTCGCGACGCAGCGCTGACCGACGCGGCCACCACGAGGCCCCGTCGTCCTGTGGAGACAGGGCACCTTTCCCCAGGTGGCCGTCGGGGCCGGTCGCAGGATGCCCGGGGCGGCAGTCTCGTCGCATGGAACCCCCGCCCCCGAGCCCTCGCAGCAGGGCCGTCGTCCTGAGCGCCCTCCGCGGTGCCCTCGCCCTCGTCTCGCCGGTCGACTGCGCCGGCTGCGGTGCACCCGACCGCGAGCTCTGCGGGCTCTGCCGTGAGCGCCTCGCGCCCGCCCCGACCCTGACCGCCCTGCCCGACGGCACCGGGTTGGCCGCCGGCCTCGTCTACGAGGGCGCCGTGCGCGACGTCGTCCTCGCGTTCAAGCAGGAGGGGCGGCTCCGGCTGGCGCGGCCGCTCGCTCCCGCGCTCGGAGCCGCCGTGGCGCGCGTGGCGGAGGCGGCCGGGCTCCACGAGGGCGCCTGGGAGGTCGTCGCCGTGCCGCCGTCCGCGCGGGGTCGCCGTCTGCGCGGCTACGACCCCGTGGAGCTGCTCGTGCGGGCCCTCGGCGGGCGGTCCCGACCCCGGGCGCTGCGCATCCTGCGGTCGAGCGGGTCCCAGAAGGGGCGGTCGCGCGCGGCACGCGTCCGGAGCCGGTCGGGGACGATGCGCGCGTCGCCCCGGCTCCGGGGCCGCCGCGTCATCGTGGTCGACGACGTCGTGACGACCGGCGCGACCCTCGTCGAGGCGGTGAGGGCGCTCCGCGCCGGTGGAGCGGAGGTCGCCGGATGCGCGTGCCTGGCAGCCACGCCGCTCATGTCTGCGAAAGCGCCATGTTCTCCGTGACGATCCGCTCCACGCCGGGTGGGAGAGCCATCGATCCGCCTCAAAACGGTGAACAGTTCGTGACATCTCGTAGTCCACGTCGTTACGGTGTGCATACAAGGCGTGAAAGGAAACCCGCCTACTGGAATGGCGGCACGCCAGAGTGGCTGGGAGATCGTCATGGAAATTTCCGTAACGGGTCGAAACGTCGGTATCACCGATCGGTTCCGCGAATACGCCACGGAGAAAGCCGAGAAGGTCGGGACGCTCGCCACGCGGGCCCTGGCCCTCGAGATCAAGGTCTCACGGCACAACGAGAAGTCGTCCGGATCGTCCGGAGACGACCGCGTGGAGCTGACTCTGATCGGCCCCGGTCCCCTCGTCCGAGCCGAGTCGAGCGGATCCGACAAGTACGTCGCCTTCGATCTCGCCATCGCCCGCCTGCTCGAGCGGGTGCGCCGGGCGAAGGACCGCTCCAAGGTGCACCGCGGACAGCACCGGCCGACCTCGCTCCGCGAGGCGTCCGCCGAGGACTTCAGCCGCTCGGGCGTCGTCCCGGCCTCGGCCGAGACGCTCGACCAGGTGCGCACCGGCTCCATCCCGGTCGCCTCGGAGCAGGAGGACGCCGTCGAGGAGGACGCGTACTGCCCCGTGGTGATCCGCAAGAAGGTGTTCGCGTCCTCGCCGATGACCGTCGACGACGCGCTCTACTACATGGAGCTCGTCGGCCACGACTTCTACCTCTTCACCGACTCGGAGACCGGGATGCCCAGCGTCGTCTACCGCCGGAAGGGCTGGGACTACGGCGTCATCGGCCTCGACGACGAAGCGCCGGTCCGCCAGGAGACCGAGATGGCCATCCGCGGCGGTCTCGTCGGCTGACGTCCGGCAGAGCCCCGGGAGGCGGTCGGCGCTTGGCCGCCTCCCAGGGCCCCGGACACTAGGCTTGATAACATCACGGGCTGGTATCGGCACACCACGCCGCTGCCCGCTCTACACACTTTGGGAGTCTCCGTGGCCAACGTTCTCGAGAAGGTCCTCCGCGTCGGCGAAGGCCGCACGCTTCGCAAGCTGAAGGCGCTGGCGAACGCCGTCAACGACCTCGAAGACGACTTCAAGGCCCTCAGCGACGAGGATCTCCACAACGAGACGAGCGAGCTGCGCGAGCGCTACGCCGAGGGGGAGTCGCTCGACGACCTCCTCCCCGAGGCGTTCGCGGCCGTCCGCGAGGCGGCGACGCGCACTCTCGGGATGCGTCCCTACGACGTCCAGCTCATGGGCGGCGCGGCCCTCCACCTCGGCAACATCGCCGAGATGAAGACCGGTGAGGGCAAGACGCTCGTCGCCACGACCGCCGCGTACCTGAACGCCATCGCCTCGCGCGGCGTCCACGTCATCACGGTCAACGACTTCCTCGCGAGCTACCAGTCGGAGCTCATGGGCCGCGTCTTCCGCGCCCTCGGCATGACGACCGGCTGCATCCTGGCCGGCCAGACGCCGGCCGAGCGTCGCGAGATGTACGCGGCCGACATCACGTACGGCACGAACAACGAGTTCGGCTTCGACTACCTGCGCGACAACATGGCGTGGCAGGCCTCCGACATGGTGCAGCGCGGCCACTTCTACGCCATCGTCGACGAGGTCGACTCGATCCTCATCGACGAGGCTCGCACGCCGCTCATCATCTCCGGCCCCTCCTCCGGGGAGGCCAACCGCTGGTTCGCGGAGTTCGCGACCCTCGCCCGCCGCCTCCAGCCGGAGATCGACTTCGAGGTCGACGAGAAGAAGCGCACGGTCGGCGTCCTGGAGCCCGGCATCGAGAAGGTCGAGGACTACCTCGGCATCGACAACCTCTACGAGTCCGCGAACACCCCGCTGATCTCGTTCCTCAACAACGCGATCAAGGCCGACGCCCTGTTCAAGCGCGACAAGGACTATGTCGTGATCAACGGCGAGGTCCTCATCGTCGACGAGCACACCGGCCGCATCCTCTCGGGCCGCCGCTACAACGAGGGCATCCACCAGGCCATCGAGGCCAAGGAGGGCGTCGAGGTCAAGGCCGAGAACCAGACCCTCGCGACCGTCACGCTGCAGAACTACTTCCGCCTCTACAAGAAGCTCTCCGGCATGACCGGTACGGCCGAGACCGAGGCCGCCGAGTTCATGAGCACGTACAAGCTCGGCGTGGTCGCCATCCCGACCAACAAGCCGATGCAGCGCAAAGACCAGACCGACCTCGTCTACAAGAACGAGACCGCGAAGTTCGAGCAGGTCGCCGAAGACATCGCCGAGCGCCACGAGAAGGGCCAGCCCGTCCTCGTCGGCACGACGAGCGTCGAGAAGAGCGAGTACCTCTCCAAGCTCCTCGCCAAGAAGGGCATCAAGCACGAGGTTCTCAACGCGAAGAACCACGCCCGGGAGGCCGCGATCGTGGCCCAGGCCGGCCGGCTCGGAGCGGTGACGGTCGCCACCAACATGGCCGGTCGAGGCACCGACATCATGCTCGGCGGCAACGCCGAGTTCCTGGCCGTGGCCGAGATGAACTCCCGCGGTCTCAGCCCCGTCGAGACCCCCGACGAGTACGAAGCCGCGTGGGACGACGTCTTCACCGCGCAGAAGGCCGCGGTCGAGGTCGAGGGCGACAAGGTCCGCGAGGTCGGTGGCCTCTACGTGCTCGGAACCGAGCGCCACGAGTCCCGCCGCATCGACAACCAGCTCCGTGGTCGAAGCGGTCGTCAGGGAGATCCGGGCGAGAGCCGCTTCTACCTGTCGCTGACCGA
Organism: Frondihabitans sp. 762G35; assembly: GCF_002074055.1. Lineage (NCBI taxonomy): Bacteria > Bacillati > Actinomycetota > Actinomycetes > Micrococcales > Microbacteriaceae > Frondihabitans > Frondihabitans sp. 762G35. The sequence continues at coordinate 2,046,097 of NZ_CP014619.1, read as the reverse complement.
CGACCTGATGCGCCTGTTCAACTCCGGTGCCGCCGAGAACATCATGGGTCGCGGCAACGTGCCCGACGACCTCGCGATCGAGAACAAGATCGTCGGCCGTGCGATCCGGTCCGCCCAGTCGCAGGTCGAGGGTCGCAACGCCGAGATCCGCAAGAACGTCCTCAAGTACGACGACGTCCTGAACAGGCAGCGCGAGGCGATCTACAGCGACCGCCGGCACATCCTCGAGGGCGACGACCTCCGCGACCGCACCGACACGTTCCTCGAGAGCGTCGTCAACGAGGTCATCGACTCCCACACGGGCGACGGCAACCCCGACGACTGGGATCTCGACGCCCTGTGGACCGAGCTGCGGACGCTCTACCCGATCTCCATCACGATCGACGAGGTCATCACGGAGGCCGGCTCGAAGGGCAAGGCGACGCGCGACTTCCTCGCCAAGGAGATCCTCTCCGACGCGAAGGTGGCCTACGAGACCCGCGAGGGCACGCTCGGCGAGTCCGCCATGCGCGAGCTCGAGCGCAAGGTCGTCCTCTCGGTGATCGAC